>CAZVUC010000016.1:0-59435 GCA_964630405.1 uncultured Syntrophobacterales bacterium | reverse complement strand
GGAAAGAAGCCGGACGATCGTCGTCGACGACAAGATTCACACGTGGCCGCACCTGGTGCGCGGCGAGTTCCTGGTGACCATCTTCGTGATGGTGGCCATGACGCTGTGGTCGCTGCTGGTGGACGCGCCGCTGGAGGAGCCCGCCAACCCGGCCCGCACCCCCAACCCCTCCAAGGCGCCGTGGTATTTCCTCGGACTGCAGGAGATGCTGGTGTACTTCGATCCCTGGTACGCCGGCGTGGTGCTGCCGACCTTCATCATCATCGGCCTGATGGTGATCCCCTTCATCGACATCAACGCCAAGGGCAACGGCTACTACACCTTCAAGGAACGCAAGTGGGAGATCATGACCTTCTACATCGGATTCCACGTCCTGTGGGTGGTCACGATCATCATCGGGACGTTCTTCCGCGGGCCGGGGTGGAACCTGTTCTGGCCCTGGCAGAGGTGGGATCCCCACAAGGTGGTCGCGCTGACCAACGTCGACCTGCCCTACATCGTGGGCCTGCGGGACTACTGGGTGCAGGCCGGCTTCGGGCTGTTCCTGGTGCTGCTCTACTACGTGGTCTCGACGTGGCTGTTCTACAAGTGGGTGGTCTGGATCAAGGGCAAGGAGTTCATGATCCGGTGGGGCGCGGTCCGCTTCGCCATCACGTCCTTTCTGTTCATCACCATGATAGGGCTTCCGGTCAAGATGTTCCTGCGGCTGGTGTTCAACATCAAGTACATCATGGTCACCCCGTGGCTTAATATCTGATGTTCTATGTAGCAAAGCTCGTTCAGGCCCTGGGCCTTGCCGCCGTGGGTTTCACGCTGTTCGTGGGCATCTTCCGGGGCATAGCCATGGCCGAGGAGATCATCATGACCCTCATCGGCGTGGCGGTGTTCTCGCTTGGGCGTCTGTTGGAGAGCAAGGCGGCTTGACGCGGCGGTAAGGTAGAGATTCTCTGCGTGCTGTAAGGGAGCATGAATGGCGGTTCGCGGCGTAGATCCCAACGAAGAAAAGAAATCCTACGGGACGGTCTTTTTCGTAGGCTCCATCCTGCTGGTGGTGGTGTCCCTGTGGGCGGTGTTCGACGACAACATCACCAGGCGGGTGTGGAAGATACACCAGTCGGAGTTCATCCGCACGGACTACGAGCGCGCCGCGGCCGCGTTGGCCAAAGAGCAGGAACGGCTGAACGCGGACCCGAAGTACGCGGAGCTGGTGAAGCAACGCGCCGCCGAGGTGGAGAGCCTCGAGAGCGGCGAGAAGGGCGCGCGGCTCGCGGAGCTCAAGGAGCTT
The DNA here is from genome assembly GCA_964630405.1 of uncultured Syntrophobacterales bacterium. Classification (GTDB taxonomy): domain Bacteria; phylum Desulfobacterota; class Binatia; order UBA9968; family JAJDTQ01; genus JAJDTQ01. The sequence goes on along the minus strand of CAZVUC010000016.1, from coordinate 58,150 downwards.
CAGCAGCGGGTCGAGGTCGAGTACTTCGACGCGGACCAGGAGGTCAAGTTCGTCAAGAGCGAGCTGGACGAGGCCTGGTACGAGTTCGACCACGCGGTCCAGTTGGGAAACGACGCGGGCCCTTACCGCAAGCACATCCAGGAGCTGGAAGCCCAGCAACGAGCGCTTGAGCCGGCCCTGGAAGCCGCACGCAAGAAGCGCACCGACGTCAAGGCCGAGATCAGGGAGGTCCAGGGCGGCGTCAAGAAGATAGACGACCAGCTCTACGCGCTGGAGGGTGACAAGCGGAAGTGGCAGCGGCAGATGGACAACGCCACCGTCACGGTGGGCCCGGAGGGCTTCCCGCAGTTCACCCTCTACAAGATCCCCAGTATCGAGCAGGTGGTGCTCAAGGACTTCGACCGCAACAACTTCGACCAGCAGGTGGAGCGGGTGGACCGCTGCCAGTCGTGCCATATCGGCATCAACCGCGCCGGCTTCGACGACCTTCCGCAACCCCTCACGACCCATCCGAAGCGCACGGTGTTTCTCGGCGATGCCGCCCATCCGCCGCGTGTTTTCGGCTGCACCGTATGTCACGAAGGACAGGGAGAGGCGGTCAACAGCCTGGCCCAGGCCCACGGTAACGTGAAGTTCTGGGAGCACCCGCTGCTCGAGGGCAACGACGTGCAGGCCAACTGCGTCACCTGCCATCTCAACGTGGCCGGCCTCGAGGGCGCCGAGGTGGTGGCACGGGGCCAGCAGATCTTCGAGCAGGTGGGATGCACCGGCTGCCACTTGGTGGAAGGCTACGGCGACATCCCCAAGGTCGGACCGAGCCTGCGCAGGGTCCAGGCCAAGGTGGATCCCGCGTGGATGGTCCGGTGGATACAGAACCCGCGCGACTTCAGGCCCCATACCCGTATGCCGCACTTCTACTTCAAGGAAGACGAGGCGTTGGCCGCGGCGGCCTATCTCTGGGCGGCCTCGAAGAAGGAAACCGAGGACTGGCTCAAGCAGTCTCCCATGCCCGAAGGGTACCGGCCGGGCGACGCGGCCATGGTGGAGAAGGGCAAGGAGCTGGCCCGCTCGGTGGGATGTCTGGGGTGCCACGGACTGGCCGACGGTGAGTTCACCACGCGCATCGCGGGCAAGGACCTGGTGCCGAACCTGAAGGACATCGCCGCCAAGGTGGGGCCGCGCTGGACCTACCACTGGTTGCGGAATCCCAAGGCATACAATCCGGACACCCGGATGCCGAGCCTCCGGCTGTCGGACGACGAAGCGTTGGCGCTCACCGCCTACCTGATGACGCTGGGCACGAAGCCCGAGCCGAACGCCGAGGTGGTGGCTCGCCTCGAGGCGCCCGCCAACATCGCCAGGGGCGAGAAGCTGGTGCGGAAATACGGTTGCGCCGGCTGCCACGACATCCCGGGGATGGAGAAGGAATCCCGCATCGGCGTCGAGTTGACGACGTTCGGCTCGAAGCCGCTGGAGGAGCTCTTCTTCGGCAACGACACCATCATCAAGCACACCTGGAAGGACTGGACCCTCAACAAGATCCACAATCCGCGGGTGTACGCCACCGAGCGGGTGGAGCAGTTGATGCCCCACTTCGACCTGCCCGAGGAGGACATCAAGGCCCTGCGGGTTCTGCTGCACGGCTTAGTGGAGCGGAAGGTGCCCGAGGCGTTCAAGGCGGACCATTCCGAGCGGGCGCAGCAGGTTTCCGCCGGCCGTCGCCAGATCCAGGAGTACAACTGCATCGGCTGCCACGTGATCGACGGCGAGGGCGGGTACGTTCGCAAGTACTACGAGGAGAACCCGACCCTGGCGCCGCCGCCGCTCAACGGCCAGGGCGAGAAGGTCCAGGCCAACTGGCTGTTCGGTTTCCTGCAGAACCCGGAGACCCCGATCCGGCCCTGGCTCAAGATTCGCATGCCCACCTTCGGCTTCGACGGCCCCCACGCGGATGCCTTCGTCAAGTATTTCGCGGCCCTTTCCAAGGTCGAGATACCTTACGTCCACGTCGACGAGACAAAGGTGCCGGCGGGTTACCTGAAGGCCGGGGCAACGCTCTTCTCCGACGACTACTTCGAGTGCGGCAGTTGCCACGTGCAGGGCGACAAGAAGCCCGACGGTCCGGTGGAAGACTGGGCGCCGGACCTCAACCTCGCGCGCCAGCGGCTGAACCCGGACTGGATCGAGAAGTGGATCCTGGACCCGCAGAAGCTCCAGCCGGGAACCAAGATGCCGTCTTTCTATCCCGGCGGCCCCGAGGACATTCTCGGCGGCGACGAGAAGAAACAGATCGAGGCGCTGACCGACTACATCATGACGCTCGGCTTGAAGCCGCCCGCCACGGCCAAGGCCGAAGGCGGAGAGGCGATGGAATCCGGGCAGAAAGGTGTTGAGGAAGCCAACAAACAGGGTTAACCTGAAACCATAGACAATTTCGCAAGAGGGAGAGACCGATATGAACCGCAGGTTTTCATTGCTCGCCGTACCGGCACTCATGATGACCGTCACGTTGACGCTGGGCGCCTACCAGGGCGCCGCGGCCGCCGGCGGGACCATCTCCGGCGCCGTGCTCTTCAAGGGCACCGCCCCGGAGCCGAAGAAGCTCAAGGTCACCAAGGACAAGAAGCGCTGTGACAAGTCGCCCAAGTTCGACGAATCCCTGGTGGTCAAGGACGGCAAGCTGGCGAACGTGGTGGTGTACATCGCCGACGTCAAGGGCGGCAAGAAGCTGGAGAAGAAGGGGGTCACCCTCGACCAGAACGGTTGCTTGTATCAACCGCATGTCCTGGCCGTGGCGGCCGGCGCCGACGTCACCATCCTCAATCCGGACAAGGTGCTGCACAACATCCACACCTACAGCAAGGTCAACAAGCCCATGAACCGGGCGCAGCCCAAGTTCAAGAAGAAGCTGAAGGTGAAGTTCGACAAGCCGGAGATCATGGAAGTCAAGTGTGACGTCCACGGCTGGATGGGCGGCTGGATATTCGTGGCCGGCAACCCCTACTACAGCGTCACCGGCGCGGACGGGGCCTTCAGCATCCCCGACCTGCCCGCCGGTAAGTACCAGGTCCAGGTCTGGCACGAGAAGCTCGGCACGCAGACCAAGGAAGTGGAGGTCAAGGCCGGAGAGACCGCCAAGCTCGACGTCGAGTTCGCCGGCTGATCCACGACACATTGCTCGAAGCTGAAACGCCATGCCGGCTTGCCGGCATGGCGTTTTTCGTTTCTGAACCGTCATTCCCGCGAAAGCCTGTCTCCGACTCCGATCGGGGACGGGAATCCAGGGGCGGGGCAGCGGCTACATCCCCACCCGGCTCTTGAAGAAGTTCCACGCGCGTTCCATGTCCGGGGGCGGCAGGGCCTCCTTCTGCCGCGAGCCCGCGGCTTCCCGGGGGAGGAAACGCGGAGTGCCTATCTGCATGGCGCCATAGAGCACCTGCGCCGCTTCCTCCAGGTAGATGGCCATCATCACCGCCTCCGGTATGGTCCTCCCCACCGTGGCCTGGCCGCTCCCCTGCAACAGCACGGCGGCCGCATCGCCCAGCGCCGCCGCCGCGCCTTCGCCCAGCTCGCGGGTGGAAATGAGGTCGATGGTCCTGAATACCGGCACGCCGCCGCTGAAGAAGCTGCCGTGGTTGTGCACCGCCTCCAGGGGGGTGTCCGTCACCGAGAATATGTTGGCGGTTCTTGCATGGATCCGCGTGATGGCGTTGACGTCGGGCCGAGCGTTGAAGATGGCCGTGTGGAGCGCGGTCTCGAAGGATGGCGGCACCGGCGCCTCCAGCACCTCACCCTGGAGATTGACCACCACCAGTTGTCCGGGCTCCACCAGCTCCAGGGCAATCCGCGGCGTGATCACGAACAGGTCCGAGTCCGGAATCCGCGCGCTCACGTGCCCGAATCCCTGCACCAGTCCCTCACGGCTCAGGATCCTGGCAGCCGCGATGATATCCGCGTTTAGCTGTTCGACTCCGTCCGGCATGTTTCTCCCGTCAGGCGTGTATCTCGTGCCTCTGCTCGGTGATGGCGAATTTCAGTTTCTTGCTGGGCTTCATCGATGGAAGGGGGTTGAACCGGAACCTGAAGTTCGCGGGGGCCACCTCAATGGTGAAGTAGTGCGCGACCATCAGCACGTTGACGGCCAATTGCAACTCCAGCCACCGGGACCCCAGACAGGTGTGCGTGCCCAGCCCGAACGGGGCGTACCCGGGACCGCGGTGCTCATTGCGCGGAGGCAGATAACGGTCAATGTCGAATTTTAATGGGTCGGGGAACACGTCGTTCATGTAATGCGCGGCTGTCTGGGCAATGAAGATCTGTGACCCCACCGGCAGTTCGTAGTCCTCCACCACGCACGTATTCATGACGTTCCGAATGGACACCGGGACGATCGGGTAAACGCGCAGGCACTCCATGAGGAATCGGTGAGTCACGTCGATGGCGGACGGGTTGAATGCCTCGGTATCCGGATCGCCGTCATTGAACAGGGCATCCGCTTCCCTCCGGATCCTCGCGTAAAGCTCGGGCTGTGACGCCATGGCGTAGAGTGTGAAGCTGAACGCATCGCCGAGATACACGCTGGCGATCAGCGCCGCGGAAAGGGCGAAACGCAGATTCGACTCCGGGACGAACTGAGGGTCGCTCGCGTGCAGGCTTAGCAGGTCATCCGCAAGATCCCGAGCAGCATCAGCCCGCTGGGCCGAGGTATGAAGGCTCTGGACCCGCGCCAGCAACGTGTCGACGGCTTTGGACCGGCGTCTCATTCCCGGGGTGCCCAGCATGAACTTGGGCAGGGCCCGCATGATGTGAGTGGTGAGCGCCCGTTCCTTGTACGTCGCCAGATCGTCGAAGATGTCCTGCGACTCAACGCCCAGGAAGACCGGAGAGAGCTGTGCGTTGACCATTTTCCGGCACATGGTCGTAGCAGGCAAGGTGTCTCCAACCGTCCAGTCCGCCATGTATTTTCGAACATGACGGAAGAGTTGGTCCAGTTGCCCTTCCAGTCTGCCGCGGGAATACGCCGGCGCCAGGGACTTGCGCAGCCGGAAATGATCGGCGCCGTCCAGGGAGGGCAATACGCCGTTCGCTCCGTAGATCTTCTCGAAGTCGGAAAAGTAGTCCTTGGCTCTCAGGTACATGCGCCCGCGCTTGTTCGTCCAGTGGTTCGCCTCCGGCCCGGCGAGGAAGATCATGGGCTTCTTGAACGGCGGGCAGAGCTTGAACACCGGACCGTACTCTTGCGCAATGTCCGCGAAGAGAGCGGGAAGGTTGCCGTCGCGAACATGTGGATTGAGCAGCAATTTACGCAAGGGGACGGCGGGAATCGTCTTGGTCAGGGCGGAACGACGGAGCAACGGGCCGGCAAGGTTGTGGGCCACCGCCTCGGCGATGGCGCGGCCGATCAGTTCCAACTGGCAGATGACCTTGATACGCGCCTCGGACTCATCATCGAGCGGGAATATGAAGCGCAAGACGTCGCACGTATTGAGGAGGCCGACGATGATGATGTCTCTCGGGGTAGGAATCTCTTTTTGGAAAATTACTTTCGTGATGCGCGATGTGACGAATTCCACCGCCGTGCCTTCTCCGTTTCCGGCGGTCGGGTCGGCCTGACCGACACTCCGGGAAAACGTCCAGAATTCGCCCTCGTGGTGCTCCAGGATTTTCATGTCGACGAGACGATCCAGCGTCATGTCGACGATCGAGTCCGCGTGGGGAGCGAGCCGTTCGATCCAGTACCGCGCGTTCCGTTGGACCGGATCTTCGGCGATTTCTTCAAGGATGGGGTCGAGGACGGGGTCGCCCACCTCCGTGCGGTCCAGGAGAATCATGGACTTCATATCGGTATCGATGCGCGATACGAGCGATAGCTCCGCGAGCACCGCGCCCATGACGGCGCAGTTCAGGTCCCAGCCGGGTACCTGGTGGAAGTAGCCGGACTCTCCGTTGAGGAGCATCAACAGGAGTTCCTCGGGCAAGCTGAGCTGCCGGGTCGCCATGCCGTCTGTTGAGAGAGCCATCGTCTCCCCTCCTGACGCGAACATACCTTATCAATCTTGTTATCAATTCTAGCACAGCGGGCACGACAGTGGTACAAATCTACCTAGATGAGGACGGAGGCCACGAACGCCCGTTTGCCTTCCCCGTTTCCCGAGGGTTGGTACTTCGTAGCAACCCGCCAGGCCGTGCTGAAGGCCGGACTTGTCCAAAAGACATGGATGGGCGAGAACGTGGTCGTCTGGTGTGACGAGGACGGTGGCGTCTGTGTTGCCGAATCGGTTTGCCCGCACCTGGGCTCCGACCTTGGGCCTGCCGCGGGTGGGCGCGTACGCGACGGCCGGCTCATCTGCCCCTTCCATGGCTACGAATACGATGCAACCGGCCAGTGCGTCGCCACTCCCTTTGCGCCTCCACCCAGGACCGCGAAGTTGCGGATTTTCGAGACCAGGGAAATTCTCGGCCTGCTCTTCGCCTGGTGGGGGCTCGGGGGGCGGGAGCCCCAATGGAGCCTGCCCGCGGAGCCGCCGGACCAGGCCGGCTGGAGCGGCTTCGCGATCAAGACCCTCCGCTTTCCCGGCCATCCCCAGGAGACGTCGGAGAACTCGGTGGATTTCGCGCACCTGTGCTACGTCCACGGCTACGAAGACGTGAACCCCATCCAGGAACTGTCCGTGGACGGTCCCCGTCTCGAGAGTCGTTTCGACTTCAAGACGAAGCGGACGATCGCCAAGGTCGCGACCCTCACCTTCGACACCTCGGTCACCACCCACGTCTTCGGGCTGGGCTACTCCTACGTGGAAATCCGCGAGCACTCCATCGGCATGGATGCGCGCCTGTGGGTGCTGGCGACGCCGGTGGACGGCACGCTCATCGACATGTCGTTGGTCTCGCAGGTGCGGGAGATACGGAAGCCGGCGCGGAAGATCGCAGGCCTGGGGTTCCTCCCGGTGAGATGGCGCGCCCCCGTCATGAACAGGTTCATGGTGTCGCAGCAACGGCATGACGTCCTGCAGGACGTGGTCATCTGGAGCCGCAAGCAATATCGATGGCGCCCGCGCCTCTCCCGTTCCGACGGCAAGATCATGCCCTTCAGGAACTACTGTGCCCAGTTCTATCCCGATCCGTGCGACTCCGAGGGCCCTGACGCTACGCTCTCCTGAATCGCCGGCCGTACAGGATGCTCCCGTAATAGTTGAACCACCGTTTTGCCGCGGGATCGTCGAAGGGATAGTCCGCGCCGAGCTGTCTCGCGGCGGCGAGCCCGGTAACGAGACAGGTCTCCTGGCTGTTGATCAGCGTGTGGGCGCCGCAGTGCCACGTTCGTTTCTTGCCTTGAACGAAACGGAACAGGTGGACGAGCCATGCAACGTGGCGCACGTCATGGACGATGTGCCGGAACGAGCGCTTGTCGAGGACCTTTCGCTCGTCGATGGGATGGACCGGGTTGTAGGTCACCAGGCAAGGTTTGTCGGACCCTTTGGCCCAGGGTTGCTGGTTGTGCATGATGTACGTGATCTCATAGTTGTCCGGTTTTGCGCCGTATTGTTCTATATGGTTGCTGCGCGTTGACAGGGGCTTCACTTCGTTGTCCGGAAGGACCGAGGCGTCGGAGTGGACGACAGCGAGATGATGGATCTCGCTATCATAACGTACCGACGAGAGGATATAGCGTTCAAGAGAGGTGGGCTCGTCGAGGATCCTCAGGGTCTGGTCCGCATTGCATGCGAAGATCACCTCGTCGAACGTTTCCCGGACCCCATCGTCATCCTCCACCAGGACACCGGACGCCTGCCGGTACACTTTTCGGACGGGCCTGTTGAGGTAGATCCTGTCCCGAAAGCCGGCCGACAGGTTCTCGTAGATGCGTCGCGTCCCCTGGTCCCACGTCTGCATGGGCGTGGCGGCCTCGATGTCGAAGAACTCGAGATACCTCGCGAACAGTGCCGCGGGCATGTCGAATATGTTCGTTGCCAGCACGAAGTTGATGAACATGGGTTTCAGGATCTTGTACCGGAAGTCCCCGGAGAATCGTCCGAGATTCAGGACCGTGCCCATGCTGACGTAGTTGAACGGGTTGAGGGCATTCAGCAGCTTCGACCGGGAGCGGGTCAGCCGGCCGAACCGATGCAGACACCTCAGGAGCCGTTGGAACCTGGAAATCTCGGATTTCAGTTGCTCCCTGATGTCCGAATCGAAATCGTGGGCGTATACGCCGTCGCCGTACTTCACGCTGTAGCTGAACCGGGTATCGACGAGCTCGATGCCGAACCGCTCCATCAACAGCAGGATGTGTTGATACACCGACGGGATACAGGCGGTGACGGAAATATCGAAGGGAATGGAGCCGCCGTCGTCCTGGGGCATGTCGACGGTGACGGCGTTGCCGCCGAGGCGTTCCTGGGCCTCGAACAGCCGGAAATCAAACCGGTCCGGGTGATGATGGAGCGCCCATGCGGTGCCCAGCCCTGAAACCCCTCCACCAACAATGGCAATTCGTCGGGGCATTCAGGCTCGTTTCCGTACCGGAAAACACCGGGTCACGGTTTCCGGTCGATGGCCATCAGCAGGGGCGGAAGGAACAGGAGATCGAGGACCAGCGCGAAGCCGAGGGTGAGCGCAACCAGGAGGCCGAGCATCCAACTGATGGCGAATCCCGACGTGGCGAACACCAGGAAGCCCAGCACCAGCATCATGGTCGTGGTGAAACACGCACCACCTACCGAGTTGAAGCTGTAGCGCACCGCCTCGGGCGAGGGAAGGCCCTCGCGACGGGCCTTCAGATACTTGGCCATGATGTGAATCGTGTCGTCGACGACGGTGCCGAAGGCGATGGCGGTGACGAGGGAGCCGGCCGGCCCCACCTCGCTGTACAGATAGCCCCACACGCCGAAGGCCATGGCCGAGGGGATGAGGTTGGGCACGAGGCTGATGAGCCCGAAGCGCACGCTTCTGAAAATCGCGATCAGGATCAGCGAAATGACGATCATGCCGGTGACCGTCCCCCACAACATGCTCAGGGTGTTCCGTATGGCCAGATGGGCGAAGACGAGGCTGTACCCCGATGCCTCGCTGGCCAAGTCGGGCGCGTTGGCGCGCAGCCAATCCTGACCGCGCACTTCGAGCGCGCGCAACTCCTCCGACTTGAGTCTGGCGAGCGTGACGGTCATGCGCGTCGCCGATTTGGCGATGTTGATGCGGTTGTTGAGGTCCATGCCGAAGGGGACCGAAAGCTCGTAGAGCAGCAGATACTGCGCGGCAAGCCGGGAATCTTCGGGCACCCGGTAGAAGCCCGGGTCGTCGCCGTGCATGTTCTTGTTGAGGCGCTTCATGATGTCCGAGAACACCTGGACATGCGCCACTTCCGGCTGGGCCCGGTACCATTCGGCGAAAGCGTCGACCTTGCGCAGATAGTCGGGATCGGTGATGCCGCCGTCGCGTCCGGCGTCAAGGCTGTACTCCAGGGTTTCCACGCCGGTCAGGTTCTCGATGACGAAGTCCGTATCGCGCCGGAACTCGTAGCGCTTGTCCAAATGAGTGGTCCAGTTGTCCGTCAGCTCGACGCGGGGCACGCCGGCCACCAATGCGAGCGCCACGGCGGCCACGGACCAGAGCAGGAGCCTGCGGCGCGCCACCACGAAGGCGCCGAGGCGATCGAAGAAAGCGGAACCCCCGGCGCGTGCGGCGCGCGCGCGCAGCGGCAGGACCGACAGCAGCGCCGGCAGCAGCGTCATGGAATACACGTAGGCGATCAGCATGCCGACGGCCACCAGGTTGCCGAGGATCCGGAAAGGCGGAGAGTCCGAGGCGTTCATGCTGAGGAACCCGATCATCGTCGTGGCCGTCGTGAGGAAGACGGGCCATGCGTTGTCCCGCAGCGATTCGGCGATGGCCGCGTCCCGGTCCAGACCCTGGCCCATGCCGGAGTTGACGGTCCCGATGATGTGGACCGAGTCGCAGATGGCGAGGGTCATGATGATGAGGGGGATGCCGGAGTTGGCGGCGTTGAGCACCAGCCCGGTCCAGCCGATGACGCCCATGGTGGAGGCGACCACGAAGATGAGCAGGGTAATGATGCCCAGCGTGCCGAACAGGGAGCGCAGGAGGAAGGCGCCGACCGCCACGATGACCAGGAAGGCGGCGGGCGCGAGAATCCCCATGTCGTCCTGGGCCGCCTCCGTCAGGACCTGGTTCACGAAGACGTTGCCGGTCACGTGGTAGGCGATATCCGGGTGGGCGGCCCGGGCCTTGTCCAGGAGGCCGCGGAGGTAGTGGTACGTCTGGATCTCGGCGGCGTCCGAATGCTCGGGCAAGGTAAAGCTGATCACCAGTCCGGCAACGCGCCCGTCATGGGAGACGAGACGGCCCGCGACGCTGGGCTCGCCTAGCGCAATTTTCTTGATCCGCGCGAGGTCTTCATCGCTGAGCGATGACGCGCCGTCCACGAGCCGCTCCACGTTCAGGTCGTCCTCCACCGACTCGCTGTGGTTGTAGTTGACGAGGGAGTCGACCCGGCTGGACCAGGGCACCTCCCACGCGGCCTCGGTCAGTTCCTCGATGGCGCCCAGGGCCTCGCGGGTGAACACCGATCCCCCCTTGGGCGCGACCGCGATCAACGCCGCATTGGTGGCGGTGTAGGTATCCTCCAGGGCGTCGAACGCGACGAGCTGGGGATTGTCCTCGTCCAGCATGTCGCGCCAGTCGTTGGAGATGTTCAGGAACTGGAGACCGGCGGTCAGAGCCAGCATGACCGCTATTGACGCCGCGAGGACCAGCCATCGGCGGCGCAGCAGGAACGCGGCGTAGCGGTCCGGAGACAGGAGGGTCATGCTTTCGTTTTCGGCCGGTGTTTGAGCGCTTCTTCGTTCACGTCGCTTGCAATTAACACGTCAAACTCACCGCCGTCAATTCAAGCCGTTGTTCAATGAGGTAGCAGCCTTCGGCCGGTTTTATGATTTACTATACCAAAACAAAATGGTTACTTCGGGTTCAGTTTGATTGAATGCCAGCCGCAGGTTTCGTGCCATACACGGCGGCGAGGTCATGACTATACCATGCTACTACGCGGACTATTGAACTCGCTCAGGCGTGCACCCCTCGGGGAGAACGTCGCCCGACGCAGGCGAACTTTCGACGGCCGGGTCGACGGAGTGGCCGAGACCGGCGGGGCAGGCGCGCGCGACCATGCCGAAACGGTGAAAGACTACTATGACCTCTGCAGTGACCTCATGGTCTTCGGGTGGGGTGAATCCCTGCACTTCGCGCCCCTGACGCCGCAGGAGAGTCTGGAGGAATCCATCATCAGGCATCAGCGCTTGATGATCGCCAAGCTGGGGTTGCGGCAGGGCATGACGGTGGTCGATGTCGGCTGCGGGATTGGCGGCCCGTTGCGTCGGGTTGTGCACGAGGCCGGTGTCAAGGTTGTGGGGATCAACAACAGCGCAACTCAGCTTGAAAGGGCCAAAACGCTAACCGGTGAAGCAGGGCTCGACCACATGGTCGATTACGTAGAGTGCAGTTTCATGGACATGCGTGCGATCGAAGACAATGCGTTTGACAGGGGCTATGCCATCGAGTCGACGTGCCATGCGCCGGACAGGCAACGTGCGTTCGCGGAGATATTCCGCATCCTGAAACCCGGAGCCCTGTTCTGGGGCCAGGAGATGTGTCTGACGGACAAGTTCGATCCGGACGACAGCCGGCACCGGACCATCAAGCAGGGTCTCATGCGTCACGTTGCTCTGCAGGATATCGCGACCATGGGCGAGGTCGACCGCTCGCTTGAGGCGGCGGGATTCCATGTCATCGAGGGAATCGACCGAGACGTCAAGGAGGGACCATCCACACCATGGTATCAGCCCATGGAGAATCGGCGGGGGACGTTGAGGAACGCCTTCCACAGGACTCGGTGGGGCCGCAAGGCGGTCTTCGCGATCCTGAAGCTGACCGAGGTGCTGCGGCTCTTTCCGGAGGGCTCCGTGGAACTAGTCAGGTTCCTGGATCAGACCGCGGCCGCCTACGTCGCGGGCGGTAGATCCGGGGTCTTCACACCGTTGTACTGCTTCCTCGCACGCAAACCCTTTTAGGCACCGCGCCCCGTGGACCCTGTGAGATCGTGGCCTTCGCCCGGTCGTTCCAGCGGTATCCACACTCGCCCGTCGCTTGCCCCACGACACCAAATGCGGTAGGGGATTCAACGCGTTCCCACGCTGCCGGAGATGCCGTGGACGCGTATCCGGGAGTAGGCCATTGAGTGGAAACCAACATAGCCGCAGGATGTCGGGCGGCCACGCGGTAGCGTGGTCGCTACGCAACGAAGGGGTGCGCCACGCCTTCTCCGTGCCGGGTGAGAGCTACATTGCCTTGCTGGACGGGTTGAGGGATGTCCCGGAGATCACCCTCATCACCAACCGGCACGAGGGCAGCGCCTGCCTGATGGCGGAGGCCTACGGCAAGACCACCCGCGCGCCGGGCGTGTGCATGGTCACCCGCGGCCCCGGCGCCACCAATGCCAGCATCGGGGTGCATCTCGCCAAGTACGACTCGACCCCGTTGATCCTGCTCATCGGACAGGTAGCGCGGGCGCACCGGGGCCGGGAGTCCGGCCAGGAGATCGACTACACGCATTTCTTCGGCAGCATCGCCAAGTGGGTCATCGAGATCAACGATCCGCGGGAAGTGCCGCGCATCATGGCCCGGGCGTTCCACGTGGCGCGGTCGGGGCGGCCGGGTCCGGTGGTGGTGTCCCTTCCCAGGGACATGCTCGAGGAGGAGGCGGACATCGCCATGGTGGAGCCCTATCCCGCGGTGCGTCCCAGTCCGGACCCGGAGGCGGTCCGGGACATGGTGGAGAGGGTCAACCGCGCGGAGAAGCCGGTGTTGCTGGCGGGCTCGGGCGCCCAGTACGCGCGCGCCCGCGACCAACTCGTGGCTTTCGCCGAGAAGTTCCAGATGCCGGTGCTGAGCGCATTCAAGCGCCAGGACGTGTTCCCCAACACCCATCCCCACTACGTAGGGAATCTCGGCAGCCGCAACAATCACGCCAAGCAGATCGTGAGGGACGAAGCCGACCTCCTGTTGATCGTGGGCTGCCGGTTCAACCAGCAGGTTTCCGGCGGCTACACGCTGCCGCATCCGGGCCTCGCGACCATTCAGATCGACGCCGACGCCGGCAACATCGGACAGAACTTCCGTCCGGACCTGGCCCTGGTCGCGGACCCCGGCCAGGCTTTGGCCGCGGCGCTGGAATACGAGAGTCCCGGCCCCAACGAGGCCCGGGCCGCCTGGATCGCCGACTATCACGGCCGCCAACGGCGCTACGCCACCCCGCCCGAGCGCCCCACCGGCGCGGTGTCCATGGAGCGGGTCATGGCGGATATCAAGGCCACTGTCCCGGCGGATACCATCCACACCCACGACGCGGGCAGTTTCGGGGGCTGGGTCCAGCGCTATCTCGAGTTCGACCACGCCGATTCGTACATCGTGCCCAACCTGGGCAGCATGGGCACCGGCGTTCCCGGCGCGGTGGCCGCCAGGCTGGCCCATCCGGAGCGCACCGTCATCGCCCACGTGGGCGACGGCGGCTTCCTGATGACCGGACAGGAGATCGCCACCGCGCGCCAGTACGGCGTGAAGATCATCGTGATGGTGTACGCCAACGGCTCCTACGGCACCATCCGCATGGACCAGGAAGCCCAGTATCCCGGCAGGAATTACGGCACCGACCTGGTCAACCCCGACTTCGCCGCCTTGGGAAACGGCTACGGCGCGCTGGGGATCAAGGTCAGCCGCGACGACGAGTTCCTGCCGGCGCTGGAGCAGGCCCTGGCCGCCTCCGGCCCCGCCCTCATCGAGGTGCTGACGGACCTGGAGTACGTCTCCCCCACCACCACCCTGACGGAGGCCGCCGCCTCCCGGAGCGTGGCGGCGACCTGAAGACTATCCGAACAATCCAATCGTCGCCCAAGCCCGCCTTTACTCCCGGTTCAACTCCGCGATGTAGTCGCGCAGGCCCGCCTCGAGCCTGTACTCCGGCGCGTAGCCCATGTCGTTCCGGGCGCGGGTGATGTCCATTTGCGGCCGCTTGGGCGTGAGCGTGCCCCGGCGCAGACGGATGTCCGGGAAGATCGCGTGGAGCGCCGCCTCGATGTCCTCCACGGTGGTGAGGGCGCCGCTGCCGAGGTTGTAGGTGTCGTGGGCCAGCGGCGCGGTATGCACGGCCCGGGCGATGCCGTCGGCGAGGTCCTTGACGTAGACGAAGTCCACGGTCTCGTAGGCGTTGAGCACGGCGTCTTCCCCGGCCATGGCGGCCCATACCGCCTCCTGCACCGCCACCCCCGGGCCCCCGGCCACCGACCGGTACCCGTACACCCCGGCGAAGCGCAACAGCACCAGCTCGAAGGCCTGCTTGGCGGCAAAGGTCCGGAGCACGTGCTCGCATGCCAGCTTCGAGGCGTTGTACACGCGGCCGCGGCCGTCCAGGGGCGAGTCTTCGCGGAGCAGCTCGCCGGGGTCGGCGTCCTGGTACACCGCCTGGGTGCTGGCGTGCACCAGCCGTCGCACGCCCGCGAGGCGGACGGCTTCCGCGACGTTGAGGGTAGCCACCAGGTTGACCTGGAAGCCGGTATAGAGGTTCGGGATGTTGTTTTCGCCCACGGACGCGGCCAGGTGGATGACGACCTCGGGCCGTACCGTCAGGAAGGCGTCCATCAGGGCCGCGAGATCGCAGATGTCGCCGCGGATCAGCGGCAGGTCCTTGCCGGTGACGTGCCGGACGTAGTCCGGCTTCGCCACGACGTCGAAGAAGGTGACTTCGTCTCCCCGCGAGTTCAGCTCCGCGGCCACGTGGGAACCGATCAAACCGGCGCCGGTAATCAACACGCGCATGGCTTCTCCTTTTCCGTACTGGCGGATTTGGCGGGAATCTACACCAATCCGGACGGCGGGTCCATTTCCCGGCGTGCGCGGGCGTCGTGCTTTCCATCACCCGCGAACCCTGCTACCCGTGACAGGTGATCGCACCGGGTTCAACACACCGCGTACATGCACCGGGCCGGACCTACTACGGCTGGTACATCGTCGCCGTCGGATTCATCGCCAACGTCACCTCCTCGTTCGCCCTTGCCAGCACCCTGAGCATTTTCCTCAAACCCATGACCCTGGATCTGGGAGTGTCCCGTGGCGTCTTCTCGCTGCTGCGCTCGGGCGAGGGTCTCATCGGTGCTTTCATGGCGCCCTTCGTCGGTCCGCTGGTGGACCGGCACGGCAGCCGGTGGCTGGTAACCGCGGGTGCGGTGGTGGCCGCCGTGGGCTATTTCATCCTCAGCCAGGTCGAGGTCTTCTGGCAATTCGTCCTGGTGCGCTGGACTTTCGTGACGGTGGGCGACGCCTTGCTGGGTTACATGGTGATCAACGTCATGATTGCCCGGTGGTTCGTCCGAAAACGCGGCCGGGCCATTGCCGTCTCCAGCATGGGCATCGGCTTCGCGAAGATCGTCATGCCGTTCCTCGTCGTGCCCCTGCTGGTCTGGCTGGGCTGGCGTCAAACTTGGGCCGTGTTCGGCGTGTTGACCCTGGTGCTGATCGTCGTCCCCGCCCTGCTCTACATCCGGCGGTCACCTGAAGACATGGGCCTCAATCCGGACGGTTTGGATCCCGTGGCCGTGACGGACGGGGAAACGCCACGGCCGCAGGCGTACGCCGCGAGCGAGGCCCGTATCTGGAGCCGGAAGGCGGGCCTGCGGACCCGGGCCTTCTGGTTGATCGTCGCGGTTTTCGGCGTGTCCGCGGTCGGCGTCACCGGCGTCAATCTGCACGTCTTCGCCTATGTCACCGACCTCGGCTACTCGGATCTGCGCGCCGTTGGTGCGCTGAGCGTCATTGCTTCCACCCAACTCGGATCGCCGCTCGTCTGGGGCATCGTCGCGGACCGCGTGGACGTACGCTGGAGCACTCTGGCCAAGTTCCTGATTCAGGCGGCCGGTCTCACCGTGGCCATCACCTCCAGCTCCCTGACCCTCGTCTATGTCGGGTTCTTCTTTTACGGGGTGGGGCTCGGTGGTAACATGGTGCTGCAGGACGTGGTGTGGGCGCGGATCTTCGGGCGTCTGTCCATGGGCAGGATACGGGGCCTGGGAATTCTCATGACCCACAGTTTCGCGGCCCTGGGGCCGCCGTTCTTCGGTTTTCTCTTCGACTGGACGGGCAGCTACACGGTTCCCTTCACCCTATTCGCCGTGACGCTCGTGATTTCCGGTTTCCTGAGCCTGTTCATCGTCGCCCCGCCCCGGGCGAGTACCGCGTAACCGGGCCTGACTTGCAAATCCTGTATGGGAGCACCGCTCATGGTCATCGACGTTCATACCCACATCGTCCCGGAACATTTTCCTGCGGTGGGCGACCGAGCCGCCGGCAACCGCTGGCCGTCCATGGATCACACCGGACCGGAGACGGCCAACGTCATGATCGCGGGGCGTAACTTCCGCACGGTGCTGGACCGCTGCTGGTCGGTGCCCCGTCGTCTGCGGGAAATGGCCGAGCCGGACTACGCGGTGGACCGGCAGGTGCTGTCGCCCATGCCGGAGCTCCTGGCCTACCGGTTGGAGCCCCAGGACGGACTCGACCTCGCGCGCTATCTGAACGAGGTCGAGATGCGTATGGTGGACCAGGCGCCGGACCGCTTCTACGCCCTGGGCTCGGTGCCGATGCAGGACGTGGACCTCGCCGCCGCGGAACTGCGGCGGGTCAAGTCCCTGGGTCTCCACGGGGTCGAGCTGCTGAGCAACGTCAACGGCAAGAGTCTCGGCGAACCCGAGTTCCTGCCCTTCTTCAAGGCCGCCGAGGAGCTGGACGTGCCCATCTTCGTGCACGCCCAGCACGTTACCTTCATGGACCGGGTGACGGGGCCGCCGTTCATCGAGAACATCGTGGCGTTCCCCCTGGAAGGTGCGCTGGGCATCGCCAGCATGGTCACCGGCGGGCTGATGGAAGCTTGCCCGGGCCTGCGGCTGTGTTTCAGCCACGGCGGCGGCACCTTCACCCAGCTCCTGCCGCGGCTGGAGAACGCCTGGCACAACAACCCCGGATTCCACGCGCTCATGCCCAGGAAGCCCTCCGACTATGCCCGCATGTTCTTCTACGACGACGTGTTCTTCGACAACCGCACGGTCCGCTATCTCATCGACACGGTCGGGGCGAGCCAGGTGGTCATCGGCTCGGACTATCCGTTCATGTTCCGGGACCAGTCGCCGGATGACGAGTTCGACGAGCTGAACCTCACCGCCGAGGAGCGCGAGTGGGTGTCGTCCGCCAACTGCCTGCGTTTCCTGGGGCTCTAACTTCCCAATTCCGGCCTTCCGGTTGGGTTGCCGGTCCGGTCACAGGGGGCTGAGATGGACTATCTCGTTCGAGGCAAATTCATCGTCACCATGCAACCCCGGTACGGGACCCAGGGGGTGATCCGCAACGGGGCCGTGGTGGTGTCGGGTCGCGATGTGGTCGAGGTGGGGCCGTACCGCGACCTCAGGCCGGCGTATCCCAACGCCCCCGTGGTGGGGTCGTCACGGTACTGGGTGGTTCCGGGCTTCGTCAACGCGCACCAGCACGGCAAGGGGCTTACCGACTTTCAGCTCGGCGGCCTGGACGACTGCTTCGAGATCTCGCGGTTCGCGGGCGACGCCCGGGCCGGTCTGGACCCCTACCTGGACGTGCTCTACGCCTGCAAGACCATGATCGAGTCGGGCATCACCACATGCCTGCACTACAACTCCAGCAGTTCGCCGGACACGTACGAGGCTCACGTCGCCGAACGGCTCCGCGCCTACCGCGATTCCGGCATGCGGGTGTCCTTCGGCCTCGACATCCGAAACCGCAATCATATCGTGTACGGAGATGAAGAGTTCCTGGTGTCGCTGCCGCCGTCGCTGCGGGAACAGGCGGTCGCGCGCTACGGCAAGTCCCGGACCGCGGCGCCCGACGACTATTTCCGGGTGGCGCGCCGGCTCGCCGGCGAAATCGGCGACGGCCGGGCGCGGCTGTTCCTCACCCCGGCCGGGCCCCAATGGTGCACGGAGGAGTTGTTGCGCGCCATCCGCCGCGAGGCCACCGAGCACGGACTGGGGATCCAGATCCATGTGCTGGAGACCAAGTACCAGCGGTCGTATTTTCTGCGGGAGTACGGCAAGAGCGCGGTGCAGTGGCTGGCCGGCCTGGATTTTCTGGCGCCGGACGTGAGCCTGGCCCACGGCGTGTGGCTCAACCGCGGGGACATCGGGACCACCGCCGCGAAGGGCGCTGCGGTGGTGCACAACCCGAGCTCCAACCTGCGCCTGCGCAGCGGCATCGCTCCGCTGATGCACTTCCACGCCGGCGGCGTGAGGCTGGGCATGGGGCTCGACAGCAGCCCGCTGAACGACCGTCCGGACATGCTCCAGGAGATGCGCCTGGCCGCCAACCTCCAGCGGATTCCCGGCGCCGGCCCGGGGCTGATGCCGCTGGCCGAGATCTTCCGGGCCGCAACCTCGGGCGGCGCGGACATCCTGGGCTGGGGCGCGACGTGCGGCACCCTGGAGCCGGGAAGGCGCGCGGACCTGGTGCTGGTGGATTCGAGGCCCATGGTGGAGCCGTATCTCGCGAGGCATCAGACGCCGGTGGACGCGCTGATCTACCGCGGCGGGGCAGGGGCCGTGGACACGGTGATGGTGGACGGCGAGATCCTTTACCGCGGCGGCAAGCACGTGCGCCTCGACGAAAAGGCGTTGTTGAAAGCGGTGAAGGAGAAGGTCGCGCCGCCGTCCCGAAAGCGGGCCGGCGGGGTCGACGCGCGGCTGCTCCCGCGGGTCAGGGATTTCCTCGAATCGCACGAAGAGCATCCGCCGGAGCCGTTCTACAAGTTCAACGACGCCGGTTGAGTGACGGGACCCGCGTCATGCGAGGCAAGACCGCGGGTCCGTCTCGTTCCGGCCACGAAAGGAGCAGCCCATGTTCGGCTACCGCGCCAGAATTGGCTACATCTCTCCCTCGGTCATCGAGCTCAATGCCTATGACTTCTACCGTATGGTGCCGGACGGGGTGGGTCTCATCGGAGTGGCGTGCATGGTGGGCGGCTGGAAGGAGGAGGCCTACAGGGAGGCGCTGAAGCAGGTGGAGGCGTGCGCCCATGAGCTGAAGCGGCGCTCCTGCGACTTCATCATTCACGGCGGCTCGCCGCTGGTGCTGAGCCAAGGCAAGGGTTTCGAGACGAAGCTCATCGAGCAGCTCGAGACCATCACCGGAGTGCCCTGCACCACCAGCATCGTTGCCGCCCTGGACGCGTTCAGGGACCTCGGGGTTTCGCGCCTGGCCGTGGTCGACCCCTATCCGCCCGACCTGAACGAGAAGGTGGTGGGCTATCTCAAGGCATGGGGGTTCGAGGCGTCATCGCTGGTTTCCCTCGGGACGGACTTCACGACTTCCAGCATCGCCTCGGTGGCGGACATCTACCAGGCCGCCAAACGGGCAGTGCGGGAAGCGGACAACCCGGACGGCATCTACATCCCCTGCGCCAATTTCCCGGTGGTGGACGTCATCGAGGACATCGAGACCGATCTCGGGCTGCCGGTCATCGCCAACATGACGTCCCAGCTCTATGTCGCCTTCAAGGCCATCAGCATGCGCGAGAGGATCGACGGCTACGGCCGGCTCATGCGGCTCCTGGCTGCTTGACGGCGGCAACTCCCAGAGGCTATCTGATGACCACGGAGGAACAGGACCATGATCAAGGGCATCGTCATTCCGGTGATCACGCCGTTCGAGCACGACGGAACGGTGGACGAGCCGATGCTCCGGAAGCTCGTGGACTTCTATGTCGGCGCCGGGGTCCAGGGGCTGTTCATGCTGGGTTCCTCGGGGCAGGGGCCGGCCATGTCCATAGCCCAGCGCAAACGGACCGCCGAGGTCGCCGTCGAGCAGAACGCCGGGCGTGCGCCCCTCATCGTGCACGTGGGGACGGCGGATGCGGAGAGCACGGTGGAGCTGGCGCGCCACGCCGAAGAGCAAGGCGCTGACGGCATCGGCGTCATCCCGCCGTACTACTACGCCGACCACTCGGAGTACGAACTCATGGCCCATTTCCGGGCCGTGGCCGACGCCGTGCCGCTTCCCATCTTCATCTACGAGAACCCCAAGTACTCGGGCATCTCCATCGCGCCGCCCTTCGCGCAGCGCATGAAGGAGGAGATCCCCACCATCCGCGGCATCAAGGTGGCCTACGGCGCCGGCGCCATGCTGGACTACGTACGGTTGTTCCCGCCGGACGTGTCGGTGTTCACCGGAAACGCGGACATCTTCGGGCTGGTGCCGTTCGGAGTGGCGGGCATGATCAATCCGCCCACGAGTTGCCTTCCGGAGCTGTGCGTCGAGCTGTGGCGCGCGCTGGAGCGGGAGGACTACGGGCAGGCGGTGCAACTGCAGCGCCGGGTCAACGATGTCACCGCGGTCATCATCGGACAGATCAAGCGCCACGGCCGGGCCGTGGTGGCCGAGATGTACCGGATGCGTGGATTCGACATCAAGCGCTTCCCCAAGTGGGAGACCAGACCGTTGCCGCCGGAGGCGCGGGACTCGGTGCACCGGGAGCTGAGCCGCGGCGGCCTCCTGGATTGATGCGCGCCGCGGTGTTCGAGCCGGCCTGAGGTCGTCCCGTGGAAACCTTCAGAAGCACCAACAAGGACATCCCGCGCGTGGGGCGCGGCACGCCGGGCGGAGAGTGGCTGCGGCGCTACTGGCTCGCGGTGGGCACCGAGGCGGAGCTCCACGACGTTCCCCGGGCGGTACGGGTGCTGGGCGAGGACCTGGTGCTCTTCCGTGACCTCCGGGGGCGGTTGGGGCTCATCGGCCAAAGCTGCTCCCACCGCGGCTCGTCCCTGGAATACGGCGACATCGAAGAGCGCGGCATCCGCTGCCCGTACCACGGCTGGCTCTACGACGTGACGGGCAACTGCCTGGAGCAGCCGTCCGAGCCGCCGGAGAGCGCCTTCTGCGCCAAGGTGAAGCATCCGGCCTACCCCGTGAGAAACCTGGGAGGCTTGATCTTCGCCTACATGGGCCCGGACCCCGCTGATCCGCCGCCCTTGCCCAACTACTCGCCGCTGGTGGACCACGGCGGGCAGCGGCTGGTGGAGAGCACCCGGTACTTCGACTACAACTGGTTCAACTTCTACGAGAACAGCGCCGACCCCTGCCACGTGTGGATCCTCCACAGCCGCAGCGCCTATGGCGAGCAGACCTGGGGCGAGGAGTTCTTCAGCGCCAAGAGCCCGCCGGCCTACGAACCGGTGGAGACGCCCTACGGCATGAAGATGGTCATGTCCAAGCCGGGTCGGGTGGAAGGCACCGAGTTCGTCGACGAGATGAGCCTGGGGCTGCCGAGCATCCTCCAGGTGGGCGACACGGAGTTCGTGCACGCGCGGGTGGAGCCCGAGGTGCTGGAGAAGGTGGGCTCCAACTACGAGCACTTCATGTTCCTCACGCCCAACGACGACGACCACTTCATGCTGTTCACCGTCGACTACTACACCGGTCCGGACCCGGACATCTTCGAGCGGCTGGCGCGGATGAGGAAACGGGAGGCCCCCAAGGGTGAGGTCAAGCCCTACGACACGCGGCCGCTCATGCCCTACCGCGGCAACATCCGCCAGGAGGATATCGTTACCCAGGGGACCCAGCGGCTGCTGGGCGAGCGCGAAGAACGGCTCGGCAACTCCGACCGCGGCATCATCATGCTGCGCCGCATGATCCGCGACGCCATCGACGCCGTGGCCGCGGGGCGGGAGCCCAAGGCGCTGCGCCTCGAGGAGAACGCGGAGGGATTGGTGAAGCTCGACTCGTTCGTCGGAGTGAGGCCCAGGTGCCCAGGGTCGTAGTGACCGGCGGCAGCGGCCGCCTCGGGCAGCACGCCATCGGCCACCTTCTCGATCACGGCTACGAGGCCCTGAGTCTCGACATCGTGCCGCCGCCGACGAAGCTGTGCGACGCCTGGCTGTGCGACCTGCGCCGCTCGGGCGACCTCTACGAGGCTTTCGGGGGCGCCGACGCCGTGGTCCATCTGGGCGCCTACCAGGCTCCTAACCTCGCGCCGGACTGCGAGACCTTCGGCAACAACGTCACCGCCACCTACAACGTGCTCAAGGCCGCGGTGGATCTGGGCGTGCCGCGCGTGGTGTGCGCTTCGAGCATCGCCGCCTACGGCTTCCTTTACGCCCCGCGCATTTGGGAGCCCGACTATCTGCCCCTGGATGAGGCCTACCCGTGCCGGCCCCAGGACCCTTACGCCCTCTCCAAGGTGTTCGGCGAGCAACTGGCCGACTCGGTCACGCGGTACAGCGACGTCACCGTGGCGAGCCTGCGGTTCAGCGGCGTGAACTTCGACGCGACTTACGGCACGCTGCCGGAGCGCTGGGCCGACCCGGGGGCCAAGATGGGGACGTTCTGGAGCTATGTGGACGCGCGGGACGCCGCCGTCGCGTGCCGGTTGGCGCTGGAGGCGCCGCTTTCCGGACACGAGGTCTTCAACATCGCCGCGGCCACCAGCCGCTATCCCGAGCCCACCGGCGACCTGGTCCGCCGCTACATCCCCGGCACGACCATCAAGGAAGGCTACTCAGGACACTGGGGCGGCCTCGACGTCACCAGGGCGGAGAAGGTGCTGGGTTTCACGGCCGCTCACGTCTGGGGGGACTACCTCAACCCCGACGGCACTCCCAGGACACCTTAGGCCAGCGCCACCGTGTCCACTTCCACGAGCGCCCCCTTGGGCAGTCCCGCCACCGCCACCGTGGTGCGGGCGGGCCTGGCGGAACCCAGGTAGCTTTCGTAGACGGCGTTGACCGCGCCGAAGTCGGCCATGTCCGTCAGGTAGATGGTGGTCTTGACGACCTGGCCCCAGGAGGTGCCGGCCGCTTCCAGGACCGCCGTCACGTTGTCGAGCACCCGGCGCGCTTGCGCTTCGACGCCGCCCGCCACGAGCTCGCCGGACTCGGGCGCCAGCGCAATCTGCCCCGCGGTGTACACGAACCCGTTGGCCTTGATGGCCTGCTCGTACGGGCCGATGGCCGCGGGCGCCTTGTTGGTATGGACCACTTCCATGGACATGGGCTCTCCTTGCCTGTTGGAATTCCCGAAAATCTACTAGAAATAGACGGATGACGTTAGGCCTCCATCGGGATGCTTGAGCCATGCGCTTGATGACCGCCCACAAGATACTCATCGGCACGTCCATCGTCTTCTTCATCTTCTTCAGCGGGTGGGAGCTGACGAACTACCTCGGCGCCGGGGAGGGCTGGGCGCTGGCCCGCAGCGTGCTGTACCTCGGCGTCGCCGTGGGCTTCACCATCTACTTCAGGACCCTGAAGAACAAGGTGCTGTGAGATGGCCTCCGACCCCGACGCCTTCCTCGTTCCGGTCACCGAGGAAGAGATACGCCACGAGCGCCGGAAGGCCCGTGAGCTGCGCGACAGCCAGTGGTGGAAGAACCGGACCAGCAACGGCGTTTGCGCTCACTGCGGCGGCCGGTTCCCGCCACGGGAGCTGACCATGGATCACCTCGTCCCCGTCATCCGCGGCGGCAAGAGCACCAAGGGCAACGTCGTCCCCAGTTGCAAGCCCTGCAACACCGCGAGGAGGCACAGCCTGCCGTTCTGACCCGCGTCTGTTTCGCGAATCAATTCGGGCGTACGTTGATGCATTACGGTGCGGAACTCGTCCTCTCCGCTGCCGCTGCGTCTCGCGCGCCGCGGATCCGGCACGGGTAGGAACGGTGCGGCACGGAGCCGGTGATGGGATCGATGACTTCGTTGTCGATGACGAGGTTGACGTTGGCGCCGTCTGGGCTGAACGGATCGTAGCCGGGGAGATCGAGGTCGGGACAGTCCTGCCACCAGCCGTGCATGACACGGACCACCCTGCGGGGAAGCTCGGGATTGAGGTGTGCCTTCATGGTCACGGCGGCGACCTTCGTCTCCACCCGCACCGGCGCCCGCGGCGAAATATTCAGATCCGCCGCGTCGTCGGGATTGATCTCCACCAAGGGCTCGGGCGTCTTCGCGCGGAGCGACGGCACCGACCGGTGCTGCCCGTGGCAGAAGTTGATGGCCTTGGCCGTGGTCAGGGTGAACGGGTAGTCCCGCACTACGTCGGCGCCGAACTGCGTCTCGCCCGGACTGAACTCCGGCAGCGGCGCATAACCCTGTTTCCGGAACGGCACCGAGTAGATCTCCACCAGCCCCGTGCTCGTGTCGAATCCCTTGTCCAGGTACTTCCGGTGCCGCGTCTCCCTGGGCATGGACAACCCGCCCGGATGGTCTTTCAACTGGGCCACGGTGATGCCGGCGGGCTCCAGCATGTAGTCCAGCGCCGCCTCGCGGTCGCCGTGCCAGAACTGCTCGTCGAAGCCCATCCTTCCCGCCAGGTCGAAGAGGATGTCGGCGTCGGAGCGGCACTCGTATTGCGGTTCCACCACCGGCGCCCGGTACTGCAGCCACGTGCTGGTGGTCGCTCCCTGGTCGAAGGAGGCCTTCACGTGCCAGTCCTCCCATGAAGTGGCGGCGGGCAGGAGGAAGTCGGCGTAACGCCCGGCCGGGGTCTCGTAGAAGTCGGTCTGCACGTACAGATCCAGTTGCTGCAGGGCGCGACGCCCGCGGAGCGTGTCGCCGTTGGCCATGATGATGTCGCCGCCGAAGCTGAGAAAGCCCTTGACCGGGTAGGGCTTGCCCTCCAGCACCGCGCGGTAGACCTCGTAGGCCTGCACCCGGCCGGTGGCGACGGGGCCCAGGGGCCGGGCCTCGAGTCCGAGCCGCTTGCGTGCCTGCTCCGCGGCGAGGAGCCCGCGCCCGTCCATGCCGTTGACCGGCGTCTTGGCGAACCGCACGTTGCCGCCGGGACGGTCGAGGTTGCCGGTCAGGCTGTAGAACAGGCACACCGCGCGGTTGGTCTGCATGGCGTTGGCGTGCTGTTCGAGGCCGTTGTAGCTGTAGTAGCAGGCTGGCGGCGTGGTGCAGAAGAGGCGAACCGCACGGCGTGCCTGATCGGGATCGATCCCGGTGACGTCCGCCGTGGCTTCCGGGGTGTACCGGCTCAAGTGCCGCTGCAGCAACTCGAAGACCGGTGTGACACGTTCGGCCGCGCCGTTCTCAAGCCGTACCTCGAATGAGCCTTCCAGGCCCGGATTCGGAACCGATGCCGGGCTTGTCGGGTCGTGGAAGGCCAGCTCGTTGGCCGAACCATCCCAAACCCCGTAACGATCCGGCGACCCGCCGTTGATCACGGCGTCCTGGGTCAGCATCTCGCCCGACCCGTCCCGCACCAGCAGCCGCGCGTTGGTCCAATCGCGGAGGAACTCCTCGTCGTAGAGCTTCTCGGCGAGCATCACGTTGAGGAAGCTCAGCGCCAGCAGCCCGTCGGTGCCCGGCCGGACCTTGAGCCAGAGGTCGGCCTTCCGCGCCAGCGGGATGGCCCTCGGGTCGATGACGATGAGGCGTGCGCCGCGCTTGCGGGCGGCGGTGATGCGAATGGCCTGGGTGGGCCAGGAAGCGTTGGGGTTGTGTCCCCACAGCAGCACGCAGGCCGTGTTCTCGAAGTCCGGATTCGGGATGCCGGTCCCATAGGTGTAACGGGAGCCGTTGTCCTTGTGCCAACTGCAGATGTGACCCGTGGAAATCGTATTGGGGCTGCCGAACAAGCTGGCGAAGCGGATCAGCCACGGCTCGTACTCCGCCGAGGCGCTGCCCCCCGACGCCCCCCGGTAGAACGCCACCGACTCCGCCCCGTGGCGATTGCGCAACTCCGCCAGACGCCGCGCGATCTCCGCCATGGCCTCGTCCCAACCGACCTGCTCCCAGCGCGGGTCGGGATCGTCCTTCGGCGTCGTGCGCCGGAGCGGCCAGCGCAGCCGCTGCGGGTCGTACACCAGCTCCGGCGCCGCCTGCCCCTTGATGCAGATGCCCCGGTTGGGATGGTCGGCGTCCGGCTCCAGGCGCACGAAGCGCCCGTCCTCCACCGTGGCCACCACCCCGCAGCGGGACTTGCTCATGGCGCAGTAGGTGCGGATCTTCTCGGTCATGGCAGGTCGTCCCCCGGTCATCCCCCGAACGTCGACTGGTAGTCCTGCCACGCCTTCGGCCCCGCCCGGTCGAAGACCTTCTCGCGGACGCCGCCGGCGTACTGGGCGGGGATGAAGTTGATCTTCTCGGTGAGGGATGGCTTCAGGCGCACGCCCTGGGCGCGCAACTCGTCGGCCATGGCGAGGTTGTCCAGGACCACCCGGATCTCGTCGTGGTCGGTCCACATGGCCTTGTAGACGATGCGGCCCTCCTTGCTGACGATGTAGATCATGTTCGGGAGGACGCCGTAGAGTTGGTGGACGGTACCCTCCAGGTCATCCACCAGCAGGGGGTTCTCGATGCCGTCCTGGTCCCTGCACTGGCGCGCGTATTCCAGCTTCTGCCCGAAGTCCTTGTGCGGACCGTAGTGCTCCCCGGGATGGGGTTCCCGTACGTAGATGGTGAGGAATTCGAAGCCTTTGCCGCGATAGTTCCGGTACATTTCGTTGAGGGGCGAGACCTCGCCCACGAACGGCGGTCACGTGATGCTGCCGAACTCCAGCAGCACGTGCTTGCTGCCCTTGAACCCGGAGAGCTTGACCGTTTCGCCGTCGAGGGTCGGGAGGGCGAAGTCGGGGGCTTCCTCTCCGGCCCGTAGGCGAGCCGCGAACTCACCGGCCATGGCCGAGCTTTCCGACCGGCTGAACGTCTCGTAGTTGTAAGCGCTGACGGATTGACTCATCTGTGGTCTCCTTTGTCTTGGCGGGGTGGTCCGGCGGCCCGTCCGAATCGCCGCGATTCTACTATCAAATGGCGGGACAAGGGAAACCCGGCCTCACGGATGCGCGTCCTCCGCCATCGCCTCCACGAGCGATCGCATGTCGTCGGGCATGGGCGCCGCCCATTCGGCCGGTTCGCCCGTTTCCGGATGAAGCAGGCCCAGCCGCTCCGCGTGAAGGGCCTGCCGCCGGAAGCCGCGCAACGACTCCATGAGTTCCCGTCCTTGTCCCTTGTCGTGGGCCGCGGCCCGTCCGCCGTACACGGGGTCGCCCACCACCGGGTGCCCGATGTGCGCCATGTGCACGCGGATCTGGTGCGTGCGTCCGGATTCCAGGCGCACCCGCAGCAGCGTGTGGCCTCGGTACCGCGCATTCACGCTGTAGTGGCTCGTGGCCTCCTTGCCGCGTTGCTGCACCGACATGCGGGTTCGATGGACCGGGTGCCGTCCGATGGGCGCGGTGATGGAGCCGCCGGCCCGTACGGCCCCCCGGACCAGCGCCAGGTACTCGCGTTTGATGCGCCGGGCCTGCAGCTCCCGCACCAGCCGCAGCCGCACGGCATCGGTCCGGGCCACCACCAGCAGGCCCGACGTGTCCTTGTCCAGCCGGTGCACGATGCCGGCCCGTGGCACCGCCCCGAGCTCGGGCGCGTGGTGCATGACGGCGTTCAGCAACGTGCCCTCGGGATTGCCCGCCCCGGGATGGACCACCATTCCGGGAGGCTTGTTGATCACCAGCAGCGCCCCGTCTTCGTGGATGATCTCCAGGGGTATGCTCTGCGCCTTCCACGACACCTCGGCGGGCTCGGGAAGCTCCATTTCGATGGTGGCGCCGGCCGCGACCTTGTCCGAGCACTCCGGCACGCGGCCGTCGATCCGGACGTGTCCGTCCCGGACCAGCCGCTGGAGCCTCGAGCGCGAGTAGTCCGGCAACAGCGCGGCCAGGGTGGCATCCAGCCGTTTGCCGTGGAGCGCCCGCGGGACGGTCAAACGAATCCCGGACGCCGGGTCTTGTGTCGTCGCGTTCATGGAAACAAGGGCCGCCGCGAATTCGGTCGAGGGTGCCGGGCCGAGTCCAAAGCTTGTTCCTTTCGCCGGGGGATTGCAACGGAACTCCGCGAGGACCTTGTCCCCGCGACGCGACGTTGACGGGCACCCTGGCGGACCGTACACTCTGGCGATGGACCTGAGAACCTACATCGATTCCGTCAAGCGCCTCGCCCCCGAGCGCCTGCTGGAGGTCACCGACAAGCACGACATCAACCTGGAAGTCTGCGCCATGATCGCCGACCTGGAAAAGCGCAAGCGGGAGCCGCTGGTGCTCTTCTCCAACATCGACAACCTGAGCGGCGAGCCCTCCGAGTTTCCTCTCCTGATGAACGTGTTCGCCTCCCGCGCCGCCTGCGCCGTGGCCCTGGGCCTGCCGCCCGAGCAGGCCGGCCGGGAGTTGATGATCGAGTTCCAGGCCCGCGAAGCGAGGCGGGAGAAGCCCGTCGTGGTGGGTGTCGCCGACGCTCCGGTCAAACAGGTCAGGATGGACCCGAACCTCTACTTCCTGCCGGTCCTGACCCACCACGTCGCCGACCTGGGTCCCTACCTCACCATGACCTGGTGCGCCCGGGACCCGGACACCGGCGTCTACAACTCGTCCTTCCATCGGTGTTACGTGCGCGACCCGAACCACCTAGTGATGTTCTTCGAGCGGCGCCACCTCTGGGACTACTTCGTGCGCGCCGAGGAACGCAACGAAGCGCTGCCGGTGGCCTGCGTCATCGGGCACCACCCGGCCTACTACCTCGGCAACTGCATCCTCAACGGCATCGCCGAGGACGAGTACGAGAGCATAGGCGGGCTCATGGGCGAGCCGCTGCGGCTGGTGCCGTCGGAGACCTTCGGCGACGAGTTGCTGGTGCCGGCGGACGCGGAGATGGTCATTGAGGGCCGGGTGCTGCCGCACCAGCGCGAAGTGGAAGGCCCTTTCGGGGACTTCACCGGCCTGTACGGGGACCCTGGCAAATCCCCGGTGGTGGAGATCACCGCCATCACCCACCGCCGGGGCGCCTGGTGTATGGACATCCTGGCCGGACACCGTGACCACCGGCTGCTGGGGGCGGTCCCCAAGGAGGGCAGCATCTACCGCAAGGTCCAGGCGGTGGTGCCCACGGTCCGGTCGGTCTGTCTGCCGCTGAGCGGCGCCGGCCGGTTCCACTGCTACATCAGCATCGACAAGCGCTGCGAGGGCGAGGCCAAGCTGGCGGCCATGGCGGCGTTTACCGGCACGGAGCTGCTCAAGCACGTCATCGTGGTGGACGCGGATATCGACGTGTACGACGAAGAAGAGGTGTTGTGGGCCATGGCCACCCGGGTGGACGCGGCCACCGACATCTCCATCATCGACCGGGTCAAGGGCAGCCGTCTCGATCCCGTGCACCCGGGTCGGGACTGGGGCTCGAAGCTCATCATCGACGCCTGCCGCAACGAGGATGTCGAGTTCCCCGACCGGATTGCCGCCGCGGAGTACCGGCCGAGGACACCGGACTCGAAAGGATGATGCGGCCGGACCGCGAAACAGGGGAACCGCGGGTCCAGGTGACACAGATCTCCTGTGCCGGGAGCGGCCGGGATTGGCGCATTGTCTGGCGCGTCACCAACCGGACCACTGCCGAGATGCGGTTCCTGGATGTACGGTTCCCTCACGGGCAGTTCCGCGGCGCCCTCCGGGAACTCGTGGACTTCCGGGTCGCGCCGTCGGGCGCCGCGGATCTGGAGGCCGTGGTTGCCTGCAACGGCCGCGAAGGCGACGTGGTGGAGAACACGTTCCTGATCGCCACGGTCGAATGGCGGCGGGTCCGTTGGCGGATACTGGCGCGCATGACCGTGCGCTTTTCCGCGGATGGGTCGCCCTCGGCGGTCACGGAGCTCGTGACGGTGCAGCGGGTGGGCTTTTCCGGACCCGCGTCCCGGGAAGAGTCGTCGAGTGTCTGACGGCTGACCCCCCGGGTGACGCTCGAGAGATGCAGCAAGGCTATCGCGAGGAGAGCATGACCGAACGGGAGAAATACATTTTCAAGCGGATGGGCGGCTGATACGGCAATTGAGGCCTCGGCTTCGAAGAGACCGCGGGTATGGTCTCCAATACGCTTGACATGGAACTCGACGACCTCGTCGCGACGCTGAAACGCGTCGGTGAGACCTGTGGCGAGGATCCCGAGTACGAGAAGCTGCGCGCACCGCTGCCGGACGACTGGCCGCTCTAGCCGGCGCTCAGGCCTGCCGTACCTCCGGCAGGCCCGCCTCGGCCTGACGCGGGTCGAAAGGCCGGACGCCGGGCCAGAAGTCCCGCCGCCCGGTCATGGCCTGGACGTGGCCGTCCCATTCCAGCGTGAACGCGGTGATGCCCAGCTTCACGGCGCGCCGGATCTTTTCACGGGTTTCCGCATCGGTGCCGGCCCGGCGGAGGGTTTCGATCTGCCGGGAGCCGTGCCCCACGTCCTGTTCCGCATGAATGCGGTACGTCTCCACCTGCCGTTCCGAAAAGCCGTAATGTCCCACCAACTCCTTGTAGACCCGGGCGGCGGCGCCGTCAGGCCCGCCGTGCTGGCTCTCCACGAAGGCGAGCATGGCCACGCCCTCCAGCGCCGACCTCCGCTGGCAGCAGCCGATGATCATCTCGATGGCCGCCAGCGTTCCGGGCGTCGGCTCGGCGTTGTCGGCTTCCTCGCGCGAGATCCCGGCTTCCTCCAGGAACTGGTACATGATGTCCACGTGGCTGCGGTCGCCGGACAGCTCTTCCAGGAAGTTCTCCAGCACCACGTCGGCCAACCCCTGCTCCCGGTTCGCCACCGCGTTGACCGCCATGTATCCGAAGTAGATGGGGTTGGTGCGCACCCGGAGATAGTGCTGCACTTCCCCCCGGACGATCTGCTCGCGGCTCCACCGGTGGTCGACGATGCCCTTGAACCAGGGATGCTCCACCATTGGCACCTGGTATGCGTAGTCCCACAGTTCGTCGATGAATTGATCCGCTGACGTCACGACAGCACCTCCTTGGCGGGATTGATCCGACCCATGTAAACGAGCATACTCGTATCAGGGGGCCAATCCAATACCGGCGGCGACCGTCACCGTGCATGGAGGATGGTAGCTGCCGACGAAGCCGAAGACGGCCCAACGCGCGGGAGTAGGGACATGCCTTGGTGGGGCTGGTTGAGTCTGGGAATTGTCTTGATGGGTGTGGAGTTGACGGCTGTCGACGCCGCATTCTACCTCATCTTCGTCGGGGCCGCCGCAGTCCTGGTCGGGATCATCGGCCTGGCGGGAGTGGAGCTGCCCGTTTGGGGTCAGTTGTTGGCGTTCGCGATCCTGGCGGTGGTGTCCATGGTGTGGTTCCGGGGGAAGCTCTACGACCGGATTCGCGGCGGTCTGCCGGGTTTCGAATACACGGTGGCCGGACGGATCGTATCGGTCGGTGAAGACGTGCCTCTCGGGGCACAGACGCGGGTCAGCCTCCAAGGCACGCAGTGGACCGCGGTCAACGTCGGTCCGGCCCCGATCCTGGCGGGCGCCCAGGCGCGGGTGGTCGGAAGAGACAGCCTGAATCTGTCCATCGAGGGGCTTGCGGACGACAGGGTGAACGAACCCGGGGAAGGAAAGTAAATGGATGCGAATCTCGGTTTTTTGATCACGACGGGCGTTATCGCCCTCGTCGTGCTGGTGGTGTTGATCAAGACGGCGGTAGTCGTGCCGCAGCAGAACGCCTACGTCATCGAGAACCTCGGCAAGTACGCGCGCACGCTCAAGCCCGGATTCAACATCCTGGTGCCGTTCCTGGAGCGGGTGGCCTACCGGCACAGCCTCAAGGAGCACGCCCTCGATATCGAAGAGCAGGTCTGCATCACCTCGGACAACGTCCAGGTGGGGGTCGACGGCGTGCTCTACCTCCAGGTGGTGGACGCCGAACGGGCGTCCTACGGCATCGGCAACTACATCTTCGCCATCTCCCAGCTCGCCCAGACCACGCTCCGTAGCGAGATCGGCAAGATCGAGCTGGACAAGACCTTCGAGGAGCGGGGCCACATCAACCAGTCCGTGGTCGAGGAGCTCGACAAGGCGTCCGATCCTTGGGGCGTAAAGGTGCTCCGATACGAGATCAAGAACATCAACCCGCCGTCGGACGTGCTCTCGGCCATGGAGAAGCAGATGCGCGCGGAGCGGGAGAAACGCGCCACCGTGCTGTCGTCGGAGGGCGAACGGGACGCCAAGATCAACGAGGCCGAAGGCGAGAAGCAGCAGGTCATCAAGGCTTCGGAAGCCGCCAAGCAGCGGCAGATCAACGAGGCCGAAGGCGAGGCCTCGGCCATTCTCGCCGTGGCCGGAGCCACCGCCGAAGGGCTGAAGAAAGTGGCCGAGGCCCTCGGCTCCGAAGGCGGCGACAAGGCCATGCAGCTCCGGGTCGCGGAAAACTACCTGGAGCGGTTCGGCAACCTCGCCAAGGAAGGCAACACGCTCATCGTCCCCGCCAACCTGAGCGACATCACCTCCATGATCAGCGCGGCCACCACGGTGCTGGGCCACACCAGGCCGGGCAACCAGGATCCGGGTCAGAACGCGTAACAGGGAGACCGGAGGGGGAGAGCCGTGCCGAGCCACCCGTCGGAAGACCCCAAGGTCGTCGCGCTGCTGGCGGGCCTGGTGCGGGCCTTCAGGGCGGGAGACATCGAGATGCGCTTCGACCAAGCGGACCGCGCGATTCTCGATCTGCTTTCCGGCGAAGGTCTCGTGGACCTCTCCAACGACGGCTTTCGCCTGACCGAAACCGGTGGGTCTTACGCGGTGCATTCGCAGGTGCCGCCCGTGACGCCCAAGGGAGTTCTTTTTTTGGAGCGTCTCCCCATCGACGAATTCACCGACCGTCCGGGGCTGTTCCGGTTCCTCGGCTGGCTGTGACGACGGCATCCGCGGACCCGCCGGCCACATGCCGCTCCGTCGCCGGTAAGCGATAAGACGCGGGCGCCCGCAAACCGTCATTCCCGCGGAAGCGGGAATCCAGGTGGGGCGGGGCGACCGCTGCCCGTTGAAAGGAACACTCTATGGCAGGGCTAGCAGAAAGGGTTTCGGACTTTGTCACCGGCAACGACTTCGACAAGCTCCCGCCGGAGGTGGTCGCCGCCGCCAAGGCGGCGTTCCTGGACTGCGTCGGGGTGGCGCTGGCGGGTTCCGGCGAGGAAGGAGCCCGTATTTGCGGTGCTCTGGCCCAGCAGGAATCCCGGGCCGCCGAGGCCACCGTCATCGGGCAGGGTTTCCGGACCTCGGCCACGCTAGCGGCCTTGTGCAACGGCACCTCCGCTCACGCCCTGGACTACGACCACAGCTATCTCATGGGGCAGCCCACCGCCGGCCTGATCCCCGCGGTGCTGACCATGGGGGAAGCGACGGGCGCGAGCGGCAGGGAAGTCCTCGCCGCCTACGTCGCGGGATTCGAGGTGGTATCGCGCCTGGCCCGTTCCATGCCGCAGCTCTCCACCCATGGCCACTGGCACGCGACATCGAGCTTCGGAACCGTGGGGGCCGCGGCCTGCTGTGCCGGGCTCGCGGGTCTGGACGCCGACGCTACGCGCAATGCCCTGGGCATCGCCGCTTCCATGGCGTCGGGCATGGTGTGGAACTTCGCCACCATGACCAAGCCGCTGCACTCGGGGCTCGCCGCCCAGAACGGCGTGCTGGCGGCGCGCCTGGCCGCGCAAGGGTTCACTTCCAGTCCTGCGGCGCTCGATGAAGGGAAGGGGGTGTTCGACTGCTTCGGCCGCGGGCTTGAGTGCGACCCCGCCCCATTCGAGAGCCTTGGCCGCACGTTCGACCTCACGGGCATCGGCGTCAGCGTCAAGCCGTACCCCTGCGGCGGCCTGACCCATTCCGCCGTGGACGCCGTGCTGGAGCTGCGGCAGGAAGGCCTCCGGCCGGACCAGGTGGATTCCATGCGGGTGGGCGTGACGTCCCAGGTCTTCGACCGGATCATGAACGCGCTGCCGGCCAACGGCATCGAGTCCAAGTTCAGCATGCCCTACATCCTGGCGAGGGCTCTCGTGGACGGGGCGCTGGTGCTGGATACGTTCACGGACGAGGCCGCGGCCGACCCGGCGGCCCGGCGCATCGCGGGAAGCATCGTCATGGAGCTGGACAACGGTCTCGTGGAAACCGCGGACGGCGCTCGTCCCGCCGATGTGACGGTGCGTCTCAAGGACGGCGGCGAGTTGCGGCGGCGAGTGGAGCACTCACGGGGCAGGCCCGAAAAGCCCTTGACCCCCGCGGAGCTGCGGCAGAAGTTCGATACCTGCGCGGGCCGGGCGCTGGACCCTGCGCGGGCCGCGCAAGTCGCCGAGCTCATCGACGCCCTGGAGGGCGTGGAGAGCATCCGCGGACTCTGTGAGCTGCTGGGCGGGTCGAAGTGACCGCAGGGGACTTTCTCAGTTGATCACCGACAGCCCGGTGGCTTCGAGCGCCGTCACCACCATGGCTTCCCGGTCCAGCATTTCCTGGATGTCGGGGACCACCTCGCTCTTCCAGTAGTCGCTCTCCGCGATGGTCTTGGCAAAGGCTTCCTTCTGCTCCTGGCTGTCGAAGCGGCGCAGCCACACGTAGGTGTCGTCATCGTCCCGGCCGGTGAAGCTGCCGGAAACCACCACGCCGTTGGCGGCGTGGAACGGGATGATCTTCTCTTCCATGGTCTTGACCCAGGCGTCGCGCTTGCCGGGCTTGGTCTTGTACTGGCGCAGCTCGAAAAACATGAAACGCTCCCTCGTTGTTGCGGTCCAAAGGATCGGCGAGCCGTCTTACCGGCCGTCGCCGGATCCGTTCTCTTCCTCGGTTTCCGGAACCCAGCCCTCGCCGAATTCCTCGGCCTCCTGGATGCCTTCCGCCCGCCACTCGTCGATGAGCTGGCGCACGGGGATCTTGCGCCGCATGAGTCCCTTCATGAGGTTCTTGTACATGGGCGCGACAGGGGTCTGGGCGTTGATCGGACAGACCGTGAGGCACACCTTGCAGCCCTCGTACTGCTCGAAGAAGGGACGGCAGGTGGGGGTGTCCACGTGCCAGCGGACGGTGCCGAACACTTCCTGTTTCTTCGGGATGATGGAGTCCCCCGGGCAGAAGTTCGTGCATGCGTTGCAGCGCAGGCAGAAGTCGTCGAAGCCGAAGTTCGCGGGCTGCGCTTCGGGGATCAGCGGCATTTCGGTGGTGACCGCGCCCAGACGCACGCTCGGGCCGAACTTCTTGGTGATGAGTGAGCCGTGGCGCCCCAACTCGCCGAGCCCGGCCTTCCAGGCCACCGGGATGAACAGCAAGTCTCCTTCGTTGGGATAACCCTTCGCGTGGTAGCCGTAGGCGCGGATGTACTGCGCCAGACGGACGGTGACATCCGACAGCAGGTAGTAGACCTTGTGCACCTCGGTCTGGGCGAGAGGGCCGAGCCGCTTCATCTCGTCGAAGCTCATGTGAACGGCGAAGGAGATGGCCACCTTGTGACCTTCAGGGGGCTTGGTGCCGCGCACGAAGTCGAATTCGTCGATGGGCGCAACGCCGACGATATCCGCGCCCATGTCCAGCGCCACCTTCTTCATGGTGCGGGTGACCCCGGCCCAGTCCTCGGTCTCCAGCCGGTCGGGGTTCACCGGACCGTCATGCAGGTTGCGCCGGTCGTGGTCCTCCCGCATGTACATGTACCGGCGGGTGAGCGGGTGACGCTGGGCCTTTCTCGCCTGCCCCACCTTCTTGTCCGGGAAGGGCCACTGCTTGACGGGCTGCTCGCGTCGTTCCGTGAAAATGATGCCATCGGGCTCCATGGCTGCTCCTCTCTTGGGGCAGGCTTGCGGCAAACCGGGGCTGTCCCCGGGTTCGTGACAGCGAGGATCTTACCAGACGCTCCCCGCGGTTTCCACGCCATTTCGACCGCTTACCGTGCAATCAGACGAACTCGCTGTCACAGAGTGAAGCGAGCCCGCCGAACTCAGGGACCCCTGTGCCGGGAGATGCATCCGAGACTTGGTATCCGTCATTCCCGCGAACGCGGGAATCCAGGAGGGGAGGCAGGGCGGACACTTGTGTTGCCCGGCCGGCTCCTTTACGGTTCGGAGTAACACTCCGGAGGAGAACCATCATGCAGATGACAGCGGGACATGCCGTGGCCGAAGTCCTGGCGCAACTCGGCGTACGCAAGGTAATCGGCGTCGTTGGCTCGTGCATGCTCGAGATCCTCGACGGCATGTACGGCCGCGACGACATCCAGTTCCTGTCGACGCGTCACGAACAGGCGGCCGCGCTCATGGCCGACGGCTTCGCCCGCATCGCCGGCAGGCCCGGCGTGTGCATCGCCACCAACGGCCCCGGCGCCACCAACCTCCTGACCGGGGTGGCCAACGCCTTCCACGCCCAAAGCCCAGTGCTGGTGATCACCGGCGCGCCCATGATGAAGGACATGTTCCGGGATTCCAGCCAGGAGATCGACCAGCAGGCCATGTTCCGGCCCGTGGTCAAGTGGTCGGTGCAGGTGCGCAAGCCCGAGCTGGCGGCGGCTCTGACCTGGGAGGCCTACCAGCGCACCATAACGGGCGTCCCCGGACCGGTGCATCTGGACCTGCCCCGGGACGTGCTGAACGAGACAGTGGAGCTGCCGGACATGGGCGGGCTGATTCACGGCCAGGTGGCCGCGCCGGCTCCGGAACGAGAGGCCGTGGCCGCGGCGGTCCGTCTGCTCGAGAAGGCGCGCCGCCCGGTGCTGCTGGCCGGTGGCGGGGTGCTCTGGTCCGAGGCCGGCGGCGAGGTCGTGGAATTGTCGAAACGCCTCGATGCTCCCATCATGTCCTCCACCGGCAGAGACGACGTGGCGCCGCAGTCGTACCCGCTGTACCTCGGCACCATCGGCCGCGGGGCCTTGCCGGAAGCCCAGGCGTTCTTCAAGCAGGCCGACGTGGTGCTGGCGGTAGGCACCAGCCTGGGTCATACGACCACGTTCTGGCGTCCCGACTTCTTCGCCCCCGGTACGAAGCTGATCCACGTCGCCCAGGACCGGAACAACATCGGCCGGGTTTACCCGGCGGAGGTGGGAATTCAAGCGGAGGCGCGGGCCGCGCTCAAGGCGCTGCTCCGGTCGGTGATGCGCAAGGGAGTGAGCCGCTCGGGTTGGCTGAGCAAGGCGAAAAAGGTGCGGGGAGCGCAAGCGGCGCACCGGGACAAGGCAGCCGGCTACAATGGCCGGCCCATCGATCCCCGCCGAGCCCACGCCGCGCTGCGCAAGGTCCTGCCCAAGGACGCTATCATCACCATCGACGCCGGCGTCGGCCCCGGCTACGTCTACGAGTACCAGACCTTCGATTGCCCCCGGAGCCTGCTGGCCCCCCAGGGACTCGCCGCCATCGGCATCGGCTATCCCGTGGGCTTGGGCGCCAAGCTCGCTGCACCCAAGCGCCCGGTGGTCACCATCAGCGGCGACGGCTCCTTCCTCTACAACGGCGCCGAGCTGGAGACCGCCGTGCGCGAAGGCATCCCCACCACCTGCATCATCCTCAACAACTTCAACTACGGTTCCGAACGCGCCTACCAGAAATTTTACTACGACGAGCGCTACATCGGCGACACCATCGGCAACCCGCCGTTCGACGAATACGCCAGGCTGTTCGGCGCTGCGGGGCTGCGGGTCACCGAACCCGGCGAGTTGGAGGGCGTCTTCACGGAGGCGTTGCGCCTGGGCAAGACGCAACCGGTTCTGGTCGACGTGTTGTGCACGCCCGATGTGTTCCCGGAGCCGCGCCGAAAGGAGACTGTGAGGCGGGAGCGTTTGCCAGGGAATTAGGCTAGTCCCTTGGCGGGCAGGCTTTCTAGGTTGATCTTGACAATGGCGCCTAGGACAGGATAAAAATTCTCCGTAAGGAAATTTCGTTCAACGACCTTCAGACGAGCCCGCCGTACGATACACTTTTTTCACCTGACAGCGAGGACGGAAGTTCCACGCATAGCCGGTCGAACCTTCGGCATGGACCAGTGCTCCATAACACAACCCCGTCATTCCGGCGATGCCCCTATCGATACACTCGGTAAAGACCTTGTTTTCGTCTGATCTCAAGTTAGATTGCGCACTACAACTGTCATATTCTCGTAGAACTCGCTGGCGCGCAGGTCCATGACCAGAATAGAACATAACGGCCGTCGCTGTCGTCGAAAACAAGGCCACCGTCAGCGCCGCAGAAATCAGGGACAGTATCGTCCTGGAAGTACGCTTCCTAAGCGAGCAGCTTCCATACGAGTCCATTTACAGCCTCCGCTAGAGCGGAGGCTTTCGTACCGCGTTCAACCTGGTTGGCCCATCCATCCTCCGTTCAGTGGCTCTGAAAACGGCACAGCACGTTGTCTATCATGCACGAGATGCTGTTGTCGATATCGGTGTGGGGGAGAGAGTTTGCTTGGCAGAAATGCCGTGACCCACCTATTTTCAGAATGAAAAGTTCACGTCGCGCACCGCGCCGGGCTCACATCCTTGACGTAGCCGCCGAAGTCCTGGTCGAGCGGGGATACCGCGACACCACCATGCTTGAAGTGGCCCGGCGATCATCCGCATCTAAAGAGACACTCTATGCATGGTTCGGCGACAAGTTGGGGCTGTTCGAGGCGGTCATGCGACGAAACGCAGGGCGCGTTCGTGTAGCGCTCAACGGGCACCTCGACGGCCACACGACCGTCGAAGCGGCCCTGGCTGACTTCGGCCGGGCGTTGGCCGCGCACGTTCTCTGCGACAACGCGGTCGCCGTTACCCGTGCGGCCGTATCCGAGGCGCGCTCCGGCCCGTCTCTGGCCGGCAGCCTGTACAAGTCGGCCCACGACCCCATACGCCGCACGTTTGCCCGGTACCTGGACCAATGCCAGGCTCGTGGCGTCCTCGACGTCCCGGACTCAAACGAGGCCGTCGAAGACTTCGTCGGGCTGCTGCTGGGCGATGCCCAGACCCGCCGTTTGCTCGGCGTAGTGGAGGCACCCCACGAAGCTGACATCGACGACAGGGCGAAGCAGGCCGCTCAGAAATTCCTGCTCCTTTACGGCGTCTGAAGCCACGTCGGCCACTTCGGGTGGCGGGGCATCATTCACCCACCAGGCGCCATACGTGCGGCCAACCGTGACGTGCCGGTTCCCGGTACCGGTCCCGGGAATCGGTCGGGATTCCGTCGATGCTCTGGCGTATATCGTCGTTGACACTGCCGCAGTGATAGTAATGGTGCTCGATCAGGCCGGTCACGAGTCGACTGCAATCCACTTGGTGGACGCGGTCGGGCAAATCGGCGGGCCGTTCGGCGCCGTCCCAGCCGAGCCTGTCTGTGTTGCCCCTAGTGTAAGCCGAGACGGGCGTGGTGTCGTCGCTCCTGTTGTGGTAGATGGTCACGGCCCGGGCAATTTGGGGAAGGCGGTGGAAGGCCTCGCCGGGTTGGAATACGTCGGCGGCTACGTCGGGGGCGCAAAGGAAGACCTGGTCGAAGATCCGAGGCAGCCTGCCGCCGACAGAGTACTTCTCGGTCCGTATCAGAGCGTTCTGCAGGACGAAGTTCCCCATGGAATGACACAGCAGGTGTATCGACGGTTCACAGGGGGGTTCGTTCTTCCGTCGTGAGACTTGGCGGGCGCCGGTGAGATAGTCGCGGAGTTTAAGGAGTCCGCGTCCGAAGGCATAGCCGGAGACCGTGGCGTCGCTACGGTCGGAGAAATAGGACCAGGAGGGAATGATCCGGCCGTCGGACGGCCAAGTGAACAGGACGACATGCACAGGCCTTAAATCCCCACCTGTTTGGCCGCCGCCACAATGACGGTTGAGCATGCTTTGCAGGCTGACGGCCGAGGCAACTGCTTCCCACCAACTTACGTTGAAACCGTGAACGAAGACGAGGACATGGTCTCCGTTCGTCATTTTCCGACGTAGGTCGGCGAACACTTGCGCAGAGCCCAGTTTCGCTTGTGGCTGGGAG
Organism: uncultured Syntrophobacterales bacterium; assembly: GCA_964630405.1. Taxonomy (GTDB): domain Bacteria; phylum Desulfobacterota; class Binatia; order UBA9968; family JAJDTQ01; genus JAJDTQ01. The sequence continues at coordinate 18,302 of CAZVUC010000016.1, read as the reverse complement.
GACTCGTTCTCGCCCTTGAGAAGATCTTCGGGAAATGCGGCTATGCTCGCCTCGGCCCGCTGACCGAAGAAATAATTTGCGAGTTTCTCTCCGTTGCCGCTGCCGAATCCACAATCGTCCTGAAGGAACTCGGCCGCCTTGTTGTGATCAAAGCGGATTGTGACTCGGCCGAACCGGAGGTTCTCTGTACCGTCTTTGCTTGGGTCCGGGCCGTATCCGGTCGGTAGCCAGCGATTTCGCCCTTGGTAACGTCGGTTGGTGCCGTAGTAGAGTTGCGTGGTGGCCATGCGTGGTCTCCTGCGTCCGATGAACGGAGGATCCTAGCGGTCTACTCCTTTCGCCGTTTCCTGCCCGTACCTGTGGGTACAGTCAATAATTCTACAACACAGTGACAACCGTTTACAACAGCACGCTACCCGGCAGATTCCGACCACACCGCCCCGAGGTCATAGGGGCGTATGTGATCCTGATCAACGAACTTACAGCAAAGCACCCGCCTTTCGCGGGTGTAATTCGGCGACGCCGTGCGACAGCGGCCTCTCCGGAGTGAGGTCCACAGACCATCCCCCACGTGAAGTTGAGGACGTGAGTGTGACGGTTGCTACAGATTGGAGCAACTTCCCGGATCCTCAATCCTGAGGTGAACGCTCCTGTTCAGGAAATCGGGCTGCTCGCGCTCGGGGACGTGAAACCTCTCTCGCTTCATTTGGCCGACTTGACACCACGGCTTCGCGATGATCGAGGGAAGGTGTTCCCACGGTACTTCGTACTGGGTGCGGTTTTCGCAGGACCTATTTAGCGCAATCATCATTGAATCCACGGTCGAGGTTTGCGATCCTACATATTCGTCCGGGTCTTGCCAGAAAGAGGCTACGTGCGCCAGCCTCCAGTTTGCAAGATGACAATTCGCTAGGTGCGAAAGGTCGTCTTGCGAAGGAGGATTGGGCGTGTCTGGTGGCGGTACGCACAGGTGTGGGTACGGTCCAACATCCTGCGAATTCGGTTCTGAACTCGCGAAACCGACGAGCCGAATCGTTGATAACTTTTTGCCGCATGCTTGTACGGACTTCCTGAAATCGTGTAGCCAAGCTATTTGGTCGGCGTTCAGACCGCGCTGGCCCGTTTTGAATCCTGCAAGCGAAAAAATAGTTTCTTCTCCCGAACGGCGGACGATCACATAGCGGCGTACGAAATCCATTGGACGAGAGGACGCGATATCCTTCAGGATCATCTCGTTCGTTTCGACGGCCTCGGCGAGGTGCTTGGAGGTTGTGGCGGTGTCGGCGGCGGTGCCGGTGTTGGCCATAACAGCCTGGGCAAGGGCCTTGGAGCCCTCGGCGAGGTCCTTGGAGGTTTCGGCCAGGAACTTTGTGGTCGTTGCGAGTTCAGCGGCGGCGCGGGTGTTGGCCATTACAGCTTGGGCAAGGTTCTGGGAGTTCGTGTCTTCTTTGTTTCTGCTATTTTTGGTCGCTTGGCCGCTGACATCGAAATACGCCACGTTGTCTTTCGAAATCACAACGACCTTAACCTTGTCCTTCTTCTGCTGGGGGACAGACAATAAACCGGAGAGAATTACCCGGGTTTCTACGAGCCGATTCGTGAGGAGGTCTAGGTACTGGCGTGCCGGTTTCGTTTCCTCCATCTTTCGCATTGTGATACTTGTCCACGTTTTTCGGAGCCAACTCTTGGCGGTGCTCAGGTACGACTGCGGAGTTTCTGCGGCCACACCTGTGACTTTGCCTGCGGTTTCTTCTGCATTTCCAGCGGCTTCTCCTGCATTCCTGCCTGCGCTTCCGTCTTCGGCTCCATCTTTCGATTCGGGTACGACGATGATGGCATACGTCCCCGTGGAACCTATATGTGCAGCTTCTTCGTAACAGTTCCCGGAAGGGAACTTGGTGCAGATGGTTTGGCCGGTCGCGGTGAGTGGCTTGCCCGCTTGGTGATTGGCGATCGAAACGGCGGCCAACACAGGTAGGACGATGGAGAGAATCAACACGACAAGTGCGAGAGAGCGCTGTGGGATGGCGTAACACAACCACGCGACCGACGAGACCGACCAGCGCACGAGTATGACCGACCACCGCACGAGGATGGCCGACCAGTACACGGCTTCAGCCAACCCAAGGACCAGCCAGTACACGGCTTCAGCCAACCCAAGGACCAGCCAGTACATGGCTGCAGCCAACCCAAGGACCGACCAGCGCAAGAGTATGACCGAACAGTAGATGACTGCAGCCAACCCAAGGACTGACCAACGGAAGAGTATGACCGACCAGTGCATGACTGCAGCCAACCCAAGGACCGGCCAACGCACGAGTACGACCGACCAGTACATGAGTTGAAGTCTCAGAAAGGACATGGATCGAACCAACTGCGTGACCGATCGGTCCATGAGTTCCGTAAGTTTCTTGGCGCACTTCGTAAGTGAGGCGAGGAGGCGGTCCACGAAAGTTAATTCTTGGGGATCGGTCGTTACAGGGGCCTGGTCTGGAGGACCGTCTGTGGGAACTTGATTCCCGGGTTGTGAATTCTGTTCGGCGAAGGGCTGGTCGGCCGTGTCCGAGGGCCCAGGCCGGTGTCTGACCGACCGGTCTGTTAGGACCATGACTTGAGCCAATCGCGTGAGGGCTTCATCCAACGGCTCGATCCACCGGTCCCTGAGTGTCATGACTTTCTCGGCGCACTTCGTAAGCGAGGCGAGAAAGCGATCCACGAGAGTCGATCCTTGGGGAGCGGTTGTTACAGGAGCCTGGTCTGGAGGGCCGTCTGTGGGGGCTTGCCCCCCCGGTTGTGAAGCTTGGGCGGTGGACGGCTCCCTGCTCGTGTCCGAGGGCCTGGGCCGAGGTTTGACAGACCAGGCCACTAAGGACATGACTTGAGCCAACCGCGTGATGGCTCGACCCAACCGTTCGACCAACCGTTCCTTGAGTTCCACGAGTTTCCCGGCGCACTTCGTACGCAAGGCCAGAAAGCGGTCCGCGAGACTCGGTTCTTGGGGAGCCGTTGTTGCAGGAGTTTGGTTTGGAGGGCCGGGTTCCGTGGGGGCTTGATCCCCGGGTTGTGAATTCTGTTCGGTGGGGGGCTGGTTGGCCGTGTCCGAGGGCCGAGACGGAGGCTTGAAGCGGCTGGCTTTCAACTCACGAATTATGACGTCCAACCACGGAATGACCTGATCACGTGTCAAGCTGTTAGTGACTATGCCCGACTGCCACAAGAGGAGTAGCACGATCACTGTCACCGGCAAAATGATGCCGGGCACGGCAATCAACATCCAGTGCTTGAGTACGGAGAAGGCTACGTCCTCGACGGTGATATAGGGCAGGATCTCCAAACCGTAACCGACACGGTAGAATACATGATCATACACAAAGCCAATCCCGGAGAGGTAGAGGTAGACGAAGAGACCCAACACGGTCTTCTGGGTCCAAATCGCCGTAAGGAGCCCCAACATGGCTTTGCGTGGCGTTAACGGCTCCTCCGGTTTGCTGGAGTCCGCCGATTTTGCGTTTCCGTCATCTGGCATGCGCGGAGTCCTTTCTGCCGTACCCATTGGTACAGTCCAGCATTACCTAACAAATACCCGTCTTGTCAATCGGGTTTTCGCAGGTTGCGGCGTGCCCGTAGGGGGCCTTTCCCGGCGTCCATCTGCGGCAGCCCTTCCCACTCACGGTAACCGCTGTCGTCATTCCCGCTCCTCCTTTGCTCGCGTATGGTCCTTCTCATCTCGAACTACTTCTCGTTGCGTCAAGAGCGGTTGTGTCGGCAGCCTCCCTGTTCCCATCTTCTGTATCCCGCGATTGTCTCCAACCGACGGGAATGTCTGAAGACGGGGAAGCAGGGGAACGGCCTTCCCTTCGCGAACCGGAAATGGTTCCATTAGGTCCGCACGAGGGAAGTTCGACAAGGAGAGCAACATGACCAGAATCCTACTCGCCGCCACGGCGGTGTTCCTGATTTCCTCCGCGTCCTGGGCCGCGGATTTCAAGCCGGCCGTGGTCTTCGACAAGGGCGGGAAGTTCGACAAGAGTTTCAATGAGGGGGTCTGGAACGGGGTCCGGAAGTTCGTGGACGAAACCGGCGTGGAGGTGCTGGAGTACCAGGTCACCAATGAGACCCAGCGCGAGCAGGCCATGCGCCGGATGGTCCGGCGCGGAGCCACCGTGGTGCTGGCGGTGGGCTTCTCCCAGGCCGACGCCATCAACGCGGTGGCGGCGGATCATCCCGGCCGGCAGTTCGCGATCATCGACGTCTTCTGGCTCGACCGGCCTAATCTCCGACAATACGCCTTCAAGGAGCACGAGGGCTCCTACCTCGTCGGCGTCGCCGCCGCGCTCACCTCGAAGACCGGCAAGATCGGTTTCGTGGGCGGTATGGACGTACCGTTGATCCGGAAGTTCGCCTGCGGTTACGTGCAAGGGGCCAGGGAAGCCAGGTCCGGGATCGAGGTGCTCCGGAACATGACCGGCACGACGCCCGCGGCGTGGAACGATCCGGCGAAGGGGGCGGAGCTGGCCCGCGGCCAGATCGACCGGGGCGCCGACGTCGTCTACCATGCGGCCGGCGCCACGGGCCTCGGCGTCATCCGGGCGGTGGCGGATGCCGGCAAGCTCGCCATCGGGGTCGACTCCAACCAGAACGGGCTGGCCCCGGGGCACGTGCTCACCTCGATGCTGAAGCGCGTGGACGTGGCCGCCTACCAGACGCTGAAGGACGCCATGGACGGGAAGTTCGCGGCCGGAGTGGTGACCCTCGGCCTCGCCGAGGGCGGCGTCGACTGGGCGCAGGACGAGCACAACGCCGACCTGGTATCCGCGGAGGTGCGCGCCGCGGTGGAACGGGCGAAGGCGGACATCATCGCGGGCGGCATCACCGTGCACAACTACGAGCGCGACTCCAACTGTCCGTTCTGACGGAGACCGGATTCGCGTGGTCCGTTCCCGGCCTGCTGGAGGGCATCTCGGGTGAGCGGAAACACCGCGCCGGCCGTACGCCTGCGCCGGATCTCGAAGCGTTTCGGCGCGGTGCTGGCTAACGACGCCGTCGACCTGGATGTCGCCGCGGCCACCATCCACGGCATCATCGGCGAGAACGGCGCCGGCAAGTCCACTCTCGTCTCGATCCTCTACGGTTTCTATGCGGCGGACGAGGGCGAGATCGAGATCGAGGGCCGATCCGTCCACCTCGCATCGCCGGCCGACGCCATCGCCCTCGGCATCGGCATGGTTCACCAGCACTTCATGCTGGTGCCGACCTTCACGGTGCTGGAGAACGTGATGCTCGGTGCCGAGAAGCACGCGCTGCTGAAGACCGGCGCCGCGGAGGTGCGCGCGGAACTGCGCGCGGAACTGCTGCGGCTCGAGCGGAGCTACGGTTTGCAGGTCGATCCGGATGCCGTCGTCGGGGATCTGCCGGTGGGGCTGCAGCAGCGCGTCGAGATCCTCAAGGCCCTCCGCCGCGGGGCGCGTATCCTGATCCTGGACGAGCCCACCAGCGTGCTCACGCCCGCCGACACCGAGCGGCTCTTCGAGATCCTGCGGGGCCTCCGCGAGAGCGGCGTCACGATCCTGCTCATCACCCACAAGCTCGCCGAGGTCATGGCCGTCTGCGATACGGTCTCGGTGATGAGGTCGGGCAGGATGGTGGGCCACCGGACCCCGTCACGGACCACGCGGGAACAGCTCGCCGAGCTGATGGTCGGACACAAGGTGGTGCTCGAGCCCGAGCGCGAGCACGGGGAGCCCGGTGCGGTGGCGCTGGGTGTCGAGGACCTCACCTGGCGTGATGGGGCGGGGACGGCGCGGCTCGATGCGGTTTCGTTCGAGCTCCGCGCAGGCGAGGTGCTGGGCGTGGCGGGGGTCTCGGGCAACGGCCAGTCGGTGCTCCTCGAAGTGCTGGCCGGCATGGCGCCGATGCAGGAAGGGCGCCTGACCCTCGCCGGGCGCATCATCGGGGGCGGGCGCCGCGCCGACAGCGCGGGGTTGCGCCGGCTGGGCGTGGCGCACGTGCCTGAAGACAGGCAACGCCGCGGGCTGGTGCTGCCCTTCGAGGCGCGCGAGAACACCATGCTCGGCCATCCCGAGCACTTCGGCGATGGGATCTGGGCGTGGCCCGCCGACATGGATGCGCGGGCGTTGCCGATGATGCGGGATTTCGACGTCCGGCCGCCGGATACCCGGCTTCGGGCCGGCGGCTTCTCGGGCGGCAACCAGCAGAAGCTGGTGATCGCCCGCGAGTTCACCGTCCGCCCGAAGATCCTGCTCATGGGCCAGCCGACCCGGGGGGTCGACATCGGCGCCATCGAGTTCATCCACGCCCGGATCCTCTCGCTCAGGCGGCAAGGCTGCGCCATCCTGCTCGTCTCCGCCGACCTGGACGAGATCCTCGCGTTGTCGGACCGGATCATGGTGATGAGCGCGGGGCGCGTGGTCGGCACGGTGGACCGGGAGCATGCGACGCGCGGGCGGCTGGGGCTGATGATGGCGGGCGAGGCCGCGCCGGACCGCGCCACGGCCGAGCGGGCGGAGCGATAGCGGGATGCCGTTGCTGCGCTGGCTGGATATTTTCGTCGTCCCGCTGGTAAACTTGGCCTTGGCGCTGCTGGTGGTGGCGCTGGTGTTCGCCGCCATCGGCGAGGACCCTTTCCGGGCTCTGGCCGTGATGGCCCAGGGCGCCTTCGTCTATCCCGGTTCCCTCGGCTATACGCTCTACTACACCACCAACTTCATCTTCACCGGCCTCGCGGTGGCGGTGGCCTTCCACGCCATGCTGTTCAACATCGGCGGAGAGGGGCAGGCCACGTTCGGCGGGCTCGGCGTCGCCTTGGTCTGCCTGGCGCTCGACCCGTTCCTGCCCGGCGTCTTGGTGATCCTGCTGGCCATCGTCGGCGCGGCGGCGTTCGGAGCCGCCTGGGCGTTCATCCCCGGCTGGCTCCAGGCCCACCGCGGCAGCCACATCGTGATCACCACCATCATGTTCAACTTCATCGCCGCGGGGCTGCTGGTCTGGCTACTCTCGGGCATGCTGATGATGTCAGGGCAGGGTTCGCCGCAGACCAGGAGCTTCGACCAGGCCACATGGCTTCCGTTCGTCCACGACATCCTGCGCGCGGTCGGGCTGGAGGCGGAGCGCTCGCCGTTCAACCTCTCCTTCTTCATCGCGCTCGCGGCCTGCGTCGGAGTCTGGCTGCTGATCTGGCGCACCAAGTTCGGCTACGCGCTGCGCACCATGGGCCACTCGGAGCCGGCGGCGGTCTACGCGGGGATCCCGGTGCAGCGGATCACCGTGCTGGCCATGGCGATCTCGGGCGCGCTCGCCGGCTGCATGGCGTTGAACGAGGTCCTGGGGGCGCAGCACAGGCTCGTCCTCAACTTCTCGGCCGGCTACGGCTTCACCGGGATCGCGGTGGCGTTGATGGGACGCAACCATCCGGTGGGGATCGTCATGGCGGCGCTCCTGTTCGGAGCGCTTTACCAGGGAGGCGCGGAGCTCGACTTCGAGTTCAGGTCCGTCACCAGCGAAATGGTGTTGGTGATCCAGGGATTGATCATCCTGTTCTCGGGCGCGCTCGCGCACATGCCGGTGCCCTGGCTTGTCCGGTTGGTCGCGTGGTGGAGGCCGGCCAATGCTTGAGGCGTGGGTCGACACCCTCCGCGTCCTCGACGGGACGCTCCGGCTGGCGACGCCGCTGATCCTTTGCGCCGCCGCCGGGCTGGTCTCCGAGCGGTCGGGGATCATCGACATCGGCCTGGAAGGCAAGCTCCTGGCCGGGGCCTTTGCCGCGGCCGCTGCCGCGAGCCTTAGCGGCTCTCCGTGGATCGGCCTCGCCGCGGCCATCGGAGTCGCGATCCTCCTCGCCCTCGTGCACGGGTTCGCCTGCATCTCGCAGCACGGCGAGCAGATCATCTCCGGGGTGGCGGTCAACATCCTCGCGGCCGGGCTGACGGTGGTGGCGGGCATCGCGATCTTCCGGCAGGGCGGCCAGACGCCGCTGCTCGGGCCGGCGGAGCGGTTCGGCCCCATCCGGCTTCCCGGGGTGGACGCGGTGGCGGTGGTGCCGGGGGCGGGGCCGCTCTATGCCGAGCTGATCTCCGGCCACAACGTCCTCGTATATCTCGCCCTGTTCGCGGTCCTCGTGGTCTGGTGGCTGCTCTATGGCACGACCTTCGGCTTGAGGCTTCGGGCGGTAGGCGAGGCGCCGGAGGCGGTGGATACGGCCGGGGTTTCGGTCCCCTGGCTGCGCTACCGGGCCGTGGTCATCGCCGGCGTCCTGTGCGGCATCGCCGGGGCCTATCTCTCCACCGCCCACGGCGCCGGCTTCGTGCGCGAGATGTCGGCTGGCAAGGGCTTCATCGCCCTTGCGGCGATGATCTTCGGAAAGTGGCGTCCGGGCCCCGCGCTCGTGGCCTGTCTCCTCTTCGGTTTCCTCGACACCATCACGCCGCGGCTCGAAGGCGTGCGCATGGCCTGTTCCGACGGAAAGGCCATTGAAATCTTCATCACGCTGCTCGGCAGCGCCTGCGACGAGCCGCGGCTCAGGCTGCCCACCGCTCTGATCCCGACGCTGCCCTATGTCTTCACGGTGGTCCTGCTCGCCGGCTTCTTCGGCCGCGCCGTTCCGCCGGCCGCCCTTGGTACCCCGTACGTCAAGAAGCACTGATACCGGAAGGGACGCGGCGCCCGTTGTCAGTCGGTGATGTCGAAGTGCAGCAGGGTCGCCGGCGTCTTGTAGCACGCCGCTCGGTCGATACCTTCGTGGGGCTGCTGCTGGGAGATGCCCAGACATGATGGCTGCTTAACCGCCCTAGCGTGGGTCAACGTGACGTTGGTGCCGTAGTGGTCACGGGCTCAACTGCACGTTCCTAGCGGCTGGGGCCACTCGGCCGGAACGGACTGCATGGACCATATGGCGGAGCACCGGGCTGGTTTCTCCGTCCGGGCCGTCAAGAAAATAGCTGTGGCCTTTCGGCGGATCGAAAGTGTTATTGAAGTCGTCGCAATCCACGCTGTAGACGTTTCGGGGCAGTGCCTTCAGGTCTAAGGGGCCGGTCATGCCCAAGCGACGGGAGAAGATGCCGTGTTTGAGATTGGCGACTTTGCTCGCTGGCATCGCGAGGTCGTCGTTGGCGTAGTATACAACGACGTTGCGGGCGGCGTCGGGAATGAACATGTCCTCCGCACGGGGCTCAAACGTATGATTGACTAGGTCCGCAGCCACAAGAAACACATTACGGAAGAGCTGCGGCATGTTGCCTCCAGCGTATTGGTGTGCCCAAGTCCGTAACGCGTTTTGGAGTACCCGCGCGCCCATGGAGTGAGCTAGGACGTTAATACGTCTCGTGCAGAGCTGAGCCTGTTGGGCGTCCTGGCGCCGCCAGTCGTCGAACTTGCCCAGGAGCCGGGCAAACCCGCCACCGCTTTGGTCGGCAGCTTGTTGGTCGTCCCAGTAATCGTCTGCAATCGCGACGATGGAGTCGTCGTCACAGGGCCAAATCAGCGGTACGACGCTTACGAGTTTGGGATCATCCTCGCGGTTCATCAGTTTTTGCAGCCGCTCGGCTCTGGGGAAAATATCCCGCTCACCGAGATTGTTGAAGCCATGGATGTAAAGAATAACCTGCTGGTTACCGGGAAGGGTCTTCAGGCGCTGAAAGAATTCACGGCTGCCGATTTCGGTATAACGATCAGCTTGGTGACGTTCACAGAAAAACAGATTTTGGCTGGCGGTGGTATCTTGTAGATCAAAACTAATTGCGCGGTTCGTCCGGCTCCTGATGGATTGCCGAGGGGTGCGGTTGGTGACAAACAGCATGGCGACCTCCGCTCGGTTCAATTCTCGGGGAACAACAAGACGGGGAGTTGACTAGACGACCGAACACGAGTGACAATGCTGGCCGCGGTACGGGCGTGAGGCAGCGCGGACATCACACCTCCTGCGCCCGATGAGTCATGTGTACCTCCTCAAGGCACGAACCGTATTTATCAGACCGTACCAGTGGGTACGACAAGGCCGTGCCACTTGTCAACCGGTTTATTTCGGCGCGCACAATCGGTTGAATGGCAGGCGAGGCTCTTGCTCGTTCTCCACGTCCATCCCCGACGCGACGCCGGGGAGTCGGGGACAAGGGCCGGACCGGCGGCCGTGTTCAGTCGTCGGGCCTCAGGCGGTGATATCGAAGTGAAGCAGTGTGGCAGGCGTCTTGTAGTATGCTTCCCGGCAGTCGGCCTCCGACGAGTACGAGCCGGACTGCATCCGCCGTGTGCGGACGGCGACCCGGAGCGGTGCGACATCGAAGGGGTAGGGATCCATCCTCACAGACCCGTCGGGGTTCGGCATGATGCGTAGCTCGACTCCGCCGTCGGGCGAGTAGCCGGCGGGGATGGGGGCGAGGCATTCTTCCTTGAACCCGGCGTCGCCGTAGCCGTCACAGCAGAAATAGAGCGACAGCAGGTCGAAGAGCTGGAGCATGCGGTAGTTGATCCAGAGTTCCTGCTCGAAACCGGAGTTTCCGGCGGCAAGGACTGCCTTGTCGTGTTGCTGCTGGTCCTCGAGCTCGCCGAGCACGACCTTAACCCCTTCGCTCAGGTCGCGGATTCGCGGCTTGGGGCTGGTCAGGACGTCATAACGGCCGCGCCACAAACCGGTGCGGTGCATGGAGACGAGCAGCCCGGCGTAGAGGTCGTGGCCGCGGACCCAGTCCGCGTTTCGCCGGTAGGCCTTCAGTTCGGTGTCCTCGAAACCCGGGATCCGCTCGCGGTGCCCATAGGGACGGCCTTTCTCGACATCCATCCGAGGCACCCCTTCCCACTCGCGGTAACCGCTGTCGTGGAACGTGGTGGCGAAGACCATGGTGTCGTAGGGCCGCAGCCGCGCGAACCGGTCGTTGCCCCAGTGGGCGGCGAACTGCGCCGACAACTCGGCGTGCTCTTCCTGAGTGCTCACGTAGGTTGAGCCGTCACCTGCTTCACGTATGACCATTCCCGCTCCTCCTTTGCCCGCGGACTGTCCTTCTCATCTCAAATTCCTTCTCGTCGCGTCAAGGGCGGTTGTGCCAGGGGGCTCCCTATTCTATTTTCTCTATCCCGCGATTGTCTCCAACCGTGAGGAAGGGCAACACATCCCATGGTCGCCAAGTCCCGGGAGGGATCACCCTCGAAGCAAACCCCCAAAGACACCGCCGGAGTCCTTGACCGCCTGCGAGCGGCCGGAGGATTCCACTTCCCCGAGTACCGGGGAGGTTCCATCGTGAACCTGCTCTCGTCCGTCGTCCATGCCCTGGGCGGCACTTCTCCCCATCCCCCGCTCAAGGTAATGGGTCCAGAGCTGTTCAGGGGTGTCTCGCGGATCGTGTACCTCGTGCTCGACGGCGTGGGCCACGAACAACTGAATCGCTTCATGGCGGCGAGCGGCGGCGGACACTTCTTCTCCCGTCATCCCTTCGAGCGCATCACGACGGTGTTCCCCTCCACGACCGCCGCGGCGGTGACGACCCTCTCCACCGGCGCCACTCCGGCCGAGCACGGCGTACTGAGCTGGCATCTGCACCTTCACGACCTGGGGCTGGTGGGCGCGGTTCTGCCGGGGAAGACCCTGACCGGAGCGCCTCTGGCAAGTGACGATTTCAATCTCAGGCGCTACCTCGGCCTGCCGTCGTACCTCTCGTCGGTGCGCCGCCACAAGCGGCTGCTGTCCTTCGGCACCCTGGGGCGGAGTTCCTATTCCAACGCGGGCACCCGTTGGAACGGGTATGGAGCCTACAACACGTTGAGGGGCATGGAACGCCATACGGTGCGCTTCGCCCGGTCGGGAAGACGCGGCCTCGCCTATGTCTACTGGCCGCTTTACGATACCCTCTGTCACCGCAAGGGCGTCCAGGCCCGGGAGACGAGGCGTCACCTGGCCGAGATCGACGCGTCTCTCGGCCGTCTCACGAACCGTCTCGCTGGTACCGGGACCCTTCTCCTGGTCACGGCGGACCATGGGGTGGTGGACTCGCCTCCCTCCAAACGGATCGATCTGGCGGTGGTGCCGGGGCTGCTGGACTGCCTCGCCATGCTTCCCGCGGGGGATGGCCGGCAGGTGTCGTGCTTCGTCCGTCCGGGGCGAGTGGGGCGGTTCCATGACGTGTTGGCCGAGCACCTGGCCGAAGCGTGCGTCTGCATCACCGGGGACGAGCTCCTGGAGAGCGGGCTTCTGGGGCCCGGCCAACCCCATCCCGCACTTCAGAACCGCGTCGGCGACTACGTTCTGCTGGCCCGGGACGACTATGCCTTTCAGGTTGCCGCTTCTCAGACCAGAGCCCGGGTTCACAAGGGCAACCACGGCGGGCTGTCGTCCGATGAGGTGTATGTACCGCTCTACGCCCTGCGCCTGTGAAGCCGAGGCCTCTTGATGAAGCTTCAAGAACTCACCGACCTCTCCGCTCGGGTAACCCGGAGCGCCGGGCGGCTGGCCAAGATCGGACACTTGTCCGAATGCCTGCGGTGCCTGGAGCCGGCGGAGGTCCCCATCGCGGTGGCGTACCTGTGCGGTGAGCTGCCCCAGGGAAAGGTCGGCATCGGCTGGTCCATGTTGAAGGACGCGCTGGCCGGCGCGCCTTCCGAAGGCGGCGTCCTGACTCTGGCCGATGCCGACGCGTGTTTCGAGAATGTGCGCCGGACCACGGGCTCCGGATCGAGCGCGCGGCGGACAGGGATCCTGGCCGGTCTGCTCGGGCGGGCCTCGGAAATGGAGCGGGAGTTCCTGCAACGCCTGGTCATGGGAGAGATGCGTCACGGCGCCCTGGAAGGTGTCATGATGGAGGCGGTGGCCAGGGCGTCGGGGCTGCCGTCCCGCGCCGTGAGGCGGGCCTACTTCGTCAACGGTTCCCTCGGGCGCGTCGCCTCGGTTGCGCTGAGCGAGGGAGAAGCCGGCCTGAGCGGTTTCCAGTTGACGCCAGGACGCCCCATCCTGCCGGCGCTCGCGCAACCCTGCGACGATGTCGCCGACGCGCTGCGGCAGCTCGGAACCGCCGCCCTGGAGTACAAGATGGACGGGGCGCGTGTGCAGGTCCACAAGGTCGGGTCTGACGTGGCGGTGTTCACCCGTGGACTCAGGGACGTGGCCCCGGCCGTGCCGGAGCTGGTGGAGACGGTGCGTAGGCTGGGCGCCGGGGATCTGATCCTGGACGGTGAGGTGCTGGCCTTTCGCCCGGACGGCAAGCCTCACCCGTTCCAGACCACCATGCGGCGTTTCGGCCGCAAGCTCGACGTCGCCGAGCTGCGTCGCGAGCTGCCGTTGACGTCGTACTTCTTCGACTGCCTCCACCTCGACGACGACACTCTCATCGACGTACCCGGCCGGGAACGCATCGGCGCCCTGGCCGCCACGGTGCCGGCGGCCCTGCGGATGCCCCGGATGATCACCGACAGCCCGGCAGCGGCCGAGGCCTTCTTCGCCGCCGCCGTGTCGGCCGGCCACGAGGGAGTCATGGCCAAGGCCCCGGACGGCCTCTACGAGGCGGGCGAGCGCAGCCGCAACTGGCTCAAGATCAAGCGCGTGCACACCCTGGACCTGGTGGTCCTCGCCGCCGAATGGGGCCATGGCCGCCGCAGGGGCTGGCTCAGCAACCTGCACCTGGGCGCCCGGGACCCGTCCGACGGCTCGTTCGTCATGCTGGGCAAGACCTTCAAGGGCTTGACGGACGCCATGCTGAGAGAGCAGACGGAGGTCCTGCAGCGGCTTGAGACCGCTCGGGACCGGCACACGGTCTACGTACAGCCGGAGGTGGTGGTGGAGGTGGCCTTCAACGACCTTCAGGCGAGCCCGCAGTACCCCGCCGGGCTGGCGTTGCGATTCGCCCGGGTCAAACGGTACCGGCCCGACAAACGCGCCGAACAGGCGGACACCATCGAGACCGTGCGAGCGATCCACGCGGCCGAGACCGAATAAAGACCGTCGGGTCCCACTCCCTAACCGTCCACAAGACGCCAGACATTCGGCCAGCCGTGACGGGTGGGCTCGCGGGTGCGGTCGCGCGAGTCCTGGGGCATCCCTTCGATGCTTTGGCGGATGTCGTCGTTGACCGCGCCGCAGTGGTAGTAGCCGTGCTCGATGAGACCGCTCACGAGCCGGCTGCAATCGACCTGATGGACACGGTCGGGCAGATACGCGGGCCATTCCGCGCCGTCCCACCCAAGTCTGTCGGCGGCGCCCTTCGCGTAGTCGGAAACCGGCATGGTGGGGTCACGTTTGTTGTGGTAGATGGTGACGGCTTCCGCCATTTCCGACAGCCTGTGGAAGGGCTCTCCCGGCTGGAACACGTCGGCAGCCACATCCGCGGCGCACAGGAATATCTGCTGAAAGATGCGCGGCAGCCTGCCGCCGACGGAGAACTTCGCGGTCCGCTCCAGGGCGTTCTGCAGGACGTAGTTCCCCATGGAGTGGCAGAGAAGGTGTATCGGCTGTCCGGAAAGGAACTCGCCATTCAGACGCGCGAGGCTCCGTGCATGGAGGAGATAGTCCCGAAGCTTGAGGAGGCCGCGTCCGAGGGCATAACCGGACACCTTGGCGTCGGTATGGTCGGAAAAATAGGACCAGTGGGGGATTTCCCGGTCGCCTGACGGCCACGCGAACAAGACGACGTGAACCCGCGGCGACTGTTTCGGGGACGCCTCGCCTCCGCGATGGCGGTTCAGCATGCATTGCAGGCTGAGGGCGGATGCAACCGCCTGCCACCAGTTCATGTTGGGACCGTGGACGAAGATGAGGACGTGGTCGCCGCTGTTCATCTTTGCCTGCAATTCGGAGAACGCCCGGCCGGAACCGAGCTTCCGCCGCGGCTGGTCGGATTCGTTGGCCTCCTTCGAAAGCTCTTCGGTGAAGGCATTGACGGTTGCCTTGCTCCTCTGGCCGTAGAAGTACCTGGAGAGCTTCTCTCCGTTCCCAGCACCGAATCCACAGTCCTCCTCCAGGTATCCGGTTACCTTGGCGTGGTCGTAGCGCATGGTTACGAGCCCGAACCGGAGGTTCTCGGTGCCGTCTTCACTCGGTTCCGGGCCATATCCCGTCGGTTTCCAGCGCTCTCTTCCGCGGTGGTGTCGGTTCGTGGCGTAGTAGAGTTGCGTCGTTGCCATACATCGGCTTCCTGAGTTCGATGGCCGGGAACCCGCGGTTTGCTCCATTCTTGAGCGCGATGAATTCCTGCGGGATTCTCGGCTCGCCGTGGCGCAAGACCCCACGTCGTCGCCTTCGCCATGGTTACAGCATAATCATAAGTAAAATTGATTTTCTTAGTTTGTCAAACATTTAAATACCTGTGAGATTGACATTAGCATACATTAGCAGTACTTATCATTATAATAATTGAGCCCGGTGTGGCGCTGGATGCCCTCGCTCGAGGCTCGTCCGGTGTGTGAGGGCGCTCCCTCGACGAACTTGCGGAGGAGCACGTGAAACAACTGCGCGAACTCGCCGTTTCGGGGAACCATCTGATGGTGTTCGAAGTCGCCGGCCGACATCAGTCCTTCACCGTAGCCGCGCGCGAACTCGACGTCACGCAGCCGGCGGTGAGCCAATCGATTGCCCAGCTCGAAGCGGCCCTGGGGGTACGCCTGTTCCAGCGGCAGCGCCGCGCAGTCAAACTTACCGAGGCCGGAGAGATGGTCTACGAGGCCGTCTCGGACGGGTTTGCCCGCGTCCTCAAGGTAGTTCAACGGGTGCGCCGCCGCTCTTCGGGGCACGTGACGCTGCTCACATCAGGCTCCTTTTCCTACTGCTGGCTTCTGCCCCGGTTGCGGGGTTTTCGCGCGCTTCATCCCGATGTCGACCTGAGGATCCAGGTCATCTCGCGGCAATTCGACTACGATCCCGACGACGACAACGACAACTCGGTTCTCGCGGTGTGGGTTGGAGATGGCCCGTGGGAAGGCTATGACAGAGCTTTTTTGTGTCCTGAGGAGGTGTTTCCGGTGGCAAGCCCGGGCTACGTTGAATCGATGGAGCACCCCGACGATCCGGATGCGCTGGTCAATGAGAGTCTGATTCACGAGGACGTGCCGTTCATGCCGACCCTCACGTGGAGCGACTGGTTTGCCGCGCTTGGCGTTGACTACCGCGACGACGGTACGGGGCTTCGGGTCAGCGAGTACGTGCTGGCGCTGCAGGCTGCGGTCGGTGGAGAGGGTGTTGTGCTCGGCTGGTCGCACCAAGTGGATATGCTGCTTGAGCACGGGTTGCTGGTGCGGGTCGGGGGTCGGCGCTGGCGCACGCGGCGCAAGATGTATCTGGTGTGGCCCTCGCAGGTTCCTCTTTCCCCTCGTGCCGAACTCGTCAAGGACTGGATGGTCGAGGCCGCGGCCGATCGGGACACCACGGTCGCGACGCCATGATTGAGCGAAACCAAATACCTGTCGTCGCGCGATTCACGCAGCAGGTGTGGCTTGGAGTTGGCTCGCAAGGCCCCGAAAGACCTGTACCAGGCGAATGTCCTGTTTGTACACCCTGGTGCTGTCACAACCGACACAACCGCATCACGACCTCAGCCAGCACAGTACACTTGTTTCACTTCGCAGTCAGGACTGCAGCTTCGTACGTCGTTTCCAACCAGCCCAAGCATACGCTGTTTCGCCACTGTTTTTGTTGGCCCGACTCCATAACCGTGATAGTCACTGCCTTTGCCATAGGCGATACATCCATTGATCGCGAAAGCGTATAGACCGCATCGTTTTCTCGTGTTCTTCCGACATTCAAGTGTTGCACGATCGAGTGCGTCAGTCAGACTCCGGTAGTTCCACGAATAACCGGCCGATCCACCGCCGGCTACCAGAACTGCAAAATACAATCCTTTGATTCCCTTGAGATGCCGGTCAATACACCGGGCGAAAGCGTCCCTGTCCCCCCGATCGGATAGTCGATTACAACGGTCCCATACTTGAACAACTCGCTCGCGGGCACCCTCATGACCAGAATAGAACATGGTCGCCATCGCTGTCGTCGAATACACGGCCAACGTCAACGCTGTACCAACTACCAAGAGTATTGCCCAAGAGGTGTACTTCCTGAATGACACGCTTCCATATGAGTCCATTGACAGTCTCCTTTCTCGTGTCGCAGTTTGAGCCCGCATAGGACAATCCGTACCTGTCAGTACGGTCAACGTATAACCGGCGAGCTGTTTGTGTCAAGTCATTTCGTAGGAAGCCAAGGCCACCGTCACCCTTCCCGCTCCGGCATCCATGGTCACACCGAGGAAGAGCGTGTAGCGGTCGGCGGGAATGAACGAGGTTCTCATCCGCGCGAGGTAGGGCTTGATGACCGCGCGGACACGAAGGCCGACCTGAGTTGCGGCCTCGTTGGTCCGAACACGGTTGCGAGGCTGCGAGGCGGGGCTCAGTCGCCCCGAAACCGCCGCAGCACGTTGTCGACCATACGCGAGATGTTGTTGTCGAAGTCGTTGTGGGGGAGGCTGCCGCAGAACGTGATCGAGCCCACCGAGAACACCGCGCCGCCGTTGGGCGTTTCGAAGAACACGATCTCGGAGCGGAGGAGATCCCGCACGAGGTGGGGGCGTCTGCGGTAGAGGGCCACGATCTCCTCCGGGACCAGCGTGAAGCTGTCGTCCGGCTCCTCGGAGCGGGCGAGAACGAGGGCGTGGGGCGGAGATCCCAGGTTCGTGTCCAGCCGGTCGAGCTCGAAGCCGGCCGCGCCCCCGCCGCTCAGTCCGAAGTCGCCGAGGACCTGGTCGTCGATGCCTTCGAAGATCCAGGCTGCGCGCGGGTCGTCGGAAGCCGGCAGGCGTCGGTAGCAGGTGCCGCGAAAGTCGCCCTGTGAGATGAACCCTACTCCCGCCAAGCGCTGGGGGGCGCGGCCGCTGCTCCGCCACAGCCCGCCGTAACAGCCGTCGAAGGCGTTGTAGTACTCCCCTGGCTCCGCCGCCCAGGCGCGGATGCCGGTCTCGCCTCGGCGGATCTCCACCGCGCCGGGGAACTCCGCACTGACCGCCACGTGCCAGTAGAAACCGTTGCCGCCCAGGTACATCAGGCGTCCGCCTTGACCGGTGTAGTCGGTCAGGGCGTCGAGCGAGCGCGGGGTGTGGTACTCGGGGTGCGTGGTCGTCATCACCACCTTGTACGGCGCGATGGCATCGACGCCGTCGGCATCCAGATCCTCGTCGGTGATGACGTCGAAGTCGTGGCCCAGCGCCTCCAGCCACGCCAGCAGGTGGGTGTCGGCGGGGAAATGGCGCAGGCCGGAACCGGCCTTGGGATCCGCGTAGGACAAGTAGCCGGAGCGCTGGTTCAGGATGGGACGGAGCCGCGACGAA
>CAZVUC010000015.1:0-2768 GCA_964630405.1 uncultured Syntrophobacterales bacterium | reverse complement strand
CCCCTCGCCGGGCTGCACCACCACCGCCCGCCCCCGCGCTCCCTCCATATCGGCCTCATCCGGCCGACGCCGATCTACGTCCATGGCCTCACCCCTCCCGCGACCGTGTCATGGTTCCGGCTTGCTCGAAGTATGACTCCCTATCGGGACGGTATCAACGACCGCCAGCTCGTGCCGCGACGATCTATTCATACAAGAACTCCTCGTAGTCGATACCGGGAGGGATACGGGGATAGTTAGGAAGCTGGCCATAGTGCGGAATTCGCCTTTTACGCGGCTTGATGAGTGCGCTTTCTCCACCGGACAAGCAGCGGAGTACTGCGTGAACGGCGTCCAAGACGGTCATCCAGCCCTTGACCGAAGCCTCGTCCAACTCGGCGACGCAGACATCTCTGGGCCAGATCCCGCCTGGAACTCCGAACCGGTCTTGGACGATAAACGTCGGATCGTCCTCGAACTTCAGTCTCTGGGACAAAAGAGGGCCATGATCGCCGTACACCAGAAGAATTGCCTCGGGGTCATTTTCTTCCAAATACCGAATGATCCGATCGAGGTAACGGGCGGCCTCTTCGCTGCTATCGATATAAAATCTCCTGAATTCTTCGAACTGCTCTGCGTTGCCGTAACGGAAAGACTTGGGTACATGTCCCGGGCTATACAGATGAGCCATAACGAACTGAGGTCCCTCTTTAGTGCCAACCTTCTCGATCTCCTCGACAGTGAAAATTTGATCCCGCCCGCCCCAATGGTTTTTCCCCGTCGTGGCTCCGTCGAACCAATGGCAGTAGCCCCAGAAAGAAATATCCCGCAGACTGGGATCCAGCTTATTGCAGACAGTACCCTTTGCAAACCTGACGTAGTTGTCGATGTAAGGGCCTTTGCGTTTCCCCAGATAGCTGTCCATGTAGACCGAGGTCGTCTCGTAACCGTTGCGACGCAGGATTTCAAGCAGAGGACTCGGATTCTGACCGGCAAACAAGTATGGATTAGGCTTTCTACCTTTCTCTTTCAGCATCTCTACCTGGGAGGAATACACTTCAATCTCCAGAGCCAATATCGTGTTGAGACTATTCGTCGTATTGACGGCATCGGCGAAGAAATTGGGGAAGCGCCGCATTTTGTCATCGAACAAATCGTGGAACCCGGTAGTCCTCATTTCGAGATGTTTACGAAGCAAGGAACGCGGGGCAATGCCATCGAATGAGATGAAGTACAAGTTCGGGGTCCGCTGGAAGGAGACTTGCCGAATGTTCGATAAGTCTCCGGACACCGGGCTATAGTCGACCAGTTCCAGTTCCCGTTCGGCATTCCTATCGACTATCACCCCGAGACCCAGCAGCCCGAGACCCAGCAACGTCACCACCGAAAGCGCGACGCCACCCCGTCGCGACTCGTCGATGACACGAAAGGCCACGAAGAGCCCCGCCCAGGACATGGCGCACAGCAAGATAAGGACTGTCCGGCTCCCGGTAAGATAGAGGTCGGTGTGGACGATGTACGCGGTCCCGGCGCTGGCCAGCACGATCAGCGACAGGGCGGCATTCACCAGGTTCTTGCGAGGAAGCAGGAACAGGGCGCCGAGCAACAGAACGACACTGGACGCCACGCCGAGGGTGAGGATGTTTCCGAGGTCGTAGTCCGAAAAGGCATCCGAGGACGCTTCGTAAGTGGTGGCGAAGGCCATCGCCACAAGCAAAACGGCGAACACGAATTTGAGCGCCGCCGTCCGCAGGCATCGCGCCCCCCCCCGGTGCGACGAAGGGGCCGCGCCCTTCACGCCTCGAACCTCAAGCGCAAAAGGGCGATCCCGAAGTTCCGGCTGCGATGAAACATGAGGCCGATGGTACCAGCCATCGGACGACCTGCAAACTCAGGACCCGGAGTCCGGAATGTTCCCGGCGCCACACACAGCACCTAGCAGTCGGGCGCTCCGTCCGATGACGGAGGGGAGGCTTCGCTCTCGAGACGTTGGACGCCGGTCGCAAGGAAAGCGGGGTCGCTCTCGATGCCGATGAAGCGGCGGTCCAACCGGACGGCTGCGACTCCCGTGCTGGCCGAGCCCGCGAACGGGTCCAGCACCACATCGCCCGGGTGGGTGCTGGCGCGAAGGCACCGGTCGATGAGGGCCACGGGCTTCTGGGTGGGGTGCTTCCCGAACCGCTTCTCGGCGGCGCCCGGCGCCTGGAACCGCCAGACCGTCTTCATCTGCCGCCCGCCGTTCTCCCGGCGCATCTCGTCGTAGTTGAACGTGTACTTGCGCCGGGTGCCGCCGTCATCCGGCTTGCTGGCCCACAGCACGATCTCCGTCGAGTGGGTGAAGGTGCGGCGCCCGAGGTTCGGTGGTGGGTTCGGCTTCTCCCAGACGATGTCGTTGAGCAGCCGAAACCCGTTCTGCTGCAGGGCCATGCCGACGCTGGGATAGACGTGCAGCGTGCCCGTGACCCAGATCGTGCCGGCCGGCTTCAGCACTCGGAGGCACGCCGCCGTCCACGCCCGGTTGAACTCGTGGTCCGCATCGATGCCCCGACTCTCGTCCCACTCCCCCTTGTTGACGCTGACCATGCGCCCGCCGACGCACGTGACCCCGCCGTTGGAGAGCATGTACGGCGGATCCGTCCACACGCAGTTGACGCTCTCCTCGGGCAGCCCCGACAGCACCTCCAGCGCATCCCCCAGATACAGCGCGGCGTCCCCGCCCGCCGACGACCAGACGGGGCGGACAGGGGAGACAACCGAGTCATGGGAGATGCGAGTCATAGCCTCTATCA
>CAZVUC010000014.1:0-2094 GCA_964630405.1 uncultured Syntrophobacterales bacterium | reverse complement strand
CAGGGCTTTCCAAAAGTCCGAGCCCTTGATTTTGGCCCTGCTTCCCGGCCAGGGGCTGGCTATTCAATAGTGACTGTGGTAAGAAGGCGTCATGGAGGTACCGGACGCCTTCGCCGGAGAGTTTTCGCTGCGTGACGTGGAGGTTCGCCCTGTGCGGGACGCTGTGGAGCGCACGCGGTGGGACCGTCTGGTATCCGAACATCATTATCTTCCGTACCGGGGCCTGTTCGGTCATTCGCTTCGTCATGTTGCGGTGCACGGGGACCGCTGGGTTGCGCTGATCGGCTGGACGGCGGGGGCCTTCAAGGTCGGCGCCCGGGACCGCTGGATCGATTGGTCCGGGGAGAGGCAGTTCCGGCGCCTGAAGCTGGTTTCGAACAACACCCGCTTCGTGATTCTGTGTGGGAAGGGGGGCGTCCGGAATCTGGCGTCCCGGGTTCTGGGCCTGAGCCTGCGGCGTCTGTCCGGGGACATGCGGGCAGCCTGGGGCTTCCCGGTCCTGCTGGCGGAGACGTTCGTGGACCCGTCGCGGTTCACGGGGGCCTGCTACCGGGCTTCGAACTGGCGGCATCTGGGCCGGACGCGCGGATTCACGCGCCTGCCCGGGAGCCCGGTTCGCTGGCGGGAGAACGGACAACCCAAGGAGGTGTACGTGTACGAACTTGAGCCCGAAGCCCGGGCGTCCCTGGCCGGCCCCGTGGAGCCGGCCGACTGGCGGCTCGAAGGCGGGGACGAGCCGATGTCGGCAGGAGAGTTGCGCAGCCTGCGCCGGTTTCTCGCCGGGATTCCGGATTTCCGCAAGGCCCGGGGCCAGCGCTACAGCCTGGTCTGCTACCTGACGATCATGATCGCGGCGCGGCTGGCGGGGTATCGGGGGGTGAGCGCGTTCGGGGAGTTCGCCGCCCGTCTGGACGATGAACAGAGAAAGGCGGTGGGCGGGTTCTACAGCCCGAGCCGGCGGTGCTGGACGGTGCCCGCGGCGTCCACGTTCCACTACATCCTGTCGGAGTTGCCGCCGGACACCCTGGACGAGGCGCTGGCGGCCTGGAGCGCCCAGCAGGCCGGGCTGGCGCCGGTGGCCATGGACGGGAAGCAGGTGCGCGGGGCCTCGAAGATATCCGACACGAAGCACATGCTGGTGGCGGCGGTGGAACACGGCCGGGGCGTGATCCTGGGCCAGGTCGAGGTGGACGGGAAGAGCAACGAGATTCCGGCGGTGCGGCAACTGTCGCGGCGGCTGGATCTGGCGGGCCGCGTGGTCACCATGGACGCCATCCATGTCCAGCAGGAGACCGCGCGCTGCCTGGTGGAGGAGTGCGGGGCCCACTACGTGGTCACCGCCGTGAAGGACAACCAGCAGACGATCCGGGAAGACCTGATGAAGGTGGACTGGACCCGGGCCCGGCGGAGCGAGGCGGTGATCGACAAGGGGCATGGCCGCATCGAGACCCGGCGCTGCGCCGCGGTGGACCTCACCGGGAAGAGGTGGAACGGCCGCTGCGACCTCTTCGGCCGCAAACAGGCCATCCGCATCGAGCGCGAGCGGATCATCGTCAGGACCGGGGAGGCGTCGAAGGAAATCGCCTTCTGCCTCACCTCCCTCGGCGCCGACGAGGCCGGCCCCGACGAACTCCTCGGCCTCGTCCGGGCGCACTGGGAGATCGAGAACCGGGTCCACTACGTCCGGGACTTCACCTACGACGAGGACCGGTGCCGCGCCGCCGCCGGCAACCTGCCGCGGAACCTGGCCGCGTTGAGCAATGCCGCCATCTCCATCATCCGGACCCAGGGCCGGTTCCCCTACCTGCCACCGGCGAATCGCCATTACGCCGCCCGGCCCCAGGAAGCCATCGACGCCGTCCTCGGCCCCGGCTGACCCCCAACCCACAACCGTCCGATGCCGGCCCCTCGCGGTGCCCGGCGGGGACCTCCGTGGCCTGTCGGTGGGCAAAATCTCGGCCGGGCGCAATAAAGCCCACGACAGGAGAAACCGGAACGCCGGATTCCATCCCGGAGAAGCCCCCGCAGCGTACATGCCACTGTCACCATGCCTACTGTCCATGGCATGCTTGTGACGACTTTTGGATAGTCCTG
>CAZVUC010000013.1:0-17574 GCA_964630405.1 uncultured Syntrophobacterales bacterium | reverse complement strand
CCCCTCCGTCATTCCCGCGAAAGCGGGAATCCAGGGGCGGCGGGGAGGGGAGCTAGAGCACCATGGACGAAGCGAAGCTGACAGAGCTCCTGGACGGCGTTCGGCGCGGCGAGGTCACGGTGGACGAGGCGCTGAAGCGGTTGGAGTTTCTTCCCTTCGAAGACCTGGGGTTCGCCAAGGTGGACCATCACCGGGCCTTGCGGCAGGGGTTCCCCGAGGTCATCCTGGGTGAAGGCAAGGAAGTCCCGGACATCGCCGCCATCGCCCGGGCGATCCGGAAGCGCGGCGTCAACGTGCTCATCACCCGCCTTTCCGAGGAGAAGATGGAGGCCCTGAAGAAACGCCTCCGCGGGTTCCGTTTCCACCGGCAGGCCGGGTGCGCCACCTGGCGCGCCAAGGACGCGGCCATCACCGGCAAGGGGACCATCGCGGTGGTGTGCGCCGGCACCTCCGACATACCGGTGGCGGAGGAAGCCGCGGTGACCAGCGAGATCATGGGCAACCGGGTGGAGCGGGTCTACGACGTAGGCGTCGCCGGGCTGCACCGGCTGTTGGGACACCACCGCCAGCTCACCGACGCGGCGCTGCTCATCGTGGTGGCGGGCATGGAGGGCGCCCTGCCCAGCGTGGTGGCCGGGCTGGTGCGGCGGCCGGTCATCGCCGTGCCCACCAGCGTCGGCTACGGCGCAAGCTTCCAGGGGCTGTCGGCCTTGCTGGCCATGCTCAACTCCTGCGCCGCGGGGGTGACCGTGGTGAACATCGACAACGGCTTCGGCGCCGGCTTCGCGGCCTCGCTGATCAACAGGGATTGACACGGCAGTGCCGTATATGGGCTAATTTCGTTATCGGGATCACGACAATGGCCGATGAAGACAAGAAATACCGCGTGCTGAGACGATCGTCGGAGTTGAGCCTCCGGCTCTCCGGCGACTCGCTGCCCCAACTCCTGGCGGACGCCGGGCTTGCGCTGTTCGACTTGTTGGTGGACCTCGATTCGGTGGAAACGCGGGAGAGCGTCACCCTCGAAGTGGAAGGGCTGGACAACGACGACCTGATGGTCAACTGGATCCGGGAGCTGCTCTACGAGTACCAGGCCGGCGGGTTCATCCTGAAGGAGTTCGACATCCGCGAGGCCGGAGAGTTCTTCGTGCGCGCGGAGGCCCGCGGCGAAAAATTCGATCCGGACCGGCACGAAGAACGCGAAGCCATCGCGGCGGTGGACGAACGGCTGAGCCACCTGGGGAAAATGGGCTCCCAGTGGACCGCCCAGGTGGGTTTCGAACTGTGACCGTCGACGGGGCGCTCCATGCGTGACGAGTACTCCGGGTGCTCACTCATCGCCGACCCGATCCACCGCTACATCCCCTTCACGGTTCCCAAGGACGCCGACGAGGCAACGGAAAAGGACCTGATCGATTCCCCCTGGTTCCAG
This sequence comes from uncultured Syntrophobacterales bacterium, assembly GCA_964630405.1. Taxonomy (GTDB): domain Bacteria; phylum Desulfobacterota; class Binatia; order UBA9968; family JAJDTQ01; genus JAJDTQ01. Next base: position 16,142 of record CAZVUC010000013.1, on the reverse strand, counting down.
CGCCTCCGGTACATCTTCCAGCTTCAGAGCGCCCGCTGGGTCTACCCTTCGGCGGAGCATACCCGTTTCCAGCACTGCCTGGGGGCCATGCACCTGGCCGGCGCCTTCGCCCGCGGGCTGTACCCGTCGCTGCGCAAGGTGTTGGGCGAGGAGTGCCCTTCCGCCAACTACGTGGAAGAGTACATGCGGGTCACCGGCCTGCTGCACGACGTCGGCCACGGCCCGTTCTGCCACTTCTTCGACAACCACTTCCTCAGCCAGCACGGGCTGATCCACGAGGACATCTCGCAGGTCGTCATCCGCGAGCATCTCGGCGACATCATCCGCGGCATCCGCCGCAGCCCCACGGGCCCATTCGCGGACGGAGAAGTGCTGGACCCCGAGGACGTCGCCTTCCCCATCAAGAAGGACTCCGAGGACGACCCCGCCAAGCCCCTGTGGCTGCGGTTCCTTCAACCCTTGACCAACGGCATCTTCACCTTCGACAACCTCGACTACGTGTCGCGCGACTCGTACATGTGCGGCGTGGCGGTGGGCCCCATCGACCGGGACCGGCTCATCTACTACACCTTCATCTCGCCCAAGGGATTGACCCTGCACCGGTCCGGCGAGGGCGCCCTCACCATGTTCCTGAACGCGCGCAAGTACCTCTACGAAAACGTCTACTTCCACCGCACCACCCGGGCCATCGACGCCCACCTCCAGGAACTGTTCCCGGAGACCATGGCGCGGATCGCGCCGGGAAATCCGCTGGACCACATGGAGCAGTACCTGCACCTGACGGACTGGTCCCTGTTGCAGGAGGTGTCCCGCTGGCGCCGGCTCGACACCCCGCTGGGCCGCGAGTGGGGCCGCATCCTCGACCGCGATCTCAAGTGGCGGCTGGCTTACGAACGGACCCTCTCGGCGGCGGAGATGGCGAGCGGGCTCGACCTCATCGAGGTCCACGAATGGGAGGTGCTGATCCGGGCCGCCCTGCCCCCCGAGCAACGGAACCTGGTGTATCACGTGGACATCGCCAGCCAGGACTCGCGGCCGGAAAACCCCATGGCCATGGGCAAGAAGCAGATCCACACCTACGACCCTTCCACCGGCGTTATCACCAAGGAGTCCATGGCCGAGCTGTTCGCCTACATCCCTTCGAAGATCGTCAAGTTCCGGGTCTTCGCCCTGGACCACGACCACGACCGGCCGCTGGCCTCCGCCACCGAGGAGGTGTTCCAGGGAGCCGGAAAGTGAGGCGGTTGCAGGTCCGGCCGGCGGCTACCGACGGACCTTCGCCCGGAGCCAAGCCACGGCGTGGGCGCCGGGCACCAGTCCGCAACCCAGGGCCACGATGGTGGGTCCCAGCGGAAGATCGAAGCGGTAGCAAACCGCGAACCCCGCCACGCCGATGCCGGCGCCGACCAGGGCGGCCGCGATGAAGTAGGGAGCCATGCGCGACACCAGAGGCCGCACGGCAATGGGCGGCAGCACCAGAAAGCCGAAGGTGAGCAGCGGCCCGGCCATGATCACTCCCAACGCCACGGTGACGCCGGCCAGGAGATAGAGAAGAAGGTCCCAGGCGGCGGTCCCCCCCTTCAGAAGGACCGTGAGGTCGCGATCGAACGATGAGATCAGCAGCTCGCGGCGAAACAGGATCAGGCACGCCATCACCACCGCGTAGACTCCGCCGAGGGTGGCGAGCTCGGTCCAGGACAACACCACCGCGTCTCCCTTGACGAGGCTCAGGATCGCCACGTCGCCGAACGGATGGAACGCCACGAAGAGGACCGTGAGCGACCCTGCCACCGCGTAGGCCACGGCCAGGCGGACCTCCGCGCGGCCGGTGCCGCGCCGCTCCATCAGGCCCAGCAGCACCATGCCGGCGAAGGTGAACAACAACGAGCCGCCGTAGGCGAGCAGGCGCTCGATCTCGTGAGCGTCGCCCGACGCATGGCCCCGATGGGGCACCAGCCCGACCTCATGGGCGAACAACGCGAACGCCACGCCCGCGGCCGCCAGTTGCGGCAGTGTCAGGCCCAGCAGCACGCTGCGCCTCAGCACCAGGAAACCCCCGACCACCGGACAGACCAAGCCCAGGACGATGCTCCCGACCACCGCGGGAAAGAGCAGGAAGGACGGGTTCAGGACCTCCGCGAGCGCGTCCACCAGGTCCGCCACGCGCTACGCCGGCTCTTGCAGGCCGCCGTTGGAAGCACGGATCACGCGTCCACAGGCCTGATCCAGGATCTCGCCGTCGTGGCTGGAGAGGACGATGGTCATCCGTGAACCTCGGTTGAGGTCGACAAGCTGTTGCGCGATGTCTGCCTTGGAGTCGCGATCGACACCGGAAAACGGTTCGTCCAGAAGCAGCAGGACGGGCTCCATGGTCAAGGCCCGGGCGATGAGGACTCGCTGCCGCTGTCCGCCGGAGAGATGGGCGAACGCGGTGCGGCCCAGGCGGGCGAGTCCCACCCGCTCGAGGGCCGTGTCCACCCGCCTTCTCTCGTCTCCGGGAAACAGCCGCCAGGGACGAAGCCGCCCGTAGGCCCCCATGGCCGCCACCTCCCACACGCTCAACGGAAAGTAGGCGCTCAGGGAGTCGTTCTGGGGTACGTAGCCGAGCCGTGCGCGCGGGAAGTGTCGTTCCACTCTGCCGCCGCGCAGCGGGAGCAGGCCCAGCATCGACCGGAGGAGGGTGGTCTTGCCGGACCCGTTGGCCCCGGCCAGCCCGACGAAGTCGCCGGCGTGAATCTCCAGGTCGACTCCTTCAAGCACCGGCTCGGCGCCGTACCCCAGACACGCGCCCTGGAGGGCGATGATCGGATGCTCCCCGGCGGCGCCCATGGTCACGGACCGGCCGCTTCGGACAGGTGCGTGACCAGGTAGTCGATCAACCCGATGTAACTGTCGACGCCGGGCCGGCCGCCCACGTACAACGGTATATGCACCAACCTCGCACCCGTCTCCCTGGCCACGCGATTCGGTACCCGGCCCGGATAGGTGCCGTACACCACCAGCGGGACCTTCGCGGCCTTCATCCGCTCCACCAGTTGGACGATGTGCGCGGGCGTCGGCCCTATGCCGGACGCAATCTCCAGGGTGTCGAACTGCCGCATGCCGTATCGTCTGGCGAAGTAGTTCAGCGTGTCATGGTAGCTGACGAACCGGATGCCGTTGAGACTCCGGGCGTTCCTCCGCCACTCGGGTATGCGCCGGTCCAACTCCGCCAGATAGGCCTTCAGGTTTCTCATGAAGAAAGGACGGTGGCCGGCGTAGGCCTTCGACAGGCCCTCCGCAACATTCCGTGCGATGAGCTTGCCCATGACCGGGTCCAGATTGTAGTGGGGATTGCCCATGGGATGGACGTCGCCACCCTTGCGTGAGAGGGTCTCCGGCATCCCCAAGGGCACGACGCCGGTGGACGTATCGATATAGCCGATCCCTCCGCGCGATATTCGCGGGTTGGCGGCCACGTCGAGCAAGGCCGGCAGGAACGAATGCTCCAGCGTGAGCCCCATCAACACCAACGCATCCGCGCGGTTGAGCAGGGTGGCCATGCTCGGCTTCACCTGAACGCTGTGAATGTCCCGGACGCCGAGGGTCAGGCTGCTGACCGACACCCGGTCCTTGCCGATCTGCCGGGTGATGTCGGCCAGGTCCGGAATCGTCGTGATGACCCGGACCTTCTGGGCCGCCACGGGACCCGAAAGTATCGCGGCGAACGCCAGCGTCATGACGACGGCCGGCCACCGCTTCGCGGACATGCTCCTCATGAGAAGGCTCCTCAACGCCGCTCACGAAAACCGTGCGTATGGCTACCGAGCACGGTGGTCCACTGAAGGTAGAATTGATTGCCCTCGTGCCATGCCGTTTCGCCGACGTCGTCCGAACCGTGGGTGTACTGCAGACGCAGGCGGTTGAACTCGCTGGGCGACCACGAAATGTACGGCGACACGCTGAACGTCTTGTTGTCGGGATTCTCCAGGTCGGGTGCGGAATCGAGCAACAGGCCGAGGCTCCAACGGCCCTGTATCTCGGGATTCAAACCCACCTCGGCGTAGGCATAGCCGCCGCGGGCGGTGGTCCGTCCCACGTCATGGAACGTCTGGCGGTTGGTGAACCACTCGCCCGCGATCGTCAACCCTTCGTAGAGATCGGCAACCAGGGGCCGGTGCCGGAGCGTCACGTCGAAACCGAGCAGAGTGCGCTCACTCCGTTCCTCCTCCATTTCCATCCTTGGCGTCAACGCCAGCGAGGAACCCACTTCGAGGTTCCAGGTCTCGCTCAGGTCGAAAAAGGCATGCACGCGGCCCAGGTAGGTCAGGTGGCTGAGGAAGCGCTTGCCTCCGGAGACGCCTTCTTCCGCGTGTTCCTCGTCGCCGTTCTCTTCATGCTCCCCGTTTTCCTCATCCTCGTGGCCGTCCTCCTCATCCTCCCCGTGCTCTTCGTCCTCTGCGTGGTCTTCGTCCTCCCCGTTTTCCTCGCCCTCGTGGCCGTGTTCGTCACCGGCGTGGGCGTGGACATGGCCGATTTCGTTGAACGCGCCACCCGTCAAAGCCAGGTAGAAGGGTGTCGGGAAGAGATAGCGCCACTGGACGCCGGTGCCCAAGGCCTCCCCGCCCACCATGCGGGTAAGGGACAACGGCGCGTTGACGAACGGAAGCTCGTGCTGGTGAAACTGCCCCAGGCGGCCAAAATCCGCGAAGAAACGGCCGGCGGTCACGTTGACCGGCAGAGCGGTCGTTTGCACGGCGGCCTCTTCAATCTCGACCCCGCCTTCCGAGCCGGTGATGAAGGTATAGGCCCTGGCATACGGATCTATTTCAGCCGACAGTCCGACCTCCAGCGTCCGGAACCTGAACTCTCCGTCGCTGTCGCCCCGGTGTTCGAAAGTGGTGTCGATGGACGCCCCGATGGAAGGATTCAGAATCGAAGGGCTCTTCTGAATCGCCTTTACCGATTGCTCCACCGAAGTCACACGAGCGGCCTCCGCCTTCTTCTGCTCGATCTCCTCGATGCGCTTCAGCAGCCGGCCCATCTCCTCCTGCATCTCGTGTAGTTGTTTCCTGAGCGCGTCCACCGGCTCTTCCGCCCCCGCCGGCCCCGCCAACCCGCATGACAGCAGGAGCACGAGGCACCCGACAAACAACCTCTCCATCACGAAAATCCGTCCCATCAGAGTCTCCTTTCCGCACACCGGGCTCGATACCGAGACAGTTTACTAATAATATATTATCAATAAGTCAACCCCTATCGGTCAGGATACCGCCCGTAATGCGATATCTCTTACATGATATCGATGTTTAAATATTATTAAGGGCGCACCCATGGCGGTGGGGGAACTGCTGCTTTGCATGTCCGAAGCGCTGTGGTGTATAATCAAGGAACGATTGTCCAGAAAGAGGACCGAACGTACCGCCTACGGCAGGACCGGGAGACTCCCATGACCGACGAGAAGCGCCACGCCGAAGAAGCGGCTTCCCAGCATCGCCCCCGCGGCAGACGGCGGACACGGCAGCGAAGCGTCATCCAGCGGGTGGTGCTGGAAGCCAGCCGGCCGTTGACCCCCCACGACATTCTCGAAGCCGCGCACGCAAAGGCGCCCGGCCTGGGCATCGCCACCGTCTACCGCGCGATCCACACCATGATGACCGAGGGCACCCTCGTCGCCGTGGAAATACCCGGAGAGGCTCCCCGCTACGAGACCGCGGGCCGGGAGCACCATCACCACTTCCAGTGCCGCGCGTGCGACGACATCTTCGACATCCAGGGCTGCCCGCCGGACATCCAGAAGCTCGCGCCCAAGGGCTTCCGCCTCGAAAGCCACCAGGTCGTGCTCTACGGCGTGTGCCCCCCTTGCACCGGAATGCCGGCTTAGCCGGGCTTGCGTTTCCCCATACGATGACGTATCGCGGAAGTGGGTCTTGCGGCCCGCTCGTTCGCTTTGCCTTCGCGGCATCGGCCCTGGCAGCAGGCGCCCGTGTCGCGGCCACAGGAGACAGACATGAGCGCCCTGCGAATCGAACAGGAAGGAATGCCGGCGCGGGAGCTGGATTTCCGACAACTCGCGGAGCTGGACGGCCAGATCGACGACGTCGGCGCGCTGACCCCGGGCCGGGTCGGCGGCGCGGTGACGCTTCAGGCCATCCTCGACCGGCTGAATCCGGACCGGGATCTCGACTACCTGACGGTGGAGTCCACGGACGGCGGCTTCGCCGCCAGCGTCCCGCTGGAGGCGCTGCGCCACGCGATCATCGCCTACCGCGTCGGCGACGAGCCGCTGCCCCGGGACAAGGGCGGGCCGCTGCGCTTCCTGATCCCCAACGACGAAGGCTGCGCCACCGGCGGCGCCGACGCCTGCGCCAACGTGAAGTTCGTGGGCACGCTCCGCTTGACCAAGGGGAAGGGCAAGGACACGCGGCCGGAGACGCCCCGGCAGCACGCGAGGCTGCATGAGGAAGAAGGCGGTGGTTGAACGTCATTCCCGCTTTCGCGGGAATGACGAATACCGGGAACGGAAAGGACACTGAATGGCTTCACTCAAGGACAAGTACGCGATCGTGGGCGTCGGCCACTCGGCGCTGGGGAAGGTGCCCGAGCTGAGCGACTACGGCCTGCAGGTGATGGCGGTGAAGGCCGCCCTGGACGACGCCGGCCTCACGAAGAACGACGTCGACGCGGTGATCACCCACAGCCACCTGCTGGGCGCGGTGCGGGTGCACCACCAGAACCTGTCCGAGCGGCTGGGCATCGATACGGCCTTCGGCGTCTCCCTGTCCGCGGGCGGGGCCACCTCCTGCCTCATGGTGCAGGTGGCGGCCGCGGCCATCGAGGCGGGCTTCTGCAAGACCGTGCTGTGTGTGCACGGCGACAAGGGCGCCACCCGGAAGACCCCCGGAAGGGGAGAAGGCGGCGGCGAGTTCGGTCCGGAGTACGGCCTGTACGGCGCCGCCGGGCAGCACGCCTTCGGCCTCACCCGGCACATGCACGAGTACGGCACCACCCACGACCACATGGGCGCCATCGCCGTGGCCTGCCGCAAGCACGCGCAACTGAACCCCGTGGCCGCGATGCAGGCCGACATGACCCTGGAGGACTACCACAACTCGCGCTGGATCGTGTGGCCGTTCCACCTGTTCGACTGCTGCCTCCGGAGCGACGGCGCCGCCGCGGTCATCGTCACCTCGGCGGAGCGCGCCAGGGACATGAAGCAGAAGCCGGTGCACATCATGGGCATGGGCCGCGCCAACAACTCCCGCGGCTACATCCACGGCGACCACATGACCGAGCTGGGCGCCAAGGAGTCCGGCGCCCAAGCCTTCGCCATGGCCGGCATCAAGCCCAAGGACATCGACACCGCCCAGATCTACGACTGCTTCACCTACATCCTCATGGCCACCCTGGAGGACTACGGGTTCTGCAAGAAGGGCGAGGGCGGCCCGTTCGTGAGCGGCGGCCGCATCGAGCTGGGCGGAGAACTGCCCACCAACACCTCCGGCGGCATGCTGTCCGAGTGCTACATCGAGGGCATGCTCCAGATCGTCGAAGGGGTGCGCCAGTTGCGCGGCGAATGCGGCCCGCGCCAGGTCAAGGACGCCGAGACCGCCATCATCAGCGGCAACGGCGGCAACGCCGTGTGCCACTCGACGCTGATATTGAGGAACTAATCAGGAGACCGCCGTGAGCGACTACACCAAACCGATTCCGACGCCGTCCGAGGATTCCGTCCCCTACTGGGAGGCCGCGAAGAGCCACGAGCTCAAGCTGCAGCAATGCGGGGCGTGCAACGCCTTCCGGTTCCCGCCCGCCGAGGTGTGCTCCGAGTGCACCTCCGACGCCTACGAGTGGAAGCCGGTTTCCGGCAAGGGCCGGGTGTTCTCCTTCGTCATCTACCACCGGGCCTACCACCCCGGCTTCAAGGAAGAACTGCCCTACGTGGTGGCCGTCATCGAGCTGGACGAGGGGCCGCGCATGCTGTCCAACGTCATCGGCTGCAAGCCCGAAGAGGTCCGATGCGACATGCTGGTGGAAGTCGCCTTCGAAGACATCACCGACGAGATGACCCTGCCGAAGTTCCAGCCGGCGTAACGCGGCAAGAACCTGAGGCTCCTCGACCGTATTCCGAGGCTACACAACCGTATTCTGAGGCTACACAACCGTCATTCCCGCCCCTCCTCCGTCATTCCCGCGAAAGCGGGAATCCAGGCAGGGCGGGGCGGGGGGAACAACATGTCATACCGTGACCTGAGAGAATGGCTCGAGCAGGTGGACGCCATGGGCGAGCTGCGCCGGATTCCGGGTTGCGACTGGAACCTGGAGATCGGCGCCCTGGCCGAGGTGGCCGGGCGCGGGCAGGACGCCTCCGCGCTGCTGTTCGACAACATCAAGGACTACCCCGAAGGGCACCGGGTGCTGGTGGGCATGGTGGAGTCGCTCAAGCGCGCCGCCCTCACCACCAACCTGCCCACCGACATCACCCGCAACGAGTTCATCACCGCCTGGAAGGAACGCCTCAACAACCCGAAGCTGATCCCGCCGGAGTACGTGGACGAGAGCCCGCTCTACGAGAACGTGTTCACGGGCAAGGACGTCGACGTGCTCAAGCTGCCGGTGCCCAAGTGGCACGACGAGGACGGCGGCCGCTACATCGGCACCGCCCACGTGGTCATGACCCAGGACCCGGACGAGGGCTGGGTGAACATGGGCACCTACCGCACCATGGTCCATGAAAAGGACCGTCTGGCGGTCTACATCTCGCCGGGCAAGCACGGCCGCATCCACCGCCAGAAGGCCTTCGACCAGAACAAGCCCCTCAAGGTGGCCATCTCCTTCGGCCAGGACCCGCTGCTGTTCCTGCTCTCGTCGCGGCAGATCCCCTGGGGCGAGCAGGAGCTGGACTACGCCGGCGGCATCAAGGGCGCCCCCATCGACGTCATCCGGGGCGAGTTCACCGGCCTGCCGATTCCCGCCCACGCGGAGATCGCCATCGAGGGCGAGATCATGCCCGACGAGACCCGTGACGAGGGCCCCTTCGGCGAGTGGCCCGGCTATTACGCCAGTGGCTCGCGCCAGGAGCCGGTGGTGCACGTCAAGAGCCTCATGTACCGCAACAACCCCATCCTCACCGGCTCGCCGCCGTTCCGGCCGCTGCCCGGCGCCGACGGCTGCACCTCGCTGATCCGGGCCGCGTTCATCTGGGATTCCATGGAAAAGGCCGGCGTCCCCGACGTCACCGGCGTTGCATGCTACCAGAACCGTTTCTTCACCGCCGTGTCCATCCGCCAGCGCTACCCCGGCCACGCCAAGCAGGCCGCCCTCATCGCCAGCCAGAACCACACCGGCGCCTACCTCGGCCGCTACGTCGTGGTGGTGGACGACGACATCGACGTCGCCGACCTGAACGACGTCGTGTGGGCCATGTGCACCCGCTGCAACCCCGCCGACTCCATCGACATCCTCCGCCGCACCTGGAGCGGCCCCCTCGACCCCATCATCCCCCGGGACCAGAAAGGCCACAACTCCCGCGCCATCATCGACGCCTGCCGCCCCTACGAATGGATCAAGGACTTCCCGCCCGTGTCCGGGGCCAGCCCGGAGCTGAAGGCGGAGGTGCTGGAGAAGTATGGAGAGTATTTGAAGAGGTGAGGTGGAGGTGGTTCTTGCAAAATAGAAATGGATTTCTATTTTGCAAGGATTCGAGCCAGCGCAGGTATCGTCAGCACGCCTCCTCCGTCATTCCCGCGGAAGCGGGAATCCAGGAGAGGTGGGCGGCGGTCAAGGCTGTCGCGCGAAGGTTCGTGTCTCCATATCCGCCATCCACAACGCGCCGGTATCGATATCGAACCACCAGCCGTGCAGCGTGAGGTCACCGCTTTCCACCCGGTCCTGAATCCACGCATAGGACCTAAGGTTTGCCAGTGACCTGAGCACCGATCGCTGCTCGGCTGCAGTCGCCGTTTCCGCGTCCGTGCGCTCGCCCTCGGAACTCTCCGCCAGCACCTCCCGGCAGGCTTGATCAGCCAGCGCCACCCACGGCCCAAGGCACTCGAACGGTGGAGGTTCCTGCCCTCGCGCGGCGTCCATTGCCGCCTTGATGCCCCCACAGTGGGAATGACCGCATACCACTACGTCGGAGACCCCGAGCGCCTTGACGCCGTACTCGACCGCCGCCATCACCGCGTACGCGGTCGCGACGCCCGAGCGCCGAGGGGGCACCAGGTTGGCGACGACGCGAACCACGAAGATGTCCCCGGGCCGCGCACCGAAGATCAGCGCCGGGTCCACGCGGGAGTCGCTGCAGGCGATGATCAGGACGTCTGGTTCCTGGCCTTGCGACAGGTGCGCCATGAGGGAGCGATCGCCCTCGTACTCGGTCTCATGGAAACGGCGGGCGCCCCTGAGGAGCGCGGAGTAGCTGTCGGTATGATCGTTGGTCACGGCGTCATCCCCTACCGATTGTCGGTCTCATATATGCAATGGTATTCTCGAAAACGACCTATCAACTTGACCAAGAGTTAAGCCTTGCCGGATCGCAAGAATTCACAGGAATCGACAGCACCACCTGCCTACCCGGATACCCGTAGCGAGGGCAGCACGGGTCCGCGGACATCCTCGCCGCTTTCTGCCCAAGAACGCTCCGAATACGATACCGCGGAATACCCGGAATTCGAAGTTCACGACGTAGTGGCCGGCTACGACAGCGACGCAACTGCTCTCGTGCGCGAGTACGAGGAGGTTTCATTCGAAAACGTACACGCCCCTGTGCTCAAGTGGCTGCCACGATCGCCCGCTTGGGTCCTCGACGTGGGCGCGGGCAGCGGGCGGGACGCCGCGTGGTTCGCTGAAAACGGACACCACGTCGTCGCGATCGAACCGTCACGGGGACTACGTGCCGTTGGGAAGGCCCGCCATCGATCATCCTCGATCAAGTGGACGAACGATGAGCTCCCGGCGCTATCCAAGGTGGTCCGCTCGAAGCTCACGTTTGACTTGGTATGGCTGAGCGCGGTGTGGACGCATGTACCGCCGAACAGCCGACGTCGGGCTTTCCGCAAGCTGGTCTCCCTGATGAGCCCTGGCGGCAGCATGATGTTGAGCCTCCGTCACGGACCTCCGCCTCGGGGACGTCCCATGCACTCCGCGGAACCTGGCGAGATCGAGAAGCTGGCCCAGGAACACGGCCTGCAGATCGTCGGCATCCAGCACCAACAAGACGCAAGCAACCGGCCCGGTATCACGTGGGACGTGATCTGGCTCCGGCTCCCCGACGACGGCACCGGAGCGCTTCCACTGCTTCGCCACATTGTGTTCAAGGACCAGAAGTCCTCCACCTACAAGCTCGCCTTGCTGAGAGTTCTGCTTCGTATCGCCGACGGCACGGGGGGTCTCGTTCGCCAGGAGGACGAATACCACGTAGACCTTCCGCTTGGCCTCGTGGCGCTCTTCTGGGTCCGCGCATTTCGGCAACTGGTCGCGGAAGGATTCCCCCAGCACCCCAAGGGCAACAGGCACCTCAGTTTCGCGAAAGATGCCTTCCATGGCCTCGGAACCCGATCGCCCTACGACCTCCGGATAGGACAGCAGTTTACCGGCGACGACGCCGAAAACCTGGTGGTGGCGATCCGTGATGCCGTGGACTGCATACGGAGAATGCCGGCCACGTACATTACCTACCCAAGAAGTGAAAAGCCCGTGTTCCCAACCAGGCGGAAGGGACCGGTAAGACTCCGCGACAGCCTGCGGCTCGATGAGTCGTTCCTCTGGTCCTTCGGCACGTTTTCCGTCCCCCTCAACCTGTGGCAGGCGATGTCCCGATACGCTCCGTGGATCGAACCCGCCATACTGAACGAGTGGGTCCACGTCATGCGCGGTTATGAAAGGACGCCGACCGAGGGAGCGGCGACCCCTTGGGACAAGTACATGAGTGCCTTACGGTGGCTGGTGCCGGACCACGACACGAGTTTCGTCCGGCAACTGGCGGAAGACATGCGCAAGGCCGACTCCGGCCTGTTCTGCGTATGGACCGGACGCCGGTTGACTCACGCCTTCGACATCGACCACTGCTTCCCCTTCGCTGCATGGCCGTGCAACGATCTTTGGAACTTGCTCCCGAGCTACCCAGCCACAAACCGTCGCAAGGGGGATCAGCTTCCAACGCGACACGCCCTCGAGGAAGCTGAACCGCGCATACTCGACTGGTGGGACCATGCCTACAGGCAAGGACCGGCCATAAACCAGCGGTTCATCGAAGAGTGCCGGAGCGCTCTCCCGATGGCCGTGTCCGACAATGGTGACGTTACGCTCGAATCGGTATTTGAAGGCGTGACGTTCCAGCAGATGGTGCTGAAACGAGATCAGCAACTTACAGAATGGCAGCCAAATCGTGCGGGACGGTAACCGGCCAGGGCGAAAAAATCGACGAAGCCGCACGGCTCGTGGTTCAGGCACGGGACTGATCGTCTAGCGCGACAAGCAACTCCTTCAGCCAATCCACCGTGAATCGCTCAAGATAAGCATTGCGGATATCCGAGACATCCACAGCGGGATACCCCGTAGTTTCCGCTGCCTCGCCGGCCGTAAGCGCCCGTTCGTCGAGTACAGCGATAATCCGTGCGGCGAGAACGGCTTTGGCCTGCTTCACGTCTGCGTGAGGATCGCCGAAATCGCGAAAGACATTTCCGCTTCCCTCAACCAGCTCGAAGTCCTTAGCATTCATTGGTGCTACTCGATCCCAGGCAGTCCACCCATCTCTCATAATTTAAGACTGGATATTTTAGTATTGCAAGCTGTTTGTCAGGCGAGGAGTTGTCCCCTCACACCCCCCTCAACACCTCCGCCATCTCCCGCACCCCGATCACCTCCGCGTCGCGCGACAGCGGGTAACGCTCGGTCCCCGCGTACACGACGAACGCCTTCTCGGGCTTCACGTCCTCTAGCGCGTTGTGGAAGCCGCGGGTGGGGCGCGGGGCGAGGCTGTGCTTGATCTCGATGGCCCAGGGCAAGGTGCGGCCGGGGAGTTCCAGGACCAGGTCGATCTCGGCGCCGGCGGCGGTGCGGTAGAAGCTGGCAAGGGTCCAGAAGGGCACCGCGGCGAGGAGATTCTCGATCACGAAACCCTCCCAGCTCGCGCCCATCACCGGGTGTCCGGCGAGGGCGAGCTCGTCCTGAATGCCGAGGAGCCCATGCGCGAGGCCGCTGTCCCTGACGTACACCTTGGGGGACTTGACCAATCGCTTGCGGGTGTTGGCGATGAAGGGTGGCAAACGCCGGACCAGCAGGAGGTCGGTCATCAGGTCGACGTACCGGGTGACCATCGGCGCGCTGATGGACAGGCTGCCGGCCAGGGCCGACGCGTTCAGCAAGGATCCCTGCCCGTGAGCAATCATCCGCCACAGCCGTTCCAGCGTAGCGGCGGGGACCGGGTGCGGCGAGAACTGCGGCATGTCCCGCTCCAGGTAGGTGGTGATGAAGTTCAGCCGGTACGCGAGGCTGTCGGCGTCGTTGCCGGCGAGGAAGCTCTCGGGGAAGCCGCCGCGTATCCACAACCGCCGAAGGGTCTGGTCGTCGGGCGCCAACTCGAGAACGTCGAGGGGATCGAGGGTGACGTATTCGATGCGCCCCGCCAAACTCTCGCTCGACTGCCTCAACAGGTCCATGGATGCGGAGCCCAGGACCAGGAACCGCCCGGTTCGCTTGCCCGACCGGCGGCCTTCGTCGATGAGGCCGCGCAGCTCGCGAAACAATTCGGGGGCGCGATGAACCTCGTCGATGATCACCAAACGGTCCGCATACCTCGGGAGGAAAAGCCACGGCTCGGCCAGCCTGGCCCGGTCCGTGCTTTTCTCCAGGTCGAGGTATACGTTGTCGGTGGTCTCGGCGATCTGCCGCGCCAGCGTGGTCTTACCGACTTGACGCGGTCCGATCAGCGCTACGGCAGCTTGTCGGCCCAGGGCGACACGGACATGCTTGGCTGCACGGCGGGCGATCATCCTTGTAAATTAAAATATAATGTTTTAATTTACAAGGATATCAGAGTATTCTTGGAGTTGAACGCGAACAAATGCCTCCTTCCATGATGGAAACTCTCCGGCGCATTGCCACCACGCTCGCCCGGAAACGCCCCGACGTTCGCGAAACCGCGCACGACCCCCACGACGAAATTCCGTCGGACGAAGACCCCGTCGTCCTCCCCCTGGAGGACCACATCGACCTGCATCCCTTCGCGCCGCGGGACATTCCGAGCGTGGTGGAGGAGTATGTGTGGCAGTGCCACGAGGAGGGGCTGCGCGAAGTGCGGCTCATTCACGGCCGCGGCAAGGGAGTGCAGCGCCGCATCGTGCAGTCGGCGCTGGAGAAGAACCCGCTGGTGGAGTCGTGCCACGACGCGCCCCCGGAAAGGGGCGGCTGGGGTGCGACGGTGGCGGTGATCCGCGCGAAGGAGGGTGGGGAGTAGGTGACGGCGGGGCTCGGCTCGCGGCCCCACAGAGCCTTACGTCACCAGCGCATCTGTCCAGAGCCTTTCGAGAAACCGTTCCCAGGGCAGAATCCAGATGCCCTCACTGGTGTGCCGAGGAGCGTCTTCGTTGCAAACGACCACGGCCTGGGCCGGACGATGCTCGTCCATGTAGGCGCGCATGGCCCTGAGCTCCCCGGGACGGACTCGAGGGCTTCCCTTGACCTCGATGGCCACTTCGCCCGCGCGGCCGAGCACGAAGTCGCACTCCAGGCCCGACCTGGTGCGCCAGAAACGCACCGGGAAGTCGTATTCACGGTAGGAACGATAGGCGAGCAGCTCCATCAGGACCAGGTGCTCCAGGGCGCGCCCGAAGTCGGCGCCGTGTTCGCGTTCGACCCGGCGTCCGGTGACGTGGCCGGCTACGCCGACATCGAAGAGGTAGAATTTCGGCGCGCGGGTGATGACCGCGCGCGAGCGACGCGGACTGAACGGCTCGACCAAGACGCCCAGCAGCGTATCGACGAGTATCTGAAAATACTCGCGCACGGTCTTGGAATCGACGCCGCAGTCCCTGGCGACGTTGCTGTAGTTCAGCAGTTCTCCGTGGCAGAACGACAACGCTTCGAAAAACCTTGAGAAGCCTGCGACGTTCCGTGTCAAGCCTTCGTCGAACACCTCCTCTTTCAGATAGTCATCGACGTAACCCGCGAGGGCGCGCCGGTATCCCGTGGCGTCGTAGTGCTGCGGCACCAGCCCCCTGTTGAGGGCCCTCAGCAGATCGAACTCCGGCACTTCCGGCCAAGTCAGCGGATGGAGCTCGAAACGCCAGGCACGGCCGCCCAGCAGGTTGGCGCGGCCACGCTTGAGCTTTCTGGCGCTGGAACCGCACAGTACGAAGCTCAACCCTTCGTTCTCGATCAGTCGATGAACCTCGTCCAGAACGGCGGGCGCCTTCTGCACCTCGTCGACGATGATGGGGTTGGAGCGGGTCGCTTGATCGAATGCCGCCACGCGTTCCGAGAACGCCCACGGCGCCCGCGTGAGTTCCAGCATGAGCCGGGTGTCGAGCAGGTCGAACCGGGCCGCCTCGGGGAAGAGCGCGCGGAGCAAGGTGGACTTGCCGGTCTTGCGGGGTCCCCACAAGAAAGCGGACTGTCCCGCCGGCAGGTTCAGGCGGAGGGTGCGGCTG
This sequence comes from uncultured Syntrophobacterales bacterium, assembly GCA_964630405.1. Taxonomy (GTDB): domain Bacteria; phylum Desulfobacterota; class Binatia; order UBA9968; family JAJDTQ01; genus JAJDTQ01. Next base: position 513 of record CAZVUC010000013.1, on the reverse strand, counting down.
TAATGCATGGTTTCGGAGATTGCTCCGGAATAATTGACTTATTTCGGAATATACTCCGGATTGGTGCATCTATGCAAAGTCCTGACTGGCACGCCTCCCCGCCCCTGGATTCCCGCTTTCGCGGGAATGACGGAGGGGACGCGGGAATGATGGAGTGGGGTGCGGAAGTGACGGAGTAGGGTACGGGAATCACAGGGGGAGGCGTGGCGGTCCCCTTAGATGCCTCTAACCGCCCCTTCCCTCCGCATCTCGCACCAGCGCCCGTATCCGGTCCGGCGACAGCGGCAGCTCCTTGATCTGGATCCCCAGCGACGACAGGGCATTGGAGACGGCGTTGGCCAGGGCGGCGCCGCAGGCGACGATGCCGCCTTCGCCGGCGCCCTTGACGCCGAGGGGGTTGTGGGGGCACGGGGTGACCGTGCGGTCGGTCTCGAAACGCGGCAGCTCGTCGGCCCGCGGCAGGGCGTAGTCCATGTACGAGCCGTTCACCAGCTGCCCGTCGTCGTCGTAGAT
>CAZVUC010000012.1:0-1930 GCA_964630405.1 uncultured Syntrophobacterales bacterium | reverse complement strand
GTTGGGCTCTTCGGCAATGGCCTGCTGAAGAAACCCCAAGGCGCTCCTGAAGTCCTTCTGCTCCAGGTACTGGCCAAGCTGGCCCTTGATCACATCCGCCGCCGACATCGTGAGCTGATCGAACAGGGACCGCAGCGCCGGCTCCGGCTGCGGCCCTTCGAGCTGATGCACGATCTGCCCCTTGTCGATGACCCGCAGGCTCGGCAGCGCCTGCACCCGCAGATGCTGGGCCAAGGTGGGATCGGCGGCCACATTGACCAAGCCGAGCAGCACCTTGCCCCCGTATTGACCCACCAACTGCTCCAGTTGGCGCTTGGCTTGCGCAGCAGGCGCGGACTGATCGGCCCAGAACAGCACCACCACAGGCACGGTGGCGGATCGTTCCACCACATCGGCCTGAAAGGAGTCGGGCGTGACGTTGAATGCGTGTTCCACTGCGCTACCCTTCCTTCTCCAATTTCCGCTGAAGCACTTAGCCCGCCTAGGCCGAGTACTCGCGCACCAGCACCAACACCTGCTGGGCAAACTCCACCGGCACGAATTGGCCGGCCCGGTCCCGCACGCTCAGCGCGTAGTGGCCGCTCTCCTCCTCGGTTAGACGCAGCGCCACCTCCGGCACCTCGCCGCCGCCGCGCGAGGAAAAAAGGCGCCGAAAGAAGCCCCGCTTCTCCTCGCCAAGCAGCACCTCATCCGGAATGCGGACATGGTGGACCCGTGATTGGCGATCTATTTCGAGGACTTCAATGCCGGCATTGTCCAGCGCTTGGCTGAGCGTCGCCCAGGCCCGCTCCTCGTCGAGAAACAGTCTCAGAATCGGTTGGCCCGCTTCGTCCCTGGCGAGCTCCGACTTGACCTGCCCGACGATTTCCTGAGCCACCATGGAGACGGTCTGCTCGGCCACCCGGGCGGCGATGTAGGCGCCGAGCTCGTTGAGCAAGCGTCGCTCAACCTCGACCAAGCCGGAGGCCAATTGATCCAAGTCGGCGGGCGCTTCCCCCTCGGAGCCGGCTCCCGCGTCCCCTTGGTGGCGCATGTGAACTTCCGAGGTCAGCTCCCTCAAGCCCTGCTCGACCTGCAGCAGCAGGCGATCACGTCCGTCTTGACTGGGACTCGATTTCACGTCTTTGAGCAGGGAGCGGACCACGTCCCTATAGGGCTCGTCCTCGATGGTGAGCCATTCGGTGGTGATGCGTCCCCGACCCGGCTGCTCCGAAACCACGCCAACGCCGTTTTCCGCTAGGAACTGCTTGATCTTCGGCCACACGGTGGTGGGCGCCTCCGGCACCACCAGCCAGATGCGCTCGCCCAGCCGCTGAATGCGGATCGCGTCGCGGTTGTCGTTGGCGTAGATGGCGTCCGGCAAGGGCGCCCGACCGGGATAGAAACGGGCGTTTTCCTGGGCGGGCACCGGCGGAATGGGGAATGGGTCTGCAAGGGTTTCGCCCAAGTCTTCGGGAATGACCAGCCGAGGCGCCTCCCGGGCGTCGATGTAGTCGTCGGAGCGATTGACGAAGAAACCGCGGTCGTCAGAAAACCAGCCGCAACCGCTGGCAAGAAGCAGCACGGCAAGGAAGGCGGCGGCTTTGGTCACGAATCAACCCCCAACCGCCGTCACGGCAGCCATGACCTCGGCGCGCCGGCCTTCGGACAGCGGCAGCAACGGCAGGCGAATGCCCGAGTCGATCCGGCCCAAGGCATGCAGCGCCCACTTGACCGGCGACGGGCTGGTTTCCACGAACAGGGCGCCGTGCACGGGCTGCAGTTCGGCATCCAAGGCTTCGGCCCGCTCGCGCTCGCCCGCCAACCAAGCGCTGCAGAACGTCGCCATCTGCTGCGGCAGCACGTTGGCGGTGACCGATATGGCGCCAACCGCGCCGAGGTGCAGCATTTCCAAGGTCTGCGCGTCCTCGCCGGACAGCAGGATGAAGTC
>CAZVUC010000011.1:0-7397 GCA_964630405.1 uncultured Syntrophobacterales bacterium | reverse complement strand
AGTGGCAGTGCGGCCCCGCCGGCAGCGTTATAGCGGGCGAGTCGATGGAAGAGCTCGCGCCTTCGGAAGAGATGCGGGATCTGCTGGGGGATTGGGGAGTCGATCCGGGTCGGCTGTGTTTGGTTGCGGCGGCCCGAGGCGAGGCTTCCGAATTACGGAAGCGTATCGATCGGGATGGATTGGATCCGAACGAAATCCGGGATGGGCTCCGGACGGTGCTTCACAGGGCGGCGGAGAATGGCCATGAAGCGGCGGTGAAGACGTTGCTAGAGGCCGGGGCGGACCTCGAAAAGAAGGGATCTGGTGGCCGGACGGCACTTCACTTGGCGGCGGAGAATGGCCACGAGACGGTGGTGAGGGCGTTGCTGGAGGGCGGCGCGAACCCGGATGCGGAGGACTTTCTCGACCTGACGCCGCTTCATTTGGCAGCGGGGAATGGCCATGGGACGGTGGCGAGGGCGTTGCTGGAGGGCGGTGCGGACCCGGATGCGGAGGACAAGGACAACTGGACGCCGCTTCACAAGGCGGCGTTGAGGGGCCACGAAACGGTGGCGAGGGCGTTGCTGAAAGGCGGCGCGAACCCGAATGCGAAGAACGATTACGACTCGACGCCGCTTCATATGGCGGCGGAGAATGGCCATGAGACGGTGGTGGGGGCGTTGCTGGAGAGCGGCGCGAACCCGAATGCGGGGGACCGTCTCGACTATACGCCGCTTCACCGGTCGGCGGGTAATGGCCATGAGATGGTGGTGAAGGCATTGCTGGAAGGCGGCGTGGATCCGAACGCAAAGGGCTACCACGGCTCGACGGCGCTTCACAAGGCGGCGTATGGTGGCCATGGGATGGTGGCGAGGGCGCTGCTGGAGGGCGGTGCGGACTCGAATGCCAAGAACGAAAACGGCCGGACGGCGCTTCACATGGTGGCGAAGGTGGACCCCGAGGTGGCGGTCGAGGTGGTGGTGAGGACGTTGTTGGAGGTCGGAGCGGAGCCGAATGCGAAGGCCGGAGACGACTCGACACCGCTTCACTTGGCGGCGGTGAATGGCCACGAGGCGGCCGTGAGAGTGTTGCTGGAAGGCGGAGCGGACCCGAACTTGAAAGGCCGCGAAGACTGGACGCCGCTTCACTTCGCGGCGCGCGAGGCAGGGGATGCCATCGTGGAAGCGTTGTTAGGGGCCGGAGCGGACCCGGATGCGAAGATCGTAGACGGTTGGACGCCGCTTCACTTGGCGGCGGGGAATGGTCACGAGACGACCACGAGGATACTGCTGAATGCCGAGGCGGATCCGAATGCGAAAACCGACTACGGTTGTTGGACGCCGCTTCACTTGGCGGTCATGTATGGTCACGAGAACATCGTGGAAATGTTGCTGCCTGTCGTGGCGGATCCGGGAGACCGTGATGAAGCCGGCGATACGGTACTTCATCTGTTGACCCATAACTGGGTCTCCACGTATCGCAGGGGTGCCGAGGTCACTTCCGATTCTCCGGAGGATGATGGAGAGCGGCAGGAACGGGAACGGGAACGGGAGCAGGAACGCAAGCGGAGAGAAGAAACGGGTTTCATGGAAAAGCTGCTGTCGGCCGATGTGGCCCTGGAAGCACAGAATAAGCGCGGCCAGACCTCTCTGCATTTCGTGGCCTGTTCGAACGGGCTCCCGGCCCTGGAGGCGTTGTTGAGGAGATACGAGTCCAGGGCGGCCCTCGCCGCGGGCTGTGAATGCAATCTGTACATACATAGCGGTACTTGCGAAGGCCAGGGGGATCCACCTCGCAAAGGTCCGGAGGATCTGTATGGCGTCCACTTCCGGCTGGATCGCGACTCTTACGAGCGCGATGGTCCCGGATCGCAAGACGTGCCCGGCTTCGAACCCGTTGCGGTCAGGCTTCATGCAGAGAAAACCGGGGTGACGCCGCTCCACCTGGCGGCATGGCGCGACCATGAAAGGCACGTGCAGCTGTTGTTGTCCGCGGGGGCGGGCTTGGAGGCGGCGGACGGAGACGGCCAGACGCCGCTGCACTGGACGGCGCAGGAAGGCCAGGCTTCCTTGGCGGCCTTGTTGGAAGCCGGCGCGGCCCCGAATGCGCCGGACGGCGAAGGCCGTACGCCGCTTCACCTCGCGGCGCAGGGGGGGCACTTCTCCGCGATGGAGGCCTTGTTGGGGGCCGGAGCGGACTTGGAGGTGCGGCGCCGGGACGGCAAAGCGCCGCTCGACGTCTTGAAGCCGCTGTACCGGCAAGGCCTCACGCCGCTCCACCTGGCCGCGCAGGAAGGCCACGTTTCCGTGGTGGCGGCCTTGCTGGAAGCCGAAATGGACCCGAACGCGGAGGCCGACGACGGCCGGACACCGCTTCACTGGGCGGCGAGAAATTGCCATGAGGCGGTCGTGAGGAAGTTGCTGGAAGGCGGTGCGAACTTCGGAAAGAGGGACATCATCCATGGCTCGACGCCGCTTCACCTGGCCGCGTTTGGCGGCAGCCAGGTGGTCGTGAGGACGTTGCTGGAGGCCGGAGCGAGCCTCGAAGAGAAGGACGACGAGGGCTTGACGCCGTTCAAGCTCGCGGCGGAGAAGGGCCACGATGCCGTCGCGGAGCTGCTGCGCGCCCGCACCGAAGAACCCGGAGTCGCCTGAAATGGGCAAGGACAACGAGAGCCGGACGGAATTTCGCGCGGCGGCGGAGACCGGCCGCGAGGAGGTTTTGAGGGCGTTGCTGGAAGGCGGGGCGGACCCGAACGAGAAGGACGACAAAGGCCGCACGCCGCTTCATGCTGCGGTAATGGACGTCAACGAGTCGGGGCCGCCGGCGGACTTCAAGCCCGGTTCGAACTCGACCGATAAAAACCGCCCATCGCCGCTCCACTGGGCGGCGGACAACGACCGTGAGGCACTCGTGAGGGCCTTGCTGAAGGACGACGAGGCGGACCCCGACAAGAAGGACGATAGGGGCCGGACGCCGCTCGGTCTCGCGGCGGTCGGTGGCTTCGAGGCAGTCGTGAAGGCATTGCTGGAGGGCGGAGCGGACCCCAATACCAGGGATATCGAGGGCAGTGGCTGGCCGCCGCTCTTTCAGGCGATACGCAGGAACCGCAGGGCGGTCGTGAGGACGTTGCTGGAGGGCGGAGCGGACCCGAATGCGAAGGGCGACGACGGCCGGACGGCGCTCCACGTGGCGATGGAGCGGGGTCACGAGGGGCTCGTCGAAATATTGCTGCCCGCCATGGGAGGGCCGCAAGGAATCCGGGATGAGGCCGGCAATACGATGTTTCATCTGTTCGCTCGCGCCTTGGCCGATGGGCTGATGCACAGGAGGAGAAAGGGCCGTTCCGGGTCCACATTGAAGAAGCAGAAAGAAGAAACGGCTATCTTGGAAAAGCTGTTGGCGGCCGGCGCGGCGCCGGAAGCGCGGAACGAGTATGGCCAGACGGCCCTTCATTTCGCGGCGTATTCGAATGAATCCCTGCTGAAGGTGTTGTTGGAGAGGGACGATTGTAAAGAGGTCCTCGATGCAGGCTGCAAGTGCAATCTGTATGTCCGGGAAAAACAGGTAATGATAAGCGAAAAAAAGCTCGATAAGATGCTCGGCAGGAAAGAAGAATTCGTTTTCCTGGGTTACGATAGCCCTTTCAGTCATCTCGAAGATTTCGAAGATTATCCGGAGGAACCCAACATATTGCGGACGAAATACGGAGTCGATTTCGCGTTGGATCACGATGCTTACTTCCGGAGGCATTCGCATCGGTATCGTGACGATGACGATGAAGACACCATCGTTGCCCCCGTTATCGATGCGGAGAAAACCGGCGTGACGCCGCTCCACTTGGCGGTACGGCGCGGCCTCAAGAGATACGTGCGGCCGTTGCTGGCGGCCGGGGCGAACCCGGCGTCGACGGACGGAGACGGCCAGACGCCGCTCCACTGGGCGGCGCGCGAGGGCCACGCTTCCGTGGCGGCGGCCTTGCTGGAAGCCGGGGCGAAGCTGGATGCGAAAGCCGCCGACGGCCGGACGCCGCTCCACTTCGCGGCGCGCGAGGGCCACGCCGCCGTGGCGGCGGCCCTGCTGGAAGCCGGGGCGGTGCCGGATGCGAAAGCCGATGACGGTGCGACGCCGCTGCACCTCGCGGCGCAGGAAAGCCGTTTCCCCACGATGGCGGTCTTGCTGGACGCCGGCGCGGACCTGAAGGCGCGGCGCCGGGACGGCCGGACGCCGCTCGATGTCTTGCAGCCGGTCCGGGACGGCTGGACGCTGCTCCACTTCGCGGCGCAGGAAGGCCATGCCCCCATGATGGAGGCGTTGCTGGAAGCCGGCGCGAACCTGGATGCGAGGACCGAGTGGGGCTTGGCGGCCCTTCACTTCGCGGCCGGGGAGGGCCGTCTCCCCATGACGGAGACCTTGTTGGGGGCCGGGGCGGACCCGGATGCGAAGGCCGGGGGCGGCCTGCTGCCGCTTCGCTTGGCATCGCGGTCGCGCTGGTGGCGGCGGCCTTCCCCGAAGCCCGAGGAGCGGCCCCGGACCCGCCCCCGGATGGGAGGGACGACCGCGGCGGGACGCCGGCGCTTCCCGGAGTCCTCCGAGGATGGACCCGGTTGGACGCCGCTCCACTTCGCGGCGCGCGGAGGGCATTCCCCCGTGATGAAGGCGTTGCTGGAAGCCGGCGCCGACCCCGATGCGAAGACCGGGGACGGCTGGATGCCGCTCCACTTCGCGGTGAAGTCGGGCGCCGCTTCGGCGGTGGAGGTCTTGTTGGACGCCGGGGTGGACCCGGGCGCGAAGACCCCCGAGGGCCAGACGCCGTACGCTCTTGCGATGGTCGGGGGATCCGATGCCGTCGTGGAGCTGCTGCGCGCGCGCATGGCGCTGAACTGACGCCGGGCGGCCCGCATAACGCCCGCCCGCGCTGCGAGAACGGCGTTCTCCTGCGCCGCGCGAGGCGAAGCGGCGTCTAGCCCTCGCCGTCTTCCGCGTTCGGGTCCGCTCCGGCCTCCAGTAAGGCTCTGATAACCGCGTCGTGGCCCTCTTCCGCCGCATGGTGAAGCGGCGTCCGGCCCTTGCCGTTCTTCGCGTTCGGGTTCGCTCCGGCCTCCAGCAAAGCCCTGGTAATCTCCTCGTGGCCCTCATCCGCCGCGCAGTGAAGCGGCATCCACTCGGCCCCGGTCTCCGCCGCGGTCTTCGCATCGGGGTCCGCGCCGGCCTTCAGCAACTCCCTCACGGTCGGGTGCCGGTCGTCCAGGTCGCCCAGGAGCGCACCGTGTAAGGCACTCATGCCGTCCTTGCAGCGAAGGTTCGGATCGGCGCCCGCCTCCAGCAGCAGCTTCAGCGACTTGACGGAGCCGTGGTAGGCGGTCATGAAGAGCGGTCCGGTCTGCTCGTTGTCCAGGAGGTTCGGGTCTGCGCCCCTGTCCAGGAGGAGCTTGATCGCCGGCTCGTTTTTCTGGTTGCTCGCCTGCAACAGGGCCGTGCCGCCGTCGTCCGCTCTCGCATCGACTTCGGCTCCGCGATCGATGAGGACCTCGCAGATCCTCGGATCGTGCCCTGCGGCCGCGTGGAGCGGACGACGTCCGCCTCCGGCGGTCGCGTTCGGGTCCGCCCCGTGGTCGAGGAGCGCGGACGTGGCTTCCGGGGTTCCCACCACGGCCGCGCTGTGGATCGGCTGGACTCCATCGTCGTTCCGGGCGTCCACCTCGGCGCCGGCCTCGAGCAGGATGAGGATGCTCTCGGCGTCTCCCTTCTGCGCGGCGCCGTGGAGCGCTCTCTGGCCGACGTTGCCCTTCGCCTCCAGCTCCGCTCCCTTCTCCACCAGGAGCCGGATGCAGTCGTGCGCCGCGTGATCGGAGGCGCAGTAAAGCGGCGTCCAGGCCTTGTTCGAGCGCGCCTCGATGTCCGCTCCCGCGTCGATGAGGACGGCGGCGGTCTCGACGTGGTCGTCCATCACGGCCGAGTGCAGCGCGGTCAGGCCGTCGCTGTCCTTCGCGTCGACTTCGGCGCCCGCGTCCACGAGCACCTTCGCGACCTTGTGCGATCCCTCCATGGCCGCGAAGTGGATGGCCCTTTGGCCTCCTTCGACGGTCGCGCTCTCGAGGGAGGCGCCCTTCTCGATGAGCGCCTTCGCCAGCAGGTCGTCGTCCCCATTGGCGGCGAAGTGCAGGGGCGTCAGGCCGCGCTCCATCGAGGCGTTCGCATCCGCGCCCCTGTCCAGGAGGATGAGGGCGTACCCGGGCTCTTCCGAGATGAGCGCGCGGTGGAGGAGCGTTGCGCCATTCTGGTCCCGCTCTTCGAGGTCGGCGCCGTGGTCGAGGAAGAAGCGCATCGCTTCCTCCTGGCCGTGCGTGATTGCGATCCTCACGGGCTTCAGGCCTTCCGGCCCCTCGGCCTCCAGGTCCGCGCCCAGCGACTTCAGGAGCTCGAGCATCGCAACGTCGCCCCTCGACGCCGCGACGTGCGTGGGCGTAACCCCTTGTGCGTTGACGTGCTGGATGTCCGCGCCCAGGGCGGCCAGCTCCTTTGCGGCTTCGGGCCGCCCGTGCATGACCGCCATGTGGAACGGGGTCATGTTGTGCTCGTGGTCAAGGATGTCCGCCTTGCCGCCGTGCTTCGCCAGGGCCCGGATGCACTCGACGTGGCCGTTCTGGGCCGCGTAGTGCATCGCGGCCCAGGCCAGGCCCTCGCCCAGGTTGGGGTCCAGGCCCTCCTCGAGCAGGGAGCGGAGCTCCTCGGCGTGGCCGTCGCGCGCGCATTCGGTGAGGCGGACGAGCTCTCCATACTCTTCGGTGGCGCGTTCCTCGACTTCTTCGGCTTCCTTGGCCCGTTCTTCCTCGAGTTCCTTGATGAGGTCTTCTTCGTCGGACATGATCACGATCCCGCTGATCTCGTACCCGAGCTCTCTCGCTCGCCCGAGGAGTGCATCGGTCTCCTCGAAGTCCTGCGCCGGGTCCATCGACCAGACGACGTTGGCGTTGCGGCTCCAGCACTCTTTCATATCCTTCGCAAGCCGCTCCTGCACCTGCGCCCGGTCCGCCGGAGCGCCTTCCGCCTGCAGGGCTCGTGCCGTGCCCTCCGGCGATACGACCCGGACGTCTTCCGTCAGGTGCTCGGAGAGCCGTTCGATCCACCACTCGCGCTGGCGGCGCGAGGGGGACATGACCGTCACCATCCGCTTCTCTTCCGACCGCAGCTTTTCCGCGAGCGTCTCGAAGTCGTGGTCCATCGTTCCTCCCTTGGTCGTGGCGTTGCCGGCGGGCGGCCCGCCGGAGCGGTGCCGGGTCAGCCGGCGGCGGCGATGCCTTCCTCGCGCAGCTCGGCGAGCACTTCGTCGAGGGCGCGCTGCACCGCGCCCGCCATCTCGTCCACGTGCGCCTCTTCGATGATGAGCGGCGGGCAAAGCGCGAGCCGGTCGCCGA
>CAZVUC010000010.1:0-2096 GCA_964630405.1 uncultured Syntrophobacterales bacterium | reverse complement strand
ACAGCGTCATGGCCACCATCACGAAGATGGTCACCAGGAACTCGCCGCGCACCAGGTGCGGCCACGTGTGAATCTTGTCGTCGACGACGATCGTCCGGCTTCTTTCCTCGGCCTCAGCCATACGATGGCACCCTTTCCCTTAGCAGTGACGGACCTAGAGCGGAGGGCCGGAGAAGCCGTCCCGGCGGATGCGCCAGAAATGCACGGCCATGAGCAGGCTGGCCACCAGCGGGATGAAGATGCAATGGAGAATGTAGAACCGCAGCAGGGTGTGCGGACCGATGTCGCCGCCGCCGAACAGGAACGCCCGCGCGTCGTAGATCGGGTTGGCGCCGACGAACTCGGCGAAGGGTCCCTCGTGTCCCAACAGAGGCGTGGCCCGGGCCATGTTGGACCCCACGGTGACGGCCCAGATGGCGAGCTGGTCCCACGGCAGCAGGTAGCCGGTAAAGCTCAGCAGCAGGGTCAGCACCAGCAGCAGCACGCCGACGATCCAGTTGAATTCCCGCGGCGGCTTGTAGGAACCGGTGAGGAAGACCCGGAACATGTGCAGCCACACGAAGATCACCATGGCGTGGGCCGCCCAGCGGTGCATGTTGCGCATGAGCATGCCGAAGGGCATGTCGAACTCCAGGTACTTCATGTCCGCGTAGGCGTACTGCGGCACCGGCCGGTAGTAGAACATGAGGTAGATGCCGGTCACCACCGTGAGCAGGAACATGAGGAAGGTGAGCCCCCCCATGCACCAGGTGAAGCGCATGCGCACCGCGTGCCTGCGCACCTTGGCGGGATGGAGGTGCATCCACACGTTGCCCGTCACCATGAGCACGCGGTTCCGCGGCGTGTCCTCGTAGCCGTGCCGGAAGATCGACTTCCAGACATGGCTCTCGACGATGTCCTTCTTGAGTTGTTCCAGGTTGATCATGATCCGTCTCAAACCTTGAGGATGCTGTTGGGATGCTGCTCATCCGGTTCCCCGCTCGGCCCCATGCGGAACGTCCTGGCCTTGTCGACGGCGAGCTGGCCGTCTTCGGCTACGACGATCTCGAAGCGGTCGAGCGGCCGCGGCGCCGGCCCCTCGAAGTTCAGCCCCGACTTGAAAAAGCCGCTGCCGTGACAGGGGCACTTGAACTTGCTCTCGGCGGAAAGCCAGCGCGGCGTGCAGCCGAGATGGGTGCATATGGCCGAGATGGCGTAGAAACCCGTCTCCTCGCGCACGATCCACACGCGGAAGTCCTTCTTGAACTTCTCGCTCACCTCGCCGATGGCGTAGTCGGACGGGAAGCCGGCCTTGAACGTGGAAGGCGGCTTGAAGAGCACCCGCGGAAACGCCGACCGCATGAAACCGAAGAGGGAGACCAGGGAGAACACCCCGAACCCCAGCCAGCCAAGGCGGCCGAAGAAGTCCCGGCGGCTCCAGATGCCTCGCTCGATTTTCCGTTTCTCGTTCGTAGCCATCGCCTACTCCATCGCGTCCTTACTTCTTCTTGAACCAGCTTATCACGGCCCCCCAGACGATGAAGAACAGGCCCCCGGCCATCAACGCCAGACCAACAGGCCCGAAGACGAATGAAAGGCCGAACCCCAACACGAGGAAAAGCACGCCGGCGCCCAGGGGGTTCATCGGCGCCGGGGTGGACCCGCTCGCTACCTCCCGCGGTTCCTCGCCCCGGATCAACTCCTCGCGCACCAGCGAGAAGGCCAGCTCCTTCAGATCCTCCCGCTTCTCCGGCTCGACGGAACGGATCAACCGGCCGATACGCTCGGCCAGCCGTTCGACTTCCGCTTCCGTCGACTCATGGTCCGGTACTGGAGATTCTGAAGCCACTGGGAATTGAAAAACTGATTAATATAAGGGATTCCCGTTGTCAACCTGATGGCCCGAAAACCACTAGCGCCCACGAATTCTCGAGGGATTCGGAACCTGCGCCCGTCAACCGCTTGAAGATTGACGCCTGCCGGAGCATGCGCTACTTAGCCAAGTCATGAAATCCTCAACGTTGTTGGTCCTCTTCCTGTTGTCGCTGACGTTGGGCTGTGCCGGCGGCGGCTCCGGCCGGCCCCCGGAACCACCCCCCATCCCGACGCTCGAGCCC
>CAZVUC010000009.1:0-3166 GCA_964630405.1 uncultured Syntrophobacterales bacterium | reverse complement strand
CCGTCGGAGCGAGGCGACGCAACGTTCATTGGGCTGACGGGATACCCCCGATCAGCCGGTTTCCGGGTGCGTGTGCAGACCGGATGGTAAGCCGGACGCCGGGAGATTTCCAGAGTGCGGTCCGCAGAGCCGTTCTTCTTTCCCGCTTTTGATCTTTTCGGTCATTCCTGACCGGCTTTTCGCACCCGATCCGTGACGACGCGCGGCAAACTTGTTTTGACGTGCGGCGTTGCGGACAGCAAGCGAAGCGCGGTAGTGGTCGTCGAAGCCCATGTCGCGTGATGGCGCCGCTCATGATTCGGGGCCCCCGGATCCGTCGCCATCCATGACCCGGGCCTTCCTCTTTCGCATGGACTCGCCCCTGAGTCCGATGCGATAGGCGTTGTGCACCAGCCGGTCGAGGATCGCGTCGGCCAGGACCGGATCCCCGACGGCCTCGTGCCAGTTCTCCACCGGCAGCTGGCTGGTGACCACGGTGGACCGGTTGGCGTACCGGTCCTCAAGCACCTCCAGCAGGTCACGGCGGTTCTGGGCGTTCAGGCCTTCCATGCCCCAGTCGTCGATGAGCAGCACGTCGATCTTCGACAGGCTGATCAGCAGCTTCGGGTACTGGCCGTCCCCCCGGGCGACGGCCAGGTTCCGCAGCAGGACCGGGAAGCGGAGGTACAGGGCGGAGTGCCGCTGCCGGCAGGCTTTCTGCGCCAGGGCGCAGGCGATCCAGGTCTTGCCGACCCCGGTGGGTCCGGTGACCAGGACGTTCATCCGCTCGGACACCCACCGGCAGGACGCCAGGGACTGCATGAGCCCCTTGTCCAGTCCCCGGGGGCTGCGGTAGTCGATGTCCTCCATGGCGGCGTTGCCGTGCCTGAGCCGAGCCCGCCGGAGGCGTGCGGACAGCTGCCGGCTCTCCCGCTCGGTGGCCTCCCGGTCGACGAGGAGCCCGAGACGCTCCATGAAGTCGAGTTCGTCGATGCCGTCGGTGCGCATCTGGTCGGCCAGGGCCGTGGCCATGCCGGTGAGTTTCAGGTTCTGGATCTTGTCCAGGGTGGGGTGGTTCAACATGATGGTTGGTTCCTCAGTGGGTGGGTTGATGACCGTGGTCAGTGGAAATAGGACGGCCCGCGGACGTTGCCGTGGTCGTCCGGAAGGATGGATTCCTGGACCGGCTCCGGTGGATTCCGGTCGATCCCGTTCTTCAGGATGGAGCCGATGCTCTTGCAGTTGACGGACTGGATCTCCAGGGCCCGCCGGCAGGCGGCGTCGAGCCGCTCGTCGCCGTAGGTCTTCGACTGGTTCAGGATGCACAGGCAGGTGCGGTAGGCCTGCTGGGGGTGCCTGCGGCTGGCCAGCAGCCACTCCACCGCCGCCCTGGCCGCGGGGCCGACCTGTGCGGCCCACGCCGTCAGCCGCTCCGGGGACCATTCCCCGGCCCTGCGGTGCTTCTCCGGCATGTGCGCCGCCACGGTGGTGGGGCGGCCCGGCTGCCGGGACCGCAGGTGGCTTGCGACCCGCTTGCCCTGGTGGAAACATTCCACGGTGTTGCGGGTGGCCCGCAGGTCCAGTGTCAGGCCGACGAGGTCGTAGGGCACCGAGTAGTAATGCCGGTCGAACTCGACATGGTAGTCCACGTGGACCTTGACCCTCTTCCACTCGGCGAACTCGTAGGGGCGCTCCGGCAGGGGCCGCAGGGCGGGCCGGTCGAGCTCCTCGAACACTTCCCGGCGGCACCCGGGCATCTTCCGGAACGGACGGTCGTTGAGCCTGTCCAGCAGCCGCCGGATCTCCCGGTTCACCTCCGCCAGGGAGAAGAACCGCTGCTTGCGCAGGGCCGACAGGATCCACCGCTGCACCAGAACCACCCCAAGCTCTACGGCGGCCTTGTCCCGGGGTTTTCCAACGCGCGCAGGGAGCACGGTGACCCCATAGTGCGTCGCCATGTCCTGGTAGGTGGGGTTGAGGTCGGGCTCGTACCGATGCGTCTTCGACACCGCCGACCGCAGGTTGTCCGGCACCACGATTTCGGGCAGACCCTGAAGAAAGGAGAAACAGTTGCAGTGGGAGGTGATCCAGTCTTCCAGGCCCTGCGTCCAGGTGGCCTCCGCGTAGGTGTACCCCGAGGCCCCCAGCACCGCCACGAACACCTGGGCCTGGAGCTCCTCCCCGGTGGTGCGGTCGATCACCGGGACCGTCATCCCCGAGTAGTCCACGAACAGCTTCTCACCGCCCCGGTGCTCCTGGCGCATCACCAGGTCCTGCCGGCCGAGCCATTTCCGGTACTGGCGGCAGAACCACGAGTACTCGTACCCGTCCGGATGCCGCTCCTTGTACTCCTCCCAGAGCAGGTACAGGGTCATGCCCTTGCGCCTTCGGGCGTCGGCTTCCGGCATCGCGTCCGGTCCGCCACCCTTCGGCGGGCGCTTGAGGTCCCGGTGAACCTCCGCCCAGTCCGGCACCCCGCGGGACTTGACCAGCTTCCCGGACGCCGGCGGCGGGAACAGCTTCCGCTCCAGATCGGCGTCGGTCACGTCGTCGGCCAGCGGCCAGGGCAGATCCGACCGGTCGAACCGGCCCAGGTAGTTCGAAACCGAATTATGGCTGATCCCGCAGATCTTGCCGATCCGGCGGTTGCTCAGCCCCTGATCCCGCTTGAGGCGGAGAATCTCTCTGATCTTGCGCATCGATAAACTCTGGTTTGGCATGATGCCTCTCCCATGTGAAAAAGGGAGCGCAACATACCGGTTGCCATCAATGCGCCGCGCCGCTCCGACGGGTCGAAAATCAACCCCCGGAGGGTGGTGGTCAATCTGCCGTGGAACGGGTGGTCACTTTCGCGTGGAATGGGTGGTCAACTTCCCGTGGAACAGGTGGTCACTTTCGCGTGGAATGACTGGTCAATTTGCCGTGGAATAATCACTTGATCCTGTTTCCGGTATCAGCGAATACCGGCCTGAGCTCGTACTCGCTGGGCTTCTCCCAGATCCGGCTGAGCGGATTTTTCCGGGACAGGTGGATGACGTACCGGAAATCATGGACGAATCCAAGCTTCTCCGCTCTCGTGTTGTTTGCCGAAACACGGAAATCAATCAGCGTGACCAGAACATAGGGCACGAACTCCAGGGTAATGGCACTGTAGCGCCAGATATTCCGACGATTGGCCTCCCGGACC
>CAZVUC010000008.1:0-268221 GCA_964630405.1 uncultured Syntrophobacterales bacterium | reverse complement strand
CCTTGGAATTGATGACGTCCTTCCAGGTCGTCTTGCCGGAGAAGGCCATCATCATGCACACGATCTCGCCCTTGCTGGGGGCGCCCGCCCATTCCATCTTGTCGAAGGGCACCGCGCCGGCCTTCTTGTCGCCCAGTGCCGACTGCACGATGAGCGAGTTGTTGAACACCGCCCCGGAGAGCCCGTCGGGCCTGGCCCGCCGGCCGATGTAGTTGGCCGAGATCAGGCTTCCGGCTCCGGTCATGTTCTGCACGAGCGTCGTGGGGTTGCCGGGTACGTACTTGCCGAAGTAGCGGGCGATCAGCCGCGTGTAGGTGTCGTAGCCGCCCCCGGGGGAGAACCCGACGATGAAGCGGAACGTCTTGCCCTTGTAGAAGTCCTCGGCGTGCGTCGCGGTGCCCGCGAACACGGCGGATCCCAGGATGATGGCCGCGGCCAGGGAACGTAAACCCTTGCGTGTCATGGATGTTCCTCCGTTTCGTGTTTTGCGGCGTCATCGACGCCGAGCCCCTTCGCTACAGAAGTGACGCGGCCATGTCAAGACACTCGTTGAGAAACACCCGCGCCGGTGCTATGAACCAACCACGGAGGCACACATGGCAGAATCCATCGTCCTGTTCACGCAGCCCGGTTGACCGCCTTGTCATCGAGAGAAGGAGTATCTTTCTCAAAAAGGCGTCGATTTCGTTGAGAAGAACATTCGCGAGGACCAGGAGGCCCTGAAGGACCTGCTGGCGCGAGGGTTCCAGAGCACACCCGTGGTCATCATCGACGGGGAGGCAGTGGTCGGCTTCGATCAGGAGCGGATCGACTCGCTACTCGGGCTCTGACCCGGAGGCCGCGTCCGCGGCCTCCGGACCACAGACGAAGCACTCTCTTTCCGGCGAGTCCCCGGCGGCCATGCTCTCGTACGTGCGGCAGATGGCGCGCGCGGCTTCCCGGCGGCATGGGTTCCGGATCGCTGCTACGGGTGACGCCGGGCCTTCAACGCCCGGACGATCTTCTCCGGCGTGATGGGGAGATCGTGGATGCGGACTCCGACGGCGTCGGCGACCGCGTTGGCGATGACGGCGGGCGGCGGAATGATGGGCGGCTCGCCCACGCCCTTGGCGCCCAGCGGGCCCGAGGCGCACGGATGCTGGATCAGGTGTGTTTCCACGACGGGGGCGTCCAGCGCGCTGAAGATCTTGTAATCCAGCAGGTTGGGATTGTCCATTTTCCCGTCGGTGAAGGTGCAGGCCTCGCTCAGGGCCTGTCCCAGCCCCTGCATCACCCCTCCCTCGATCTGTCCCCGGACCGACAGGGGATTGACCGCCGTCCCGACATCCTGCACAGCCACATAGCGAAGAATCCGCACATGGCCTGTCTCCGGGTCCACGGCTACCTCGGCCGCGTGGGCCGCCACCGCGGGGTGGGGGACGAGCCGGGACACGGACTGCGTGCTGACGATGGGGCCGCGCTCGTGCTCAAGCGCCAGGTGGCCCACCTCGCGCAGTGAAACAGACCGTTCCGGGCTGCCCTTGACGAAAACCTTGTTTTCGTCGAGCTCCAGGTCGCCGAGGTCGGCTTCGAGCTTGTCCGCCGCCACTTGCCGTATCTGCCTCTTCACTTCCCGGGCCGCCAGCAGCACCGCGCTGCCCATGCTCTTCAGGGCCTGGCTGCCGGCGCTGATGGTGGAATGGGGCGCGAAGTCGGTATCCGCGGTGCGCACGTGGACGTCGTCGAGAGACACTCCCAGCACCTCCGCGGCGATCTGCGCCAGGGAGGTGCTGGCGCCGCTCAGGTCCACCACGCCCGTGAGGATCCCGATGGTGCCGTCCTCGTTGAGCTTGACGCCGGCGCTGGACGCCATGCCGCCCACGAGCCAGTGCGCCACGGCCACCCCCCGTCCGATTTCCTCTCCGGCCGGCCTCGGCCGTTCGTTCATGACCTCCGCCGCCTTGCGGAGCGTCTCCTTGGCGTGCACGTCCTCGAGCCGGGCGCCGGCGGGCGTCTCGTCGCCGTCTTCGAACGCGTTCCGGAGCCGCATCTCCACGGGGTCGATGCCCAGCTCGCGGGCGATGATGTCCATCTGGGACTCGGAGGCGAACGTGAGCTGCGGACCGGCCGGACCCCGGTAGGCCCCGCAGGTGGGGGTGTTGGTGTAGACGCAGTAGCTGTCGATCCTGAGGTTGGGGACGCGATACGGTCCCGGAGCCCGCACCGCCGCCCCCTGGCTGATCATCACCCCTGAACCGGCCGAGTACCCGGTCCCCAGGACCAGCTCGATTTCCCGGGCCGTGATGGTGCCGTCGAGCCTGACGCCCGTCTTGTAGCGCAGGTGGAACGGATGCCTGGGGTTGCTGCCCTGGAAGTCCTCGCCGCGGGTCATGACGATGCGGACCGGCTGCCGGGCCTTGCGCGCCAACGCCACCGCCGCCGGCTCGATGGTGGGGGAGATCTTGCCGCCGAAGCCGCCGCCGATCTCGGTGGGGATCACCCGGACCTTGGTCATGGGCATGCGCAGGATCTGCGCGATGGCGGCCCGCAACGGGAACTGGGCCTGGGTGGGGACCCAAACGGTGGCCTTGCCGGAGGCGTCGAATTGCGCCAGCGCGGTGTGGGGTTCGATGTAGGTCTGATGCACCATGGGCGCGTGAAAGCGGTGCTCGAAGATCCGGTCCGCCTCGGCGAAGCCGCGCTCCACGTCGCCGCGTACGATCTGCTTGTGGCCGCACACGTTGCCGCGGCGATCCTCCACGCTCGGTTGTGCCCAATAGTCGGCATGGTCCTCGTGGATCACCGGTGCGTCCGGCGCCATGGCCTCCGGCCCCGAGGTGACCGCGGGAAGCACCTCGTAGTCCACCTCGATAAGCCGCGCGGCTTCCTCCGCGGTCTCCTCGTCCACCGCCGCCACCGCCGCGATCCGGTCGCCGACGTAACGGACCTTGGTGCGGGCGAAGTACTCTTCGTCGCGGACGAAGTTGCCGTAATGGACGGGCGGCAGGTCGGCCGCGGTCACCACGGCCCTGACACCCGGGAGCCGCTCCGCCTGCTCGGTGCGGATGGCGGTGATGCGGGCGTGCGGATGGGGGCTCCGCACCATCGTGCCGTGAAGCACGCGGCCTCCCGGCGAGACGTCCGCGCCGAACACCGACTGGCCGGTCACCTTTTCGAGGATCTCGACGCGAGGTAGCTCCTGACCGACGACTTTCATGATTCCTTCGCCGCCTCCATGACCGCCTGGATGATGGTGCCGTAGCCGGTGCAGCGGCACAGGTTGCCGGCAATCCCGTGGGTGATCTCCTCGCGCGTGGGCGAAGGGTTCCGGTCCAACAGAGACTTGCAGGCCATGAGCATGCCCGGGGTGCAGTAGCCGCACTGGGCCGCGCCCGCGGCCGCGAACGTCCGCTGCAGCGGGTGCAGCTCCTCGCCGTCCACCAGCCCCTCCACGGTCTCGACGCTCCGTCCGTCCGCTTCCGCGGCGAAGATCAGGCAGGCGTCCACGAGATGGCCGTCCAGGATCACCGAGCAGGCGCCGCATTCTCCCTCGCTGCAGCCCTCCTTCGTGCCGGTGAGCCCCAGGTCGTCGCGCAGGAAGTCCAGCAGCGAGCGCGCGGCCGGTACTTCCTCCCGGAAAGATTCGCCGTTCACGGTCACCGTGACCTCAATGCGTTCCGCAGCCATCAGCGTTCTCCTTGCGCGCGTTGAAACGCGTTCTCGATGGCCCGCCGCGTGAGCACCCGGACCATTTCGGTCCGGTAGGCCGCGCTGGCGCGGACGTCGTCGATGGGCTGGGCGTCCGCGGCGGCGCGTTCCGCCGTTTCCGCGGCAGCGTCCGCGTCGAAACGGCGGCCTCGGAGACAGCCTTCGGCCGACGCCGCCCTCAGCGGCGTGGGCCCCACGGCGCCCAGCGCGATGCGCGCCTCCGCGACGGCGCCGTCCTCGTCCAGGCGTACGAACACCGCGCAGTTCACCACGGCGATGTCCATGGCGGTGCGGACGCAGCGTTGAAACGAGCTGCCGGTCCGGGCGGGCATGGCGGGGATGCGGATTGCCGTCAAGAGTTCGCCACTTCTCAAAGCGGTCCTGCCGGGGCCGAGGAACAGCTGCTCCAACGGCAGCTCCCGGGTTCCGTCCACATGGCTGGCTTCCGCGATCGCGCCAAGTGCCAGCAGCGGAGTCGCCGTGTCGGCGGCCGGGGAGGCGTTGGCCAGATTGCCGCCGATGGTGGCGCGGTTGCGGGTCTGGATCGAGCCCACCACCCGCGCGGACTCGGCCAGGGCGCTGTAGCCGTTGGCGGCGAGGGAGGAGGCGGCCACGGTCTCCATGAGGGTCAGGGCGCCGATGCGAAGCCCCCCGTCCGAAGACTCGATCCGGTCCATGTCCGGAATCCGCTTGAGATCGATCACGTTGTCCGGCTGTGTCTGCCGGCGCTCCATCCTGAGAAAGAGATCCGTCCCTCCGGCCAGGGGAACGGAGTCCGGGGTCAGCAAGGAAAGGGCCTCGTCGAGGCGGCGCGGAGCCAAGTATTGAAAACGCCTCATGGTTTCGGCGGTCATTCATGGCACTTTTTCGTGGGGGATGCAATTCGGCCAGGACCTGGAAGGTTTGGGAACCAGCGCGAGTCCAATGGGGAGAACAAGGTAGCGCGGTCGGTATCTTGGCGGGAACCGGCCTTTCCTGATAATTCTTGGGTGTCGGCAACCGCCCGCTCCTCAATTGAAGGAGCGGTGATCGCAATTCGCGCGAAACTGTCCAGGCGCTGTCTCGGCGCGCGAGGAAGATGGGAGAAAAGGAACATGAAAACGACGACCATTGCCGACGCCACGAATAGACGTCCCCGCTGTCTCGACGCCGCCGCGGCAGGCGTCACGGTTTCCTCGTGGGCTGTGTTTCTGCTGCTGTTGATTCCGATGATGGCCTATGCGGCGCCGCCCGATCTTCAGACCCCGGCTCCGGTGATCTACCTGGCGGACAATCTCGACGAGCAGGACAAGCTGGGGTGGTGCATCGATACCGTCGGACGAGGGTTCGGCGAGCGTTTGCATGCACACTCCTGCAAGCCACGGGGCGGTGACGTGCAGTTCCGCTACGATAAGGACGCGCGGCGCATCGCTTCGGCCACTTATGCCGGCAAGTGCGCCACGCTCACGGCGCCGGCCGCCGCGGGCGTTTCGCTCGGGCTGGTGGATTGTTCGAAGGACTCGGCCGCCCAGGACTTCGACTACGACGGCGAGACGATGGAGTTCCGGCCCGGGGCCGACCGGGGCCTTTGTCTCGCGGCCGGCGCCGCAAGCAGGAGCGCGGGGCCGTTCATGTCCCGTAGCCTGGAACTCGCTCCGTGCGCTTCCACCGACGCCGCGCGCAAGCAGTGGCGTATCAGGTGAGGCGGTTCCCGGTGCCGCGGGCCGTTGGGGGACGATGACCGAATCGAAGACCGGAATCGGCGGGCGCGGCAGCAACTACAACCCTCGAAACCGTTTCGAGCCCCTCGCCTTCGTGCCGGACGGCGCCACCGCGGGACCCTCCACCCAATTGCTGAAGGATACCTCCCGCTCCATCATCGCCTACAACGACAGCCCGGATGTGGGCTTCGAGGCCAGCGTCAATCCGTATCGGGGTTGCGAGCACGGCTGCATCTACTGTTACGCCCGTCCCACCCACGAGTACTTGGGCTTCTCCGCCGGCCTGGACTTCGAGTCCAGGATCCTGGTGAAGGAGGAGGCGCCGGAGCTTCTGAGGAAAGAGTTGGCGTCGCCGCGATGGAAGCCCCAGGTGATAGCGCTGTGCGGCGTCACCGACCCCTATCAGCCGGTGGAGCGGCGCCTGGAACTCACCCGGGGTTGCCTGAAAGTGCTCGCGGAGCACCGGAACCCGGTGGCCATCGTCACCAAGAACCATCTGGTGACGCGGGACGCGGACCTGCTGCGAGAACTGGCGTCCCGGGACGCGGCCGTGGTGTTCATCTCGGTGACCACGCTGGACGGGGATCTCTGCGGCCGCATGGAGCCCCGGACCTCCCAGCCTCGTTTGCGCCTCGACGCCATCCGCGCTTTGAGCGAGGCGGGCATCCCGGTGGGCGTTCTGGTGGCGCCGGTGATCCCCGCCCTGACGGACCATGAGATGCCGGCGATCCTGGCGGCCGCGGCGGAAGCCGGCGCGGGATGCGCCGGCTACTCGCTCTTGCGCCTGCCTTTCGCCGTCAAGGAGCTGTTTGAGCAATGGCTGGAGGAGCACTTCCCCGACCGCAAGGAGAAGGTGCTGAACCGCATCAGGGAGGTCCGCGGCGGGAGGCTCAACGACTCCGGCTTCAAGACCCGCATGAAGGGGCAGGGGGTCTTCGCCGAGCAGGTGGATTCGCTGTTTCAGGCCACCTGCCGGAAGCTGGGGCTGACTCGCCGGTCATGGAGTCTGTCGACGGCGTCGTTCCGGGTCCGAACCGACCAGTTGTCGCTGTTCGGCGATGGCTAGCCGCCGCCGTGGCACGCAGGAGGATCGCTTCGACCGGCGCGCCTGGCGCGGTTCGGCTCTACGGGCGGCGTAGATGCCGCCTCACGGCATCAACTCGCCGCCGTTCACTCCCACCACCTGGCCGGTCATGTAGCTGCTGGCCGGGCTCAGCAGAAAGACCGCCAGATCGGCCACCTCGCCAGGCTCTCCCAGCCGTCCCATGGGGACGATCCTGGAGCGGTCCGACTTGCGCTTCTCAAGGGCCTCGCCGGTGAGCCCGCGGCGCCACATGGGCGTGTCGATGGGCCCCGGCGCCAACGCGTTGATGCGGATGCCGTGCTCGGCTACCTCGCGGGCCACCGCCTTGGTGAGGGCGGCGATCCCGGCCTTGGCCGCCGAGTAGTGCGATGCCCACTCCTGCCCCTTGAGCCCGTGCATGGAGGACAGGCTGGCGATGACGCCGAAGCGCGCCTCGATCATCAGCGGCAGCGCCGCGCGTATGCAGTAGAAGGTGCCGTTCAGATGGACGTCGATCATGCGGGCCCAGTCCGCGTCGCTGATCTCGTGCACGGGTTTCTGCTGTGAGATTCCGGCCACGTTCATGAGGTAGGCAAGGCTGCCGAACTCGCGGTGGGCCCTGGCGACGGCGTCGTTGACCTGATCCGAGCGGGTGACGTCCAACTCCAGGGGCAGGGCGGCGCCGCCGCTCGCGGTGATGTTCGAGGCCGTCCCTTCCGCCTTGGCCGGGTCGACGTCGGCCACGGCGACCTTGACTCCCTGTTCGCCCAGCTTGAGCGCGATGGCCTGCCCGATGCCGCTGCCGCCGCCGGTGACGAATGCACTGTCGCCTTCCATGTCCCACTGCATGACCACCTCCGTGTTCGTTTGATTGAGGCGTGGAAACTAGCACCTCGCCGAAGAACCGGTCAAACGCGCCGTTCTCGTGGGCTCGGTCGCGCCTCCCGGACCGATCTGGTAAACCTCACGTCACCCAATTTCAAAGGGAGGTTGTCAGTGGAGTATCGCCAGCTTGGAACGTCGGGGGTCCGCGTTTCCGCCATCGGCCTCGGGACCAACCGCTTCGGCTCGCCGGCCGTGCCGCAGGACGCGGTGACCGCCATCATCGACGCGGCCGCGGACCTCGGCATCAATTTCATCGACACGTCCAACAGCTATCAGGGAGGCCGTTCCGAGGAAACGCTGGGCAACGCCATGAAGGGCCGGCGGGACCGTTTCGTGGTGGCCACCAAGTTCTTTTTCCCGACGGGCGAGGGCACCAACGACCGCGGCACGTCGCGCTACCATCTCATGAACGCCGTCGAGGGGAGTCTCCGCCGGCTCCGGACCGACCACATCGACGTCTACTACATCCACCGGTGGGACGACGCGACTCCCATAGAGGAGACCCTGCGGGCGCTGGACGACCTGATCCGGCAGGGGAAGGTGCGGTACATCGGCGGGTCGGACTTCGCATCGTGGCAACTGGCCCATGCCAACGTCCTGGCCGAGTTCCGGGCCTGGACGGCCTTCGCCGTGATGCAGTCCCACTACCACATGCTGGAAAGAGACGTGGAGCGGGAGGTGCTTCCCTATTGCCGGGCCCACGGCGTGGGGTTCGTTCCCTATTTCCCGCTGGCCGGCGGCTTCCTGACCGGCAAGTACGTCAGGGGCGAGAAACCGCCGCCCGGTTCACGCGGCGAGAGCGCTCCTTACGTGCAGAAGTACATGACCGACTCCAACTACGGCATCGTGGAGCGCCTGACGGCGTGGGCCGAGGCCCGGGGACGGGGGATGAACGAGTTGGCGCAGTGCTGGCTGCTGGCCCAGCCACGGGTCTGCTCGGTCATTTCCGGCGCCACCGGGCTGGCGCAGGTCCAGGACAACGCCAAGGCGCCCGAATGGGAGCTGACGTCCGCGGAACTGGCCGAGGTCAACGAGATGTTGGGAGTGTAGGGACGGTCGGGTCGTGCCGTCTCTCGTCAGTGCAGGATCCGTACGGCCGGTTTGAGCTCGATGACTTCCATTTCGACCTCGTCCTCGGCCGTCGCGTCGCGTTTTCTTTTCTGAGAGGCTTCGTTCAGCAAAAGCACCACCATCCGCCACAGCTCCTGTTTCTCCACCGGAGCGTGGAGGAAGAGGTCGACCCCGGCGGCCAGGCCTCTGGTGTGGTCATGGATGAGGTGGCCCGACAGCATCAGGATCACCGGCGTATGCTGGTGCGCGTCCAGCCTTCGAATCGCGCGGCAGAGTTCGAAGCCGTTGAGGGGACCCTTCAGAAAGCCGTTCACGAGGAAAAGGTGCACGTCCCGTTCCGCGGTGGTCGCCAGCGCCTCGCGACCGTCGCCGACGTTGAGCACCTCGATGGCGGACGACAGCTCACGCAGATGCCGTGACAGTGTCGTCGCATGACTGGCGTAGCTGTCCGCTATCAGAATCCTGGGTCGTACGCTGCGTCCCATGGGCTCCTCATGGCGACCGTACCGGGGACCGTCTCCGGCTGGAACTGTTTCGAATCTTTCCGAGTCCCACGGTTTTGCTCCTCGCACGGACCCGAATGCCGCATTTGATAATACCGTGTCAAGACTTGGGGTGGGGAAATTTTCACGCCCGACTCTTCGGTGATTAGCGGCCGACCCGCCTCAGAAAGGTCCTTACGGCGGCGTGGGCGGCGTCCGGATTCGCGAAGAAATAGCTGTGCCGTTCTCCCGGCAGCACCACGATTTCGGCCTCCGGTATGCCGTTCGCGAGGATCTCCGAGGATGTGCGGTGGTTCATGTCGCTGGTGACGTTGCGGTCGTCCTCTCCGACGAGAATCAGGGTAGGGGCCCGGATTTCGCCGAGGCGGCCGCTGGTGTCGTGGCCCTGCCTTGCCAGCAGATGGCGGAAGTAGAACTCCACCGGTCCCATGTTGGCCATGCGGACACGCAGATAGTTCTCGACCCGGTCGGGCTGTCGCGCGGCGAACTCGTCGGTGAAGCCCACCAGGATGGAGTGGTCGCGGACGTACTTCTCGTATCCCCATTCCACCATCTCGGTGGCGATCTTCAGGGGGATGCCCTTGGTGTCGGGAAACGCCGCCCCCGTGGAGGCCAGGACCAGGGCCTTGATCCGTGAGGGATGGTCCAGGGCCATGAGCTGAGCTACCCGGCCTCCCATCGAATGGCCGCAGACGATCGCCTCCGTGGCGTCCAGGTGATCCAGCAACGCCACGGCGTCGTCCGCGAACATCTGCGTGGTATAGGGGACGGACGGCTTTCCGGACTGGCCGGTGCCGCGGTAGTCCATGATGATGACCCGATGGTCCCGGGAAAACTCCGGCACCTGGTGGATTTTCCACACTTCTCCGTCGCAGTGGGTCTCGCTGAGGAACAGCAGGGGTTCCCCCTGGCCGTGAACCTCGTAGTAGATGTCGGTTTCGTCGGTACGAAGGAATGGCATGGAACCTCCCGGAAATCTCGCCCGGGCGCGGTCGGCAGCCTGCGCCGCGGAAAACGAAGTTGCAGGGGCGGGTCTCAAACCCGCCCGCGACCGCACCACGACAACGGCGGATGCCGGCTGTCAGTCGAAGTACCCGCTCTTCAGTGCCCAGAGCCAGGCGTAGGTGATCTTCTCGTTGTAGAGCGCCCAGTGGCCCATGTGGGTGTACTTCGGCACCAGCCCCACGTGTATCTTCGCCCCGGCGGCCCCGTACTTGCCGGCCATGAACATCTCGCGCTTGTCACCGAGGCTTTGCCCGCCGATCCAGTGGCCGTGGTCGTTCTCGCCCACCATGAGCAGGACCTTGAGGTCGGCGAGCCATTCCGTGGGCGGGTCCTGGAGGTGGTCGAAGTACTCCTCCCGCGGCAGGCCGGTCACCCGGACGTATTCCTCCAGCCGTTCGGGGAAGACGTTGTGCTGGTTGTCCCGCAGCCCGATCTTGATCTGGGGGCGGGTCTTCTCCGTGAGCCGGAAGAAGTCCTCCATGCGGCCCCAGGGAGTCAACTCCGGCAGATCCTCGTAGTGGGACTTGCGGTAAGCCTCCACCGTGCGCCGGGATATCTGCGTGAGTCCGTACGGCTTGGGAGACTCCATGCCCGTGGCCTCCCGCCACTCCCTGCGCCAGCCGTCGGGGCCGCCGCTGCCCCAGCCGACCACGCCGATGACCTCCGCCTCCCGGGTGAAACGGGTGAGGTGCGCGGCCATGGGACCCCCGGTGGAGTGGCCGAAGGTGATGAGCCGCCGTCCGCGAAGATGCCGGTCCGTCAGTTGCCCGGCCCCCTGGAGGATGACGTTGAACGTGCACTTGAGCAGGCGGTCCTGAAGCTCTTCCTCGCCGGTGTCCGTGTCCAGCAGGTAGACGGGGACCCGCTCGGCGATGGGCTTGTCCCATTCTCCACCCCGGGGCCAGAGGCCCGGATAGCTCAGGGCCAGGACCGTGAAGCCCTGGGCGGCCAGTCTTCGGGCCAGTCCCGGGCGGCCGTCCGGGGTCATGTCCATGACCTTCTCGTTGGCGCCGCCGCCGTGGAACACGACGAAGGCCGGCCGGTCGTCCCGCTCCCGCGCGGGCTTGTAGAGCGAGCCGTGCATGTCCCACTCGTAGCCGTTGCGCCGGTAGCGCTCCACCACTTCCGTGACGGAGTAGGCGCCGTCGTCATCGGGTGGCGGCATGGCGAGCCAGTCGTTCCAACCGATGGGCACGAGGGTTTCTTCGCCCCCGAGGCCGCGGGTGAAGGCCTGGGTTCCGGCGGGCGGTTCGGGCATGTTATTCTCCTGTGACGGAATACGGTCCGCGCGGCCCGTGGGGGGCCGCTTCGGTCAGGCTGCGATATAGCGGTTACGGCAACGGAAGACAACGAAGAGACGGGATGCATCATGGATCTGGGTCTTTCCCTTTTTTCGACCGAGCAGTCGGGTCCCGTGGGCGACATCGCCGGTGAGGCGGAGCGGCTGGGCTTCGAGTCCCTGTGGTTCCCGGAGCACATGCTCATTCCGGTGCACTACAAGTCCCGGTACAAGCGCACGTCCGACGGGAGCGTCCCCGAGTCCTTCGCCCACCTTCCCGATCCTTTCATCGGCGCGGCCATGGCCGCCCAGGCCACCGAGCGTCTGCGCGTGGCCACCGGCATCTGCATCCTGCCCCAGCGGGACGTCATCGCCACGGCCAAGGCGGCCGCCACACTGGACCTCCACTGCGGCGGACGTTTCATCATGGGCGTGGGCGCCGGTTGGTTCCCCGAGGAGGCGGAGATCCTGGGGGTTTCGTTCAAGCGGCGCTGGAAAATGCTGCGGGAGGGGGTCGAGGCCATGAGGGAGTTGTGGAGCCGGGACGAGGCTTCCTACGAGGGCGAGTTCGTCCACTTCCCGCCCGTCCGGGTCTTCCCCAAGCCCGTGCAGAAACCCCACCCGCCGATCTATCTCGGAATCCACGACCCCAGATATGCGCCCGCACGGGTTGCCCGCTACGCCGACGGCTGGTGTCCGGGCGACCTGCCGGCGGACCAGGCCGCGGAGGCCGTGGCCAGCGTGCGGCGGGCCGCCCGCGAACACGGCCGGGACCCCGGCGAGATCGAGTTCTCGGTGCTCCTGACGCCGGGCGACCGCTTTCCCACGCTGGATGACATGAGGCGCTACCAGGTGGCGGGCATGCGGCGCATGGTGCTGCGGTTGGATGCGGTCACCGGAAGCGGGGTCGCCGCAGTCCGGCGGCTCGAGCCCTTCCTGGAGCAGGCGAAACGCTTGGAGCCGTAGCGTCCCGTAACCCGTTGGCCCGGTCGGCGGCGGTGCGGTGAGTCATCCCGGCCAACCCCGGGCGATCAGGACGGCGAGCCCCACGGCCCAGCAATAGCCGGCGAACCACGTGAGGTTCCGCGACAGCAGCACCTTCAGCAGAACGTCGATGCTCACGTAGCCCACGGCGAAGGCGGCCAGGAAGGCGAGTCCGTAGCCCGGCGCGTTGACCTCGGACGCGCCTTGGAGCCCGTGGGTAGCCAGTTGGAGCATGAAGGCGCCCAGTATGGCGGGCACCGAGAGCACGAACGAGTAGCGCAGGGCCAGGTCG
The DNA here is from genome assembly GCA_964630405.1 of uncultured Syntrophobacterales bacterium. Lineage (GTDB taxonomy): Bacteria > Desulfobacterota > Binatia > UBA9968 > JAJDTQ01 > JAJDTQ01. The sequence continues at coordinate 255,752 of CAZVUC010000008.1, read as the reverse complement.
CGCCGAAAACCGGCGAATACGCCGGCGGCCACGGTGGCGCCGGAGCGGGAGATGCCGGGAATGATGGCCAGGCCCTGGACCACGCCGATGACCAGGGCGTGCCCGACGCTCATGTGCTCGATGCCCCGGGTGTGTTCCGGCGCGCGGTCGGTGGCGAAGAGCAGTGCGCCGGTGACCAGCAGCATGCTCGCGGCGGTGGGAACGCTGGCAAAAAGGCGCTCCAGCGGTTCGGCGAACAGGAGGCCGATGAGGGCGGTGGGGAGGGTGCCGACGATGACCAGCCAGAGGAGACGCAGGGCCTCCGGATCCGCCCGTCGGGGAGCGACGGCGGCCCGGGCCAAGGCCGCGAAATCCTGGCGGAAATACACCAGCACGGCGCCCAGGGTCGCCAGGTGCACCGTGGCGTGGAACAGCACGCCGGGTTCTCGGAAACCGGGCAGCCGGGACTGGAGGAGCACCAGGTGGCCTGAGCTGCTGACCGGCAGGAACTCGGTGAGCCCCTGCAGGACTCCGAGCGCGACGAGCGTCAGGGTAGGGGTCACGGTTCCTCGTACGGCATGGTTTTCCTCGAGCGGGACCGCATAACTATCTACGAACCGCCGCCCGCAGGCAAGGTCCACTCGAAGGGCGGACAGGACCCTCGGTTGACGTCCGCCGTCGTGAGGCACCACAATGAGTGCTTTACGGACCATTGCGGGAAAGGATCGAGATGGCGTTCGACGGCATGCTCAGCCTCCAGTTCGTTACCCATCTGGCGAACCACTACACGGTCAACCGGTTCGTGGAGCTGGCCGCACTGGCCCACGAACGCGGGTTCCAGCGCATCTGGCTCAACGACAACGCGCGCTACCGGAGCCAGGTGGTGGTCCTTTCGGCCATCGCCGCGCGCGTGCCCATCGGCGTCGGCACGGCCGTCCTGGTGCCCTATTTCCACCACCCCGTCGAGGTGGTGGACTCGCTGGCGGCCCTGACCGAGTTGAGCGAAGGGCGCGAGGTGGGCTTCGGACTGGCGCGCGGCTCCATCACGCAGACGCCGCAGCACGTGACCATGCACAGACCCCTGGCGGTGGTGCGGGAACTGGCCGTGTTCGTTTCCCGGGCGCTGGCCGGAGAGCGCGTGGCCTACCGGGACTTCCCGGTGCTGTGCGAGCACTTCCATTTCAATCCCGACGGCAAGTTCGAGCTGGCGTTTACCCCGAAGTCCCCGGTGGTGCTCTATTCGGGCGGCAACGGACCCCGGTCGCTGCGCATGGGCGGCCAGGTCATGGACGGCCTCATCAGCTCGGGGACCTTCATCCCCATGTTGCGGGCGGGCCGGCTCAAGGGGATGCACGAGATCGCCGAGGCCGGCGCCCGGAGCGTCGACCCGAACAAGACCCTGCGCAAGATGGTGGAGCTCAATGTCTCGGTTTCCCGCGACCGGGATGCGGCCTTCGAGTTCCCCAAACGCCAGGTGGCCCACTCCATCCCCCAATGGGAGTCGCTCGGGTTCACCCCGGAGGAATACGCCCGGCTCGGCGTGGAACGGCAGAGAGTGCTCGACCTGAAGGAGGCTTTCGCCCGGGGCGCCACCATTGAGGAAGCGGCGTCCCTGGTGACCGAGCAAATGGTCCTGTCCTATTACGTCGCCGGCACCCCGGCCGAGGTGGCCGACCAGGTCGTGGAGCTGGCCGGGCGGGCCCGGGAGCTGGGCTTCGACGAGATCGCCTTCGCCAAGCTCGGTCCGGACTACGAGGAAGCCATCGAAATGCTGGCGGAAAGCGTGATGCCGCGGCTCAAGGGGTAGGTCCGGAACCCGGTTTCGTCACAACGGAGAGGAACAATACCATGGCAGCATTCAACGGCATGCTCAGTCTCCAGTTCGTCATCCACCTGGCCAACCGGTATTCGGTGAACCAGCTCGTGGAGCTGGCCGAGTTGGCGCACGGACGCGGCTTCGAGCGCATCTGGGTCAACGACAATGCGAGGTACCGGAGCCAGGTGGTGGTGCTCTCCGCCATCGCGGCACGGGTGCCCATCGGCATCGGCACCGCGATCCTGGTGCCGTATCTTCATCACCCCATCGAGGTGGTGGATTCGCTGGCGGCCTTGTCCGAGCTGAGCGAGGGAAGGGAGATCGGCTTCGGGCTCGCCCGCGGCGACCTGGCCCAGACGCCGCAGCACGTGGTCGTGCACCGGCCCATCTCGCTGGTCCGGGAGTTGGCCGTGTTCGCGCGGCGCGCGCTCGCCGGCGAGCGGGTTCCCTATGGCGATTTCCCGGTGCTCTGCGAATACTACCATCTGAACCCGGCCGGCAGGTTCCAGTTGGCGTTCAAGCCGAGGTCTCCCGTGGTGATGTATTCCGGCGGCAACGGTCCCCAGTCCCTGCGCATGGGCGGCCAGGCGATGGACGGACTCATCAGCTCCGGCACCTTCATCCCCATGCTCCGGGCGGGCCGTTTGAAGGATATGCACGAGATGATCGAGGCGGGCGCCCGGAGCGTGGATCCCGGGAAGACCCTGCGCAAGATGGTGGAGCTCAACGTGTCGGTCTCGAAGGACCGCGACGCGGCCATCGAGTTCCCCAAGCGCCAGGTGTCCCATTCGATCCTGCAGTGGGAGGCGTTGAAGTTCACGCCGGAGGAGTACGACCGCCTCGGGGTGGAGCGGCAAAAGGTGCTCGAGCTCAAGGAGGCCTTCGCCGGGGGCGCCAGCGTCGAGGAGGCTGCCGGGATGGTGACCGAGGAGATGGTGCTGAACTACTACGTCGCCGGCCGTCCTGACGAGGTGGCGGATCAGATCGTCGAGTTGGCGGGGCAGGCCCAGGAGGTGGGCTACGACGAGATCGCCTTCGCCAAGCTCGGCCCGGACTACGAAGAGGCGATCAACATGCTGGCGGACAGCGTGGTGCCGCGCCTGAAGGGGTAGCGGGTTACAGGCTGCGCTTCTTCTGCCGTGCCCGCAGCGCCTCGAGGTTCAGCCGCGCCCCTTCGGCGAAGGGGTGTACGGCCAAGGTGGCCTCGAAGGCGCTGATGGCGGCCTCGTCGTTGCCCAACGCCGTCATGATGAGCCCCAGGCCGGAGAGGGCGCCGAAGTGGCGCGGTTCGAGCTCCAGGGTCTTGTCGATGTCGTTCACCGACGCGCGGTAGTCGCCCATGAGGTAGTGGACGGTGGCCCGCTTGTTCCACGCTTCGGCGAACCGGGGGTCGAGGTCGATGATCTCGCTGAAGGTTTGCACCGACGCCGGGTAGTCCCGGGCGGACATCTCCGTCAGCCCGCGGCGCATCAGCTCGTTGACGCGGTCGTCGTCGGATTGATGCCAGATGGCCCAGATCAGATTGGTCGCCACGGCCGCATCGCCAGCATCGTCGGTGGTCTGTATCCGGGTGAAGAGCGCTTCCAGTCGCGGGTCCGTCTGATCGGCCATGGGGGTTGCGGGTGCGATCAATAGAAACGTGACGAGTATCGTTCCGGCGATCCGCACGGTTCCACAATACAGGGTCCGGTTTCGACGCGTCAACACGCGGTCGGCGCCTTCGAGTCCGGTTGCCGGCGGGAATCAAGTTCGTTATGGATGGGTCACGGGTGCGGCCGCGGACACGGCTGCCCACCCGGCAATTCATCCAAGGGAGTCATTCGAAATATGGGAACGACACTGATCACCGGAGTGGGCCTCGTCGGCACGTCTTTCGCGCAACACGCCCTGAAGCGTGGCGAGAAGCTGGTGTTCTACGACTTCATGCCGCGCACGGAGTACCTGCACCGGAAGCTCGGGACCGCGGACGTGGACGTGGTGCAGAAGGACATCCGGGACCTGCCGGCGCTGACGGAAACCATGCAGCGCTACCGGCCGGAGACCGTCGTGCACACCGCCGGCCTCATCGGCGGGCGGGTGGAGGAGTCGCTTTACAGCGGCCTTCAGATCAACGTGATGGGCACCATCAACGTGCTCGAGGCCGCGCGGCTCACCGGGGTGAAGCGTTTCGTGCTGATCAGCACCTTCGGCGCCTATGACCGGCGTCGCGCCGGGGACCAGCCCACCCACGAGGACATGCCCCGGGGCCCGGGAGCCGGCTACGGCAACTCCAAGGCCACCAAGGAGCTGATGGCGGAAGCGTACCAGCGGCTTTACGGCTTCGAGCTGCTGACGCTGCGGCTGGCCAACGCCTACGGGCTCGGTCATTTCTGGGGCGGCTCCGGCGGCGGCGAGAAGGTGCAGATGCTGCTGGAGGCGGGTATCCGCGGCGAGGTGGCGAGGATCCCCCAAGCCCAGACCATGACGTTCGAGTACGTCTACGCCAAGGACATGGGGCGCGCCGTGGACCTGGCGACCACGGTGCCGGTGCCCGAGAAGACCACCTTCAACATCGGCGTCGGGAAGTTGACGACCTTCGACGACCTCGTGGCCGCGGCGGAGCGGCAGTTCCCCAAGCTGGAGGTGGAGGTGATTCCCGGCAGTCCGCCCGCGGTGTCCGCCAGCTCGCCGCTCGACATATCCCGGGCGAAGGAATACCTGGGCTGGGAGCCGGAGTACACCATGGATGCGGCGTTCGAGGACTACGTCAAGGACCTCCGGGCGGTCATGGAGTGAGCATGGAACTGCTCCACTGCGTGTACGAGCCCGAGGGAGAGGGTCCCCATCCGACGGTCCTGGCGCTGCACGGCCGGGGCGCCAACGCCATGGACCTGCTGGGCCTCGCCCCCCATCTGTGCGGCGGCGTGTTCCGGGTCATCTGTCCGCAGGCGCCGCTGGAGGTGGAGTTGGGTCCGGGCATGACCGGCTACGCCTGGTTCCCCATGTCCCTGGGCGGCGACATCGACACCGACGCCTTCCTCTCCGCCCGCGACCGGCTCCGGACGTTCGTGGACCAGTGCGCCGAGCACTATCCCCTGGGAGGCCGCAAGCTCGTCCTGCTGGGCTTCAGCCAGGGCGGCGGCATGGCCTACAGCCTGGGATTGTCCGAGCCGGACCGTTTCGCGGGCATGTGCATCCTGAGCTCCTGGCTCCGGGAGGGCACCCTGAGCGCTCTGGGCGTAGCCGACCGGGTGGACGCGCTGCCGACCCTGGTGCACCACGGCAAGCGCGACGAGCTCATCGAGCTGGCGCGTGCGACGCACTCGATCGAGCTGCTGAGGAAGCTGCAGGTCCCGGTGGACTACACCGAGTACGACATGGGACACGAGATCACCTCCCGGAGCCTCGCCGACCTGTCCGGCTGGCTCCAGGAGAAGGTGTTGGAGGACACTACGCCAGGTAGATGACGACGATGCCGGCGATTACGAACAGCGTGGCGATGCCGGTACGAAGCGTCACCTGCTCGATGTCCCGGGAGAACAGCACGGTGCCCAGCAGCACCCACAGGGGCGCGACGCACACGATGGGGCCCACCACCACCACGTTGCCGATGCCCAGCGCCGCCACCAGCGCCCAGATACCCACCGCCTCGAACACTCCCGTGACCAGGAAATAGGGCATGGCCCGCCGGTCGAACACGATGCTTTCCCTGGCCCGGCGGCTGAACAGGTTGAGCAGCAACGGGCTCAGCGCGGCCGCGCCCATGACCGCGCTGAGGAACAGAGGCTCGTTGGCGATGGTCAGCCCGTAGCGCCGGATCGGGTGGTTCACGCCGGCGGTGAGGGCGGCGGCGAACGGGAAGACCAGCTCCCACGTCCGGTAGGTCTTCTGCTGCTGCGGGTTCCACGAAAGCAGGACGATACCCAGCACCACCGCTCCGGTCCCGGAAAGCAGCAAGGGTGTGACCGTCTCGTGGAGGAAGAGCACGGCCAGTGCTGTGCCGAACAGGGGATTGGTGGACTGGACGGTGCTGGTGACGCTGGCGCCGAGGCGGGCCACGCCGTGATAGGCGAACAGGCGCGTGCCGAGCTGGATCCAGCCGCCGGCCACGAAGCAGAGCGTCGCCACCCAGGGGATGCTGGGGATGCCGCCGGTGAGGAAGACGATCGTCCACAGGATGGTGGTGTTGACGGCCAGCGCCACGTAGGCGGCGGTGCTGGGCGTCGAGTACACCAGTCCCCGCCGGGTGGCCAGAAAACAGCCGGCGTAGAAGAACGAGGTCACCAGGGCGAGGAATTGGGGCGACATGAACGTGGACGCTGCCGGTTCGCCTATTCTTCCGCCAGGTCCCTGCCGACCCCGATACGGTCGACCAGGGGAAGCTTGAGCGCGGGCCGGGCCACGTCGAGCCCGAACACCAGCCCGAGCAGATTGATCTCGAGTCCTTCCTGGATCCCCACCGCCGCGCCCAGCAGGCCGTAGAGGGAGAGCTGCCAACCGGTGCCGCTCGGGGTCGGGGCAAGAAACTGCCCCTCGTCGAGGTAGTCCTTGCCGAGGGCGTTGGACGGGAGCGCCGCCGCGAGTTCCGGGACGCGGCGGGCCACGTAGGCGGTGAAGGTGTTGCTGTTGGGCCCGGGCCACAGCCGGTAGGAATCCGGATACGGGTAGCTCTCGGCGGCACTGCGTATGCCGGGAATCGCGCGCCTGGCCGCCGCTCCCCGGAGATCCGCCATGACCTTCGGACGGCTGTCGAACCACAGCCGGTCGGGGATGTCTTCCTGCACCACGACCACCGGCAGTCCGCGGTACAAGCGCCAGCCCACCACCTGGTAGACCACGTACGTCCGGGCTCCGGCCTCCTTCGTGGCGATCCACGTGTGCACGGCGAAGATGCCGCGCCAGTTGAAGGCGCGCGCGGCATAGAGCTGCACCACGGCCTCCGGAGTGCGGGCGGGATCCGGGGCGATGCGGGAGCTTTCGCGGCTGGCCGTACGCCAGTCCTTGCTCCAGGCTCCGGATGCGCCGGCGACGAACGCCGAGACGAGCGCGACCGACAGAACGATGAGGGTGATGATCAGGATGTTTCGCACCGGGTTGCCGCATGCGCGCCGACGCCGGCGCGGCCCCGCACTTCTTGACACCGAATCCCCGGGCCGGTTACTAGTGCTGGTGTGCGGGATAGTGGGGATACCGTCGTAGAGTCTAGGTGAAATCGGCCGAGGAGACAAACATGGCACGGAACGGGCACCCCTTGGTGGTGGACGCCGACGCTCACGTGATCGAGACGGAACGCACCTGGGACTACCTCGAAGGCTCCGACAAGAAGTTCAGGCCGGTGCTGTTCGGCGCCTCCGACATGGACAAGCAGTACTGGGTGCTGGACGGAAAGATACGGGGGGCGCGTTTCGCCACCCTGAGCGAACAGCAGCTCGACGATCTGTCCGACAAGGCCGGCCGCCGGTTCACCACGCCCCAGGCCTCCCGCGAGCTCGACGACGTGGGCCTGCGTCTGGCCCAGCTCGACGAGCTGGGGGTGGACGTCCAGGTGATGCACAATACGCTCTGGATCGAGCGGGTGGCGGATCACGCGGACGCCGAGACCGCGCTTTGCTTGGCGTGGAACCGCTGGATGGCCGACGTCTGGAAGGCCGGGCAGGGGAGGCTTCGGTGGTCCTGCGTCATCCCCGCCATGGACCTGAACGAGGCGTTGCCGCAGATACGTTTCGCGCGGGAACACGGCGCAGTGGCGGTGTGCATGCGGCCCTACGAAGGCGACCGGCACCTGGTGGATCCCTACTTCTATCCGGTTTTCGAGCTGGCCTCGGAGCTGGACATGGCCATCGGCGTGCACATCGCCAACGGCAGCGCCGGGCTGATCTCGCATTTCCGGCCCCGGTACGACAAGACCGGCGGCTTCGCGCCCTTCCGGGTCCCCACGGTGGTCACCTGCCTGTCGCTGATCATGAGCGAGGTGCCGCGGGTCTTCCCGGACCTCCGCTGGGGCTTCATCGAGTCGTCGGCCCAGTGGGTGCCCTGGATCGTCAACGAGGCGAAACGCCGCTCGGGCAAGGCGGAGTATCCCGACAATCCCTTCAAGGAGTACAACGTCTACGTCACCGCCCAGACCGATGACGATTTCCCGTTCGTGCTCAAGTACGCGGGGGAGGACAACCTCGTCATCGGCACCGACTACGGCCACACCGACTCGTCCAGCGAGGTGGACGCCATCACCAAGTTCAAGGCCGACCCCACGGTGGAAGACGGGGCCAAGCGGAAGATCCTGAGCGACAATCCGATGGAGCTCTACGGCATCCAGTAACCCGAAAAGGAGGACGGCAATGTCCGGCAACGGAACGCACATGGTAGTGGACTCGGACGCCCACGTGGTGGAGACCGAGAATACGTGGGACTATCTGGATGCTTCGGAGAAGAAGTTTCGTCCCCGGCTCTTCGGCAACCCCGACGACTTGACCACGCAGTACTGGGTGCTGGACGGCAGGGTCCTGGGCTTCCGGTTCCAGAGCCTGAGCGAGCAGCAGCTCGACGAGGTGTCGGCCAAGGCCGGCCGGCAGATGCAGACGCCGCAGGACGCCCGGGAGCTGCGTGACGTGCAGTTGCGCCTCGATCACCTGGACGAACTCGGCATCGACGTCCAGGTCCTGTACAACACCATGTGGATCGAGCAGGTGACGGACCACGCCGACGCGGAGATCGCGCTGTGCGGGAGCTGGAACCGCTGGATGGCGGACGTGTGGAAGCAGGGCGGCGGACGCCTCCGGTGGATCTGCGTGGTCCCGGCCATGACCATGAACGAAGCCCTCGAGCAGATCCGCTTCGCCCGGGAGAACGGCGCGGTGGGCGTGTGCCTCCGTCCGTTCGAAGGCGATCGGCACTTGGTGGATCCGTACTTCTACCCGATCTTCGACGAAGCCCAGCGCCTCGACATGATGATGGGCATCCATATCGCCATCGGCAGCCCCCGGATGGCGACGCAGTTCCGGCCGCGCTACGACAGCGGCGGCGGGCTGCCGGTGTTCCGCATCCCCACGGTCTCCACCTGTTTCACGGTGATGATGAGCGAGGTGCCCAAGGTGTTTCCGGACCTGCGCTGGGGATTCATCGAGTCCTCCGCCCAGTGGGTGCCGTGGGTAGTGAACGAGACCATCCGCAGGTCCGGGACAGCGGAATATCCCAGGGACCCCATGAAGGCGTTCAACATCTACGTGTCGGCCCAGACCGACGACGACTTCCCCTACGTCCTCAAGTACGCGGGTGACGACAACATCGTCATCGGCACGGACTACGGCCACACCGACGCCTCCAGCGAGGTGGACGCGTTCACGATCTTCAACGGCAACGACACCATTTCGGCGGAGCAGAAGCGGAAGATCCTGAGCGACAACGCCCGGGCGCTTTACGGGCTGTAGGACTCTCCTCCGTCACTGCCGCCCCCCCTCCGTCATCGCCGCCCCCTCCGTCATTCCCGCGAAAGCGGGAATCCAGGAGGGGCGAGGCGGGGAAACGCCGGTGTGGCGCCCCACCACCGCCCCTGGATTCCCGCTTTCGCGGGAATGACGGAAAGGTGCGGGAATGACGATTACCGGTGTCGGCGTTCCATCCGTCAGCCCTTGAAGGGGCTCGTGACTTGGTAGCAGAAGCTGTTGAAGAGCGGGGTGGTGGTCAGTCCGCTCCAGGCGAAGAGCTTGCCTTCGGCAAAGAAGATGTGCATGCCGCAGTCGAACACCAGCACCACCCCGGCCAGGACCGCCACGGTGATGCCGATGACGGTGAGCCATCTCTCGCCGGCGATCTTGAGATAGAGCAGCGTCGCCAGCCCGATCCCCAACTGAAAGCCCACCAGCCAGATGGCGGCGGCGAAGCCGAGGATCCAGCCGATGATGCCGGCGGTGCGACGCCGTTCCTCGGCCGGGTCCAGGGGCTCCCCTTCGCGTTCCACCAGCGAGGAATCCAGGGGCTCCGGCTCGTCCCCGCCGGCGGGAACGACCCGCTCCGGCCGTCCCAGGATCTCCCGCGCAAGCTGGACCGCCAGCAGCGCCGCCGTGGGCAGGCCGATGAGCCAGGCCATGAGGCTGGCCTGCAGCTCCCAGCCGGCGGCTTCCCACAGCGCCCACGCCATCATCACGAACAACCCGCCCGTGAAGGCGATGGAGAGTCGCCGGGAGCTCATGGCGCGGTCCCGGCCGCCCGCTGGCGGCGGCGGTCGCGGATCACCGGAAAGGCGATGCTGGCCAGGATCACGCACAGGATGATCAGCACGCCCGGGCGCGCGAGGAAGCCGAAGTCGTAGCGTGAATAGGTGATCCAGAGGTAGTTGTCCGCCAGCCGCCCCAGCACCAGTCCCAGCAGCAGCGCCGGCCTCGACCAGTCGAATACCACCATGAGCCAGCCCAGGGCGCCGAAGACCAGGGTGACGAGGATGTCGCCGAAGCTGTTGGTGTGGGTGTAGGAGCCCAGGTAGATGAACAGCAGCAGCGGCGGAATCAGCAACGTCCCCTTGATGCGCGTGAGCCGCGCCAGTTGGTTCAGGAACAGGAAACAGACCGACACCGTGATGACGTTGGACACCACCAGCACCCACACCAGCGAGAAGGTGACGTCCAGGTCCTTGGTCAGCATGGAGGTGCCGGGACGGAGGCCCAGGACAAGGAACGCCCCCAGCAGGATGGCCGTGGTGACGTTGCCGGGGATGCCGAAGGCGATGGTGGGGATGAGCGCGCCCCCTAGGGTCGAGTTGTTGGCCGCGCCGGGGCCCACGACGCCTTCGATGACGCCGGTCCCCACCTGGTCGTGCTTGCCCGACGACTGCATCGCATGGGCGTACGCCACCCACTGGGACACGGGCCCGCCCATGCCCGGGATGATGCCGATGTAGGTGCCCATGGCGCTGCACCGGGCCACCAGCCACCAGTGCCGCAGCGCGTCCTTGACCCCCTGGAGCACGCCGCCGAGCCGCCCCACGTGGGCCTGGGCGATGCTGCCGCCCTTGGTGGCCAGGTCGATGATCTCGGGGATGGCGAAGAGCCCCACCGTGGCCGGCACCAGTCCGATGCCGGCGCCGCCGGTCTCGCCGCCGCCCCAGAGGTACATGGTGCCGAAGGTAAAGCGTTCGGTGGCGGTCTGCATGTCCAGCCCCACCAGCGAGAAGATGAAGCCCAGGCCTCCGGCGGCCAGCCCCTTGATCACGCTGCCGCCGCTCAGGGCGCCCACGAAGGTCACCCCGGCCACCGTGAGCATGAAGAACTCCGGGGTGCCCAGGGCCAGCACCAGGGGGGTGACGATGGGGATGGCCGCGGCGATGGCGCCGGCGCCGATGAGCGCCCCCATGAGCGAGCTCATGAGCGAGGCGCCCAGGGCCCGGCCGGCCTCGCCTTTCTTGGCCATGGGGTGGCCCTCCACGATGGTGGAGGCCGTGGACCCTTCGCCGGGGATGCCGAAGAGGATGGAGGTGATGTCGCCGGTGGTGGCGGTGACGGCCATCATGCCGAGCAGGAAGGAGAACGCCTCCACGGCGTCCATCTTGAGCTGGAACGCGAACCCGAGCATCAGGGCCATGGTGACGGGTCCGCCCAGACCCGGCAGCATGCCCACCGCGAATCCGATGAGGTTGCCCAGCAGCAGGTAGCCGAAGGCGGGCCAGGAGAAGACCCGGACCAGACCCTCCAGCGACGCCGCGCCGATCTTCCCGGCCATGCCCTGGGCCAGGAAGATCCAGACCGCGAGGACCGCCAGAAAGACGAGCCAGCTCAGGCTACGCTTGAGGTTCACGAGAAGGGGGTCCGGCGATGCCCGCCCCCGAGGGTGATCGCGCCCTGCCGGCAACGAAAACCCCCGCGGGGGCGGGCAGCACCCGGCGTGGACCGGTTCAGGGCTTCTGGGCCATGGCCTTCAGGATCTCCAGGGCTTCGGGGTCGCGCTTCTGGATCTCCACCACCTTGTCGATGATGGACTGGGCCGCGGGCGCGTTCAGCGACACGAGCTGGAAGCCGATGGCCTTCTTGAAGTGGGCGATCATCTCCTTGTCCTTCAGGAACCGGTCGAAGCTCGCCGCCATGGTGTTGAATACGTCCTTCGGGACCCTGGCCGCGTAGACCCAGCCGCGGCGGACGCCGCCGAGATACGCCAGCAGTTCCATGGCGCGGTAGTTGGGGTCCTTCCGGACGGACTCGCCCTTGAGCTTCAGGACGATCTCGTTATAGGTCGGCAGGTCCGGCAGACGCGGGTCGCGGACGATCTTGCCGTCCTGCACGGTGCCTTCCTGGGCGATGGGCACCACCGCCCCCTCCTCGACCATGGGCAGCACCGCGGCGAAGTAGCCGCTCTGGCTGTCGTTGGTCATGTTCAGCTCGCCCCGGCGGATGGCCGCGCGCATGTCGCCGCTGCTGCCGTAGCCGGTGACCAGCTTGTGGTCCTGGCCCAGGATCTTCAGGAGCAGCCGCGGCAGCATGGAGCGGGGGCTCTGGATCGACGTGGTGCCGAAGAAGATCTTCTTCTTGAGGCCGGCGAGCTGCTCACCCTTGGTGATCCCCAGGTCCTTGCTGACGAAGGTGACGGTGGTCTCCCGCACCCCGCCCAGCCACTGCAGTTTGCTCAACTCGAACTTGACCTTCTTGGGCTTGAAGATGCTGTCGGTCACCGAGGTGGAGAACTGCCCGATTATGGTGCCGTCGGCGGGGGCGGAGTTGTAGACCCAATTCTCGCCCACGATGCCGCCGCCGCCGGGCATGTTCTTGATGATGGTGGTGGGGTTGCCCGGAATCTGCTTTCCGATGAACGGCAGCATCTGGCGCGCCATGATGTCGGCGGCCCCGCCCACGGAGTAGGGGATCAGGATGGCTACGGTCTTGCCTTTGAAAGAGGTCTCGGCGGCTCCCTGGGTTGCGGCGCCGAGAATGATGCACAGGGCCGCGACTACGGCTGCGAGGGCGGTGGAACGTCGGTTCATTGCGTGCTCCTTCCTGGGTTGGTCCAGTGTTCGAGGGTCGTGTTCCGTATAGACCGCAGGCCCCTACTTATTTCGGGTGGACTCCGCCTGTCAACCGCAAATGCGGGTGCCCGCGCCGATTTGACAACCTCCGGTGCTTCGGCTAAGAACCCGGAATCTTCGGAGATTCCGACACGAATCCACTACATTCGAGAGAGGTGACACATGCCCAAGAGCCTGGGATCGTTTCTGGAAGACTGCCGGCGGGTGATTCCCAACGAGGTGGTCCACGTGAACAAGCAGGTGGACCCGGCTCACTACGACGTGAGCGCGCTCATCAAGCACCTGGATGAGATGAGGAAGTTTCCCATCCTGGTCTTCGACAAACCCCTGAACCTCCACGGGCAGCCGTCGGACATCAAGCTGACCATGAACTGCGAGATCTCGCAGGGCAAGACCCAGGTGGCTCTCGGGGTGGACCAGAGCATGAGCCGGGAGGCCATGACCGACGTCTGTCTCGAGCGCGAGGAACACCGCATCGAGCCGGTGGTCATCGAACGGGACCAGGCGCCGGTGATGCAGAACGTCCAGACCGGCAAGGACGTGGACATCTACCAGATCCCCGTGATGCGGCATCACTACATGGACGGCGGTCCCTATATCGTCATGTCCACCGTCACCAAGGAGCGGACTTCCGGCATCTACAACTGCTCGTACCACCGCATGGAGGTCAAGTCGCCCCAGAGCACGGCGCTGTACGCCTCTCCACGCCACCTGTGGAAGATCTTCAGGGACTACGAGGACAACAACATGGAGTGCCCGGTGGCCACGGTCCTGGGTCACCACCCGGCCTACCACATGGGCGCCTGCTACAGCGGCGCGTTCGAGGTCAGCGAGTTCGACATCATCGGCGGCTACATGCAGGAACCCCTGCGCCTCACGCCGTCCTCCACCTGGGGCGACAACTTTCTCATTCCCGCGGACGCCGAGTTGGTCATCGAAGGCCTGCTGCAACCCAACAAGCGGGTGGTGGAAGGTCCCTTCGGCGAGGCCCCGGGTTATCTCGGGCCGCAGCGCTACACCACCTGCGTGGACTACAAGGTTACGGCCATGAACTGGCGCAAGGGGGCCATGTTCCAGTCCATCATCACCCCCGAGGGCGACAAGCCGTGGATGGACCTGCCGCGCGAGGGCGCCTATCTCCGGCGTTGCCGGGAAGCGGTGCCGGGCGTGACGGCGGTGTGCAAGATGGGCCGGCACGCCCACTACAACGTCTTCATCGCCATGAAGAAGATGTCCGAGGGAGACCCCGGCCGGGCGGCGGCCGCCGCCCTGACCTTCGATCACACCAAGAACGTTTTCGTCTTCGACGACGACATCAACGTGTACAACCCGACGGATATCCTGTGGGGGCTGGCGACGCGCGTGCAGCCGCATCGCCAGGTGTCGATCCTGCAGCCGCTCTTCCGCGGCAACTTCCTCGACCCGTCGCTGGTGGACGAGATCAAGACCTCCGGCATGATCGTGGACGCCACGAAGCCGCTGGACCGTCCGTTCTCGCCAGTGTCGAAGGTGCCGGACGAAGCCATGGAACGGGTCAAGGTCGAGGATTTCATACCGGGCGAGATCCTCTCGCACATCCCCATAGACCGCACGACCTACTGGTCGTAGGCTTCGTATTCACCTGTAGCGAAAGGAAAGTCCCATGGGTCAGGCTGTCGAGATAACTTGTCCGAAGTGCAACGAGAAGTTCGTCGTGAATCCGCACATGCTGGGCTCCGGAATGGAATTTCACTGTCCCTTCTGCGACGTGTATTTTCCCGAGGAAGATAGCCCGAACATCTGGAAATAGGAGAGCCTGTCGCAGCAGGACTATTTCGACCTCACGCGCCTCTTCCGCTTCCGGGAGGCGCTGGCAAGCGTTGAGGCCGCCGATGCGCCCGAGGCCGTCCTGGTGGACGGACCGGAGCGCATCGACGGCGGTCGCGTCGGCATACTGCCGGGCTCTTTCAATCCACCTACTCTCGCCCACCTGGAGTTGGCCCGGGCCGCCCGGCGCCGGTTCGACCTGGACCACGTCGTTTTCTCCCTCAGCAGCGTTGTCGTCGACAAGGAACGGGTGGAAGGCCTGATCCGCGAGGATCGCCTCTTGCTGCTGTCCCTGGCGACGCGGGAGCATCCCTGGGCCGCGGTGGCGGTGATCAACCGCGGCCTCTACTCCGATCAGGTCCCCGCTTTCGAGGCGAGCTTCGGCGGCGCGGCGGACCTGTGGTTCATCGTGGGTATGGACAAGGTGCTCCAGATCTTCGATCCGAAATACTACGATGACCGCGATCATGCCCTGAACGCGCTGTTCGCCCGCACCCGGCTCATCGCCGCCAACCGCGAGGACTGGGACGGCGAGGACCTGCGGGCGCTGCTGGAACAGCCCGAGAATCTCCCTTACCGGGACCGCGTCCGTCCCTTGTCGCTTCCCGCCCTTTTCAAGGACCAGTCCTCCAGCGCCGTGCGGCGCGGGGCCGGCGCCGCCCCGGAGGGTGTACTCCCCCGGCCGGCGCGGGACTTCATCGCCGCCACCGGCGCGTTCCGGAACCGCTACGACCTGCGTGCGGCGGCCATCGATGCGCTCTATCCGATACGGCGATGGGCGGAAGCGGAGGTGCCGCTGGAGCCCCTCCTGGCCCGGGCGGAAGAACCCGGCGAGGCCGGGGAAAGGGTGCGCGACCTCCTGTCGACCCAGGTGGAGCCCGAGTCTCGCATGGAGCAGCTCCGGAGTCTCGGCCTGACGCGTTCCGGCGGTTGACACCCGCGCCCCGTTTCCGGCCACCAGCCGTTCGAGGCGGATGCTCAGAACCGAATGACCGGCTCCTCTCCCTCGGTGATGTAGCAGGCGGGCATCTCTTCCGCGTTGTGGGCATGGCCGACGGCGCCGTGCCGGTTCAGCAGGATGACGCCGCCCTGCCCGCCGGTGCGCCGCGCCAGCAGCGCGACCGCCCTTCGGGCCGCCTCCCCGGGCGCGACCCCGGAGGCCAGCAAGTCGATGGAGGTCTTGGCCAGTGTCGCCTTGATGATGGCTTCTCCGTCTCCGGTGCACGACGCGGCGCCGGCGGAATCGGCATAGGTGCCGCAGCCCACGAGCGGAGTGTCTCCGATACGGCCGGGGAGCTTGCCCAGTGTCCCGCCGGTGGACGTGCCCGCGGCGATGCGCCCGCCACGGTCCACCGCTACGCAGCCCACCGTGCCATGGTCTTGCTTCCAGCGTTCGTGCTGCGCCTGGGTCACCAGGGTTTCGGGCGGCACCAAAGGTATGCCGGCCTGCCGCGCGAAATCGCATGCGCCCGGTCCCGCCAGCAGCACGTGACGTCCATCTTCCAGCACCTTCCGCGCCAGCCGTATGGGATTCGTGACGCCCGAGACCGAGGCCACGGCTCCCGCCTCCAGCGTGTCCGACATCACGGCCGCGTCCATCTCCACCTCTCCGGCACGGTTCAGCGACGATCCGGTGCCGGCGTTGAAGAGTGGATCGTCCTCCAGCGCCGCCACGGCCTCTACCACCGCGTCCAGCGCCGTCCGTCCGGATTCGAGGGCGTTCCAGCCGATAGTGGCCGCCTTCAGGCATCCGGCGAGCCTCGCCTCGCGCCACTCGCCGGAGCCGCGTCCGGCGCCGCCATGTACGATGAGAGCGGGTCCTACCATGCCGCGAGTTCGCCGCCGTGGCCGGCGGTGATGTGTCCGAGGTGGTAGCGGGGTCCGTCGACCGTGTACCCGTGGAGCACGGGGTCGCCGGCCAGCAGCATGGGGGTGTCGAGGTCGATCCACTGGAAGGCGCCGGTGCCCGCCGCCAGATGCGCGCTGAACCCCATGGCCAGGCGCGTCTCCACCATGCCGCCGATCATGAGTCCGAGGCCGGATGCGCGGGCGATGGCGATGATCTCCAGGGCCTGGGACACGCCGCACTTGGCCAACTTGATGTTGATGACGTCGGCGAGACGGTCCGCGGCGATGCGCGCGGCGTCCTCGGACGAGCGGCAGGATTCGTCCGCGGCCACGGGGACACCCGCTTCGCGCACCAGGCGGGCCTGGCCGTCCCGGTCATCCCGCGGCACGGGCTGCTCCAGGAGGGCCGGCTCGAGACCCTTGCGGCGGAGGGTCTTCAGGACGGCGAGGGTCTGCGCCACGTCATAACCTTCGTTGCCGTCGAGGATGAGGTCGCTCGTGGGATGGCCCTCGCGGATGGCTTTGACGCGCTCTATATCGGCGTCAACGTCGGCGCCGACCTTGGTCTTGAGGGTCGTGAATCCGAGGCCCCGGTATTCGGCCGCAAGCCGGCGGGCATCTTCCGGCTCGCAGATGGGGATCGTGATGTCGGTGACGACGCGGTCGGCGGCGCCCCCGAAGAATGCGAAGAGGGGGATGTCCCAGTGGCGGGCCAGGGCGTCGAAGAGGGCCATCTCCAGGCCGGCCCGTACCGTCGGTGTTCCCGGGAGAGCGTCGGAAAGGGCGTCCACCAGCGGACGCCAGCGCAGGGCGTCCCGGCCGGTCCATTCCTGCGCCGCCCGTCGGGAGGCTTCCAGCGCCGTTGCCTGGTCTTCCGGGGTGACCGTGGGCAGCAGGGGAATCTCCCCCCAGCCGCTTGCGCCTCCGGCGAGATCGAGCCGGACGGCGACGTTGCGCACGCTGTCCAGCCGCGCCCCGGCGATGGTGAAAGGAGCCTTCAGCGACGCGTTCAGAACGCGCGCTTCGATGCGGGTGATATGCGTCAAGGGTGTTCCCCGAAAAGGGCGCCGGCGTTGCGGTGCCTTACGGGAAACTACCGCAAATTCCCGAGGCGGACCAGTAGCGCGTCGTCGCTTCATCCGGCTCGATCTGTTACGTTTCCGGCAAAGCGCTTCGGCCGCTGATCATAGGGTCCTGAAGGAGGGTCGGACATGATTACGGAAGTGGAGTTCGCTCCGGGGAAGAAGGGCTACTTGGCGAGAGCCCCTGAAAACGGCCGCTACCCGGCGGTGGTCCAGCTTCACGAGCGTTACGGCGTCGTGGAGCACACGACGGACATCGCCGAGCGCTTGGCGGCGAACGGGTACGTGGCCCTGGCTCCCGACATGTTTTCACGGTTCACCGGCGATCGGGAAGCGCTGGCCCGGGGAGACGTCGGCGTGGGCATCCGCGACGATGAGGCGTTGGTGGACCTGGACGAGTGCATCGCCTATCTGCGGAGCCTGGACTACGTGGACGGCGACCGCATCGCGGTGATGGGGGTATGCCAGACCGGGCGGCAGCCGTTGCTGGCCGCGGCCCACCGCGACGACCTCCGGTGCGCGTTGGTGTTCTATGGCGGCATCTACCAGCGTGACTGGGAGCCTCACGAGGAGCGCCCGACGCCGGTGGGCGAGTTCATCCAGCGGTTGTCGTGTCCGGTGCTGGGGGTGTTCGGCGACAGCGACCACATCATCTCGGTGGATGACGTGCTGCGCTTCAGGCGGGCGCTGGAGGACTCCTGGAAGAGCTATTCCATTCGTATTTTCAGGGACGCGCCGCACGGCTGGCTCAACGACACCATGCCCGGACGGTACCGCCCGGAATCGGCTGAAGCGGCGTGGACGGTGTTGTTCCGGTTTTTGGAGCAGCACATGAGCCCGGATCGGGCCGGCACCCGCGTGGCGTGGGAGTTCGAGGGCGACGTCCCCGCGGACTACGATTTCTCCAAGACCGTGCGTCTTGCGTGATCCGCGCCGGCGGTTTGGATTCCTGAGGATGATTAGGCTAGATTGGTCGGGGCGAGTGTCCTGTCTCACAAACGTATTTGTGAGACAGGAAGCTGGTATCATGAAGCAACCATCCAGGGAGAGGAAGAACGCGTCCCTCGGCTCCGGCCGCGCGTGGCTCGGCGCGATCCTGCTGGTCGCCGGCTGTCTCGCGGGGACGGTTTCGGCCGGGGTCGGCCCCGGACGGGAAGTCGACGCGGTGTTGCGGCAAAGCGTCGCGATTCTCGGCGATTCGAGTCTGGGAGAGAAGGCGAAGCTGGAACGCCTTCGAGCCGTCGTCCTGCCGGTTTTTGACTTCCCCGAGATGGCCCGTCGTTCGCTGGGCTCTCACTGGCGACGGCGTACTCCGGAGCACCGGGAGGAATTCACGAGCCTCTTTACCCGCTTGCTGGAACGGACCTACACGAGCCGTATTTCCGCCTACAACGGGCAGCGGACGAAGGTGGTGGGGGAGGAGATCGATGACCGTTTCGCCCGGGTCAAAACCGAGATCACGGACCGGGACGGACGCCGTTTCAAGGTGGACTACCGCATGCACCGCGTGGGGGAACCGGCCAAATGGCGCATCTACGACGTTGTCATCGAGGACATCAGCCTGGTCAACAACTATCGCGCCCAGTTCAACCGGGTCATCAACCGGAAATCCTTCGAGAACCTGCTGGAAAGGCTGCGAGGGCAAGCAGGCTGACGCGGTTTGCGCGCGGGTCCCGTCCCGGAGAATCATGCTGAGGGTCCATGCCGGATAAGGTCGTTCCCAGAAAGGCGTCCACCATCGTCCTGGCGCGGCCAGCGAGCGACGCATTCGAGATCTTCATGACGCGCCGGCCTCGGGAGATGCGTTTCCTGGGGGGGTTCTTCGTCTTTCCCGGCGGAAGCGTCAAGCGCGCCGACGCATCTCCCGCCATGCTGGAGCGCTGCCAGGGCCTCTCTCCCGACGAGGCCAGGAGCCGGCTGGGGGATGAGTTGAGCGCCGAGGATGCGATGGCGCATTGGGTGGCGGCCATTCGGGAGCTATACGAGGAGGTGGGAGTGCTGCTGTGCGTGGGCCAGGACGGCGGCGGCGCGGTGGGAGCGGACACGCAGGAAAGGGTGGTTGCCAGGCGCGCCGCCCTGCTGAGCGGCGACGTGGGCTTTGCCGAGCTGCTGGCGTCGGAGGGGCTTTGCTGTGACGTCGGCAGCCCGGTTTACTTCTACCACCGGACTACCCCCGAGCGGTATGCCATGCGGTTCGATACGCGGTTCTTCCTGGCCCCCCTCCCGGAAGGTCAGGTGCCGTTGGACGTGTCCGAGGAGGTGACGGAAAGCCTCTGGATCACCCCGGAGGAGGCGGTCCTGCGCGCCGAGCGGGGGCGTATGGCCGTGATACCGCCGACCCTGGCGACCCTGCGGACCTTGGGCGAGCTAGGTACGTGGGAAGCCCTGTGCCGTGAGTTTGCCTTGCGCACACCATAGGAGCCTGTCCGCGGCGTCTGGATTTCGTTGGAGCAAGAGCATGAAACCGCCGGGGCCGGTTCCCGGACATGGCGGAGGGAGCAGTCGAGACCATGAGAACGGTGGACGTGATCGCCCATATCCTGAGGCGTGAGGGAGTTGACTATTTGAGCTCGTTTCCCACCTCGACCCTGATCGAGGCGGCGGCGGAGAGCGGCATCCGCCCCGTCATCTGCCGCCAGGAGCGGGTGGGCGTGGGCATCGCCGACGGTTACAGCAGGGTCAACAACGGCCGTCCCCCGGGCGTTTTCGCCATGCAGTTCGGTCCCGGCGCGGAGAACGCCTACGCCGGCGTGGCCACGGCATACTCCGACGCGGTCCCGGTGTTGCTTCTGCCCCTGGGACATACGCGGGAGCGTGAAGGCGTGTTCCCCCAGTTCAGCTCGTTGAAGAACTACGCTCCCATCACCAAGTTCGTGGAGCAGGTCACCACCGCCGACCGCGTCGTCGACACCATGAGGCGCGCCTTCGCCAGACTCAAGATGGGGCGCCCAGGGCCGGTAATGGTGGAGATTCCGGCCGACGTTGCCGGCGAGCAGCTCGACCCCGCCGTGCTTGACGCCTACCGACCGGTCAAGGCCACGGTCTCGGAGGCGGATCCGCGGGACGTCATGGCCGCGGCCAAGGCGCTGCTCGAGGCCCGGGATCCGGTGATTCATGCCGGCCAGGGCGTGCTCTATGCCGGGGCGGCGCCCGAACTGCTGGAGCTGGCCGAGCTCACGAGCATCCCCGTCATGACCACCATGGGCGGCAAGAGCGCTTTCCCGGAAACACACCCGTTGTCACTGGGCAGCGCCTCGGGCGTCATGAACCGGCCGGTGTACCACTTCCTCAAGCGGGCTGACGTGGTCTTCGGGGTGGGCACGAGTCTGACCCGCCACCCCATGACCACCCCCATGCCGCCGGGGAAGACGTTCATACAGGCCACGGATGATCCCATCGACATCGGCAAGAACTACCACGTCGACCATCCCATCGTCGGCGACGCGAGGCTCGTGCTGCGGCAGTTCGTGGAGGCCGTTACGGAGTTGCTGAACGGCGGCTCGCGCGCCGGGCGATCTCCCGCGGCGAAGATCGCCGAAATGAGGGAGGAATGGCTTCGGGAATGGAACCCGAAACTGGCTTCCGGCGAAGTGCCCATCAATCCCTACCGGGTCATTCGGGAGTTCATGGACGCCGTGGACCCGGCGGAAGCCATCGTCACCCACGATTCCGGGAGCCCGAGGGACCAGCTCATGCCGTTCTACCGGTCGGCCGGGCCGCGGTCCTACCTGGGATGGGGCAAGTCCCACGGTCTGGGCACCGGACTGGGGTTGAACCTGGGGGCCAAGCTGGCGGCGCCCGAGAAATTCGTGGTCAACTTCATGGGAGATGCCGCCTTCGGCATGACCGGCCTGGACTTCGAGACCGCGGTGCGCTCGAACCTGCCCATACTGACCATCGTGCTCAACAACTCCACCATGGCGGTGGAGACCCGCCACATGGCGCTGTCCCACGAGCGTTACGGCACCAGGGATCTCGGCGGCAACTACGCCGACATGGCCCGGGCCATGGGTGGCTGGGCGGAGCGGGTGGAGGACCCCGCGGCCGTGGGCCCCGCCATCGTCCGGGCGCGGCGGGCGACGGAGGAGGGCAAGGCGGCCTTGCTGGAGTTCATCACCGGTCCGGAGATCGAGTACTCCCACAAGGGTGCGTTCTAACGGTTTGCATCAAAGCCGGCGGGTCATGCGCGGATGCATGGTCCGCCCGGACGTGAAGAGGATTCAATGCGAAAATCCATCGGCCTGATCCTGCTCGGCGCGTTTCTGCTGTTCTCGCTCCTCGGCGAGGCCATCTATCTCTACACGGACTATCTCTGGTTCGGTGAGATCGGCTATTCGGGCGTGTTCACCAAGACGCTCTGGATCAAGGTTCTGCTGGGGGTGATCTCGGGCGTGCTGTTCTTTGCGCTCGTCTACATCAACATCAAGCTCGCGGCGCGCATTCGCGAAGGCGTGATACCGCTCAAGAGCACGAACCCGGAGGTGCCCGGGCCCGAGGAGCTGGATCCCCTGATCAGACGGCTGCTGTTGCCGGTGGCCCTGGTGCTGGGATTTCTGGCCGCGCCTCAGGCGGCGATGCACTGGGAGTCGGCGCTGCTGTACTTCAACGGCACCCCCTTCGGCATCCAGGATCCGCTTCTGGGCAAGGACATCGGCTTCTATCTCTTCCGACTTCCGGGTCTCGACGCGATCTATCGATGGTTTCTGGTGTCGCTCGGGCTCGTGCTCGTGGCCACGGCTTTTATCTATCTGCTGTACGGCGGAATCCAGTACGGGGAAGAGGGACTGTCCGTCCACGGCGCCGCCAAGGTCCATCTGTCCGTGCTCCTGGCCCTGCTGCTGGTGGTGCAGAGCGGGGGTTATCTGCTGGATGCCTACAAGCTGCTCTACTCCCACAACGGAGTGGTGTTCGGCGCCGGCTACACCGACATACACGCCAGACTTCCGGCGCTCCGGGTGCTGGCGGTCCTGGCCCTGGTAGCGGCCGGGTTCTGTCTGTTTCAGATGCGCCGGCCCGGTCTCCGGTACTTCGTCATCGGACTCGGGGCGCTGGCCGTGGTCCACGCCATCGGCATGTACGCCTATCCGTCCTTCCTGCAGCAGTTTCACGTGGTCCCCAACGAGCTGGTGGCCGAGACGCCCTACATCGAGCGCAACATCCGCTCCACGCGCCATGCCTACGGCCTGGACCGGGTGGAGGCTCAGGAGTTTCCGGTCAACGAGGTGTTGACGGCCGAGGACCTTCAGAAGAATGACGCCACGGTCAAGAACATCCGGCTGTGGAACTACATGCCGCTGTTGTCCACCTACGCCCAACTCCAGCAGATCCGCACCTACTACGAGTTCGTGGACGTGGACAACGATCGCTACGAGATCGACGGCAACTACCGCCAGGTGATGCTCTCGGCCCGTGAGCTGTCCCACGAGCAGTTGCCGAGCCGAATCTGGATCAACGAGCACCTGGTGTACACCCACGGCTACGGCGTGGTGTACAGCCCCGTCAACCAGATCAGCAAGGAAGGGCTGCCCGAGTTCTTCGTCAAGGACATCCCGCCGGTGTCCGAGGGTTTCATCAAGGTGACCCGGCCGGAGATCTACTTCGGCGAGGTGGCCAACGACTACGTGTTCGTCAAGACGCTGGCGCAGGAGCTGGACTACCCGGCCGGCGACCAGAACATCTACACCACCTACGAGGGCGAGGGCGGCGTGCCGTTGCGGTCGTTCTGGCGCAAGCTCCTGTATTCGGCCCGTTTCGCGACCTTGCGGATCTCCCTGTCCAACGACATTACGCCGGAAAGCCGCATTCTCTACTACCGCAAGATACAGGACCGGGTGCAGAAGCTGGCGCCTTTCCTGACCTTCGACGAGGACCCGTACCTCGTGGTTACCCCGGAGGGCCGGCTGTTCTGGATCATCGACGGCTACACCACCTCCGACCGTTATCCGTATTCCGAGCCTAACGAAGAGGTCGGCAACTATGTCCGGAACTCCGTCAAGACGGTAGTGGACGCTTACAACGGCACCGTGGACTTCTACATCGCCGATGCCGGCGACCCGGTGGTGAAGGCCTATTCCCAGGGCTTCCCGGGCCTGTTCAAGGCGATGGAGGCGATGCCGGAGGCGTTGCGCTCCCACGTGCGCTATCCCCAGGACCTGTTCAAGGTGCAGGCGCGGATGTATGCCACCTACCACATGCGGGATCCGCAAGTCTTCTACAACAAGGAGGACCTGCTGAGCATTCCCATGCGCCAGGTGGACGAGGAAGAGCGGGAGATGGAGCCCTACTACACCATCATGCGCCTGCCCGGAGAGGACAAGGAGGAGTTCGTCCTGCTCCTGCCGTTCACCCCCAACAATCGCGACAACATGCGGGCATGGCTCGCCGCCCGGAGCGACGGGACCCATTACGGCAAGCTGCTGGCCCTCAACTTCCCCAAGGCCAGGCTCGTCTACGGCCCCAAGCAGGTCGACGCCCGCATCGACCAGGACGCGTTCATCTCGCAGCAGTTGAGTCTCTGGGGCCAGCGCGGCTCGCAGGTGATCCGCGGCAGCCTGCTGGCGATTCCCATCCAGGACTCGCTCCTCTACGTGCAGTCGCTCTACCTGGCGGCGGAGCAGGGCTCCCTGCCGGAGCTCAAGCGGGTGGTGGCCGTGTTCGGCAACCGCATCGCGATGAGAGAGAACCTTGAGGACGCGCTGCGCGAGCTGTTCGGTGACAGCGCGGAAAGGACCGCGGCGACGTCGCCGTCCGTTCAGGCCCCGGCCGCCGGGGAAGAGGCTGGAGACGCGGCCGCCAGCGCGTTGCAACACTATCGTCGTTCCCTGGAGTCCCTTCGGGCGGGTGACTGGGCCGGCTTCGGCGAGTCGTTGCGCCAGCTTGAGCAGTCGCTGCAGGCCATGCAGGCGCCGGCCGCTCAGGCGCCGTAGCCCCCCGGCATGGCTGCGAGGGGGGCCCCACCGGTATCCGCAAGGCGCCTCGCCGGCCTGGTCCGGGGTTTTTCCAAACGCCGGTTGTTGGTGGTGGGCGACCTGATCCTCGATCGCTTCGTCTGGGGCGACGTGGACAGGATCTCCCCGGAAGCGCCGGTGCCGGTGGTCCGGGTGGCGTCGGAAGAGCTCCGCCTCGGAGGAGCGGCGAACGTGTCGGCCAATATTCGAAGCCTCGGCGGACAGGCGGTGGTCGGTTCCGTGGTGGGAGAGGACGACGCGGGACGGTGGCTTGCCGCCGGATTGAGCGACGCCGGTGCTCTCGCGCAAGGGATCTTCCCCGATCCCGGGGTGCGTACCACCGAAAAGAGCCGGATCATGGGCCGCCCCGGCCTCCAACAGTTGCTGCGTCTCGACCACGACAACCCGAAGGCGTTGCCGCGTCCGGCGGCTCGGCGGTTGCGCCGTTTCGTCGAACGGCAGGCCGCCCGGGTCGACGGCATCGTGGTGTCGGACTACGGCCAGGGGAATATCGAGCCCGAGCTGCTGGATCTGGTCGGCCGCCTGGCAAGGAGCCAGGGGGTCCTCACGGTGGTGGATCCCAGGCGGGAAAACTACGAACGCTATCGGGACGTCACGCTGGTCACGCCCAACAAGGCGGAAGCGGCGGAGGCCTCCGGCATCGCCATCGGCAACGCGGCGTCGTTGCGAAGGGCTGCCGAAAGGCTGCTGGAGAAGTGGCGTTGCGAGGCGATTCTGGTTACGCTCGGTCAGGACGGCATGAGCCTCTTTCGCCGGGATGGCTCGAGCCGCAGCTTCCCCACGGCGGCGCGTCAGGTGTTCGATGTGACCGGCGCCGGCGACACCGTGGCGGCAACGTGCGCGTTGGCGTTGGCCGCCGGCGGGTCCTACGAGGAGGCGGCGACATTGGGGAATCTGGCCGCCGGCACGGTGGTGGGCCGGCTCGGCACGGTGCCCGCCGACCTGAGGCAACTTCGATCAGCGATACGCGGGTCGGCGAAGGGACGCTTATGAGAAGCATGACCGGCTTTGGTCAGGCGATCCTCCAGGACAGACAGGTCAAGGTTTCCGTACAGATCCGCAGCGTCAATCACCGGCACGCGGACATTCACCTGCGTGTGCCGAAGCTCTATCTGAGCCTTGAGGACGAGTTGCGCGAGCAGGCGAGGACAAGGATCCACCGTGGCCGCGCCGATGTCTATGTCGACCGGACGCCGCTCAAGGGACGGGGCTACCGGCTGGAGGTGGACGACGCCCTCATGGAGCAGTACTGTGACGCCCTGCAGCGCATCAAGAAACGGTTCCGGCTGCAGGGCGACATCGACCTTCAACTGGTGCCGCGGTTGCCCGATCTCTTCCAGTTCAAGGAGCCGGAGCATGTGGAGGGAAGCGAGAAGCGGCTGGTGCTGCGTGCGTTCGAAGCGGCCCTGAAGAACCTGACACGATCCCGGGACCGGGAGGGGCGTAACCTCAAGCGTGACATGGGGGCCGAGGCCCGCCAGTTGGGCCGGGTGGCCCGTAGCCTGGGACGGTGCGCCGGGGCCATCGATCAGCGGCTGCAGGAACAGGGTGCGGCGGCCAATCCCGTGGGCGAGGCGGGGAGCGGCACCTTCAAGGGTAGCATCAACGAGGAGGTGGTGAGGTTGAGGAGCCACGTGGAGATGCTCTCCGGCCTAATGCGGGAACGGGAACCCGTGGGCAAGAAGATCGACTTCTTGCTCCAGGAAGTCCAGCGGGAGCTCACCACCATCGGCGCCAAGACGCCGCAACTGGAAGTGGTCCGCCTGGTGCTCGGAGGCAAGGAAAGCGTGGAGAAGATCCGGGAACAGGTCCAGAACGTAGAATGACGGTCTCGATTCGAAGCTTTACCAAACGCGGCCCCGGGATCGTGTTCATCGTATCGGCGCCGTCGGGGGCGGGCAAGACGACGTTGACCCGGAAGGTCCTGAGCAACTATCCGGACATGAGCCTGTCGGTGTCCTGCACGACGAGGACGCCACGGGCTGGAGAAGTTCCCGGCAAGGACTATCACTTCGTGTCGGAGGCGGTGTTCAAGAGAATGCTCGCGGAGGGGGACTTCGCCGAATGGGCGGAGGTCCATGGGAAGCTGTACGGCACCCCCCGGCGGTTGCTTGAACGTCAGCTTCGACGCGGCCGGGACGTCTTGCTGGACATCGACGTCCAGGGGGCGCGTCAGATCAAGAAGCATTTCCTCAGCGCCGTGGCCATATTCGTGCTGCCGCCGTCTCTCGACGAGCTGCGCCGTCGCCTGGCGGCCCGGGGCACGGATGCGCGCAAGACCATCGAGCAGCGCTGGCGCAACGCCAGGCATGAAATTCAGGAAATTCAGGGGTATGATTACTTTATCGTCAACCGTGACGTGAAGGAGGCGGTGAAGCGGCTCGCCGCCATCATCGCGGCTGAAAGGCTCAAGGTGTGCAGGTACATTCCGAAACAGAAGTAAGGCCCCGGCGCCGGCCGAAACGCGCGGGTGCCGGCAGCGCCATCGGCGAGCTGGTCGACAAGGTGCTGCAATACCAGCCCGGGGCCGACGTCGAGCCGTTGCGTCAGGCCTACGAGTTCTCCTCGCGCGTGCACGAAGGACAGAAGCGTCTGTCCGGCGAGCCTTACCTGACCCATCCTCTGGCCGTGGCGGGCCTGCTGACGGACTTGAAGCTCGACCTTCCTAGCATCATCGGCGGGATGCTCCACGATACGGTGGAGGACACGCTCGCCACGCTGCCGGAGATCGAGTCAGCGTTCGGCGATGAGATCGCGGCCCTGGTGGACGGAGTGACCAAGCTGAGCCGCGTGGACTTCACCAGCCACGAGGAGAAGCAGGCCGAGAATTTCCGCAAGATGATCATGGCCATGGCCAAGGACATCCGTGTGGTCCTCATCAAGCTGGCCGACCGTACCCACAACATGCGCACGCTGCAGTATCTTTCCTCGGAGAAGCAGCGCCGCATCGCCCAGGAAACGCTGGACATCTACGCTCCCATCGCCCACCGGCTGGGAATCTACTGGATCAAGAGCGAGCTCGAGGACCTGGCCCTCAAGCACATCCGCCCGGAGATCTACGCGCAGTTGAAGAGCAACGTGGCGCAGAAGCGGAAGCACAGGGAGAAGTACACCAATGACGTGATCTCCCGTCTGAGCAAGGCGCTGGCGGAAGAGGGCATCGACGCCGAGGTGGGCGGCAGGCCCAAGCATTTCTACAGCATCTTCAGGAAGATGGAGAACCAGAGCCTGGACTTCAGCCAGGTGTACGACCTGGTGGCCTTCCGCATCGTCGTGGACACCGTGCGGGAGTGCTACGAGTCCCTCGGCGTCGTTCATGCGAAGTGGCGGCCGGTGCCGGGCCGGTTCAAGGACTACATCGCGCTGGCCAAGCCCAACATGTACCAGTCGCTCCACACCACCGTCATCGGCCCCAACGCCCAGCGCATCGAGATCCAGATCCGCACCCAGGACATGCATCGGGTGGCGGAGGAGGGCATCGCTTCCCACTGGCGCTACAAGAAGGAGAAGGACCTGCAGGTGACGGACATGCAGCGCTTCGCATGGCTCCGGCAGCTCCTCGAATGGCAACAGAACCTCTCGGACCCACAGGAGTTCCTGCACAGCATCAAGGAGGACCTTTTCCCCGACGAGGTATACGCGTTCACGCCCAACGGCGATCTGCAAAGCTTTCCCAAGGGGGCGACGGTCATCGATTTCGCCTACCGGATCCACTCCGACATCGGGCAGCATTGCTCCGGCGCGCGTGTAAACGGCAGACTGGTGCCCTTCAAGTACATCCTGCGGAGCGGTGATACCGTGGAGATCATTACTACCCAGGAGCAGACGCCGAGCCGCGACTGGCTGAAGATGGTCAAGACTCCCCGCGCCCGGTCGCGGATACGGGCCTGGATGGCGTCGCAGCAGCGGGAACGAAGCGTGGCCCTGGGCCGCGAGCTCCTGGAAGCGGACTTCGGCCGTCACGGGCTGGACTTTCAGGATCTTCAGGAGGAGGGGACACTCGAGACCCTGGGGCGGGAGCTCGGGGTCAAGAACGAGGAGGGACTGCTGGCCGGCCTCGGTTACGGCAAGGTGATGTCGCGGCAGGTCCTGGCCAAGCTGGTTCCGGCGGACAAGATCGCGGGTGACAAGAAACAGCTCGAGGGCGGACTGGAGCGCCTCTTCCGGCTGGTGGGCTCCCGGGACCGCGGCGTCCGGGTGAAGGGCATCGAGGACGTGCTGGTCCGGTTCGCACGTTGCTGCCATCCGTTGCCCGGCGAGGACATCGTCGGATTCATCACACGAGGGAGAGGCGTCACCGTGCACGTGGCGAGTTGTCCCACGGGGTTGGACAACGATCCCGAGAGAAAGGTGGAGGTGAGCTGGTCAGAGGACGCGCAAATGCCCCGGGCCGTGAAGATCGAGGTAGGCTGCGCCGACGAGCCGGGCCTGTTGGCGGCCATCAGCTCGGCGATCTCCGAGGCGGGTGTGAACATCGCTCGTGCGCATATAAGAACGTTCGACGACAAGGCGGTCAACACCTTCGAGATCATGATCGCAAGTTCCGATCAACTCCGTCAGGTGTTGCAGGATATTTCCAGGGTGAAGGGGGTTTACAAGGCGAATCGGGTTCAGGGTTAGCCGGAAGGTCGTCGGCCCGTGTCCGGGCCGGGGATTCAGGCCACCTTTTCGACCTTTCCCGACCGTATGCAACGCGTGCAGACACGAATGCGCCGCACCGCGCCCTTCACTCGTGCCCGGACCTGCTGGAGATTCGGGAGCCAGCGGCGTCTGGTCTTGTTGTTCGCGTGACTGACGTTGTTGCCGACCGAAGGCCCCTTGCCGCAAATGGTGCATTTTCTAGCCATGGCTACTGTTTTCGAATCCTTTCAATGAGTTCGGTGGAGGAATAGTCCGGTACGCGTGGCAGGATCACGACCTCGCCGCCGTTTCGCTCCACCACGTCCCCTCCCGGCACTTCCTCCCGGCTCCAGTCGGCACCCTTTACGAGCACGTCCGGTTTCAATCGGCAAATGATATCATAGGGATCCGCGTTTGCGAAGCAGGTAACGTAGTCCACCATCTCCAGGGCGGCGAGCAGCTCCATGCGGTCGTCCTGGGGATGGATGGGGCGGCGGGGGCCCTTGAGGGCCCGCACCGACGCGTCGCTGTTGACGGCCACGATCAGGAGGTCCCCGAGCCGTCGGGCCTCCCGCAGAAGCGCGAGATGGCCCCGGTGGAGCACGTCGAAGCAACCGTTGGCGAAGACCACGCGCCGTCCCGTCGAACGTGCTTCGCCGACGATGGTTTCGAGTTCGCACGGGGTCTTGATCCTGGTGTCAACCATGACGAGAGGAGTGTTGCACGATTTGCGTGCGGTGCGATGCGCATGCGGTGATGCGCGAGGTTCTGCGACGTGTCCAATTGTTTTTTGAATGGTACCGTGCTAACGATACTCCATCATTCAAGGGGGAGCAAAATGGTCCTGGACTTGAGAGTCAGCGTCAAGCGGCAGATCGATCGTTTGAGGAAGGATCTGGCCGCAGCCACGGATCGTGTCGCCGCGTTGCGCGATGAGATCAAACGTCATGAACAGATTTACGGGATGCTCGAGGGAAGTTCCAAGAGGGGCGTGCGCGCCGGCCGGCCGCGCGGTCCTCGCGGGGGGCAGAAACGGGGGCCGCGGGGTTCGATGATCGATTGGAACGGGATCTTCGAGAGCCTGCCTGCCGAGTTCACGCTGGATACACTGGGCGCCAACAAGACCGCCCAGGAGAAGCCCCGCGCCTACCTTCGTCAGGTGGTCGTGCGATGGTCCAAGGAAGGCCGGATTCAGCGCACCGGCAGGGGCCGGTACCAGAAGGCGTGAACCGGACGGCCGGACAAGTCAAAACGTGTCGATGCAAGTCAAGCAGTGGAGGTAACGATGGAATTCAATGATTGCCGCGAGTGGATCGAAAAAGCGGATGCGTTGGGCGAGCTCAAGACGCTGAAGGGCTGTGACTGGGATCTCGAGATCGGCGCCATTACCGAGATGGTCATGCGCAAGGAAGACGGCCCGGCGGTCCTGTTCGACGAGATCAAGGACCACCCCAAGGGCTACCGTGTCCTGTCCAACTCGCTCAGTTCGCGAAAGCGTATCGGTCTGACGCTCAACCTGCCGCCCGGCGACAGCAAGATGGAGTTCGTCAATACGTGGCGCGAGCACTACAAGAAGATCAAGCCCATTCCCGCGAAGGTGCTGAAGGACGGTCCCGTGTTCGAGAACGTCTTCGAGGAGGGCAACATCGATCTGCTGAAGTTTCCCACGCCCAGGTGGCATGAGCGGGACGGCGGCCGTTACATCGGCACCGGAAGCATCGACATCACCGCCGACCGTGACGAAGGCTGGACCAACTGGGGCACGTACCGGGTCATGGTCCACGACTCCGACACGGTGGGTTTCTACATCTCTCCGGGCAAGCACGGACGGATACACCGGGACAAGTACCAGCAGACCGGAGAATCCTTCAAGATGGCCATGTCCTTCGGCCACGACCCGCTGGTTTTCCTCGGCGGCAGCATCGAAGTGCCTTACGGCGTGCCCGAGTATGACTTCATCGGAGGTCTTCGAGGGGAGCCCCTGGAAGTGGTCAAGGCGCCGTACTCCGGGCTGATGGTTCCCGCCAACGCCGAGATCGTCGTGGAAGGCGACGTGGTCTTCGGCGAGGATCGCGTGGAGGGGCCGTTCGGTGAGTGGACCGGCTACTACGCCAGCGCGGAGCGGAACGAGCCCATCGTGAAGATCAAGCGGATGTACCACAGGAACGATCCCATCATCCTCGGCTCGCCGCCGGGAAGGCCGCCCGCCGAGCTCGGCTGGTATCGGTCGTATCTGCGCTCCGCGCTGATCTGGGACGAGATGGAGAAGGCGGGCGTGCCGGACGTGAAGGGCGTCTGGTTGATGGTGGCCGGAGGTAGCCGCCTCGTCATGGTCGTCTCCATCAAGCAGCGCTATCCCGGACACGCGCGCCAGGCCGCCGTGGTGGCCTCTCAGTGCCACGCGGGGGCGTACCTCGGACGCTACGTCATCGTGGTGGACGACGATATCGATCCTTCCAACACCGACGATGTGATCTGGGCCATGGCGACGCGGTCGGATCCGGACGCGGATATCGACATCATCCGGCGGGCCTGGAGCGGACCCCTCGATCCGATCGTGCATCCCACGAAGAAGGGTTTCAATTCCCGCGCGATTATCGACGCGTGCCGCCCCTACGAGTGGATGAGCGAGTTCCCGCCGGTGGCGGAATCGAGTCCGGAAGTGCTGGATGCCACCGCGAAGAAGTGGGGCAAGGTGCTGTTCAGCAGCAACGGGACCGGTTCATAGGCTTGGGCCGCTAGCGTTTTCCCCGAGACGGCGGGTCCACCACGATGGTGACGGGCCCGCCGTCTCTTTGTATGTGGAGCATCCGTGGCCGCGTCCCCGAGTCCGAGTGGAGTATTCGCTTCAACTCGCGTGTGTTCCTCACCGTCTCTCGATCCACCCCGGTGATGACGTCTCCGCGCCGGAAACCAAGCCGTGATGCGGCACCTCCGCGTTCCACATGGGCGACCAGGACGCCTTCGTGCCGTCGTGTGGCGAACAGCCGGGCCAGTTCTTCCGTCAGGTCCTGCAGGTGCATGCCCAACAGCCGCGTAGCCCCGTCACGCGGTGGAAACTCTCGTTCTTCGAGTCTGACACCTTGTTCCAGCACCGCGGTTGTGGCGTAGATAGGGGTGCCGGTCCGCAGCGCCACCGCGATGGCGTCGCTCGGGCGCGAGTCCACGGTGATCGTGCGGCCGCCTGTCTTGACGGTGATGACGGCGAAAAAGGTGTTGTCCCGGATTTCCGTTATGGTGACCCGCTCCGGTTCCGCGTCCAGCCCGTCCAGCAGGTTGCCGATCAGGTCGTGGGTATCGGGCCTGGAACGAGCCTCGCCCTCGAGCACTCGGGCGATGGCTCTCGCTTCCGCCGCGCCGATCCATATGGGCAACGCCCGCCCGGCCCCGGTCAGTATCACCACGGGGGTGCGGTGCGTGGGGTCCACGACGACATGCCGCACCTCCATGCGGACCACCGGCCCGGAGGCGGCGAGGCCCTGGACGGGTAGCAGCAGGAAGATCCCGAACAGCGCCCCTCGAAGGCTCCGATTGGGTCCCGAAGGGTAGGGGCGTCCGGGGACGCCGTGCGCCGCGAGGGGCTTTTTCATGGGCGGAGCTTATCCACGGCGGATTCGGGGTGTCAACAGAAGAACCGCGTGCGGCGTGTTGACGGTGATGAAGCGCGCCGGTTAGTCTCCAAGGGCCTCGCGGCGGGTATCGCCGCCCGCGGGAATCCCACGGAGGGGCGTCAGGAAGCTCCATGAAGATCGCGCTGCTCCCGGACAACCTGATCGATCGAATCGCCGCCGGCGAGGTGGTGGAGAGGCCCGCGTCCGTCGTCAGGGAGTTGGTGGACAATGCGCTCGATGCCGGGGCCGGCGAGATATCCGTGCTGGTGGAGGGCAACGGCACCGCGCTCATCAGGGTGAGCGACGACGGCGAAGGAGTGGCCTTCGAGGACGTTCCGCTTGCCTTCGAGCGACATTCCACCAGCAAGATCCGCAGCGAGGCGGACCTCGCGAACATCGCCACCATGGGCTTTCGGGGCGAAGCGCTCCCCAGCATCGCTTCGGTTGCGGTAGTGGAGATGGTGTCGCGCCCCGGGTCTCAGGAGATCGGGTGCAAGTACCGCGTCGAGGACGGGCGCAGGGGAAGCCCCGTGGCCGCGGGCTGTCCCGGGGGCACCACCGTCGAGGTGCGTGACCTCTTTTACCACGTGCCCGCCAGGCTGAAGTTCATGAAGTCTCCGCGTACCGAGATCCGGTACGTCAGCGACGTGGTGAACCGCGCGGCGCTGGCGTATCCATCGGTGCATTTCCGCCTGCACCACGGGGGCAAGAGATTGTCGGACTATCCGGCCGCGCCCCGGCTCGACGACCGGGTGCGGCAGGTGTTCGGCGACGCCGGCAGCGACCTGGTCCCGTTCGCTTCCAACCGCGAATCTCTCCGCTGCACCGGTTTCGCGAGCCAGGCGCCCAAGTCCTTCGGCAATTCCCGGTACATGCTGACGTTCGTCAACCGGCGGTTCGTCCGGGACAGGTTGCTGAACCACGCCATGCTCCAGGCCTACGATACCTTGCTGATGAAGGGGCGGTTCCCGGCGGTGCTTCTCTACCTGGACATGCCTTCGGACTACGTGGACGTCAATGTCCATCCGGCCAAGACCGAGGTGCGCTTCCGCCGCCAGAACGAAGTCTACGAGACGGTTCTGGGCGCCGTGCGGGGAAGCCTGAAGGCCGCCGCCCAGGGAAGCACGGGCGCCGCAACGGCGGATGAAGGGGCGGGAGTCCGTGAGCCGTCCCCGGGGTACGACGCCCAAGGCTTTCACCCGGACCTGCCGCTGCTGGCGCGTCCCGGCGTGGGCAGCCCGGCGCCGGCCTTGCCTCTTGCCGGACGTCCGGCCGCCGACGCCCATCCGTCCGAAACGCCGGCGACGTTCTCGTCGCTCACGGTCGTGGGGCAGGTGCTGGGGTGTTACATCCTCTGCCACGGCGCCCCGGGCATGGTGCTCATCGATCAACACGCCGCGCACGAGCGCATCGCCTTCCAGCGTATGCGCCAGGACCTCGAACGAGGCCGGATCGAGAGACAGGAACTGCTGATGCCGCAGATCCTGGAGCTTCCGGTCACCGAGGCCCTGGTGCTCGAGGAGCAGCTCGGCGCGCTGGAGCGGGCAGGATTCACCTTGGAGCCGTTCGGCCGCAACACGTTCTCGCTGAGGGCGGTGCCGGCCCTCCTTGCCGAGGGCGACTACCGGGATGCGGTGCGCGCGATGATCGGTGAGTTGGCGGAGACGGGCCGGTCCGGGGAGCTGCACCGGGGCTTCCACGAGCGTCTCATGACCATCGCCTGCCACGGCGTGATCCGGGCCAACCGGACACTGGAGAAGGAAGAGATGGAGGCGCTCCTCCGGAATCTGGACGAGACCGAGTTCGCCACGCAGTGCCCCCACGGACGTCCCGTGATGGTTCAGTTCAGCCGCTCGCAGCTCGAGCGGATGTTCCGGCGCGCGTGACGGTGTCCCGTGAGCAGGCCCAGGATCATCTTCATCGTGGGGCCCACCGGCGTCGGCAAGACCGACGTGGCGCTGACCCTCGCGTCCCGGCTGGACGCGGAGATCGTCAGCGCCGACTCCATGCAGGTCCATCGCTACATGGACATCGGCACCGCCAAGCCGACGCCGGCCCAGCGGCGTGAGCGGCCGCATCACCTGCTGGACGTGGTCGACCCCGACGGGGACTTCGATGCCTCGCAGTTCCGGCAGCACGCGCTGGCGGCCATGGAGGGCATTCGTGCCCGCGGCCGGAACGTGCTGGTGGCGGGCGGCACCGGCCTTTACCTGAAGGCCCTGGCCCGGGGCCTGTTCGCCGGCCCGCCACGGGATGCGGCTCTCCGGGCCGCCCTGGAGCAGTCCGCGGGGGAGCGGGGGCCGGGGCATCTCTTCGAGCGTCTGGAGCAGGTGGACCCCGACGCGGCCCGGTGGATTCACCGCCACGACAAGGTCCGGATCATACGCGCGCTGGAGGTCTTCGAGGGCACCGGAAAGCCGCTGAGCCAATGGCAGCGGGAGCACGGGTTCGACGACCGGCCGTTCGAGGTGCTGGGCGTGGGACTGGAACGGCCCCGCTCCGAGCTGTACGAACGGATCGACCGCCGGTGCGGAGACATGATGGAAGCGGGGTTGCTGGACGAGGTCCGGAGCCTTCTGGACATGGGCTATGCGCCGGGTCTTCGCAGCCTTCAAAGCGTCGGCTACCGCCAGGCGGTTCAATGCCTGACGGGCGAGTTGAACCGGAGCGGCGCGCTGTCGTCGATGCAGCAGGCGACCCGCCGGCTGGCCAAACGCCAGTTGACCTGGTTTCGCGCCGACCCGAGCGTCCACTGGATGCACCCGGCCCGGATCGACGCCATCGGCAAGATGTGCGTCCGCTTCGTCACCGGGGCGGAGTTGACTGGATAGGGGTTTAGTGTTAGCAGCCTTTGAACATCATGAAATCCGCCGATTTCGTCGAGGCCCGGCGGAGGCTCGAGGCCAAGCCCCAATCCACCGGTGAAAAGCTCACCACCCTTGCACAGGCCGTGCAGAGGGTCCGGGATGGCGATCATATCGCCATCGGAGGGTGTCTCTTCTCGCGCAGCCCGCTGGCGGCGTTGATGGAGGTGCTGCGCCAGCACAGGCGCGGCCTGACCCTGTCGCGCAACCTGATGTGCTACGAGGGCGAGCTGTTCATGGCCGCCAACGCGGTGGACGGGCTGATGACGAGCTGGTTCGACATCGCGCTTCCCTGGGGCCTCTCCATCAAGCTCCGCGAGGAAGTGGAAGGCGGACGCATCCGGTTCGAAGAGTGGAGCCACCTCGGCCTCGGGCTCCGTTACCGAGCCGGCGCCATGGGCGTTCCGTTCCTGCCCACCCTGACCATGCTCGGCTCGGATCTGATGGGCGTCACCGACACCAGGACCATGGAGTGCCCGTTCACGGGGGAGACCCTTTGCCTGGTACCGGGCCTGTTCCCCGAGGTGGCGCTGATCCACGTGCACCGGGCCGACCGCTTCGGCAACTGTCAGATCGACGGCTACCCGCACATGGACACGGATATTGCCAAGGCCGCCGCCACGGTCATCGTCACCGCCGAAGAGATCATCGACGAGGAGGAGGTGCGCAA
This sequence comes from uncultured Syntrophobacterales bacterium, assembly GCA_964630405.1. GTDB lineage: Bacteria > Desulfobacterota > Binatia > UBA9968 > JAJDTQ01 > JAJDTQ01. The sequence continues at coordinate 219,504 of CAZVUC010000008.1, read as the reverse complement.
CCGGCCGGACCGCACGGTAATTCCGGGGCTCGTGGTGGACGCGGTGGTGGAGGTGCCCTACGGCTCCTTTCCGCACGAGTGCTACGGCCTCTACGAAGCCGACTTCGCCCACTTCGAGGCCTACACCGATGCCGTCAAGGCCCGGGGCACGGGCGCCATCAACGACTATCTCGACCGCTACGTCTACGGGGTCTCGGGTCACGAGGAATACCTGGCGCTGTTCGGCGAAGAGGCGCTGGCGCGGCAGAGACGTTGCGCCGAAGAGCTGCTGGGGCCGCGATGAGCTACTCCGCCACCGAGCTATTGGCCGTGGTCGCCGCCCGCCAGCTCACGGGCGTGACCTCCGTGTTCGCCGGAGTGGGCGTGCCGCTGGTGTCCGCGGTGCTGGCGCAGAAGACCCGCGCCCCCGAGCTCGTCATCGTGGTGGAAGGCGGCAGCATGGGGCCGCAGATGGTGCCGGGACGGTTGCCGTACTCCACCAACGAGATGCGCACCGCGCCCAGGGCTCAGATGCTGCCGGGCATCACCGACACGTTCCTGTTCGCGCAGCGGGGTTTTCTCGACGTGGGGTTCGTCGGCGGCGCGCAGATCGACTGTCACGGGAACCTCAACTCGAGCGTCATCGGCGGCTACGAGCGTCCCAAGGTGCGGCTGCCGGGGAGCGGCGGCGCCAACGACATCATCTCGCTGTGCCGCAAGGTCATGGTGGTGACCATGCACGAACGGCGCCGGTTCGTGCCCCGGGTGGATTTCGTCACCAGTCCGGGATTTCTCGCGGGCGGAGACGCGCGCCGCAAGGCGGGGCTGCTGTTCGGCACCGTAAGCCGCATCGTGACCCACCTCGGCACGTTGGCGTTCGACGACGAGACCCGGCGGTTGCGGCTGGAGAGCCTCCACCCGGGCGTCACCGTCCAGGAGGTGCTGGACAACACCGGGTTCGAGTTGCCGGTGCCCGACCGCCTGCCGGTCACCGAGCCGCCCAGCGAAGAAGAGTTGGAGACCTTGCGGAGCATCGACCCGGAGCGGAACTTTCTCGGGTAGTCCGGACCCATGGCACCGCGAACAGGGTGCTGTATGCGCGGGTTGCACCCCCGCCCGTGTCCGAAACATTGACGGAGCCATCATTCATGCCGGTACAGTTTGGAGTCGCCATTCGCAATTTCGTCGGTCCCGGGGAGACCCCGGACGTGGACGGGTTGATACGTTATTCCCAGCGCGCCGAGGAGCTGGGCTTCGAGTCGCTCTGGGCGTGGGACCACGTCCTGTTGGGGGTGGACCCGAGCTTCCCGGTGCTGGATTCGCTCACCATCCTCACCGCCATTGCCGTCCGCACCGAGCGCATCCGGCTGGGCACGGGGGTGATGGTGCTGCCGCTCCGCAACCCGGTGGTGACCGCCAAGGTCCTGGCCAGTCTCGATCAGATCTCGGGCGGGCGCCTGCTGCTCGGGGCGGCATCGGGCTGGTACGCCCGGGAGTTCGACGCCGTCGGCATCTCCTTCAAGGACCGCGGCCGCATCTTCGAGCGCAACCTCGATCTGCTGGTGCGGCTCTGGACCGAGGATATGGTGACCGAGCAGGTGGACGAGCTGAATCTCCGGTCGGCCGTGCTTCTTCCCAAGCCGGTCCAGAAGCCCCATCCGCCCATCCTCATCGGCGGCTACATCGACCGGGTGTTGCGCCGGGCGGGCCGCAAGGGGGACGGCTGGCTCACTTACTTCTACACCCCGGAGGGCTTCTCCAAGAGCTGGGTCAAGGTCCGGGACGCGGCGGAGAAGGCCGGCCGCGACCCGTCGAAGCTGACCGCCACCAACCAGCTCGCCATCTACGTGGGCCCTTCCAGGGAGGCGGCGGACGAACCCATGCGCCACTGGCTCACCACCGAGTGGGACATCGCCAAGTGGAGCGACTCCACCATCGAGCACGCCATCCGCGGCACCGCCGACGAGTGCGCGGAGCAGCTCCAGGCCCATGTGGACGCCGGCGTTGACCGGATCATCCTGATCCCTTACCGGTACCAGCCGGAGCAGTTGGAGAGGATCGCCTCGGACGTGATTCCCAAGTTGACCTGAAGGACGCTGAGGGGAGCACATGCGGTTTGACTATTTCGAGCCGGCGACGCTGGAAGAAGCCGGCGAGTTGCTGCGGGAAGGAAAGGGCGCCCGCAAACCGCTTGCCGGCGGTACCGACATCGTCATACAGTTGCGCCGTCGGGTGGTCAGCACCCAGGGCTTGGTGAACCTGAAGCGGATCCCGGAGCTCTGGGGCTGGGCGCGCGAGCCCGGCGAGGGGCTCCGGCTCGGGGCCTGCACGCCCATGCGCGACCTGGAGACCGCGGCCGCCGTGGGCGAGCGTTTCCCTTCGATCACCGAGGCGCTTCGGGTGGTGGGATCGCTGCAGTTGAGAAACATCGCCAGCGTGGGCGGGAACCTGTGCAACGCCTCGCCGTCGGCGGACACGGCGCCGCCGCTCGTTGCGCTGGCGGCCACGGCCAACGTGCGTACCGCCGAGTCCCGGCTGGAAACGGTGCCGGTGGAGAATTTCTTCGAGGGGCCCGGCGCGTCGGTGCTGGGTACGGACGGATTGCTCCTGGCGGTGGCGGTGCCGGAGCCGGCGCCGCACACCGGCGACGCCTTCGAGCGCTTCACGCCGCGGTCGGCCATGGATATCGCCATCGCCAGCGCGGCGGCGGCCGTGACGCTGGACGCGGCCGGCGAAAGGGTGGCGGCGGCGCGGATCGCGCTGGGCGCGGTGGCGCCGACGCCCGTGCGGGCTCTCAGGGCCGAGGAGTTCGTGCAGGGGAAGGAGTTGACGCCCGAGGTGCTGGCGCGGGCGGGCCGGGCGGCCATGGACGAATGCCGGCCCATCGACGACATCCGCGGGTCGGCGGCCTACCGCAGGGAGCTGGTGCGGATTCTCGTGAAACGCGTGTTGCGGCAGGCAATGGAGCGGGCCCGGGCCCGATCCGACACGGAAACGGCATGAGACAACGCTACACACTACGGGTGAACGGGGAAACAAGGGAAACCGAAGCCGGGCCCCACGAGTCGCTGCTGGACGTGTTGCGGGAGAACCTCCGGCTCACCGGCAGCAAGAAGGGCTGCAACGAAGCCGAATGCGGCTCGTGCACGGTGTTGCTGAACGGCCGGCCGGTGGTGTCCTGCCTGGTGCTGGTCCCGGACGCCGTGGGTCGGGATATCGTCACCATCGAAGCCCTGGCCGGAGCCGGGACTCCCCACCCGGTGCAACGGCAGATGGTGGACCAGGGCGGGGTCCAGTGCGGCTACTGCACTCCCGGAATGATCATGAGCGCCTACGCGCTGCTCCAGGAGAATCCGCATCCCACGGACGAGGAGATTCGTTTCGCCATTTCCGGAAACATCTGCCGCTGCACGGGATACGGCAAGATCGTCAAGGCGGTCCGGGCGGCCGCAGAAGAGCTCGGGAGGGCGGCGTCATGAACGAAGACACGTCCCCGGAGACGGCCGGCGCGTATCACTGGATCGGCAAGAACGTCACCAAGCCCGACGCGCTGGAGAAGGCGCTGGGGGCCACCGAGTACGTGGGCGACATGGTGGTGCCCGGCATGCTCCACGCCAAGATCCTGTGGGCGGGAACGCCCCACGCGGTGATCCGGGACATCGACACCGGCGACGCCGCCCGGGTGCCCGGGGTGGCGGCCGTGCTGACCGCGGCGGACGTGCCCGGGACCAACCGTTACGGACTGGCCGTGCTCGACCAGCGGGCGCTGGCCGACGACAAGGTGCGGTCGGCGGGCGACGCCCTGGCGCTGGTGGCGGCCGAGGACGAGGAGGCGGCGGAGGAGGCGGTGGCGAAGATCAAGGTGGACCTGGAGCCGTTGCGCCCCATTCTCACCTACAAGGACGCCCTGGACCCCGACGGGCCTCCGATCCATGAGGGCGGCAACGTGTTCCAGCACACCACCGTGCGCAAGGGCGACCTGGAGCAGGGCATCGCGGAGTCGGACGTGATCGTGGAGGACAGCTACCACACGCACCGGATGGACCACGTCCCCATGGAGCCGGAGGCGGGCCTGGCCTACGTCGATCCCTCCGGTGTTCTGAACATCCTGGTGGGGACCCAGTACCCCTATCGGGACCGGCGTCAGATCGCCCCGGCCCTGGATCTGGCCATGAACAAGGTACGGGTGATCCAGGCCCCCATCGGCGGCGGCTTCGGGCGCAAGGACGACATCACGGCCGAGATCCACGTGGGCCTGCTGGCGCTGAAGACGCGCCGGCCCGTGCGCCTGGTCTACACCCGGGAAGAGTCCCTCATCGCCAACACCAAGCGCCACCCCATGGCCATGAACTTCCGCACCGGCGCCCGCTCGGACGGACGGCTGACCTTTCTCGACGGTGACATCTACGGCGACACGGGCGCGGGCGTCTCCCTCGGCGCCTACGTCATCAAGAAGGCGGGCATCCACGCCACCGGCCCCTACGACGTGCCCAACATCCGGGTGGACACCTACACGCTCTACACCAACAACCTCATCTCCGGCGCCATGCGCGGCTTCGGGGTGATGCAGGCGGCGGTGGCCCACGAGTCGCAGATGGACCAGCTGGCCCACCGGCTCGGCATGTCGCCGCTGGAGCTCCGGATCAAGAACTGCCTCAAGCCCGGGCTCGCCTCCTCCACCGGACAGTTGATGAACGAGGGCTGCGGCATCGAAGCGACGCTGCAGCGGATCAAGGACTACATGAGCGCGCACGACCTGCGCTTCAACCGGCCTCAAGCGTGAGGTCCGCGGGCTGAACGGCCATGGCGATAAGGAAAGGGTTGGGCATCGGCTCCATGTACTACGGCATCGGCTACGGCTTCAGCCGGGCCGACATCGGCTCGGCCGAAATCGAGATGGCCGAGGACGGCACCACCACGGTCTACTCGGGGGCATGCGACATGGGCCAAGGGGTCATGACCGTGGTGACCCAGGTGGCCGCGGAGGAGCTCGGCATCGAGCCCGACCAGATCCGCGTGGTGGCAGCCGATACCGGCAGCACGCCGGACGCCGGGCCCACGTCGGGCAGCCGCGCCACCTTCGTCCAGGGCGTGGCCGTGCAGAACGCGGCCCAGGAGTTGCGCGGGCAGATCCTGGACATGGCCTCGCGCATGCTGGAGTGTCCGAAGGAGAACCTGCACGTGCGGCGGGGCGAGGTGTGCGAGATCGGCACCGACCGGCCGCTGGTGTCGGTGGGCAAGGTGGCGCATCAGCTCCACTTCCACGGGCGGCGGGCGGCCGCCTGGGGCTGGCACGACAACACCACCCAGGACGTGGATCCGGAGACCTCCCAGGGGGACGCCTACGCCACCTACGGCTGGGCCACCCAGTTGGCCGAGGTGGAGGTGGACACCGAGACCGGCCGCATCCGGCTGACCAAGCTGGTGTCGGCCACCGACGCCGGCAAGGCCATCAACCCGGTGGCGGTGGAGGGGCAGATCGAGGGCGGCGCCGCCATGGGCCTGGGCTACGGCCTCTACGAGCAGCACATCCTGGAGAACGGCGTGCCGCGCACCGCATCCCTGGCGTTCTATCTCGTGCCCACGGCCATGGACGTGCCCGACATCGAGTGCGAGATCGTGGAGGTGCCCGATCCCAGGGGGCCGTTCGGCGCCAAGGGCGTGGCCGAGCCGGCCACCATCCCCACCACGCCGGCCATCCTCAACGCCATCTACGACGCCATCGGCATTCGCATCACCGAGACTCCCATCACGCCGGAGCGGGTATTCTTCGCCATCCAGGAGGCCAGGGCCCGGGGCGAGTTCGAAGAAGACTGAAACGGGAGGCAACGAATTGGGTCAACGCGTCGGACTGCTCGTCCCCTCGTCGAACACGGTCATGGAGGTGGATTTCTACCGCCACCTGCCGGCCTCGGCCACGGTCCACACCGGCCGGATGTACATGGAAGCCACCACGGTCAAGGGCGAGGAGGAGATGCTCGACGAGCACTGCCTGCCGGCGGCCGCCGACGTGGCCACCGCCAAGCCGGACCTGATGGTGTTCGGCTGCACCAGCGCGGGGGCGCTGCGGGGCAACGCCTACGACGCCGACCTGTGCCGCCGCATCTCGGACGTGGCCGGCACGCCCACCGTCAGCGTCATCGAGTCGGTGCGGCGCAAGCTGATGTCGCTGCAGGCGCGGCGGGTGGCCGTGCTCACGCCCTATATCGAGGACCTCAACGTCCGCATCAAGGCCAGCGTGGAGGACGACGGCATCGAGGTGGCCTCGATCCACGGCATGGGAATCAGCGTCAACTTCAACCTGGCGTTGGTGGAGCCGCCGGAGATCCTGGCCTTCGCCCGGGAGAAGCTGGGCGCCCGGCCGGGGGTGGATGCCCTGTTCATCTCCTGCACCAACTACCAGGCGGTGGCGACGCTGCCGGAGTTGAAGAAACTGTACGACATGCCCATCGTCACCAGCAACCAGGCCGCCCTCGAAGCCGTGGCCCGGGAGCTGGATGCGGAGCTGGTGGGCATGGGTTGAGGAGGAAACCCGATGGAATTCATGAAGCTCGACGGCGCGGTGGACCTGCACGTGCACTCTTATCCATGCGTGTTCCAGCGGCGGGTGGATGACCGGGAGGCCGTGAAGGCCGCCTCGGAGGCGGGGATGGCGGCCATCGTGCTGAAGTGCCACCACGAGAGCACCGTGAGCCGCGCCTATCTGATCCAGAAGGAGTTCCCGGACATCAAGGTGTTCGGCGGCGTGGTGATGAACCAGTTCGTCGGGGGCATCAACCCGGCGGCGGCCGAGGTGGCGCTCCGGCTCGGGGCCAAGGAGGTCTGGATGCCCACCATCGACGCCGCCCACCACGTGGATATCCACGGCGCCCGTGGCAGCTACGACACCCAGACCAGCGGGTCGGACTTCGTCTGGGGCGAGCCCATCTCCGCGGTCAAGGACGGCAAGGTGGTGAACGAGGCCCTGGTGGTGCTGGAGCTCATCGCCAAGTACGACGCCATCCTGGGCACGGCGCACCTTTCTCTCGGCGAGATCGAGCTGCTGGTGAAGGCGGCCCACGAGCGGGGCGTCAAGAAGATCCTCATCACCCATCCCTACTTCCGGGTGCCCGCGGGCATGAACCTCGACTTCCTGAAGCAGATGATGCGTTACGGCGCCCTCGGCGAGTTCGGCTACTGCACCATCTCGCCCATGTGGGCCTACGTGAACCTGGAGTTCACCAAGGGCATCATGGACTCCATGGGCTTCGACAACTGCCTGGTCATGAGCGACACCGGCCAGTCCCACAACCCGCTGCCGCCCGAGGCGCTGTGGCTCTATGCCCAGGGGCTCTACGAGAAGGGGGTCTCGCCCAGGAACGTGGAGAAGCTCATCATCGACAATCCGCGGGCGATGCTGGGCATCTGATCGAACCGACGACCGGAAAGGACAACCATGACCGATTGGGCATCCCGAGGACGGATCGCGGAGGACATCACCGAGGCCGCGGGGCTGACGCCGCTGCTGCGGTTGCGCAAGGTGGCGGCGGGACCGCAGACGCTGTGCGGCAAGCTCGAGTTCATGAACCCGTCGTCGAGCCTCAAAGACCGGATCCTGCGGCGCATGGTGCGGAGCGCGGAGGAGCGGGGGGATCTCAAGCCCGGCATGACCATCCTGGAAGCCTCCACCGGCAGCACCGGCATCGCCACCTCCATGATCGGCGCGGTGTGCGGCTATCCGGTGGTGGTGGTGATGCCCGAGGGCATGAGCGAGGAGCGCAAGGCCTCCATGCGCGCCTACGGCGCGGATCTGGTGCTGACGCCCGGGGCGGAGAGCGACGTGGACCTGTGCCTGGAGAAAGTGGAGGAGTTGAAGCGCGCCGAGCCGGGCCGCTACTGGGAGCCGGGCCAGTTCGCCAACCGGGACAACATCGCCGCGCACTACGAGACCACGGGGCCGGAGATCTGGCACCAGACCGAGGGGCAGGTGGATGTGTTCGTGGCCTCCCAGGGCAGCGGCGGCACCGTGTCCGGCGTCGGCAAGTACCTGAAGGAGCAGAACCCCGACGCCAGGATCTACGCCGTGGAGCCGGAGGAGTGTCCGATCCTGTCGGGCGGCACGTGGGGACCCCACGCCATCGAGGGAATCGGCGACGGCTTCATCCCGGAGAACCTGGACCTGGACTACGTGGACGGCGTGGTGACGGTCTCTTCCGAGGACTCCATCGCCATGGCCCGGCGCCTGGCGCGGGAAGAAGGGGTCCTGTGCGGCATCTCGTCCGGCTGCAACGTGGCCGCGGCCAACAAGCTGTCGGCGGCGTTGCCGTCCACCAGGATGATCGTCACCATGATCAACGACACCGGCATGCGTTACTTCTCGACGCCTCTGTTCGGGAAGGATCAGGCCACCGAGATCCCCGACCGCGAGCATCCCATTCGTGAAGAAGACAAGGCCAATCTGGCGCGCCGGAACCTGCACATCGTGCGGTGACGTCGCAATGCCCTCACGATGCCTCTTCCCGAAAGCCTGACCTGCGTCCTCTGCGGAGCCGCGTACCGGGAAGGTCCCAGCCAATACAGTTGCCTCCAGTGCGGCGAGCTCGGCACCCTGCGAGTCTCCTACGACTATGACCGTATCCGGGCGTCGGCCAGCCGCGACGGCGTGGCCGCCGTGCCGTTCCGGGATCACTGGCGCTATCTGCCGCTGCTGCCGCTGGCCGCCGACCGGGTCGAGTTCCCTCTGGCGGTGGGAGGGACGCCGCTCTACCCGGTGCCTGGCCTCAGGAAGGTCTTGGGCCTGGAACGCCTCTGGATCAAGGACGATACCGCCAACCCTTCCGCTTCCCTCAAGGACCGCGCAAGCTCCGTGGTGCTCCTCAAGGGACGGGAGCTGGGCCGCCGGGAGTTCGCGGCTGCTTCCACGGGCAACGCCGGCGCCTCCCTGGCGTGCCTGTCGGCCGCTCTGGGGCTCCCTTGCCACATCTTCGTGCCCGAAACGGCGCCCCGGGCCAAGGTGGCGCAGCTTCTCATCTTCGGCGCGGACGTGCTTGCCGTCCGCGGCAGCTACTCCGAGGCGTTCAGCCTCTGCGTCGAGGCCAGCGAGCGCTTCCGGTGGTACAACCGCAACACCGGCTACAACCCCTACACCGTGGAGGGGAAGAAGACCGTGGCGCTGGAGATCGCCGAGCAACTCGGCTGGGAGCCGCCGGACACGGTCATCGTCGCCACCGGCGACGGTTGCATCCTGAGCGGCGTCTGGAAGGGGTTTACGGACCTTCACCGGCTGGGCTGGATCTCCCGGCTGCCGCGGCTGGTGGCGGCCCAGGCCGAGGGCTCCCAGTCCATTAAGCAGGCCTTCGACGGCGACGGCGCCATCCGTGCCGTGGTGGAAGACACCCTGGCGGACAGCATCAGCGTCGCGTTGCCGCGGAACGGGGTGATGGCGGTTCAGGACCTGAAGGCTTCCGGCGGGAGCGCGGTAAGCGTGTCCGACGGCGAGATCCTCGAAGCGATGCCGCTGTTGGGCAGGACCGCCGGACTGTTCGCCGAGCCCGCGGCGGCGGCGGCCGTGGCCGCCCTGGTGAAGCTCGTGGAACGCGGCGATATCTCGTCCACGGAGCGCGTCGTCGTGCTGTCCACGGGCCACGGCCTCAAGGACGTGGATGCCGCGTTGCGGGCCGTGGAGCCGCCCGAGCCCCTCGACTGCTCCATCGAGGCAGTGGGGGAGAGAATCCGTGTATCGTGATTTACAGCAGACCGGGGCCGGAGTTGGCGAGGAAGTCCCGAATCCGTCATTCCCGCGAAAGCGGGAATCCAGGGGGTGTGGAGGGGTACTGGCTCCGGCGCTTCTCCCTGCTGTACAGCTTCTGGATTCCCGCTTTCGCGGGAATGACGGAAGGGGCGCGGGAATGACGAAAAAGGTGCGGGAATGACGGCAAGGTAAGGAGAATCGGAGTGCCACAGGACCTACAGAGTTTCTTGAAGCGATTGAAGGATGAATGCCCCGAGCAGTTCCTTGAGGTCGAGGAGCCGGTGTCCCGGGAGTTCGAGGCCACGGCCCTGACCATGGAGGCCGAGCGGCTGCCGTCCTGTCCGGCGGTGATGTTCCGGAACATCACCGGGAGCGAGTTCATCATGGCGGCCAACGTGCTGGCCCACCGTCCGCGGCTGGCCTGGGCCTTCGGCGCCTCGGAAGAAGGATTGGTGCACGAGTTCAAGGAGCGGATCCAGCAACCCGTGCCGCCCAGGGTATTGAAGGATGCTCCCTTCCAGGAGAACAGCCTGCTGGGTGAGTCAGTGGACCTGGGGCAACTCCCCATCCTGACCCATTTCGAGCAGGACGGCGGCCCTTATGTCACCGCCGGGCTGGTGGTGGCGCGGGACCCGCGGTCGGATATGAGCACGGTAGGGTTCCATCGCATGCAGCTTAAGGGGCCGCGCAAGCTGGGCGTGAGCCTGCACTCCCGGCGGCGCATGTACGAGTACTTCCGGCGCGCGGAGGAGAAGGGCGAGTCCCTGGAAGCCGCGGTGTGCATCGGCGTGCACCCGCTGATCTCCCTGGGCGCCTTGACGTTGCCGCCGGCGGGAACGGAGAAGTTCGCGCTGCAGGGAGGGTTGCTGGGCGAACCGTTGGAGTTGACGCCCTGCGCCACGGTGGACGTCAACGTGCCCCGGTGGTCGGAGATCGTCATTGAGGGGCGTATCCTCAAGGATGTGCGAGAGAAGGAAGGGCCGTTCGGGGAGTTCACAGGGTACGCTTCGAGCCGGAGCACCGAGAACGTCTTCGAGGCCACCGCGCTGCACTACCGCAACGGCGCCGTTTACCAGGACATCAACGGCGGCGACAGCATGGAGCATTGCCGCTGCCTGTCCATGCCCCGGGAGGTGGAGTTCACCAACGTGCTGGGAAAGACCATTCCCAACCTCAAGGCGGTGCACGTGCCGGTGCGGTCGGGCATCGGCAGCTTCCACTGCTACGTGTCCCTGCGAAAGACCGCCGAGGGGCAGGGGAAGCAGGCCATCTTCAGCGTCATGGGGGCCGACCACTACGTCAAGCTGGTGGTGGTGGTGGACGACGACGTCGACATCTTCGACGAGGAACAGGTGCTGTGGGCCATCGCCACCCGGATGCAGGCCAACCGGGACGTCTTCATCATCGACGAGGCCATGGGAACGCTGCTGGACCCGTCGGCCACCGACGCCGTCACCGCGAAGATGGGCATCGACGCCACCAAGCCCCTGGGCGACTTCGCCTCGACCCTCTCCATCGAGCCCGGCGCGGTGGAGCGCGCGCGCCGGCTCATGAGCAAGCTGACCGGGTAAGCGGATGGAGACCTTCCGGACTTTTCTGGATGATCTGCGGAACGCCGGCGAGCTCGTCGACATCCACAAACCCGTGGACATCCGGCACATCGCCGCGCTGGTGGACCAGGCGTCCACGGCGTTGTTGTTCCACGCGGTGCGCGGCTACGGAATGCCGGTGGTTTCGGGGCTGTTGAACGACCGCGGGCGCATCGCCCTGTCGGCCGGTTGCGACTACGCGCAGATGGAGCAGCGGCTAAGCCACGCCCTCGATCATCCCATCGATCCCGTCGAAGTCAGCGATGGCGGTGTGAGGAGTTGGCATCGGGAAGGGGCCGCCGTGGACCTCTTCGATCTGCCGGTGCCGGTGTTCTCCGAGTTCGACGGCGGCCCCACGATTACGGCCGGCGTCACCCTGGCCCACGATCCCGAACACGGCCTGAACGCCGGCACGTACCGTTTCCAGATAAAGGAACGCGCCCTCACCGGCATCGACATCGTCACGCCCAACAACCTGCGCAGACTGGCGGAGAAGGCCCTGGCGGCCAACGCTCCGCTGCCCATCTCCATCAACGTCGGCACCCACCCGGTGGAGCTGATGGCGTCCCTCTACAAGGCGCCCCTGGGACGCGACGAGCTGGCCATCGCCGGCGGCATGCTGGGGCGGCCGGTGCGCCTGGGCGCCTGCAGGACCATCGACGCACCGTGCCTGGCGGACGCCGAAATCGTGCTGGAGGCGGAGATCCTGCCCACCGGCTGGACCCGCCAGGAAGGGCGGTTCGGCGAGATGACGCGCCTCATGGGGGACGTGCACTACAACCCCCACGTGCGGGTGAAGGCGATCTCGCGCCGCGAGGACGCCATCTATTACGCGTTGCACATGCCCTGGGAGAACATCTGGATCAAGGAGCACGGTTTCCAGGCGGTGCTCAAGCGGGTCCTCGACGCGGCCGGCGTGACGGTGACCGCGGTGAACGTCACCCCGGGAGGCTGCTGCCACTGGCACGCCGTCATCGCCATCCGGAAGCAGCCGGGCGATCCCCAGAACGCCATCATGGCGGCGCTGTCGGTGGCGGACCTCAAGCACGTGGTGATCGTGGATGACGAGATCGACGTCTACGACGCCATGGAGGTGGAATGGGCCATAGCCACTCGGGTTCAGGCGGACCGCGACATCACCATCCTCGCGGACGCCCGCTCCAAGCCCCTGGACCCGAGCTTGCCGCTGTCGGAAGGTATCCCCACCACCGCCAAGTGCGGCATCGACGCCACCATTCCCGACGGCGTCCCCAAGGCGCGGTATCAGCGCATCACCTATCCCCACGCCGATGAGCTGGACCTCGGCGCCTACCTGGGCGAAGCGGAACCCGGCGAGACGGTCGCCGAGGCCGCGGGCAACGCCGGCAAGGAGGACGTCGCGGCGGCCGTACGGGGACTGCTCGCCGGCCGCTCCCTGTACTTCAGCGAGATCGCGGACAGCGTTCCGGGAGCCGGTCTCCAGTCCGTGGCCCGGGCCATGGGCGAGTTGCATGCGGCCGGGGAGATCGATCAGGACCCGGAGGGGCGCTACCGGCTCGTTGACAGCGTTCAAGGGCTGCGATAACAGCCTGTGGTTCGAAAGGAGAGGACTCGATGCCGACCATCAACGACGCGGACGGCCATATCAACGATTATTTCTTCGGTGACGAGATCGCCAGGTACATGCCGGAGGGGAACCAGTTCAGCCAGTTGTTTCCCGTGTTCGATCACCTCCACTTCCGCTACCTGATGAAGAACCGGGTGCCCAAGTACGTCGGCGGCAGCATGAAGACCGCGCCGGGACCCGAGGAGTGGCTGGAGTTCATCGACGAGACCGGCATCGCCTGGAGCGTGCTCTACCCCAGCGCCGGACTGGGCGTCGGGCGCATGGTGTCGGTGGAGTGGGCCATCGCCGCCTGCCGGGCCTACAACAACTGGCTGCACGACCGTTTCACCAGCACCACCCCGCGCCTCAAGGGCGTCGGCCTCATTCCGATACAGGACGAAGAGGCGGCGGCAACGGAGCTGCACCGCTGCGTCCGGGAGCTGGGCATGGTCGGCGCCATGCTGCCGTCCAACGGCGAGGGCATCAAGGGCCACCTGGGAGCCAAGGCCTACTGGCCGATCTACGAAGAAGCGGAGAAGCTCGGCTGCTGTCTCACCGTGCACGGCGGCGCGCACCATCACCTGGGGCTCGACGGCTTCAGCGTCTACTACCCGGTGCACGCCCTCGGCCATCCGTTCGGGGTCATGGTGCAGGCGGCGGCGATGCTGAGCCACGGCATCTTCGAGCGCTTCCCGGGGCTGCGGGTGGGTTTTCTGGAAGGCGGCGCCACGTGGGTGCCGTTCTTCATGGACCGGCTCGACCGCTCCTACAACGAGGGGCACCTCCAGGTCGACCTGGAGGGAAACCCCGTCCCGGGTCCCCAGCCGGGCGAGAAGGCCAGCGAGCACTTCAAGCGCCACGTCCGGGAGGGGCGGATCTTCGTCGGCTTCGATTGCGACGACGCCGGGCTCGCCTTCGCGGTGCAGCAGGCCGGCGCCGAGCCTTTCCTGTTCGCCAGCGACTTTCCCCACGAGATCTTCGACGCCGCCACCTGCCGGCACGAGATCGACGAGCTGTTGCAGCGGGACGACCTGACGCAGGAGCAGAAGGAGGCGGTGTTGGGCGGGAACGCGGCGCGGCTCTACGGCCTCGACTGACGATCCGCGCGCCGACGCACCACGCGATCATGCTTTTTCTCACGGAAGAAGACGTTCTCCGGGCCATGGAGGGGCGGAACGCCTACGGAGAGGCGGTTTCGGTCATCGAGGAGGTGCTGCGTCAGCAGTCCGAGGGCAGTACTTTCCATCTCAAGCGCCTCACCATGGAGCACCCCGACCACCCGGGCCACCTCTGGCACAACATCCGCATCCTGCCGGGCATGGTGCCGGAGCTGGGTTACGCGGCGGTGCGTGTCTACTCGGGATACCAGGGGACCAACCGGTCCGAGGTCATCTGCCTGTTCAACTGGGAGGACATGGAGATGTCGGCCATCATCTCGGACTACCACTTGCACGCCATCCGCACCGCGTCGCCTTACGGAGTGGCGGCGAAGTATCTTGCGCGGGCCGATGCGCAAACCCTGGGGGTCATCGGCACCGGCCGCTACGCCAAGGGCTTCGTCCAGGCCTGCTGCGCGGTGCGCGACATCCGGCACGTCAAGGCGTACAGCCGGAGCGCGGAGAACCGGCGGCGGTTCCGGGAAGAGATGACGGAGGTTCTGGGCATCGAGGTGGTGGCGGTGGAGTCCGGCCGTGAAGCCATCGAGAACACCGACATCATGCTGCTGGCCACGTCCGGGAACACCATCGTGTTCCAGGGCGAGTGGCTGGAGCCGGGGACCCTGGTCATGTCCCTTGCCCCCGGCGAGTTCGACGAGGCCACGGTGGAAGGGTCGCGCGTGTTCCTCTCCGGCACCGACCAGGTGTTGGGCGACAGCCCGCCCCGGAAACCCTTTCCCTCGCTGTTGGCCGGCGGCAGGTTCTCGAAGGACGACGTGGCGGCGGAGTTCTGCGACGTGGTCTCCGGGAAGAAGCCCGGTCGCCGAAGCGACGACGAGATCATCCTCTACGAGTCTCCCGGCATGGGCATCCTGGACGTGGGCATCGCGAGCTGGATCTACCGGCTGGCGTTGGAGAAAGGGTTGGGAACGGAGCTGCCCTTCGGGGAAGAACCGGGATAGAAGCGGGTTCAAGGGTTCCGTCGACGGTGAGGTGACATGCGCACGTTGATTCGCGGCGGCTGGATCGTCGGTTTTCAGGGCGAGACCCACGCGCTGCTGCGCGATGGCGTAGTGGTGTTCGAGGACGGACGCATCCTGCACGTGGGCGCCGGCTTCGACGGGGACGTGGACCGCGAGATCGACGCCGGCGGCATGCTGGTGGCGCCGGGTTTCATCGACATGCACGTCCACGGCGGCCACCGGGCCTCGCACCGGCTGATCACGGATACCGGGCGGCCGGACTACTTCGGCCAGCCGTTCCTGGAGATCAGCGTGCCCCGGGAGGGCACGCGGCCGGCCGGCGACCCCCGCTACACGAGGCCGGACCAGGCCGGCGCCACCGAGGGCACCGACCTGCACGCCACCTTCACCGTGGCCGAGCTGCTGCGCAACGGCGTCACCACGTTCATGGAGATCGGCAGCCAGCTCCGGGTGCAGGAAGGGCTGCTCAAGGAAGTGGACCGGCTCGGCGCCCGGGCCTACCTGGGCCCCGGCTTCGACTCGGGCCGTTGGGTGGCGGACGACAAGGGCCGGCTCAAGCGCGCGCTGGACGAGGCCGCGGGCTGGCGGGAGTTCGAGGGCGCCGTGGACTTCATCAAGCGGGTGGAAGGCAGTTGCGGCGACCGGGTCCGGGGCATTCTGATACCGCGGGAGGCCGAGACCTGCACGCTGGATCTCCTGCGGGCGACGCGCAGGGCCGCCGACGAGCTCAAGGTGCCGATATCGACCCACGCGGCCTACAACATCATCGAGTTCTACGAGCTCGTCACGGAGCACCGCATGACGCCGGTGGAGTTGCTGGAGTCCGTGGGTCTTCTGGGCCCCGACCTCACCATCGGGCATGGGAACCTGGTGGCGGAGAACCCCCAGTTGAACTTCGCGGGTGGCCGCGACGTGGAGCTCATGGGCGAATACGGCGTCTCCATCTCCCACTGCCCCGTCAACATCGCCCGCCGGGGGCGCTGCCTCGACTCCTGGCAGCGGTACCGCGACGCCGGCGTCAACATCGCGCTGGGGAGCGACACCTACCCGCGGGACTTCATGATGCAGATGCGGGTGGCGTCGTACTTCGGCAAGGTCATCGGACACAACCTGCGCGCGGCCACGGCCGCCGACGTGTTCGAGGCCGCCACCCTGGGCGGCGCCCGTGCGCTCGGGCGCAACGACCTCGGGAGGCTGGCGCCGGGTGCCCGCGCGGACATCATCATCGTGGACATTTCCGGAAGGGGCACGCTGAGGTACGGGCCGGTGCGCGATCCCATCAAGAGCCTGGTGGAATGCGGCATCGGCGACGACGTCCGGACGGTCATCGTCGACGGCGAGGTGCGGATGGAGGAGGGGCGGATTCCCGGAGTGGACATCGAGTCCCTGCGGCAGCAGGCTCAGGAGGCGGCGGAGTTCGCCTGGGACCACCTCCAGGACTGGGACGCCCTCGGCCGGACCGCGGAGGAGATGAGCCCGTGGTCGTTCCCGCTGATGAAGTGAACCGGCCCGGCAAGGCAAATCCGTCATTCCCGCTTTCGCGGGAATGACGGAGAGGGAAGGCGGGAACGACGAATTCACGGAGTCAACCGGACCGGCGCTGCAGCACGATACCCGCGACGATCAACGCCAGCCCGGCCACGGTGCTGGGGTAGATGGGCTCTCCCACGAACAGCGCGATCGCCAGCAGCGACAGGAACGGCGTCAGGTAGATCAGTTGGCCCACCTGGGCCGTGGTGCGGGACAGCTTGAGGGCTCGGAGCCAGGCGACGAACGCGATGCCCATCTCGAACGTGCCGATGTAAAGGGCCCCGGCGAGCCCCGCCGCGCCCGGCGCCTCCAGGGTGCCCGCAAGCCACAGGAAGCCGCCCGAGAAACCGCACCCGAACCCGAAGTTGACCAGCAGGCGCGTGACCGGGTCGCGGCCGTCCTTGACCCCGTAGATCCAGTAGAGCGTCCAGATCAGCGTGCTTCCCAGTGCCAGGGCCACGCCAAGCGGATTCGCCAGGTGGAGCGCGAGAGGGTCTCCCCGGGTGGCGATGAGGGCCACGCCAGCGAAGCTGATGGCCATGGCGGCGATGGCGCGCGGGCGGATGGGCTGGCGGAGCAGGAGGATGGAGAACAGCGCCAGTACCATGGGCCAGGTGAAGTTCAGCGTCAGCGCCTCCTGCGCGGGCAGGAGGTCGTAGGCCTTGAAGAGGACAAGGTAGTAGAGGAAGGGGTTCAGGAAACCGAGGCAAAACGAAGTGCGGAGGTCGCCGATGTTCCATGCCCGGAGCTGCCCGAGCCGTCCGGTAACGAGGGTGATACAGAACAGCACGGCGACGGATACCGCCGAGGAATAGAACACCAGCACGTCGGGGCCGACATGGCGCAGGGAAAGCTTGAACGCCGTCGCCACCGTGGACCAGAACAGCACCGTGACGGCGGCGTACAGATAGGCCTGGGTCTGCGTTTGCATGGACGGTCCGCCGCTACCGCAAGGTATCATGTTTGCGGTCCGGCATCGACACGCCCCGGAGGGCTGGCGTCGGGTTCCAGGTGAGTCGTAAAAGCCTGTGGTGACGCGGAGTTGCAATTGCCCGGGAGTTCAGCTAACGTAGCCTTTCGTTCGCAGTCCATCCCCTCGAGGTTTTCATTGAACCGCAGAGAATCGGTAGATGCCCTCCGCAAAAAGATCGACCAAGTTGACTCCAGGATCGTAGCGCTCCTCAACGAGAGGGCATCCCTCGCCCTGAAAATCGGACAAGAGAAGAACCGCGCGGGAAGGCCCGTCTACGTAGCGAGCCGCGAGCAGGCCATTTACCGGAAGGTATCCGACGTCAACGCGGGGCCTTTGCCGGCCGCGTCGATTCGCGCCGTCTACCGGGAGGTCCTGTCCGCCTGCCGCGGCATCGAGGCGCAGATGAAGGTGGCGTTCTTCGGCCCCGAGGCGACCTTCACCCACATGGCCGCGCAAAGCCATTTCGGCAGCACGGTCCGCTACTCTCCCGAGCCCACCATCGACGACGTCTTCCGGGAGGTGAGCGCGGGCAACGCGGACTACGGGGTGGTGCCCATCGAGAACTCCACCGAAGGGGTGGTGACCCACACCCTCGATCTGCTCCAGGACGCGGACGTCCAGATCTGCGGCGAGGTCAGGGTCGACATCGAGCTCTGCCTGCTGTCCCGGTCCGGCCGGCCGAAGGACGTCCGGCGCATCCTTTCCCACTCGCATGCCTTGGGCCAGTGCCGCCGGTGGATCGCCGCCCACTACCCCGGCGCCGTGGTGGAAGAGGTGTCCAGCACGGCCCAGGCCGCCAAGGAGGCGCGTTCGGACCGGGAGGTGGCCGCCGTCTCCAGCCGCCTGGCCGGCGAGGTGTACGGGCTCAAGATCGTGCAGGCCAACATCGCCGACAATCACGACAACATCACGCGGTTCTTCGTCATCGGCGGCGATCCGCCGTCGCCCACGGGACAGGACAAGACGAGCATCGTGTTCGCGGCCAAGGACCGCGTCGGCGTGCTTCACGACATGCTGGCGCCGTTCGCCAAGCACAACATCAACCTCACCAAGATCGAGTCGCGGCCGTCGCGCCAAAAGGCGTGGGAGTACGTTTTCTTCATCGATTTCAGGGGCCACCGGCAGGAGCCGCGGACAAAGCGCGCCCTGGACCAGCTCGCCGATAGCTGCGTCTTCCTGAAGGTCCTCGGATCCTATCCCAGCAGCCTATGAGCATCGTCGAAAAGGTTCCGGACTACATTCGCCGCATCGTGCCGTACGTGCCCGGCAAGCCCATCGACGAGGTGGAGCGGGAATACGGCATTCAGGGGTCGGCCAAGCTGGCGTCCAACGAGAACTCCCTGGGTCCGTCCCCCAGGGCGGTGGCCGCGTTGCGGGAGCGGCTGGAGGAGTTGCACCTCTATCCGGACGGCGGCTGCTTCCACCTGCGGAACGCCCTGGCCGCCAGGCTGGAAGTCGAGCCCGAGCGGCTGATCTTCGGCAACGGCTCCAACGAGCTGATCGATCTGGCGGTGCGGACCTTCCTGCGCCCGGGAGACGAAGCCCTGATCTCCCAGGGCTCCTTCGTGGCCTACGGTCTGGCGCTGGACGCCATGGGCGCGGCGGTCCGCAAGGTCCCGCTGAAGGACTACGGCTACGACCTGGATGCCATGGCCCGGGCGCTGACACCCCGGACCCGCCTGGTCTTCCTGGCCAACCCCAACAACCCCACCGGCACCATCTACCGGCGGCCGGAGTGGGAGGACTTCCTCGAGCGGGCGGGTCCCGAGGTGCTCGTGGTGGCGGACGAGGCCTACTTCGAGTACGCCACCGACCCGGACTATCCCGACTCGCTCGACGACCGCCGGGAGGACCGGACGGTGTTGACCATCAGGACCTTCTCCAAGGTCTACGGCCTCGCGGGCCTCCGCATCGGCTACGGCATCGCCCGCCCCGATGTGGTGGCGATGATGAACCAGGTGAGGGAACCCTTCAACGTCAACGCCGCGGCCCAGTGGGCGGCGGCGGCGGCGGTGGAAGACGCGGAGCACCTCCGCCGGAGTCTGGAGCTCAACCGCGAGGGCATGGCTTTCCTGACGGAGCGTCTGGCCGCCCTCGGAGTCCAGTGGGTCCCGAGCCAGGCCAACTTCATCCTGGTGCGGACGGGCCGGGTCGGCCACGTCTTCGAGAAGCTGCTGCGCCGGGGAGTCATCGTGCGGCCGGTGGGCCCGGAGTTTCCCGACCACGTGCGGGTGACCGTGGG
Source organism: uncultured Syntrophobacterales bacterium (assembly GCA_964630405.1). Taxonomy (GTDB): domain Bacteria; phylum Desulfobacterota; class Binatia; order UBA9968; family JAJDTQ01; genus JAJDTQ01. The sequence continues at coordinate 199,736 of CAZVUC010000008.1, read as the reverse complement.
GACCCCGGACGAGAACCGCAAGTTCCTGGATGCCCTTTCGCGGATCCTTGAAGGAGGCGCGGCCATCTGATGTTCCGTACCATGGTGATCGCGGGGGTGGGCCTCATCGGCGGATCCCTGGCATTGGCCGCCCGGGAGCGGGGGCTGGTGGAGCAGGTGGTGGGTTACGGACGCAACGAGAAGACGCTGCGGCGGGGGAAGAAGATCGGCATTCTGGATCGATACTTCCTGCGCCCCGAGGACTTTCCCGAGGACACGGATTTCCTGGTGCTGGCCACGCCGGTGAGCGCCATCGCGCCGCTGACCCGTTCCTTCCTGCCGCGCCTCGATCCGGGGTGTCTCATCAGCGACGTCGGCAGCGTGAAACGCCGGGTGGTGGCGGACATGGAGCGGCTGTTGAAGGGAGGGCCGCCTTTCGTGGGCGCTCATCCCATCGCCGGCAGCGACCAGTGGGGCCCCGATGCGGCCAAGGCGGACCTGTTCGTCCGCCGCCGCTGCATCATTACGCCCACCAGGAAGAGCGACCCGGGCGCGGTGAAGCGGTTGCGGACGTTCTGGCGCCGCGCGGGCGCCAAGGTGGAGTTGATGGACGCGGCGCTCCACGACCGCGTTCTGGGCGTGGTCAGCCATCTTCCCCATGTGGCGGCGTCGGCCCTGGTGAACGCCCTGGGAAGCACGCGGATCGGCTCGTTGGACCTGGCCGGATACTGCGGCACGGGGTTCAAGGACACCACCCGCATCGCCGCCGGGCGCCCGGAACTGTGGCGCGACATCTGCCTGCTCAACCGGGAGGCCGTGCTGAAGGGGCTTCGGGAACACGCCCGGGGGATCGAGCGCTTCATGGACTGCATACGCCGGAACGACGGGCCGCGGCTGGAGCGGGAGTTCGAGCGGGCCCTGGCCACCCGGAAGAGGATCGAGTAGGGAATGACCGTCACGGTGGAACAGGTATCGGGTCCCCTCCGGGGCGAAGTGGAAGTGCCGGGGGACAAGTCCGTCGGGCACCGCGCCGTGATCATGGGGTCGGTGGCCCGGGGTGAGACCCGCATCGCCAACATGTCCGCCGGCGCCGACAACTCCAGTACCGTGGCGGCCTTCCGGCGCATGGGCGTGCATTTCCGGCGCGAGGCCGACACCCTGTGCGTCGAGGGCAAGGGCTGGGACGGGCTGCGGGCGCCGCCGGAGACCGTCGACTGCGGAAACTCCGGCACCACCATGCGGTTGCTGGCGGGACTGTTGGCGGGAAGGCCCTTCGATGCCACGCTGGACGGCGACGGCTCGCTCCGCACCCGGCCCATGAAACGGGTGATCGAGCCGCTGACGCGGATGGGCGCGCGGGTGACCGGCAACGGCGGCCGCGCGCCGCTGGAGATTCACGGACAGCCGCTCCACGGCGTCGACTACAGCTCGCCGGTGGCCAGCGCGCAGGTCAAGTCGGCGGTGCTGCTGGCGGGCTTGCAGGCCCGCGGGGAGACCCGGTTCGAGGAGCCGTACCGGTCCCGGGACCACACCGAGATCATGGCGCGGGGGTTCGGCGCCTCGGTGGAGAGCAACGGCCGGGAGGTGGTGGTCCGGGGCGGGCAGGAGCTATCGGGCACACGGCTCCGGGTGCCGGGCGATATCTCTTCGGCCGCGTTCCTGGCGGTGGCCGCGGCTACCATACCAGGGTCGGACGTGTCCATACTGCGGGTGGGCTGCAATCCCACGCGCAGCGGCGTGATCGAGGTGCTGCGGGCCATGGGCGCGGACATCGAGGTCACGCGTGCCTGGGAGGAGGCCGGCGAGCCGGTGGCGGACGTGAGGGTCCGGGGCGGCGAGCTGCGGGGGACCGAGGTTCCGCCCGAGCTGGCGCCCCGCACCATCGACGAGTATCCGGTGTTGTTCGTGGCGGCGGCATTGGCCGGCGGGTCGACCCTGTTTCGCGATGTCGGCGAGCTGCGCTTCAAGGAGTCCGACCGCATAGCCACCATGGGCCGCGAGCTCTCGAAGATGGGCGTGCGAATGGAAGTGAACGGAGACGATGTTTCGGTCGAAGGCGGCGGGAAGCTCGAGGGCGCGTCCGTCGAGAGTCATGGCGACCATCGGGTGGCCATGGCGTTGGCGGTGGCCGGCCTGTCCGCGAGGGGCGGGATCGTGCTGTCGGACGAGGAATGCGTCAAGGTATCGTTCCCCGGCTTCTTCGAAAGTCTTGAAAAGATCGGCGGTTAACGAACCGGCGGGTCTGGATGGCGGTTGTGCCGGATGCGAAGTGAGGATAGGATAGTTGATCGTGGCCATTGACGGCCCGGCCGGCGCCGGCAAGAGCACCGTCGCCAAGGCCGTGGCGAAGCGTCTCGGATACCGCTATATGGACACCGGTGCCATGTATCGGGCGCTGGCCTGGAAGGTCATGCGTCAGGGCGCCGATCCGGGCGACGAGAGCGCCTTGGAGAAAATCCTCGAAAGCACGGAGGTGGACCTGGGGGCCGATGCCGCCTCTCCGTCGGTGATGCTGGACGGCGCGGACGTGAGCGGGGCGATTCGCACGGCGGAGGTCGGCCAGATGGCGTCGCGGGTTTCCGGAATGGGCATCGTCAGGCGCCGCATGGCGGATCTCCAGCGCACCATGGGCCGTAGCGGTTGCATCGTGGCTGAAGGGCGCGACATGGGGACGGTGGTCTTCCCGGACGCCGACGTGAAGATATATCTGGATGCTTCCCCCGAGACACGGGCGCGGCGACGGTTCAAGGAGCTGGCGGGCCGGGAAGCGGGGTTGACCCTGGAAGAGACCCTGGCCGACGTCATGCGTCGCGACCGGCGGGACAAGGAGCGCGCGGTGGCGCCGTTGCGCCAGGCGGACGACGCGTTGCGGATCGACTCGACGACACTGTCGGCGTCGGCCGTGGTGGACAGGATACTGCAGGAAGTCGATGCGAAATCAAATGATGATGGGAGAACTGTTTCATGACGGAAGGTGAGGCTAACAAGGACCAGGAAACTTCGACTGCCGAGGACGACTTCGAATCTTTGTTCGAGGAAAGCCTGCAGGCCGTGCGGCCGGGTGGTGTGGTCACCGGCAAGATAGTCGATATCAACCCCACCCACGTAGTGGTGGACGTGGGCTACAAGACCGAGGGCCGTATTTCGGTGCAGGAGTTCCAGGATCGCGAAGGAACGCTGCAGGTGAACGTCGGCGACGATGTGGACGTCTTCTTCGAATCCCCCGAGGGGGATCGCGGGGAGATCGTGCTCTCCCGCCAGAAGGCGGAGAGCATCAAGGTCTGGGACCGGATCGAGCAGGCCTACGAGCAGGTGACGCCCATCGAAGGGATCATCGTCGCGAGGGTCAAGGGCGGATTCAAGGTGGACGTGGGCGTGGACGGTTTTCTTCCCGGCTCGCACGTTGACATCCGGCCGACCCGGAACCTCGACCAGTTCGTGGGCAAACGCGACCGCTTCACGATCCTCAAGTACAACAGGATGCGCGACAACGTCGTGGTGTCCCGCAAGGTGCTGCTCGAGAAGGAACGGGAAGTGCTCAAGAAGGAGACCCTCGCCGTGCTCGACGAGGGTGTGATCCTGGAAGGCATCGTCAAGAACATCACGGATTACGGCGCTTTCGTCGACGTGGGCGGTATCGACGGCATCCTGCACATCACCGACATGTCGTGGGGACGCGTCAACCACCCGAGCGACCTGCTGAGCATCGGGGAGACCATCCGGGTGGTGGTGCTCAAGTTCGACAAGGAACGGGAACGGATCTCGCTGGGCATGAAGCAGATCACCCCGGACCCCTGGGAATCGGTGGCCGAGCGGTATCCCGTGGACTCCAAGATCACCGGCAAGGTGGTGGGCCTGACGGACTACGGCGCCTTCGTGGAGCTGGAGAAGGGGGTCGAGGGACTGATCCACGTGTCGGAAATGTCGTGGGCGAAGAAGCTGTCGCATCCCTCGAAGGTGGTCCAGGTGGGCGAGACCGTGGAGGCCATGGTCCTGAACGTGGATCCCGGCCGCCGGCGCATCTCGCTGGGGCTGCGTCAGGTGCTGCCCAACCCGTGGTTCCTGGCGAAGGAGAAATACCCCGAAGGCAGCATCGTCAAGGGGCCCGTGCGCAACATCACCGACTTCGGCGTGTTCGTCGGCGTCGAGGAGGGCATCGACGGTTTGATCCACATCTCCGATCTCGACTGGACCAAGAAGATCAAGCATCCCTCCGAGCTGTACAAGAAGGGTGACATCGTCGAGGCCAAGGTCTTGGGCGTCGATCCGCAGGTGGAGCGGTTCTCGCTGGGAGTGAAGCAGTTGGGCATGGACCCGTGGGAACGCGTGGTCCAGGAGAACCCTGCCGGCACCCGCATCACGGGCGAGATCGTCAGGGTGCTGGACTTCGGCGTCTTCGTGCGCGTGGCCGAAGGCGTGGAGGGGTTGATCCACGTGTCCCAACTGAGCACGGAGCACGTCGACAAACCTTCGAGTCTCTACCAGGTGGGCGACGTCGTCGAGGCGGAGGTGGTCAACGTCGACCTCCAGGAACGGAAGATCGGGCTGAGCATCCGCGCCCTGAAGCGGTCGGAAGAGAGAGAAGAGCTGGAGACCTATCTCAAGCGGGAAAAGGAGGCGGGACGGTTCTCGTTCGAGACCATCCTGAACGAGGAGCTGAAGCTGGACCGGGAAGGCCGGTCCGAGGCGACGACGGAAGACGGCGACAAGGATACGGAATAGCGGCGCCGGAGATGACTTTCGGGGAACTTGCATGACTAAGCGAGACCTGATCGAAGAAATCAACGAACGGTTTCCCCACCTGTCGCGTTTCGATGCGGAGGTGATCGTCAACTCCGTCTTCGACTCCTTGATCGCGGCTCTGCAGCGCGAAGAGCGGATCGAAATCCGGGGTTTCGGCAGTTTCGTGGTCAAGCACCGCAGGGCCCGTGACGGACGCAATCCCAAGACCGGTGAAATCGTCTCCGTGTCTTCCAAGAGGGTCCCGTTTTTCAAGGTCGGGAAGGAGCTGCGCCTGCGCGTCAACCAGAGCCCGGCTGCCGAGGACGGCTGTTAGGAGGAACTGGAGTGGAATCCATCAATACCCTGGACGAACTGAAAAGCAGCGGCCTTGCCGTGCGAACGGTGCGCGACGAGATGCGCAACAATCTCATGAATCTTCTCAAGTCCGGGGACCGGATGCTTCCGGGAATCGTGGGCTACGACGAGACCGTGATTCCGGAGATCGAGAACGCGATCCTGTCGGGCCATCACATGGTGTTTCTGGGGGAACGGGGCCAGGCCAAGTCGCGCATCATCCGCGGCCTCACCATGCTGCTGGACGAAACGGTCCCGAAGGTGAAGGGCTGCGAGATCAACTGCGATCCCTTCAACGTCATCTGCGCTCCCTGCCGGCGCAAGCTGGCGGAGGAAGGGGACCAGCTGGAGTTGGAGTGGATCGACCGGGAGCTTCGCTACGGCGAGAAGCTCGCCACTCCGGACGTGTCCATCGCGGATCTCATCGGCGAGATCGACCCCATCAAGGTCGCGGAAGGACGCTACCTCGCGGACGAGGAGACGATCCACTACGGTCTCATCCCACGCACGAACCGCGGCATCTTCGCGGTCAACGAGCTGCCGGACCTCACCGAGAAGGTCCAGGTGGGGCTCTTCAACCTCATGGAGGAGAAGGACGTCCAGATCAAGGGATACAAGATCCGTCTGCCCCTGGACGTGGTCATCGTGGCCAGCGCGAACCCGGAAGACTACACCAGCCGGGGCCGCATCATCACGCCGCTCAAGGACCGCTTCGACGTCCAGATCAGGACCCACTATCCGCGCGAGGTCGAGCACGAGATCGACATCATGGAACAGGAGTCGGCTCCCATCGACGAGCGTAGCCAGTCGGTGATGATCCCCGACTTCATGAAGGAGGTGCTGGGCCACCTGACCTTCGAGGCACGCAACTCCAGCGAGATCAACCAGTCCTCCGGGGTCAGCGTCCGCATCAGCATCAACAACTACGAAAGCATGATCAGCAACGCCGAGAAACGCGCGTTGCGGATCGGCGAGACCGCCATCGTGCCGCGAGTGAGCGATCTCCACGCCGTCCTCCCGTCCACCTGCGGAAAGATCGAGGTGGAGTACGTGGGCGAGGAGAAGAACGAGGAGGAGCTCATCGAGCGGCTGTTGAACAAGGCGATCCTCAAGACCTTCGACAGCCGCTTCGACCTGACCGGGCTGCAAAGTGTCATCGAGTACTTCAACTCGGGCTGGGGGGTGGAGGTCTCCGACGAGATGCGTTCCGAGGACTACCTCGAAGGCATCAAGGAGATACCCGGACTGCAGGAAGCCATCCGCTCCCTGGGTGACGTCGACTCGCCGGAGTTCCTGGCTTCCGCCACCGAGCTGGTGCTGGAAGGCCTGCATCTGCACCAGAAGCTCAACAAGGAGGCCGAAGGGGGCCGAGTGACCTATGGGAAGTGATCGCGCGCTTGTGCGCGGCCACCCGCCCGTGGGCGGCATCGTCTTGCGCGGCGCGAACCGCGGTTGATCCGTCATGATCCACGCTCGCTACAGTCGCTGGAACGGAGGCCAGGAGCGGTCCATCAGGCCCGACGACGTGTTCGACCAGCTCAACGAACACCTCGACGAGACCGGCGACCTGCAACAGTCCATGCGCCGCCTGATGCAGCGCGGCATGGGCGAGGACGACGATCAGGTCAACGGCCTCGACGACCTGCTGTCACGCGTGGCCCGCGAGAAGCGGCGGATGTACGAGCAGTACGAGATCCGTTCGGCGCTGGACGAGATCCAGGAAGCGCTGCAGGACATCGTCGCCAGGGAGCGCGATACCCTTCAGCAGAAACCGGACCGGGCCGAGGCCGAGAAAAAGGACGAGTTCCTTCAGCACCTGCCGCCCAAGCTGAGCGACGCCATCGAGCGGCTGGCAGGCTACAACTTCGAAAACCCCGAGGCGAAGCAGGACTTCGAGGAGATCCTCTCGCAACTGGACAAGATCCGCCGTCTGGAAAACTACATTCGACGTGAGGGAAACCTCTTCAGGGGCCAGGAATCGTTGAATTTCGAGGAAGCTGCGGAGCTCCAGGAACGCATGGAGGGCCTGCAGAAGCTCGAGGGTCAACTGTCCAGCAGCCAGCCCAAGGACGTGGACATGGACCTCCTGAACAGCCTTCTCGGCGCCCAGGCCCAGGAGGATTACGAGGGGGTCGTGCGGCTGGAGTCGTCCCTGGAGGACGGCGGATACGTGGTGGACAAGGGCGACCACTTCGAGCTGACGCCCCGTGGGGTGCGGCGCATCGGCCAGATCGCCTTGAGGGACATCTACAAACAACTGGCCCGCGATGCCGCCGGGCGCCATCAGATCGCCCGGCACGGCTCCCAGGAGGTGGTTCCCGAGAGCAGCAAGCCTTATGTCTCGGGCGACGCCTTGAACCTGAACCTCAACGAGACCTTGAGGAGCGCCCTGCGCCGCAACGCGACCCTGCCGCTGAACCTGGATCCCAGGGACTTCATGGTCTTCGACTCGCAGTACTCCACCCGCGCCGCCACCGTGCTGTTGCTCGACATGAGCTGGTCCATGAGCTGGGACGGCCGCTTCGCCGCGGCCAAGAAGGTGGCCCTGGCCATGGAGTCGCTGTGCCGCTCCAAGTACCCCCAGGACTATTTCGGCATCGTCGGCTTCTTCACCCGGGCGGTGGAGTTGAAGGCCAAGGATCTGCCCGAAGCCACCTGGAACATGGGGGACCCCTTCACCAACCTCCAGGACGGCCTCCATCTCGCCATCGACCTCTTGAAGAAGCGAAGCTCGACCCGGAACCAGCAGATCATCGTGATCACCGACGGGCAGCCCACCGCGTATTGCCGCCAGGGGCGGCTGTATTGCGAATGGCCGCTCAGCTTCGGCGGCATCAGCCAGCGGGCCGCGGAAGAGACGCTCAAGGAAGCGAAACGGGTCACCCAGCGCGGCATCACCATCAACACCTTCATGCTCGACGACAGCCCCGTGCTCAAGGGCTTCGTCGACGAGATGACCCGCCTCAACAAGGGCCGCGCCTTCTACACCCGCCCCGACCGTCTGGGACAGTACCTGCTCGTAGACTACCTGCTGGGACAGCGGCGCAAGGTGTAGCGCCGGTCTTCACCACTCGCAAGCGTCCGCGCGAGCATCTCCGCCGCGCGAAGCGCTTTCCCCATCCTTTGACATAGTTGGAAAGCAATATAGCCCGTATGCTATATGAGTACGGTGGGTCGGATCCTCGGATTCGGCGTGTTCTATCGGCCCTGGACTTGGGCTGCCGCCTGGGGCGCTGAAAGGATGGAGTGATGGTAGCGAGGCCGAAGGAAAAGATAATGCATCTCGCCCCCGACCGTGGGGAGCGGACCGAGGCGGAAGCCGAACGCTTGCACCAGGAGTCCTTGACCCTTCAGGATCTCCGGAAGAGGAAGGCGCTGACTCAGACCCAGCTTGCCGAGACGCTGGGCATCCGCCAGGCGACGGTGGCCCAGATGGAAAAGCGCAGCGACCTCCTGATCTCGACCCTGCGGAGCTATATCGAAGCCATGGGCGGGCGGCTGGACCTGGTGGTGGCGTTTCCCGACCGGGTGGCGGTCCACCTCGACGGACCCGGCGAGGTGCACACCCTCAAGCTGCCCCGGCCCCTGGAAGGGGGGGCATCAAGGGGATCATGATGGAGCGGACCCGCGTTACGCCCATGATGCATCAGTACCTGGAGATCAAGGATCGCCACCGGGACGCGATCCTGTTCTTCCGGCTCGGGGACTTCTACGAGATGTTCTTCGAGGATGCGGAAAAGGCGTCCAAGGTCCTCGATATCGCCCTGACGAGCCGCAACCGCAACGACGGCGCGCCCGTGCCCCTGTGCGGCGTGCCGCACCACGCGGCTACCCCCTACATCGGCAAGCTCCTGTCGGCCGGCTTCAAGGTGGCGGTCTGCGAGCAGACCGAGGACCCCAGGCAGGCCAAGGGCGTGGTCCGGCGGGAGGTCGTCAAGGTCATCAGCCCCGGGACCCTCACGGAAGGGGAAGGCCTCGAGGCCGACGTCAACAATTTCCTGGCGGCGGTGGTCGGCGCCCGTGACGAATACGGCCTGTCCTACACCGACGTCACCACCGGCGAGTTCCGCTTCACCCAGATGAAGGGCTACGCCGCCCTCGCCGACGAGCTCGGACGGATACAGCCGCGGGAGCTGTTGATTCCCGAATCGCTGTACGCCGCCCTCGGGATGCTGCGCGACCACTACGCCGGCGTGCATTGCACGTCCGGGCCGGACACGTGGTTCTCGGGCGCCGCCGTCCAGAGACTCAACGGCGCCGGCATCTATCAGGGCCCACGGGACGAGTGGCCGCTGGGGGTCCGCGCCGGCGCCGGCATCCTCGCCTATCTGGAAGACCGCTCGCCGGGCGCGGCCAAGGTGCTGACCTCGCTGGAGCCCTATCGCGCCTCGCGGTTCCTCATGCTCGACGACCATACCCAGGCCAATCTCGAGCTCCTGCGCAGCTTCGACGGGAGCAGGCGGGGCTCTCTGCTGGGGGTGCTGGAACCCACCCGGACGGCCATGGGGGCGCGGGAACTGCGCAAGTGGATACTCTATCCGTTGCTGGACGAGCACGAGATCCGCCGCCGTCACGAGGCCGTGGCGGAGCTGCTGGAGCACCCGGACGTGCGGCGGAGGCTCAGGGACGCGCTCCATGGCGTCCAGGACCTGGAACGTCTGTCCGGACGTATCGCGTCGCGGTCGGCAACGCCCCGGGACCTGGCCGCGGTCAAGGACACGCTGCGAGCGCTGGAGGGCGTGCGCGGAGAGCTGCAGCCGCGCGGCAGCGAGTTGCTGGCCGGGTTGCGGTCGGGGTTGAGCGCGGAGCCGGAAGTGGTGGAGCTGGTGGAGCGGTCGGTGGTGGACGAGCCGCCGGCCACGATCCGGAACGGCGGTTTCGTGCGCCCGGGGTTCGATGAGGAGTTGGACGCCCTGACGGCCGTCCGCGGCAACGCCAAGGGCTGGATTTCGGACCTTCAGCACAAGGAACGGGAGCGTACCGGCATCCATTCCCTGAAGGTGCGCTACAACAAGGTGTTCGGGTACTACATCGAGGTCACCAATGCCAACCTCGCCCATGTCCCGGAGAACTATATCCGGAAGCAGACGCTGGCCAACGGCGAACGGTTCGTCACCCCCGAGCTCAAGGACTACGAAGCGAGGGTGCTGGGGTCGGACGAGGAGATACTGAAGATCGAGGCCCGCATCTTCGCGGAGTTGCTGGACCGCATCGCAGCCCACTACCGCTCCATGAAGGAATCGAGCCTTGCCTTGGCCAGGCTGGATACGCTGCTGGCGCTGGCGGAGACGGCCGAATCGCGGCACTTCGTCCGTCCCCGGGTGGACTCCGGCCTGACGCTGGTGCTGCGCGCGGCGCGCCATCCGGTGGTGGAGGCGGTGCTGGGCCGGGGCGGTTTCGTCCCCAACGACTGCGAGATGGATCCCGAGACCACGCAGATCAAGCTGCTGACCGGGCCCAACATGGCCGGAAAGTCCACCTACATGAGGCAGGTGGCGCTGGTGGTGGTGCTGGCCCAGATGGGGAGCTTCGTCCCCGCGGATGCCGCCCACGTGGGACTGGTGGACCGGCTTTTCACCCGTTTCGGCGCCACCGACGCGCTGGCGGCCGGCGAATCCACGTTCATGGTGGAGATGAAGGAGACGGCCCGCATCCTGCGGCTGGCCACGCCCCGGAGCCTCATCCTGCTGGACGAGGTGGGGCGCGGCACCAGCACCTTCGACGGCATCTCCATCGCCTGGTCCCTGGCCGAGTTCCTGCACGAGTCGCCGCACCGGCCCCGGACCCTCTTCGCCACCCACTACCATGAGCTCACGGGGCTGGCCCGCACCCGGGAACGGGTCAGGAACTTCAACTTCGCGGTCAAGGAATGGCAAGGGGAGGTGATCTTCCTGCGCACGCTGAAGGAGGGTCCGGCCAGCCGCAGCTACGGCATACAGGTGGCCGGGCTCGCGGGATTGCCGCCGTCGCTCATCGGCCGGGCTCGGGAGATCCTGAAGAATCTCGAGGGAGAGGAGTTGAACGCCTGGGGACAACCGAGGCTGGCCGGTGCCGAACCGGCTTCGGAAGGGGTCCAGTTGATGTTGTACGAGCCCCGGCGGGACCGGTTGCGGGAAAAGCTCCAGGCCGTCGACGTCAACGTCCTGACCCCGCTGGAGGCGCTGAATCTCCTGGAAGGGCTCGTGGCGGAGGCGAAAGAAGGAGGCTGATTGGCGCGCTGGTTGGCCGTAATGCTTGTGCTGTGCGTCATCGGCCCGGCGGCCGATGGGTACGCCGTGGTGCCGAAGGCACGGCTTACGGGCGTGCGTTTCCTCTCCTCGGCCAACTATACGCGAGTGATCCTCGATCTCACCGGCCGGGTGAAGTTCACCATCAACACCCTGGCCGCCTCTCCCAAGAGGCGCCTCCCTCCGAGGATCTACCTGGATCTGGTGGGGGCTCGCCTGACGGCCCGCCGGCACCGTGTCGACGTCAAGGACCGGCTGGTGCAACGGGTCCGCCTCGGGCAGTTCAAGGAGAACGTCGTGCGGGTCGTGCTGGACCTCAAGTTCCCCGGCAACCACGACGCGGTGTTGCTGGCCAACCCGCACAGGCTGATGCTGGACGTGGAGCGGCGCGGGGGTTCGGCCAACCGGGGGCAACTGGCGGTCCGCAAGATCGTGCTGGATCCGGGGCACGGGGGCAAGGACCCCGGCGCCGTCGGGGCCGGGGGCCTGAGGGAGAAGGACGTGGTGTTGCGGGTGGCCAGGAAGCTGGCGCCGCTTCTCCGGCAAAGGATGGGGGCGGACGTGGTCCTCACCAGGAATACGGACATCTTCATACCCCTCAAGGAACGAACGGCCAGGGCCAACGCCGAGCAGGCCGACCTGTTCCTGTCGATTCACGCCAATGCGAGCCACAATCGCAGAGCCGGAGGCCTCGAGACCTACTATCTGGACAAGACCACCGATGAAGCCACGATGAAACTGGCCGCAAGAGAGAACGGCACCGCCCGCAGGAACCTCACGGACTTGCAGATCATGCTGAGCGACCTCAAACTGAATGTGTACCTGCCGGATTCCATCAGCCTGGCGAGCCATCTGCAGACGTCGCTGGTGAAGACCACCCGTCCGCACTATTCGCGCGCGAAGGATCTGGGAGTGAAGAAGGGGCTGTTCTACGTTCTGGTGGGGGCTCGGATGCCGGCGGCGCTGGCGGAGCTGTTCTTCGTCAGCAATCGCCGGGAAGCCCGGGCGTTGAAGCGTCCCGAGTTTCAGAACGCCATCGCTGGGGGGCTGTTCCAGGGCATCAAGAACTACGCCGACAGGCTGCGGGAGAGAGGGAGCCGTCAGTGACGACATCAGAGGCGGGAGGCGGAGACATGCCCCATCGGGTGCTGCCAGACGAGACCAACGGCGGCGTGTCCTGGTGCCGGCTCGCGGAGGAGCACGTCCGGAGCACGAGGACCGGAGAGGGGGTGCGGAGTTACCTCGACCAGGGGCGGCGGCGTTTGCTGGAGGCCCATCGCGCCGGCGCTTCCGGCACCGAGGTCGTGTGGGCGCACGGGGAGATGGTCGACTGCCTTCTGCAACGGCTCTTCGAGATGGCCGAGGACGACCATCGCGCCCGGCGCCGGTCATCCCGGGGACGCTGCGCGGTGGTGGCCCAGGGAGGGTACGGCAGGGACGAGCTGAACCCCTTTTCGGACATCGATATCCTTTTTCTCTACGGCTGGCGCGCGGGCCCCTACGTGGAATTCGTCACGGAAAGGATTCTCTATCCCTTGTGGGACGCCGGCCTCACGGTGGGACACGCCACCCGGACCGTGGCCGAGTGCGCGCGTCACGCACGCGGCGACCACGTGATCCAGACGGCCCTGCTGGATGCGCGCCGCGTATGCGGCGACGAGCGGTTGTACCGGGACCTGGAGCGGGTGGTGTGGCGGCAGCTCAACGGAAACGCACGGGAGCGGTTCGTCGAAACGAAGATGAGCGAGCATGACCAGCGCCACCAGCGGTACGGCGAGTCGGTATTCCTGCTGGAACCCGACATCAAGGAGGGTCAGGGAGGCCTGCGGGACATCCACACGTCTATGTGGATCGCCCGGGCCAAGTGCGGCGCGGTCAAGCTCCACGACCTGCCGAAGACGGGGCTCCTGGAGGCCAGGGACGCGGCCGCGCTGGAGCGCGGGCGGGATTTCCTCTGGCGCACCCGGAATGAGCTGCACTTTCTGGCGGGACGGCATCAGGACCGGCTGACCTTCGAGTCCCAGGAGCAGGCGGCCCGGGGACTGGGCTATGACGGGGAGGGGAAGCTGAGCGAGGTGGAGACCTTCATGCGGGACTACTACCTCCACGCCGAGGAGGTCAGCCGGCTGTCGTCCCTGGTCATACACCGCTCGGTGGATCACGACCCGTCCCGACGCAGGAAGCCCCGGCCGGGCCGCGACCTGCGTCCGGGCGTCCGGATCGCCGGCCGGACCCTGGCGGTGGCGGCTTCCAACGGGGGCCACCGCGGTCCCGGGGAGATCTTGGAACTCTTCGCTGACCTGCAGCGATACCGGCTGGAACTGGGGCAGGATTCGCGGGAGATCGTCAGGGCACGGGTGGAGACCATGGCGGGCGAGCTGGCGGGCTCGACGGGCGCCAACTGCGCATGGCTCGGCATCCTGCGCGGCAACGAGTGGATCTATGAAACCCTGTTGGAGATGCATCGGACCGGCGTGCTGGATGCCCTGATCCCGGAGTTCGGCCGGGTCCGCTGCATGGCGCTGCACGATCTCTATCACATCTACACCGTGGACCAGCATCTCATGCGGGCGGTCAAGGAGTTCGAGCGGCTGCGGTCGGGGGAGTTCGAGGCATCGCTGCCCCGGCTGTCGCAACTCGCCCGTGAGGTGGAACGGCCGGAGATCCTGATCCTGGGCATCCTGTTCCATGACATCGGCAAGGGACAGGGCGGCGGTCACTCGGAGTTGGGGCGGGTGATGGCGCTGGAGGCGGCCGCGCGCATGGGCCTCAACGAAGACGAGCAGGACCTGCTGGCCTTTCTCGTGCTGCATCACTTGCTGCTCACCACCATCGCCTTTCGGCGCGACATACAGGACGAGAAGACCGTGATGGACCTGGCCGATACCATGGGGACGGCGGAAAATCTCAGGGCCCTCTACGTGCTGACCTACTCGGACATGAAGGCGGTGGGACCGGAGGTTTGGACCAACTGGAAGGCGGCGCTGCTGGACGAGCTGTTCAACCGTACGCTGGACGTGCTGGAGGAGCGCGAAAAGGGCGAGTCTGGGCAGCCGGACCAGGACCTGAAGGTGCAGCGGATACAGGACCGTCTGGTGGCGCAACTCGGCGCGGAGCACCCGGTCGAGGAAGTGCGGCGGGACTTTATCGAGGCCATGCCCCGGCGCTACTTCCTCACCACCCCCGAGGAAGACATGCCGTTCCACTACCGGTTGTTGCAGCGGCTCCGGGACGAGCCGTTCCTGGCCGCGGTGTTCCATCATCCCGAGCATGGCTACAGCGAGGTGGCCATCTGCGCCCATGACCAGCCGGGACTGTTCGCTTCCATCGCCGGAGTCTTCGCCGCCATGGAGCTGAACGTGCTGAGCGCGCGCATCAGCACCCGCCGGGACGGGCTCATTATCGACGTCTTCCGCATCTCCCATCAGGGCCGGGCCGAGGTGGTGATGGATGCGGAAAAGTGGTCGCGCATGGAGTTGCAGCTTCAACGGGTGCTGAGCGGCAAGACCGACGTCGCCGAGCTGGTGGGCCGGTCGCGGTCTTCGCTGTCGCGGAGGCCGGCGGTGAAGGCCTCCACCCAGGTCCGCTGGGACAATGCCGCGTCGGATGATTTCACCATCGTCGAAGTCTACACCCGCGACCGGCCGGGGGTGCTCTTCAGCATCACCTATCTGCTGTCGAAGCTGGAGGTCTCCGTTCATCTGGCGAAGATCTCCACCGACGTCGACCGCGTGGCCGACGTGTTCTACGTCGCGGATGGGGACGGCCGGAAGATCCGCGACGAGAAACGGCTGGAAGCGTTGCGCGAGGCGCTTCACAACGAGTTGGACCCGAAAGATGACGGACGACCTCACGCGACAGGTTGACCGGTTCCTGGAGATGGCCGCGGTGGAACGGGGGCTGGCGGCCAATACCCTGGAAGCCTACAGCCGCGACCTGAACCGGCTGGCGGAGTTCCTGTTCCGGCGGGGCGTCACCGCCTGGGAGGGCGCCACCCGGTCGCACCTGCGGGCCTACATCGCCGACCTGCGGGCGCGCCGTCTGAGTGAGCGGTCCGTGGTTCGTTTGCTGGGCAGCATGCGGCGGTTCTTTCGTTTCCTCCTCAAGGAGGAGGTGCTGTCCGCCGACCCGGTCCCGGATTTCTCGTCCCGCGGCGGCGCGGGCCGGCTGCCCGAGACCCTGGGCGCCGCCGACATGCGCGCGCTGCTGGATCAGCCCGACGAGGCGAAGCCCCTGGGAGCGCGGGACCGTGCGATGCTGGAGCTGCTTTACGGCAGCGGACTGCGGGTTTCGGAGCTGGTCTCCCTTACCCTGCAGCAGGTCAACCTCGAGGGGAACTACCTGACCGTCAGGGGCAAGGGGGCCAAGGTCCGCCTCGTGCCTTTCGGACGCTGGGCCCGGGAACGGATCGAGCGCTATCTGAGAGAGGTCCGGCCGCGCTTTCTGAGCCGCGGGTACAGCGACTACCTGTTCCTTACGCGTTCCGGCCGGCCGCTCACGCGCCAGGGTTTCTGGAAGCTGCTCCGCGGCTACGTCCTCCGGGCCGGGCTGCAGCACCGGGTCACCCCCCATACCCTGCGCCACTCCTTCGCCACGCACCTGCTGGAGGGAGGCGCGGACCTGCGCGCCGTGCAGTCCATGCTGGGGCATTCGGACATCGCCACCACCCAGATCTACACGCACGTGAGCCGCACCCGCGTCAAGCAGGTCCACAAGCGGTTTCATCCCCGGGAGACGCCCGACGCCAAGCACTGACGCATCGGCTGGCAATCCGTTCGAAACATGTCCCGGTCCCAAACCCGTGTTGTGTTTTCACACCGCGTCACTTAAGAATGTCCAATGCCCCAAGAGTTCCTGTGGCAGCTCTCCATCTGGGCTTTCCCCGTCCTCGTTGCCATCGTCTTTCACGAAGTAGCCCACGGGTGGGTGGCGTATCGCCTCGGGGACCCCACGGCTGCCATGATGGGCCGCCTGACCCTGAACCCCCTTTCCCACATCGACATCGTCGGCACCGTGCTGCTGCCCGCGTTCCTGATCTGGGCCGGAGGTCCGGTTTTCGGCTACGCCAAGCCCGTGCCGGTGAACTTCGACAACCTGAGGGACCCGCGGCGCGACATGATCCGGGTGGCCCTGGCCGGGCCCGGAACCAACATCATCCTGGCGCTCCTGAGCCTGGTGGTGGTGAAGCTGCTGCTCATAAGCGGCAACGCGGCGGCGGGGTCGACGACCACCTACCTGTGGTACATGGCTCTCACCAGCGTCCGCATCAACGTGATGCTGGCGGTGTTCAACATCCTTCCGATACCGCCCTTGGACGGCGGACGGGTGCTGGTGGGCGTTCTGCCGGAGGCGCAGGCCATGCAGGTGGACCGCATCGAGCCCTTCGGTTTCATCATTGTGGTCGCTCTTCTGATGGTCGGGGCCCTGGAGTACACGCTGGTGCCGATCATGGACCTCGTGATCTGGTTTCTGGCCGTCCTTGTCGGAGTCGTGTAAGCTGAGGTCCATGGAAACCATCGTAAGCGGGGCGCGCCCCACGGGACTCCTTCATCTGGGCCATCTCCACGGGGCTCTGCTCAATTGGGCCGGTCTGCAGGACAGCTACCGCTGTTTTTTCTTCGTCGCCGACTGGCACGCGCTGACGACGGACTATCAGTCCCCGGACGATATCGCCGAAGGCACTCGGTCAATGGTGGCCGAATGGCTCAGCGTCGGCCTCGACCCGGCCAGGTGCACGATCTTCCGCCAGTCCGACATCAAGGAGCACGCGGAGCTCCATTTGCTGCTCTCCATGTTGACGCCGGTGTCCTGGCTCGAGCGGAACCCCACCTACAAGGACCAGCTTCGGGAGCTCAGCGAGCGTGATCTTTCCACCTACGGCTTCCTCGGCTACCCGGTGCTGCAGGCGGCGGACATCATCATGTACAAGGCCCATCGGGTGCCCGTGGGAGAGGACCAGGCCCCCCACGTGGAGTTGACCCGGGAGATCGTGCGCCGGTTCAACAGCTTCTACGGCCCGGTCTTCCCCGAGCCGGAGGTGCTGCTCACGGAGACCCGGCGGCTGCCGGGGCTGGACGGGCGCAAGATGAGCAAGAGCTACGGCAACTCCGTATTGCTCTCGGATCCGCCGGAGACCATCGACAAGAAGCTGAGCCGGATGGTGACCGACACCGCCCGCGCCCGGCGGACCGATCCGGGCGAGCCGGAGAAGTGTCCGGCCTTCAACCTGCACAAGATCTACTGCACCCCGGAGGAGATCCGGGAAGTGTCCGAGGGGTGCCGCAGCGCCGGCATCGGTTGCCTGGACTGCAAGAAGGTGATGATTCGCCACGTCATCGACGACCTCGAACCGTTCCGGGAGAAGAAGGCCTACTACGAGAAGCGCCCCGACGACATCCGCGATGTCATCGCCGAGGGCAACCGGGTGGCCGCCGACGAAGCCGCGGCGACCATGAGCGAAGTCCGGTCGGTATTGACGCTTTAGCCTCCTGTACGATGGCCGTGCACGTTCAACTGAAGATCTACGAGGGTCCGTTGGACCTGCTGCTCCATCTGATCAAGAAGAACGAGCTCGACATCGTCGACATTCCCATCGCATCCATCACGGAGCAGTATCTGGAGGCGCTGGAGCTGATGCAGGGCCTCAACCTCGACGTCTCGGGAGAGTACCTCGTGATGGCGGCGACCCTGCTGCAGATCAAGTCCAGGATGTTGCTTCCCCAGGAGCAGGAGGACGCGGAGGAGGACGACGAGGCGGGCGAGACCCGGGAGGAGCTGATCCGCCGCCTGCTCCAGTACGAGCGGTTCAAGAATGCCGCCAGGGAGCTCGAGGAGCGGGACATTCTCAACCGGGACGTGTTCGCCCGGCAGGGGCAGCCCGAGCGCATGACCGCGGAAGTGAGTTTCGAGCAGCTCTCGGTATTCGACCTGATGTCGGCGCTGCAGCGGGTGCTCGAGCGGTTCCCGGATGCCTCCGTGCACACGGTGGTGCAGGAGACGGTGTCGGTGCGGGAGCGCATGACCTACATTCTCGACGCGCTGCACGGCGGCTCGCCGGTCCTGTTCCAGGACCTGTTCGACGCCGCCCGCTCCAGGATGGACGTGGTGGTGACCTTCCTGGCCCTGCTGGAGCTTGTCCGGATCCGGGCGGTTCAGGCGGTCCAGAGGGAACGTCTCGGCCCCATCGTCATGGAGCCGACGCTCTCGCTGTCGGAAGCCAGCGCGGCCATGGAAACGGATCCGCCGGGAGGTGAGTATGGAGAGTGAGCGTCTCAAGGCGGTCCTCGAAAGCCTGCTGCTGGCGGCGGACGGCCCGGTGTCCGCGGATCGGTTGACCAGCGCCCTGGACGAGGTCCCGCGAAAGGACGTGGTCACCGCCCTGGCGGAGCTGGGGGAAGAGTACGAGCGGACGGCCCGGGGACTGCGGCTGGCCGAGGTGGCCAACGGCTACCAGTTGCGGACGGCCAAGGAGCACTCGGAGTTCGTCCGCCGGCTTACGGCGGTCAAACCCGCGCGGGTGAGCCGGGCGAACCTGGAAACCCTGGCCATCATCGCGTACCGCCAACCCGTCACCCGCGCCGAGATCGAGGAAATCCGCGGCGTCAGCGTGGATGGCGTCGTATCCACGCTTCTGGAGCGGCGTCTGATCCGGATCGTGGCCCGCAAGGACGTGCCCGGCAAGCCGTTCCTCTACGGCACCACCCGGGAGTTCCTGGAGGCGTTCAACCTGAAGGATCTGAAAAGCCTGCCCACCCTCCAGGAGATGGAGGACATGACCCAGGCGCTGCGGGAACCCGGGGCGGCAGGCTCCGATGGCGTGGAATCCGAAGGCGCGGACCCCGAATCCCCGTCGAGTGATCAGAGCGAGCCGGATTGATCGGTGGAACGGCTTCAGAGGATCATCGCGCACGCGGGGCTGGCTTCGCGGCGCCAGGCGGAGCAGTGGATTCTTGAAGGCCGCATCACGGTCAATGGGCGCCGGGTCCGTGAGCTGGGGACCCGCGCCGATGCCGCTCGCGACCGTATCTGCGTGGACGGAAGGGTGGTGCGGCCGCCCGCGTCCAAGGTCCATCTCGCGTTCCACAAACCGTCCGGCGTCATCACGACCATGCGGGACACCGAGGGGCGGCCCTCGGTGTCGGACTATCTCAAGGCCGGCGGACACCCGCCCGGGGTGGTTCCGGCCGGGCGTCTGGACTATGCCACCTCGGGCCTCCTGCTGCTGACCAATGACGGCGATCTGGCCTACCGCTTGACGCATCCCCGCTACGGCGTCCCCAAGACCTACGAGGTCAAGTTGAGCGGCATGCCCTCGGAGGCGCAACTCGAACGTTTGCGGCGGGGGGTCGGGTTGGAGGACGGAGTTACGGCGCCGGCGGAGGTGAGCGTGTCGCGGCGCCTGAAGCAGAAGGTGTGGCTCAAGGTCGAGCTCCGCGAGGGCCGCTACCGGGAGATCCGCAGGATGGTGGAAGCCGTGGGACACACGGTGGAGCGGCTGGTGCGAAGCCGCTTCGGCCCCATCGCCCTCGGACAACTGGGCCGGGGCGAGATGCGGCCGCTGACCGAGGGAGAGGTGGCCCGGCTCAAACGGGCGGTAAGCCTGTAGCGGCGGGGGAAGAGAATAGATGGCGACCCACGATCACCACCATGCGCACCACCACCACGGCGGCGGCCGCTACCGCTTCTGTCCCCGCTGCGGCGGGGCGCTGGCGCCGCGCATCGTCAAGAGCAACGAGCCCGAGCGCCTGGTCTGCGAGAAGTGCTCCTTCATCTTCTACCAGGACCCCAAGGTCGTGGCCGGCACCATTTGCATGCTCGACGGCGGCGTGGTGCTGCTTCGCCGCGGCATCGAGCCGGCCATGGGCAAATGGGTCTTTCCGGGCGGTTACGTGGACCGGGGCGAAAGCACCACCGAGGCGGCGGTTCGCGAGACCCTGGAGGAAAGCCGCCTGGAGGTGGCGACCCGGTCGCTTCTGGGCGTGTATTCCTATCCCAGGTCCTCCAACATCATCATCGTCTACGTGGCGGACGTCGTCGGGGGAGCCCTCGCGGCCGGCGACGAGAGCACCGAGGCCGGGACCTTCCCGCTGTCGCGGATTCCGTGGGACGAGCTCGCTTTCCCCAGCACCGTGGAGGCCTTGAGGGATTTCGAGCGCCTTTATGGCAAAGGGTAGATATGCTAGTGAAGGACGGGTTCGCTGAAAACTTCTGAAAGGAGACTCATTGATGGCGATGCCAGGCGTGGGGGACAAGGCCCCCGAGTTCAGCCTGCCGGTAACCCGGGACGAGAAAGTGTCCCTGAGCGACTACGCGGGCAAGAAGAACGTCGTGTTGGCGTTCTATCCGCTGGATTTCACCGGCGGTTGACAGAAGGAATTGAGCAACTTCGAGGCTGACAAGGCCAGTTTCGAAGCCAAGGACGCTCAGGTTCTGAGCGTGAGTGTCGATTCGGTGTTCGCCCACAAGGCGTTTGCGGAGCAGATGGGAGGGATCACCTTCCCGATGCTGTCGGATTTCTTCCCCCACGGGGAGGTCTGCGAGCAGTACGACTGCCTCCGTCCCCAGGGCTTTCCCAAGAGAGCCGTCTTCATCATCGACAAGCAGGGAACCGTGCGGTATGCCCAGCTCTACGAGGGCGGCATCCCGGAGAACGCGGACCTGCTGGCCGAGCTCGACAAGCTCTAGCCTCTCCGCGGAGAAACGAAAGCTCGAACAGGGGGCGGCGCATGCGTCGTCCCCTGTTTCTTCGTGCGGTTCAGAAAGGCAGGGCGTGGACGACGGCGGCAAGCGCCGTGTCCCCATGCCCGATGGTGACGGTGCTGCCCGGCTCGACGTAGTCCCGGTGCACGTAGCCGAGGCCGATGGGGCATCGAGACCGGGGTGAGGCCACGGCGCTGGTGATCCGGCCGATGCTCCGGTCGCCGTCGAGCAGCGGCTCGTCCCGGTCTGGCACGATGTCGCCCCGGACCTTGAGGCCCACCAGCTTCCGGTTCACGTGGCCCCGGGAGTGGATGCGCTCCACCGTTTCCTGTCCGAGATAGCACCCCTTGGTGAAGCTGACGGCGCCGTCCAGGCCGGTCTCCAGCAGGAGCGTCTCGGCGTCCATGTCCACGCCGTACCTGGGGATGCCCGCTTCGATCCTCAAGGTCTCACGGGCGTCCAGCCCGATCCACGGAATGGCCCGGGCCGGCGGCAGCGCCGCCATGGCCGGCAGGCGGTCCCGGGAGGCCAGCAGGTCGAAGCCGGGTTCCCCGGTGTGCGTGGCCCGGACGACCCGGACCCGGCCGCCGGCACTGTCGAACTCCCCGTGGCACAGGTCACCGGCGGGCAACGAAGCAGTCCCCAGAAGGTCGGACAGGGCGGCCTCCGCCCGCGGACCCTGGATGGATATCATGGCAAGGTGGGCGGAGAGGTCGGTGATCTCCACCTCGTCAGCGATCAGGTAGCGGTTCAGGTGCTCCAGCACGCCCGGCACCAGGGGCTCGCTCAAGTCCAGCAGAAACGCGTCCGCGGTGCGGAAGACCCTTATGTCCGCCAGGATCTTTCCCTGGATGTTCAAGACCGCGGCCGGTATGCCCTGGCCGTGGCCCAGGGCCTTGACGTCGTTGGACACCATGCCCTGGAGCCACTCGACGCTGTCCGGGCCGGTGACCGAGACAAGGGTCCGGTCCGCCAGGTCGAGCCACCCCGCCCCCGAACGCACGGCTTCGTACTCGGCGCCGGGGTCGCCGAAGCGGGCCGGCAGCTTCCACCCGTCGCGCTCGAGAAAGACCGCGCGGTTCTCTTTGTGGAAGTCGTCCAGGGGCGATATCTTCATGGCGGGAGATACAGTAACCGGGTTGGCGCCCCATGGCAATGGGGCTCCGACACGAGCGGGGGACGAAACCATGAGCAAGGCTTCAAGGGACCTGGATCTGCGCAAGCTCGAGATCTTCTACTGGGTCGCGGAACTCCGCAGCTTCTCGCTGGCGGCGGAGCACTTCTCCCTCCGGCAGCCCACGGTGACCGCCCATGTCCAGTCCCTCGAGCAGCAACTGGGCTGCAAGCTGTTCAGGCGCTCCGGCGGCCGGTTCGATCTGACGTCCACCGGATGGATGCTGTACGAACAGGCCGGCGCGGTGCTGAAGCTGAAGAACCAGGCGCTGGCGGCGCTGGACCGCATCCAGGGGAAGGTGGAAGGGGAGCTGCGGATAGGCGGCAGCAACGTTCCGGGCGAGTACATTCTGCCGGGCGTCCTGGGAAGCTTCGTGGCGCGCTTCCCGGACGTGCGGCCGGTGCTTCGCATCGGCGACTCCGCGGCCATCGTGGCCGCCATCCTTGACGGGACCCTGGAGCTGGGGTTCACGGGGTTCCGGACCCGCGACGAGCGGTTGAGGTATCGCAAGACCTGGCAGGACGAGATGATCGTGGCGGTGCCCGCGAGCCATCGCTGGGCGGGTCTGAAACAGGTGCCGCTCCAGGAGCTGGGCAAGGAGCCTTTCATATCCCGGGAGGGCGGTTCCGGCACCCTGCGTTCGTTCCTGCAGTTCGTGGCCAAGCGCGGGGAGGACCCCGAGCGGTTCCTCAAGGTGGGGATGGAGCTCGGCAGCACGGCCGCGGTCAAGGAGGCGCTCATGGAGGGGTTCGGGTTTTCCGTCCTCTCCCGTGCCGCCATCCGCCGGGAGGTGCAGCAGGGGCTCATCAAGGAGCTGCGCATCAAGGACCTGGATCTGGTGCGGCCCTTCTACCAGGTGACCCACCGCGGGCGTCCGCTGGCGCTGGTATCGCGCGCCTTCGTGCAGTTCCTGGCCCGGGCGCCGCGGACGCGTCTATGGGAGCCCGTCCCTCATAGCTAAAGTCTATTTGACATATAGTTCTCCTTGATATCCAATCAACCGAAATTCACTTCAGGAGGGACGGATGAGAGGAAAACTGGCTTGGCTGTCCGGCGTGGCGGCATTGGTTGTTTGGATGGTATGCGGGATCGCGGCCGCGGACACGTTGCGGGTTTCCGCGATTCCGGATGAAGACCCCCAGGAGTTGTTGCGGAAGTACAAGCCCTTCACCGACTACATCGCCAAGGAGGTGGGGTTGAAGGTCAAGTTCGTTCCGGTGGTGGACTATGCGGCCACCGTGGAGGGTTTGGCCGCGAACCGGCTGGACATCGTCTGGTACGGCGGCTTCACCTCGGTGCAGGCCACCCAGCGGGCCAAGGGGGCCACGCGGCTGGCCATGCGCGAGGAGGACGCGAGCTTCAAGAGCGTCTTCGTCGCCCGCACCGATTCCGGCATCAAGACCTTGGCGGACCTCAAGGGCAAGACCTTCGCCTTCGGCAGCGTGAGCTCCACCTCGGGCCACCTCATGCCGCGCCACTTCCTCAGGGCGGCGGGGATCGATCCGGAGCGTGATTTCAAGAAGTTCGGCTTCAGCGGCGCCCATGACGCCACCGCGGCCTGGGTGGCTGCCGGCCGGGTGGACGCGGGCGCACTGAACTTCCTGGTGTGGAAGAAGCTGGTGGGCAAGAAAACGGTCGATACGGAAAAGACCAACGTGTTCTGGACCACGCCGCCCTACGTGGACTACGTATGGGTGGCCCGGGGCGGTGTGCCGGCGGAAGTCCGGGAGAAGTTCAAGCAGGCGCTGCTAAAGCTCGACTATTCCAAGCCGGAGCACAAGAAGATCATGGATCTTCAGCGCACCCGGAAGTTCATTCCGGCCAAGGACTCGGATTGGGACGGCATCCGGAAGGCGGCCATCGCCGCGGGGATGCTCAAGGTCAATTGACGGGCTCGCCGCAATATCGCCTGGAGCGCGTCCGCAAGGTGTTCGGGCGTGAGCAGGTGGCGCTGGAAGGGTTCGACCTGCAAGTGGCCCAGGGCGAGCGGGTGGCCCTCATCGGACCCAGCGGCGCCGGCAAGACCACGCTCTTCCGGATGCTCAACTGCACCATCCGCCCCTCTGCCGGACGCCTGAGCATCGGCGGGCAGGAGGTGGCGGAGCTGTACGGCCGGCGGCTGCGGGAGATGCGCCGCCGCATCGGCACCATCTACCAGCAGCACAACCTGGTGCCGCGCCTCCGGGTGGTCCACAACGTGCTGTCCGGCAGGCTGGGGAGTTGGTCGCTGCTGGGCTCCCTGGCCTCGCTGGCGCGTCCCGCGGGGCTGGAGACCGCCCACCGGGCCCTGACCGACGTCGGCATCGGCGAGAAGCTCTTCAGCCGGACCGACGAACTCTCCGGGGGCCAGCAGCAGCGGGTGGCCATCGCCCGGGTGCTGATGCAGGATCCCGACGTGATCCTGGCCGACGAGCCGGTGTCATCCGTGGACCCCTCCCTGGCCGAGAACATCATCAGGCTTCTCATCGCCATCAGCGACCATACCGGCAAGACGCTGCTCGTCAACCTTCACAGCACCCACTTGGCGCTGTCGTATTTTCCCAGGGTCATCGGCATGAAAGCCGGAGTCAAGTTGTTCGATACCGCCGCGGCCCAGGTGACCCCGGCGCTCCTGCAGGAGCTCTACTCCGGCCATGTTCCGGAAAACGGCGCCGGCGAGCCTTCCCGGGAACCGGAGCCGCGCCGCATCGCGGTCTAGCCCGGTGTCCATGAGCCTCCCTCCCAGGACCGTGGGCTCGCGGTCGATTTTTCCCTACTTGTTCGGCGGGCTGTTCCTTTTCCTGGTGGCGGACAGTTGGCGCCGCGCCGAGGTGGACCCGGGGATCTTCTTCGAAGCCGAGGGCCGGGAGCACCTGTGGCGGTTCGTCACCGGCATGTATCCGCCGGAGCTGTCGTGGGAGTTCCTGGAACTCATGATCCGGCCCACCCTCGAGACCATCCAGATCTCGGTGATGGGGACCTTCATTGCCGTGCTCATCGGCTTTCCGCTGGGGCTGCTGGCCACCAGCACCTTCAGCTTCCAGGGCATCCTCCACGAGTCCGAGTACCGGGGCGCGGGCGTGAGACACGGCCTCAAGGTTTGCCTCTACGGACTGGCGCGGGGCCTGTTGAGCCTCTTCCGCTGCATCCCGGAGTTCGTCTGGGCCTTCATGTTCGTGCGCGCGGTGGGCCTGGGGCCGTTTCCCGGAGTGCTGGCCATCGGGGTCGCCTACGGCGGGATGCTGGGCAAGGTGTATTCGGAGATCTTCGAGTCGGTGAACACCCGGCCGCTGGAGGCCATCCAGTCCACCGGCGCCGGGCGGCTGCAGATCTTCTTCTACGGCTGGTTCCCGCAGGTGCTGCCCAACATCACCTCGTACACGATGTACCGTTGGGAATGCGCGGTGCGGACCTCGGCCATCCTGGGCCTCGTGGGCGCCGGCGGCATCGGCCAGCAGATCGAGATCTCCATCCGGATGTTCAACTTCCACGAGGTCACCACCCTGTTGCTGATCCTGTTCGCGCTGGTGGCGGGGGCCGACTACGTGAGCGCCAGGGTGCGGTCGTTGCTATGAACCAGGCGGTTACCACCACCGACGAGCTGGCCGCCCTCAAGGCCGGCGCTCGCGAACGCTCGCGCTGGTCCACCTACGTCCTCTTGGGGCTGTTGGCGGCGCTCTTCGCCTGGAGCTACCAGGGGTCCGAGATCGACCTCGACATGCTGTTCAGCGCCGACGGCGGCGGCGCCATCGTGGAGTACGTCGAGCGCCTGTTTCCCCCGGACCTCTCGGGCAAGGTGGTGGCGGATGCCGTCACCGGCGCCTGGGAGACCTTGGCCATCTCCTTGATCGGTACCCTGCTGTCGGTGGTCATCGCGCTGTCGCTGGCCTTCTTCGGGTCGCGCAACCTCGTTTACGCCGGGCTGCTCTACGAGATGGAACCCCGGCGCCATCGGGTGCTGCTGAGGCGCCTCCCGTACCTCGCGGCCAAGGCCATCCTCAACTTCCTGCGCACCATCCCGGAGATGTTGTGGGCGCTGGTGTTCGTGTTCCTCGTGGGCCTCGGCCCCTTTCCCGGCGTGCTGGCCCTGGGAGTGCATACCGGCGGCGTGCTGGGGAAGCTGTTCGCGGAGGTGCTGGAGGACGTCGACCTGCAGCCCGTGGAGTCCCTGCAGTCCACCGGTGCCGGCAAGATACAGATCCTGTTCTACGCCATCCTGCCGCAGGTGCTGCCGCAGTTCATTTCCTACACGCTCTACCGCTGGGAAGTGAACATCCGCGTGGCCGCGGTGCTGGGCTTCGTGGGCGCCGGCGGACTGGGCCAGCGCATCCACATCGCCCTGAGCCTGTTCCTCGAGCAACAGCTCCTGACCCTGCTCCTGGCCCTCTACGTGCTGGTGACCGGGGTGGACTACCTGAGCGCCTACCTGCGGCGCAGGGTGGTGTGACGCCTCGACCTTGAGTCGTACTTCCTGAAAGCGGTCACGGGCCGCCCTTACGGCCGGACCACGACCTTCAAGGCTTCCTTGGCCATCATCGACCGTAGCGCTTTCCCAAGGTCCTGGAGCGGCACCTCGTCGGACAACAGGGGCCGCGGGTCCAGCACCTTCTGGCTCAGCATCTCCAGGGCCCGCGATACCGTAGCCGGACGATGATGGTAGGCGCCCATGACGGTGAGCTCGTTGTAGTGGACGGAAGCCGTGTCCAGCGGAATCGTCGTCCCGGGCGCGCAGCCGCCGAAGAGGTTGACCACCCCTCCCGGGCGCACACAGGCCACCGCATCCTGCCACACCGCGGGCACCCCGGTGGCGTCGATGGCGCAATCGAAGCCGTCCCCGTCCCGCGAGTGGGGCCGAAGCCGCTCCGCCTCGCCGCCGCCCCGAGCCACTTCCACGGTATCCCGCGCGCCCAGGGTGCGTGCCACACCGAGCCGCCGCGGATTGGGGTCCGAGGCCACGACGCGATGGCCCTGGGCCGCCAGCGCGGCCGTCAGCAACAGGCCGATGGGACCGGCTCCGTAGACCAGCACCTCGGCGCCGTCGCCGAGCCTGCAGGCATCGATCCCGTGGACGACGCAGGCCAACGGCTCCACCAGGGCGGCCACTTCGTAGGGGAGGTCAGGGTCGAGGCGATGCGTGCTGGCCTCGACGAATCGCCGGGGAATCCGGATGTACTCGGCGAATGCGCCGTTGAGATACTCGAGGTCCCGGCACAGGTTCTCACGCCCCGCTTCACAATACGGACAGAGCCCGCACGGCGCCGAGTTGGCCACCACTATCCGGTCCCCCGGTTCGTACCCGCTCACCCCCGCGCCCGAAGCCTCCACCGAACCCGCGAACTCGTGCCCGAAAGGCGTCGGCACCCGCAGCATCCGTGGATGCCCGCCCCGCCGGAACACCTTGACGTCCGTCCCGCAGGTGGTAGCCGCCCGGACCCGCACCAGCAACTCCCCCTCGCCGGGCGCAGGCACGGGTTCTTCCCGCAATTCGATGCGCTCGGGGCCGAGCAGATATATGACCCGGTGTTTCATGGGGATGGACGTGCAGCGAGGCGTCCTTCCGGCGTAACACTTATGAAATGGAACAGGCAAACGGGTTGGGCACGGGGACGGCTCCGCGCCAGCCAATACCGAGTTTCCAAGCCCGGAAGGGCATGCTAGATTTGGATGCTCGACAGCACGCGGAGAGGTGGCCGAGTCCGGTTGAAGGCGCCTGACTCGAAATCAGGTTTACCTACGGGTAACGGGGGTTCGAATCCCTCCCTCTCCGCCACCTACCGCCCACGACATCTCCACAACTCTGAATGTATGTATCCGCAGGCGAAGGAAGCGGAGGGCAGAGGTACAGGTCTGGCCGGCTAGAGAGATCGGACCAATACCGTGGACCTTG
This sequence comes from uncultured Syntrophobacterales bacterium, assembly GCA_964630405.1. Lineage (GTDB taxonomy): Bacteria > Desulfobacterota > Binatia > UBA9968 > JAJDTQ01 > JAJDTQ01. The sequence goes on along the minus strand of CAZVUC010000008.1, from coordinate 171,715 downwards.
AGCACCCGGGCTAGAAGTGAGGTGGGACGGTGAAAGGTCGAAGGCGGATGCGCTTAACGCCGAGCCTTGACCGCTTCCTCGACCCTCGCCAACCGAACGTCGATGGAATGCACATCCTGACGAAGTGAGTGAACGTCCTGACGAACCGCATTCAGGTCGTCACGAAGCGGCTTCAGGCTGTGCAACATGATTTGGTAGAAGAGTGCGGCTACCGCAACCAGCGGAATCGCAAATGCACCTGCCATTTTGGCGATGTCGATGTATTCCATTTGAAGGCACGTTCTTTCTTCTGAACGTGAGATGGGCCGGACCCAACTTGAACGTAACGTACAGTATAGGCCTTGTCAAAACGACAGTGGTCCTTTCGCACGCTTGACGGTATACCGGGCAAGGGTATACTGACCCCGGCTGGCATCCGGTGGCCGTGCGAAGCAAAATTTGTTACACACAGGTCCCCGCCCTTCGAACATGGGCAGCGGTCGGGATGTTGATTGCTGGCAGTCGGGTCCCGTGCAAGTGGGTCCCGCAAACCCCGTCAGGTCCGGAAGGAAGCAGCGGTAGCGGACCGCCCCTGTGCCACGGGGAAGCCTGGCTGTCGGCAATGAGCATCCCGCCACGTAGCGGCTCTCGATGCGACCTCGCGGCGGGATGAGTTCCCGATAGCGGCTCGAAAACCTGCCGGAGGCGCTCGGAGGCGGCCCTCAACGTCATGTCGTACCTCGTTCTGGCCCGTAAGTGGCGTCCCCGGAGCTTCGCCGACATGGTGGGGCAGCAGCACATCGCCCGGGTCCTCACCAACGCCATCCAGAGCGGCCGCATCGCCCATTGCTACCTGTTCACGGGAGTCCGCGGCGTGGGCAAGACCAGCGCCGCGCGCATCCTCGCCAAGGCCCTGAATTGCGAGGACGGACCCACGCCCACGCCGTGCAACGAATGCGTCCATTGCGCGGAGATCAACGAGGGCCGTTCCATCGACGTGTACGAGATCGACGGCGCCTCCAACCGGGGCATCGACGAGGTCCGGCAAATCATCGAGAACGTGCGCTACCAGCCCGCCGCGGCGCGCTTCAAGGTCTACATCATCGACGAGGTCCATCAGGTCACCCGGGACGCCTTCAACGCGCTGCTGAAGACCCTGGAGGAGCCGCCGTCGTTCGCCAAGTTCATCCTGGCCACGACCGAGGTCCACCGTCTCCCGGAGACCATCCTGTCCCGCTGCCAGCGCTTCGATTTCCGCCGCATCGGGGTCCACGACATCCACGAGCGATTGCGGCGGATCGCGGACACGGAGGGGTTGAACATCACCGACGGCGCCCTCACGCTCATCAGCAGAGCCGCCCAGGGCAGCATGCGCGACGCCCAGTCGCTGCTGGAGCAGGTGCTTTCCTTCGCGGACCCCGATGCGGAGGGCGTGGACGAGCCGCTCCTGCGGGACATTCTCGGCGTGGCCGAACGCCGGGTGCTCTACGAGATCTCCTCGGCCGTGATCGCGGGCGATGCCGCGGAGTGCCTCCGGCTGGTGGCCGAGGTGGCATCTCACGGCGTGGACCTGGCGGCCCTTTCCCGAGAGCTGGTGGAGCACTTCCGCAACCTGATGGTGGTCCGCCTGATGGCGGAGGGCGCGGACGCGGGGCTCGGCGCCGCGAGCGAGGGCGGCCCCCGGCGGCTCATGGACCTGACCGCCGAGGAGGTCTCGCTGCTGCGCGACCAGGCCGCGCCGGTCGATCCCGAGACGTTCATCGGCTACTATCGGTTCATAGTCCAGGGCGACGAGATCGTGGCGCGTTCGCCCTATCCGAGGTTCGACCTGGAGGCGTCGCTGGTGCGTGTCGCGACCCTGCCCCGCACCGTGAACATCGCCGAGGCCATCGAGGAGTTGCGGCGGCTCGAGGGCCGGCTGGAGGGGGCGGCTTCGGTCCGCCAGGGAAAGGCGGTCCGGAAGCCGGAACCGGCCGGTGAGCCGGAGCCGCCCCGGCAAACCGCGCCGGACCGTCGGGAGGAACCGGAACCCGCGGCCGCGGAACCGCCGACCCCTGCGCCGAGGGCCGAGGAGGAGTCCGAGGCGCCGGAACCGAGTTCCGCCGAATGGCCCCGGTTCCTGGAGTTCGTCGAAGGCGAGCAACGGGTACTGGCCTCTTACCTCCGCGAGGGCAGGCTGCTGGAGATCTCCGACTCCGGTCTCAAGCTGCAGCTCGCCGGGCTCTATAGGAACCATGTTCGCGAACGGGAGAACATGGCTCTGCTGGAGGGATTTCTCGATCGGTTCTTCAGGCGGAACATGGCCGTGGAGTTGGTAGCCGCGGCGGACGGGGAGGGGGGTTCCGGGGAACCGCAGGGTGCGGCCGAGGACAAGGCCGGGGACATCGTCGACGAGGCGTTAAGGCTATTCGGGGGCACGGTGAAATAAACCGGCCCGCTGAAGGGAGTGATGACATGAGCGAGGGTTTGGGCGGCATGGGCGGCCTCATGAAGCAAGCCCAGGAGATGCAGGCAAAGCTTGCCAAGATCCAGGAAGAGCTGGCCAGGAAGACGGTGGAAGCCACCTCGGGCGGCGGCATGGTCCGCGTCACCGTCAACGGCCAGTTCGTGCTTGCTTCCATCAAGGTGGACCCCAGCGTCATCGATCCCGAAGAGGTGGAGATGCTGGAGGATCTGGTGCGCGCGGCCGTCAACGAGGGTCTCAGGCGCGCCCGTGACATGGCTTCGGAGGAGATGAGCAAGCTGACCGGAGGATTCAAGATTCCCGGGTTGACGCCATGACCGGCTATCCGGCGCCGCTGGCGCGGGTCATCGAGCAGCTCTCGAAACTTCCCGGCATCGGCGAGAAGACCGCCGGTCGCTTGGCCTTTCACCTGTTGAAGGACGGGAAGGAGTCGGTGCTGGCGCTGGCCGGAAGCATGGAGCGGCTCAAGCGGGAGATGGGCCTCTGTCCCGAGTGCTTCGGCCTGAGCGAGATACCTCCGGGAGCGGAGGAAGTCGCCCCGTGCAAGGTGTGCCGCGACCCCGGCCGGGACAGCCGGACCATCTGCGTCGTGGAGGAGCCGTCGGACCTCATGGCCGTGGAGCGTTCCGGCGAGTACAAGGGCCTCTACCACGTGCTCCACGGCGCCATCTTCCCCCTCAACGGAGTCGGCCCCGAAGCATTGAAGATCAAGGAGCTCATGACCCGGATCCGGGCCAATCCTCCCGCGGAGATCATCGTCGCCACCAACGCCACCCGGGCGGGAGACGCCACCGCCCTCTACCTCGCCAAGCTGGTCAAGCCCCTCGGCGTCCGTATTTCCCGCATCGCCCGCGGCCTGCCCATGGGCGGAGAGATCGAATACACCGACGCCGGCACCCTCGGCGAAGCCCTAGACGGACGGCGGGAGTTGTAGGGGCTTTCCTCTTGCGGTATTTCCGCTTTTCCTGGAATATACGTTAAAGTTTTACGCCACGGCGCCGACGCGGAACTCCTTGAGGTCATCGGCGAGAAGAGGGCGTGAATGAATATGGAAACCGTCAGCGTCATCCTATCCGTTTTCACCGTGGGGGTGGCGGTCTCCGCCCTCTCGATGGCCGGGTTCAAGCGCGTCCGGGAAGACATGGACCGACGTTTCAGGGAATTGCGGGACGAGATGGACCGGCGTTTCACCGACACGGACCGACGGTTCACCGACATGGACCGGCGTTTCGTGGACGTGGACCGGCGTTTCGTCGAATTGGGTGAACGCCTCACCGAATTGCGCGAGGACGTACGGGAAGTGCGACGCGATGTCAACACGCTGCGCGAGGCCGTGGGCGCCCTGCAGGAGCGGACGGGCGCCGCATGATCCCATCCAGTGGACGCATCTTGTCATGCGAATGAGCGGGACGCGACACTAGCAGCACGGCATCGGGTTCTCGATCAGGTTGTAGACGCTGTCGAAGTTGACCTCGTTGATGGTCTTCTGGATCTTGTAGAAACGCGGCGGCTCGTTGTCCAGGAACACCATGATGGCGGTCTCGATGGGGGGGCAGCCCGGCTTCACGCAGGGGACTTCCTTGATGGTGATGGGGGTCTTGGACGGAAACTCCAGCGCCTGCCGCACCCAGATGCGGATCTGGTCCAGGGTCAACGAAGACACGTCTCGATAGATATCCAGCTCGCCGTCCGCCGCCGCCTCATCCTCCGAGCGCAGGCAGGTCTTGAGCCCGCTCTGCAACTCCTCTCCGTCCAGGTCCCGGCCGATGAACACCAGCCGGTTGAGTCTCTCCTCGTCCTCTTCCCATTCGCGTCCCAGCCGCCCCTCGAACATGCTGTGGACTCCGTGGAACACGAACTGGTGGGAGTCGCCGTGCATGTTGAGGATGCCCTTCATGCGCAGGATGTCGGCCCCTTTCTCGGCCAGCACGCCACGGAACCAGTGGCTCAGGCGGGTCTTGTTGAGGTCCCCGGGCTGCACGAACGAGACCGTCTGGACCGAGGGCTGGTGTTCGTGGTGATGGCCGTTGGCCACCGCCCGGCGCTTGGCTTCCAGGTCGAAAGCCCGCATCTCCAGCAGCTCGCCGATGTCCACGTCCGCGTTCCGGGTGGGGGTCACACGGGCCGTGGGGTTCATCTCCTCCAACCTGACTGCGAGGTCATCGGCTTCCTCAGGCGTGATGAGGTCGGTCTTGTTGAGCAGGATGGCGTCCGCGCAGGCGACCTGTTCCCGGGCCTCGTGCTGGGCGGCGAGCTGCTGTTCGATGTGCATGCCGTCCACCACCGTCACCACCGCCTGAAGCTCGAAATCCAGGCGGATCCGCTCGTCCAGCAGCAGGGTCTGCACGATGACCGTCGGGTCCGCCAGGCCCGAGGTCTCCACCACCAGGTAGTCGAAGGTCTCACGCCGTTCCAGGAGTTGCAGGAGCACCCGCAGCAGGTCGCCCTGGACCGTGCAGCAGATGCAGCCGTTGTTCATCTGGAAGATCTCTTCGTCCGAGGCGACGATGAGGTGATGGTCGATGCCCACCTCGCCGAACTCGTTGATGACCACGGCGATTCGGTGGCCGTGAGGCGCGGTGAGGATGCGGTTCAGAAGGGTGGTCTTGCCCGCTCCGAGAAAGCCCGTGAGGATGACGACGGGTATCTTGGTCATGACTCCCTCTTGACGGGTTCCGTGTGAGCCGGATGCTTCGGCACGGTCCCCCGGTCCCGTGTCCTGCGGTCTATTTCCCGTCACGCTCCTCGAGCGCCCAGAACACCCGCTCGGGGGTCAGCGGCAGCTCCCGGATGCGCGACTTGATGGCGTCCGCCACCGCGTTGCCGATGGCCGCGGGGGTCGGCGCGAGACCGGGCTCCCCCAGCCCCTTGGCCCCGTAGGGTCCTTCGGGCTCGGCGCATTCGACCACGATGGGAATGATCTCGGGCACGTCCAGCGAGGTCACCAGGTGGTAGTCCAGGAACGAGGGGTTCCTCACCTTGCCGGTCTCGTCGATGACCAGGTTCTCGTGGAGGGCGGAGCCGATGCCCATGGCCACGCCGCCCTCGATCTGCGCGACGCAGTTGAGCGGATTGATGGCCTTGCCCACGTCGTGGGCGGCGGACAGCCGGTGCAGCCGCACCCGGCCGGTCTCCTCGTCCACCGAGACCTCGGCGGCCTGGGTGGCGTACATGTAGAAGGCCGACGCGTGGTCGCTGTGGCCGGTTTCCAGGTCCAGGTCCTTGCCGATCTCGTAGGTGTACGAGCCGTCGCCCCGGAGGACGGCCTCGCCCCCGAGCCCGCGCCGGATCAGTTCGCCGTAGGTCAGCGCCATGTCCTCATGGTCCTGGAGGTGGATCTTGCCGTCGGCTGCCACCAGCTCGTCCTGCTTGCCTTCGAGGGCGGGACCGGCCATCTCCAGGAGCTGTTCGCGGGCGTGGATGGCCGCCCGGCGCACGGCGTTGCCCATGTGATAGGTGCTGCGGCTGGAGGTGGTGGAGGCGTCGAAGGGGATCAGGTCGGTGTCCAGCGGCGCCACCTGGACCTGCTCGATGGGCACCCGCAACTCTTCGGCGGCCACCTGCGCCAGGATCGTGTTGCACCCCTGGCCGATCTCCACCGTGCCCGCCAGCACGGTGATTTCGCCGTCGGCGTCCACCAGCACGCCTGCGTTGGAAGTGGTGGGCGACCGTGTGGGCTTGGAGATGCAGGCCAGCCCGCGTCCGACCCCGGCCGGCTTGGGCTTGCCCCAGTCGATGGCCGCCGCCGCCTTGGTGAGGGTCTCCGTGAGGCCGACGTTGTGCAACTGCTCGCCCCAGTAGGCCATGTCGCCGTCCACGAAGACGTTCTTCAGGCGGAAGTCCACCGGGTCCATGGCCAGTCTGCGGGCCAGTTCGTCCATGTGCTGCTCGGTGGCCCAGGCCCCCTGGGGGATGCCGTAGCCGCGATACGCTCCGGCCACGGGCTTGTTGGTGTACACCGCGTAGCCGTCCACGTGGACGTGGGGGATGCGGTAGGGGCCGGGAGAGGGGAGGCTGCCGCGGATGCACACCGTCGGGCTCTTCTCCGCGTAGGCGCCGCCGCCCCAGTAGAGCGTCATGTGGCGGGCCATGAGCGTGCCGTCGTTCCTGACGCCGCTCTTGATGTGCACGGTGGCCTCGTGGCGCACCAGCGTGGAGATGAAGGTCTCCTCGCGGTTGAACTTGACCCGCACCGGCCGCCCGCCCGTGTGGAACGCCAGACCCATGGCGATGGGCTCCAGCTTGAGGCCGCCCTTGGAGCCGAAGCCGCCGCCCTGGAGGGGGTTGATGAGGCGGATCTGCTCCTGGGGCAGGCCCAGGGCCTCGGACACCTCGGTGAGCGCCCGGAAGGGCGCGTCGTTGGCCACCCACACGGTGACCCGTCCGCTGTCGGGGTCCACCTGGGCGTGGGCCGAATGGGGCTCCATGGCGGCGTGCTGGATGATCGGCACGTAGTACTTTTCCTCCAGCACCATGTCGGACTGCCTGAACCCCTCGGCGGTATCGCCGGTGCGCAGCTTGAAGTGCTCGCACACGTTGGGCATGGGCGCGCCGACGATGAACGGGGCCTTGCGATAGTCCTCGAACTCCTCGTGGATAGCCACGGCGCCGGGCTGGCAGGCTTCCTCGGGGGTGAAGTAGGCGGGCAGGTCCTCGTACTCCACCTCGATGAGCTTGAGCGCCGCCTGCGCGGTGTCCTCGTCCACCGCCGCCACCGCCGCCACCGGCTCGCCGATGTAGCGCACCTTGCCCTGGGCCAGGAACGGCTTGTCCTTGATGGACTCGCCGTGGGTCCAGGGAGTGTCCTCGCCGGAAATGACCGCTACCACGCCGGGATGCCGGCGCGCCTTCTCCAGGTCGATGCTGACGATGCGGGCGTGGGCCCGGGTGCTGAACAGGACTTTTCCGTGCAGCATGTCCGGCAGCACCAGGTCGTACCCGTAGGTGGCCGTGCCCGTGACCTTCTCGTCGACGTCGATGCGGGTGACCGGATGGCCGACGACCTTGAGATCATCCATTGTCCTGCCCCTCGCCGGCGCGGCGCCGGAGCTCGGCGGCGGCGTCCTGCACCGCCTCCACGATCTTCACGTAGCCGGTGCAGCGGCACAGGTTGCCCGAGAGGGCGAAGCGGATCTCGTCGTCCGTGGGGTCGGGGTTTTCCTCCAGGAACGACTTGGCCATCATCAGCATGCCCGGGGTGCAGTAACCGCACTGGGCGCCGCCATCCTCGATGAAGGCGGCCTGGATGGGATGGTAGACGTCGCCGTCCTTCAGCCCCTCGACGGTCACGACGTCCGCGTCGGCCAGCTCGCCGGTCAGCACCAGGCACGAGTTCACCGGCTTGCCGTTGAGGTAGACCGTGCACGCGCCGCAGTCGCCGGTGCCGCACCCCTCCTTGGTGCCGGTGATGCCGATCTCGTCCCGGAGCAGGTCCAGCAGCAGCCGGTGCGCCGGAGCGTCCACCGAGGTGGGCTTGCCGTTCAACGTGAATTCAATGGCTTGGCTCATGGATTGTCAGGCTCCTTGTAGGCGCGGGTTCCAAACCCGACCGCGCTCGCACGGCACCGCCGGCGACGCGTATTCTATGCGTATCGCCGGTCCCGCCGGCTGGTCCACGGCACCGGGCCGTTTCCCGTGGCGGCGTTCAGCAGCGCGCGCTTGGTGTTCACCCGCACCATGGCCCGGCGGTAATCCGCGGACGAGCGCACGTCGCTGATGGGGCTGCACTCCTCGGACGCCTTGCGGCCGGCCTCCTCGGCCAGCTCCTCGGTCAACACCTGTCCGAGGAGGAGGGCTTCGGCCGCGGGCGCACGCATGGGGGTGGGGGAGACCGCCCCGAGGGCGATGGCCACGGACTCGCACCGCCGGTCGGCCTCCGCCAGCGTGAGGGTCACGGCCACCCCGATGTAGGCCAGGTCCATCATGTCCCGCGGTGAGAACTTGATGTACTCGCCCACCAGCCTGGGATGTTGAGGAGGAATCAGGAGCTCGGTGAGGATCTCTCCGGGCTCGGCAACGGTCTGGCCCGGGCCGCGGAAGAAATCCTTGAGCTCCATGACCCGTTCTCCGCCGGCGCCGGCCAGCCGGGCCTTGGCGTCCAGCGCCAGCAGCGCCGGGGCCACGTCCGCCGACGGCGTGGCGTTGGCCATGTTGCCGCCGATGGTGGCGCGGTTGCGGATCTGGATGGACCCCACCTCGGCGGCGCTCTGGGCCAGGAACGGGTAACGTCCGACCACGAGCGGGGAGATTTCCACCTCCCGGAGGGTCGTCAAGGCGCCGATGGTGATGCCGCCGTCAGCCTCTTCACGAATGCCCGACAGGGACGGGATCCTCTTGAGGTCCACCACGTATTTCGGCACCAGCCCTTTTTCCTTCATGGCGATGACCAGATCGGTGCCGCCGGCCAGAAAGTAGCCTCCGGGTCCGCCGTCCAGCATGATCCGGGTGGCTTCCGCGAGGCTCGTGGGCTGATGAAACTCCAGGGGTTCGGTACGCTTCATGGCATCAATCCGGGGTCGGCAACACCATGCGGCCGATGGGCTCGCCCACGGGTTCGCCGTCCTGCATCTGCAGGTGGCCCCGTACGATGGCCGCTACCGGCATGCCCTTGACCTTCCAGCCGTGCCACGGCGAGGGGTTGTTCTTGCTGTGCAGCTTGTTGATGTCGATGGTGCCTTCCTTGTCCATGTCGACGATGGTGACGTCGCCGTCGGAGCCCACCCGGAGCGCTCCCTTCTGGGGATAGAGTTGCCATACTTTCGCTGGGTTTTCCGATGCTAACCTCACGTAATGGTTGAGGCTCAGGCGGCCCTTGTTGACTTCCGTCAGAATCAGCGGGACGGCGGTTTCCACGCCGCAGAACCCGGAGATGCAGTCCCAGATGGCGGGTTTCAGCATGTTGCCGTCGACGTCCGCGCCTTTCTCCTCCAGGGTGTGGGGAGAGTGGTCGGTGGCGATCATGTCCACGTAGCCGTTGAGCAGGCCGTCCCACAGCGCCTCGCCGTGGTCCCGGGTCCGCACCGGCGGGTTCATCTTGAGCAGCGGCCCCACCTTCTCCATGTCCTTGGGTTCCCGCAACAGGTAGTGGGGCCCGGTCTCGGCCGTGATCCGGAGCCCGCGCGCCTTGGCGTCACGGACCATGCCGGCGGCCTGCTTGGAGCTCATGTGCAGCACGTGCATCTTGGTGCCGAAGGTCTCGGCAAAGAAGATCGCGTGGTGAACCGACTCCGCCTCGCAGATGGCCGGGCGGGTGGACTCCCAGTTGACCGGGGCGGTGCCGCCCTCCTCCTTGATGCGGTTCAGATGGTGGTACATGATCTGCCGGTTCTCGGCGTGGATGCACAGAGGCAGCCGGGACTCGGTGATGTTCCGGAACACGTCCTGGCACACGCCGTCGTCCGGGAAGGGCAGGTTGCCGATGGTCTCGCCGAAGAAGATCTTGTAGCCCACCGCTCCGGCCCGGGCCATGGGCAGGATCTGGTCGGCGTTGGTCTGTACGATCACTCCGAGGAGCGCGAAATCCACCAGCGATTTCTCTTCCGCCAGAAGCTTCTTCTCCTCCACCTGCTCGGGATGGGTCACCGGGGGGATCGTGTTGGGCATCTCCACCACGCAGGTGATGCCGCCGGCCACGGCCGAGCGGGAGCCGGTGCCGAAGTCTTCCTTGTGGGTCATGCCGGGCTCGCGGAAGTGCACGTGGCCGTCGATCAGACCGGGCAGGATGTGCTTTCCCTTGGCGTCGATCTCCCGGGCGCCTTCCGGGAGCGAATCGTTGGTGCCGATGGCCACGAACTTTTCGTCATGGATGGCCACCCCGCCTTCGAACGTGTTCTCGGGTGTCACCACGGTGCCGTTCTTGATTACGAGATCTGCCTTCATGGGTGCTCCCTTCGCGTCGGATGAGCGGATGTCCCGCCTCGGCTTGCGGAAATGACTCCTCGGCGGGTGCGCGACCGTGTCGGCGCGACAGGTTGTTGTTAGGAAAAAACAGGCCCGAAATCAACCCTGGACCCGGCCGGTTTCAAGTTGAAATCCACCCGCTTGTGTGCAATAGGTGGCTCATTCCAGCGCCGGGTTGGGCGGTTGTTCCTTCATCAACCAGGGCGGCGCTGCCCGCCACGGAGGTTACCGGTGAGCGACGACAGAGTGATGGTCGAGATCAAGAGCCTCGAGAAATTCTTCGGGGAGGGGGCCGAACGGGTCCATGTTCTCAAGGGGGTCTCGCTGAGTATCCCCGAAGGATCGCTGTACACCTTCCTGGGTCCCAGCGGCTGCGGCAAGACGACAACGTTGCGCTGTGTCGCCGGGCTGGAGCGGCCCGAGAGCGGTGTCATCGACATCGACGAGAAGGCGGTGTTCAACTCCGCCGGCGGCGCCTACGTGCCGCCCAACCACCGGCCCATCGGCATGGTGTTCCAGTCCTACGCCATCTGGCCGCACATGACGGTGGCGGAGAACGTCGGCTATCCGTTGACCATCCAGCGCAGGCCCAGGGCCGAGATCCGCAGCCGGGTGGAGGACGTGCTCAAGATCGTGGGTCTGGGCGGGCTGGAGGAGCGGCCGGCTCCGAAGCTTTCCGGCGGACAGCAGCAGCGGGTGGCCTTTGCCCGGGCGCTGATCAACGAGCCCAAGGTGATGCTGCTGGACGAGCCGCTGAGCAACCTCGACGCCAAGCTGCGGGAGCAGATGCGTTACGAGATCAAGGCGCTCCAGCGGCGGGTCAACATCACGACGATCTACGTGACCCACGATCAGGCGGAAGCCTTGGCCATCTCCGACCAGATCGCGGTCATGCACGGCGGCAAGCTCATCGAGGTGGGGGAGCCCCATCAGCTCTACGCCAGGCCCAAGCGCAAGTTCACCGCCACGTTCCTGGGCCTGACCAACCTCATCAACGGCAAGGTAGCGGAGGCCGGGGCCAACTCCCACCCCAGCCGGTTGGATACCGAGTTCGGCATGCTCGAGTTCGTACCCGCCGTGCCCATGGAAAACGGCGCCAGCGCGGCGATCTCGATTCGCCCGGAAAACATCACCGTAGCGTCGAAGGCGCCGGAGCGAAGCCAGAACGTGTTGCACGGGACGCTCCACGACGCCGTCTTCATGGGCGACGCTTATCACTGCCAGGTCAAGGTCCGGGAGCAGTTGATCCGCGTGCATACCCACCCCTCCAACGCGGTACCCGTTGGAACCGACGTCTATCTGACTCTCGATCCGGACAACTGCAACGGACTGCCCGCGGACGACACGGAGGGCATGGACGACACGATGCTGGGGGACTAGCGTCCTGCGTCGCATCCCTCGGGCGACCGGCTGGCAATTTTCCCCGCGGGCCGCTATAAACATCGAGATATCGTATTGGAATGACGACAGAAAATTGAAGGAAGGAGCCAGTATTCTATGGCCGCTGTAGAGGCAACCAAAATCGCCGAGAAAGAGTTGAGAGCCGAGGGAACGCCCAGCTACACGGATTTGCGGGAGTGGCTGGAGATCGTGGAAGCCTTCGGGCAATTGAAGAAGGTCGATGGGGTCGACTGGAACCTGGAGATGGGGACCCTGTCGGAGCTCATCGCCCAGGGCAGCAACGGGCCTGTCCCCGCGGTGCTCTACGACAAGATCAAGGACTACCCCGAGGGATTCCGGGTGCTGTTCGCCCAGAACGCCTCGTTCAAGCGCATGGCGCTGGCGCTGGGCCTGCCCCTCGACTACACCGACCTGGATCTCGTGCGGGCCACCCGTACGAAGATCTCGCAGCACAATCCGATCCCGCACCGGGTGGTGGAAACCGGCCCGGTGATGGAGAACGTGCTCAAGGGCGAAGACATCAACCTGCTGAAGTTCCCGGTGCCTTTCGTTCACGAGCTGGACGGCGGACGCTACATCGGCACCGGCTGCCTGGTGGTCACCAAGGATCCGGACGAGGGCTGGGTCAATTTCGGCACCTACCGCGGCATGGTGCAGGACGAGAAGAGCATGAACGTCTACATCTCGCCCGGAAAGCACGGCCGCATCCAGCGGGACAAGTGGTTCGACCGGGGCGAGAAGTGCCCCGTCATCGTGTGCGTCGGCCAGGACCCGGTGCTGTTCATGGTGTCCGGCAACGAGGTGGACTACGGCGTGTCGGAATACGACTACGCCGGGGGGCTCAAGGGGCATCCCATCGATGTCATCAACGGCGAGGTCACCGGCCTGCCGTTCCCGGCCCACGCCGAGATCGTCATCGAGGGCTACATGGACCCTGACGAACGGAAGACGGAAGGACCGTTCGGCGAATGGACCGGGTACTATGCCAGCAACAGCCGCCCGGAGCCTTTGATCCGGGTCCAGCGCATCTACCACCGCAACGATCCCATCCTCACGGCGGCCCGGCCGGGGCGTCCGCCTTCGGACTACTCCATCGCCAAGTGCATGGTGAAGGCCGCCCTCATCTGGGATCAGGTGGAGAAGGCCGGCGTGCCCGACGTCAAGGGCGTGTGGTGCCACGAGGCCGGCGGCGGCCGTCTGCTGAACATCATCTCCATCAAGCAGCGCTATCCGGGTCACGCGCGCCAGGCCGGCATGGTGGCCTCGCAGGTGCACGCCGGGGCCTACCTCGGCCGCTACGTTATCGTGGTGGACGACGACATCGACCCCACCAAGACCTTCGACGTGCTGTGGGCGCTCGCTACGCGTTCCGATCCGGTGGACTCCATCGACATCCTGCGGCGTTGCTGGAGCGGCCCGCTGGACCCGCGCATCGAGCCGGGCAAGAAGGGCTTCAACTCCCGCGCCATCATCGACGCCACCCGGCCCTTCGAGTGGATGAAGGATTTTCCGCCCGTGGCCGAGTCGACACCCGAGCTGAAGAAAAAGGTGTTCGACAAGTGGCGCCACGTCATCGAAGGGTAGCGTTTCGTTCAGGCTTTGGAACAAAGGGCCGGGGGCGTTATGCTCCCGGCCCTTTGCAATGGGGAAATACACCCGACGGGGTAGGCGTCGCTTCGTTGGCCGGGTTTGCGGCAAACCCGGTTGACTATTCTGGGATACCCGGTAAAGTAAACGGCCTGTGGGGCGAAGGCCGTCGAACAACCTGCCTGCCATGACCAACGAAGTTCTTGATTTCGCCGCCTTGACCGTCGGTATCGCGATCCTGGCGTTCTTGTGGAATCTTCACAGGGACGTCGCGAATCTACGCGAACGGATGGCGCGCCTTGAGGGTCTGCTGGAGGGGTTCACCCAGAGTGGTAAGCCCCCGCCGCCCCAACCGTAATCACACCCTACGCATACACGTGTTACGTAGGTCAGGCTCCCTTCAGGTTCGCGAGGATCTTCCGGGTGGAGAGGGAGCGGTTGAGGGTGTAGAAGTGGATGCCCGGCGCCCCACCCTGGAGCAGCGCGCGGCACTGTCGCGTGGCGTGCTCGATCCCCACCTCGATGACCGCGTCGGCATCGCCGGTCACTGCGTCCAGCTTCGCCAGCAGAGGCGCTGGGATCGTGGCGCCGCACATCTGGGTGAAGCGCTTGATCTGGGCGGTGTTGGTGATGGGCATCACGCCGGGGACGATGGGCGTGACGATGCCTTGGGACCGCGCCCGCGAGACGAAGTCGAAATAGTCGCGCTCGTCGAAGAAGAGCTGGGTCACGACGAAGTCGGCGCCGGCGTCGATCTTGCGCTTGAGGTTGGCCAGGTCCTCCTCCGCGCTCGGCGCCTCCGGGTGAACCTCGGGATACCCGGCGCCTCCGATGCAGAAGTCCTTCCGCCGCCGGATGAAGGCGATGAGCTCGTTGGCGTGGGAGAACCCCTGGGGGTGAGGGACGAAGGTCGTGTCCCCTCGGGGAGGGTCGCCCCGCAGCGCCATGATGTTCTCGATGCCGGCCTCTTCGTACTCGTCCAGCAAGGCCCCGATCTCGTCGCGGCTGTGGCCCACGCAGGTGAGGTGGGCCATGGCCTCGATGCGGGCCTCGCGCTTGATCCTCTGGGTGATGGCCACGGTCTTCTCGCGGGTGCTGCCGCCGGCGCCGTAGGTGACCGATACGAAAGCCGGCCCCAGCGCCTTGAGGTTGGCCACGGTGTCGAACAGGGCGTCGACGCCACGGTCGTCCTTGGGCGGGAAAAACTCGAAGGAAAAGAGCGGGCGTTCCTGGCCGAATCGCTCCCGGATCTTCATCCGCCGGCTTCCCCGTCGGCGTCCCGCAGCGAGCGCCAGACCCGCTCCGGCGTGAGCGGCAGGTCGCAGATCTCGACGCCGGTGGCATGTGCAAGGGCGCCGGTGATGGCGGGCGCCACCGAGAAGATGCCACCTTCGCCCATGCCCCGGCTGCCGTAGGGGCCGAGGCCGTCGCCGTTCTCCACCAGCACCGTGTGGAAGCCTCGGGGCATGTCCGAAAAGGAGGGGATTCGGTAGTCCACGAGCGTGGAGTTGATGAGCTGACCGCCCTCGTAGACCATTTGCTCGAACAGGGCGTGGCCGATGCCCATCATGGCGGCGCCTTCTTCCTGGCCCTCGCACTGTATGGGATTGATGGCCTTGCCGACGTCGGCCACGGACAGGTAGTCGGTCACCGAGATGGCGCCGGTCTCCCGGTCGACGTCCAGCTCCACCGCCCCCATGCCCACTTCCCATACAACCGGCAGGACGTCGTTGATGATCTCGGGTCCGACGGTGCCGGTACCGATCAGCTCGCCCGCGGCGGCGCCGAAGCGTTTCTCCAGCACGTCGGCGAAGGACAGCCGGGCCTCGCCGCACACCAGCGCGCCGTCCATCAGCCGGATCTGGTTCGGCTTCACGCCGTACACCCCGGCGCCGATCTTCAGAAGCTGGCGCTTGACGTCCCGGGCCGCGGCCTGCACCGCCCGGCCCATCAGGGTGGTGGAACGGCTGGAGCCGGTGGAGCGGTCGTACGGAGTGATGGCGGTGTCGGCCCCGGACATGCGTATCCGTTCCAGCGGCAGTTGCAGCTCCTCGCCCACGAACTGTGACAGCACCGTCCGCACTCCCTGTCCCATCTCGGTGCTGCCGGCCATGATGGTGGCGGCGCCGTCCGCCTGGAGCCGCACCATGGCCACGGTGATGGGCTGACCGCCGGCGTTGGTCATGCCGCAGGCCAGTCCCACGGGGGCGCCGGCCTTGCCCGTGCGCTTCTTCCAGCGGCTCGCGGCGACCAGCCGCTTGAGCGTGCCGGCCAGATTCACGTCCAGCGGACGTAGCCCCGGGCGCAGCACCTCGCCGCGCTTGAGCAGGTTCTTGAGCCGGAGCTCCGCCGGGTCCATGCCCAGGGCGGCGGCGATCATGTTCATCTGGCTCTCGCCGGCGAAGATGGACTGGGGCCCGCCGATGGAGCGGAAGGAACCGGCGCCGCCGCTGTGGGTGTAGACCGCGTAGGCGTCGGTATGGATGTGCGGGATGTTGTACGGCCCGAGTATCCGGGTGGCGGCCCGGCCCGCCACCTGGGGACCGTTGTCCATGTAGGCGCCGGTGTCGAGGTAGATTTCCGCCTCCCGCGCCATGATCGTGCCGTCCTGCTTGACGCCGGTCTTCAGGCGAATCTTCGCGCTGTGCCGCCGCACCGTGAGCATGGCTTCCGGCACCGACAGGCACACCCGCACCGGACGTCCCACCTTGCGCGAGGCCGCCACCACCAGCGGCTCGATCTTGGCGTAGGACTTGCCGCCGAAGCCACCCCCCAGGTAGGGCACGTTCAGGCTCACCTTGCTGGCGGGAAACCCGAAGATCCGCGCCAGGTCGGCCTGGACCAGGAAGGGGTGCTGCGCCGAAGACCACAGGGTGATGCCGTCCCTCCGGTAGTCCGCGATGACGCCGTGGGGCTCCATCGTGTAGTGGTAGATCATCGGGAAGGTGAAGCGGTGTTCGAAGACGTGGTCGGACCGCGCGAAGCCCTCCGCCGCGTCGCCGCGTCGCACCTGCTCGTGTCCGCAGATGTTGCCGCTCCGGTCTTCATGGACCAGCGGCGCCTCCGGAGACAACGCTTCGTCGAGCCCCACCGCGGACGGCGCCTCCCGGTAGACCACGTCGACGGCGGCCGCCGCCTGCTCGGCCGTCAGCGGATCCTCGGCCACCGCCACCGCCACCGGCTCGCCCGCGTATCGAGCTCGTTCCAACGCGATGAGCGGGCGGCCGCTGTAGTGGGGGTCCAGGTCGGCCACGTCCCGGCCCGTCAACACGCCGGCCACGCCGGGGAGGCTCTCGGCCGCGGTGGTGTCGATGTCCTCGATGAGCGCGTGGGGATGGTGGCTCCGCAGGACATGTCCGTACAGCATGCCGGGAATCTCCAGGTCCCCGGTGTACTTTGCCCGGCCGGTCACCTTGTCGAGGCCGTCGACCCGTCGGGTGTTGGCGCCTACGTATTTCAACTGAGGTTTCGCCATGATGATGCCTTTGAGCCGAGTCCCCGGCCGGAGCCGGTGACTCGGTCCGTTACCGTTCGAAACACGTTGCGCGGGCTGGTGGAGGAGGGGAGAGACATCAGCGTGTCTCGGACCCGGAGCCCTCAAAAACCGTACAGCGCCCGAGGGTTGTCGTCCAGGATCTTGGCTACCGACGCGGGACTGACCTTGCCGTCGTCCTTGAGCTTTTCCAGTGCCAGGATCTCGCTGGAGGTGTCGTTGTGGCCGTAGTCGGTGCCGATGATGATGTTGTCGTCACCGGTGTATTCCAGCACGTAGTCGAGGTCGTCGTCGGTCTGGCAGGCCACGAAGATGCGGCTGTCGTGGAGAAGGTTGCGGGACAGCTCGATGCCGCGCTTCTGCCGGAAACGCTTGGCGAGATCGTGGAACACGTAGGGGACCCACTGCGCGCTGACTTCGATAAAGCCGATGCGCAGTCTCGGGAACCGCTCCGGAACGCGGTCCCAGATCACCGAATGGAACGAACCCACCACCGCGAGCTTGAACTTGTTGAAACCGGGCTCGTCGAAGAAGAGGTCGTGCTGGGTGAAGCTGCCGGTGGCCGAATGCACGCACAGGGGTATGCCGGCGTCGCTCAGGGCCTCGTAGAGCGGGGTGAAGTAAGGGTCGCTCAGCCGCCGGTCGCCGATGAGGCCGGGGACGTAGACGCCGCAGGCGCCGTGCTGGAGCACGAAGTCCAGTTCCCTCAGCGCCTCGTCCATGCTTCGCAACGGCAGGATCGCGGCCCACCGCAGGCGGTCCTGGCCCGCCTTCCAGATGTCGCACAGCCAGCGGTTGTAGCTCTTGAACAGCGCCATCTCCACCTCGGGCTTGTCGGTGACGGGCCGCAGGAAGATGGTGGGGTAGAGCACCTGCATGAGCACGCCCATCTTGTCCATGTGCCGCAGGCGCGAGGCGACGTCCGACATCTCGCGGGATTCCTCGGGCGTGTCCTCTCCCACGTTGTCCGACTTGGCAAAAAGCCTGCCGTCCACCAGCCAGTACTCGCCGCTGTCGCCGGCGTCGTTGGTGGAAGTCACGATCTGGGGGCGGTATGACTTCTCCGCTCCCTCCATGTACTCCCAGGTCCGGTTGGTCTCCAGCACGTGTGCGTCTGCGTCGATGACCGCCATGACATGACCTCCAGTGAGATGTCGGTTCTGACCCGATTTCAGCAATCTAGACGACTATAGGAGCCGCATCAACTCGTGGAGTCCGCGGATACGGACGGCGGCGCCGTGGCGCGTGTCGTGGTCCCCGTCGCCGCCGCGGTCCAGCAGGACGGGCCGGACGCCGGCGTTCAGCGCGCCCTCGACGTCGGTTTCCGGGCTGTCGCCCACGTGCACGGCTTCGTCCGCCGTGATGCCGTGACGCTCCAGCGCCAGATGGAAGATTCCCGCCGCGGGTTTGGCGAAACCCGCACTGCTCGAGATGAACACCGAGTCGAAGTAGTCCGCAATGCCCAGTCCGCGGATGATGTCGAGCACCCGTGAGTCGAAGTTCGAGATCATCACCAGGATCAGGCCGCGGTTCCTGAGCGCCTCCAGGGTCGTCCGCGCGTCGTCATAGAGCTCCCAGGAGTCGGCGCGGGCGAAGTAGGCGAACAGCTCGGCGAAGTAGTCATCGAAACGGGGAAACGGTCCGGCGGGCTCGAAGACGCGCCGCACCACGTCGTGCCACCAGGCCCGTTCCAGCGCCTGCAGCCCCGGGCCCTCCCATCCGGGAAAGGCCATGGCCGGGGCGGTGGCGAAACAGTGGCGGAAGCGCCGCGAGACTTCTTCGAAAGGGACGTTCTTTCCGTACCGCTGCGCCATCTCCGCGTAGGTGACGGCTACGGGTTTGACGGATTCGAACAGGGTTCCGGCGGCGTCGAGGAAGACCGCCCTGGGTTTTGTGACGGGTCCGGGAAGTGTCACTTTCGCGTATTTTCCGAGTATTCGTTATACTGAAAGGGATGGCTCGACTGCATTATGGACCCATGGAGCAGGCTTTGTCCAGCGGCGCACGGGCGTCCGCCGGAAAGGGACCGGTGAGTCCCGGGACATCGAACGACGCTCCATGGGCCGGCGCCGGCGCCTCGGCATCATTGACGGACGAGTTGCTGGCGGCGGAGGAAGCGGCCCGCGCGGCAGGTGAAATCATCGCGCGGCTTTACCGGGGAGACTACCGGGTCAGGGAAAAGTCCCGCGGAAATCCGGTCACCACGGCCGATCTCATGGCCAACAAGGCCATCCGCGGGATTATCGAGGCGCGCTTCCCCGACGACGCGTGGCTTTCGGAGGAAGACGCCGACGATCCCGGCCGGCTCGACCGGAGCCGCGTGTGGATCGTGGACCCGCTGGACGGTACCCGGGAGTTCATCAAGGGGGTCCCGGAGTTCTGTGTCTCCATCGGGCTTGCGGTGAACGGGTCGCCGGCACTGGGGGTGATCTATCATCCGCTTCGGACGGAGCTGTTCGCCGCGGTAAGAGGAGGCGGCGCCCGACTGAACGGCAAGCCCCTGAAGGTCAGCCCTCCCGTGGACGACCAGCCTCCGCGCCTTCTCATCAGCCGCTCCGAGCCACGCCGGCGCCTGGCGGAGCTGGCCCGGGAGTTCACCCTCGAGCCCATGGGCAGCATCGCTTATCGTCTGGCATCGGTGGGCCGCGGGTATGCGGACGCGACCCTGACTTTCCGCCGGGTCAAGGAATGGGACGTGTGCGCCGGCATCGTCATCGTCGAGGAGGCCGGCGGGCGCACCATGACGGCCCCCGGAGAGCCGGCGGTCTTCAACCAGCGGGAGCCCGTGCTCCAGCAGCTTCTGGCCGGGAGCGAGGCCTCCAACGCGAGGATTCAGACTCTGCTGGCCCGGCTGCCGGACTGACGGCATGGGGTGGTATGGCGGACTGCACCTACTGCGGTGACCGGGCCGGCATTTGGGCCCGGGTCTGCAAGGACTGCCGGCTACTGGAGGAGAAGGCCGGGGTCTACGGCGGCCAGGTGGGCTTCAGCGAGCTGTTGGACCGGCTGGAAGAGACCGGAGTCCGCCCCGAGAAGATCATGCGGTTCCTGAAAGCCAATCCGGACGGCGGCGGCAGCATACGGGATCGTCTGACCGCGGACATGACCAACGAGTTGCTGAAGGTCATGGGAATCAATGAGCGGCAGACCCCGGACGACGTCGAACGCATCCGCAAGAGCGGCGAGAAGGTCCCGAAATCCGACTGACGTCCGGCCGCGTCCCCGTTTCATGGAACTCACCCTTTACGCATCGGCGCTGTTCCTGGGAGCGTACCTCGTGGCGTTGACGGTGCGCCGGCTCCGTTTCAGGCGGGACCGGGCGCGCATGATCGGGGAGGCGCGTTCCGGCGGCAAGGTCGTGGCCGGGGTGGATGAAATCCCGGCCGGAGCCGTCAAGAAGTTCTGGTTGATCTGCGGGAAGTACCGGATCGACTGTTTCGTGGTAAACCACCGCGGACAGTTCCGCGCCTACATCAACAGTTGCCGGCACATGGTGACGCCGCTGGACTTCGTCCGCTACCAGTTCTTCACCGAGGACGGCAGTCACTTGGTGTGCGCCACTCACGGCGCCCTCTACGAACCCGATACGGGCCTGTGCGTGGACGGCCCGTGCGAGGGACTTTCGTTGCATGCGCTCCCCGTGGTTGTGGACCGGGCCGAGATCATTGTAGGTTGTCCGTCGGGGGACTGGTCCTTCCTGCGGGAGATGGCGGACTAGCGCAAAGACTCCATGGCAAGACGTCCGACAGGCAAACGGATCGGCCGCAGGGAAGACTTCCCTGACGGCACGAGCCGGAAATTCACGCTCCGATGCCGCGGCCAGAGCCTCGAAGGTTTCGTTTTCGGGTTCAACGGCGAGTTGTTCGCGTACCTGAACCGTTGCCGGCACATTCCTCTTCCCATGGATTGGCTGGACAACCAGTTCTTTTCGGTGGATGAGAAGTACGTGGTGTGCGCCAACCACGGAGCACTCTACGAACCTACCACCGGCGAGTGTGTCTGGGGTCCGTGCGCCGGCGCGTGGCTCAAGAAGGTGCCCCTCAAGGTCGAGGCGGGCGCCGTGCGGGCGTTCTGTCCCGACGACTGAAGAGAGGTGGCCGGAAAGTGGCTGACTGTCTGTTCTGCGGCATCGCAAGCGGAGAGATCCCCGGAGACATCGTCTACCGTGACGAATCGGTGCTCGCCTTCCGGGATATCGACCCCAAGGCGCCCGTCCATCTCCTGATCATTCCCGGGAAACACATTACCGGCGTCGACAAGCTGGAGGCGGAGGACGAGGAGACCATGGGGCACGCCATGACGGTTGCACGGCGGCTTGCCGCGGAGCAGGGCGTTTCCGAGAGCGGGTTCCGCATCGTCGTGAACACCGGACCGGATGCGGCTCAGAGCGTCCACCACATACATCTGCATCTCCTGGGAGGCCGCGCACTGGGCTGGCCGCCGGGGTGAGGGGAACGAAAGGACAAGCGAAGACATGATCAATGCGACGCAGCTTCGGACTGGAATGATCATCATCTATGACGAAGACCTGTACCGGGTTACGGCGGTCAAGCATCTTACTCCCGGGAAGGGCCACGGTTTCATGCAGACGAAGCTCAGGAACCTGCGGACAGGAGTGGGCACCGAGCACAAGTTCCGTTCCGACGACAGGGTCGACCGGGCAACCCTGGAGAGCCGCGAGATGCAGTACCTCTACGCCGAGGATGACCGTCACACGTTCATGGATACCGAGAGCTACGAGCAGACGGAGCTTTCGTCCGACGATGTGGGGGATATCCTGCCGTACCTCCTGCCCAATCAGGTGGTGGTCGTGGAGCTGTTCGACGGCAGCCCGGTGGGGGTGAGCCTTGCCTCGGCGGTGGAATTGGAAGTGGTGGAGACCGAACCGTCCATGAAGGGCGCCACCGCTTCGGCCTCCTACAAGCCGGCCAGGCTGGAAACCGGCGTGACGGTCCAGGTGCCGCCGTTCATCCAGATTGGCGACCGGATTCGGGTGGATCCGTCAGAAGGAAAATATATCGAGCGGGCGAAGTAGCCACGACGGCTTCCCAGACGTGCGCTACGGTGCTTTCGAGCTCCTCAAGGGTGCCGTCGTTCTCGATGACGAAGTCCGCGAGCCGCCGTTTTTCCGCCAGTGACATTTGCGCTTTCAGATGCCGTTGGATATCGGAGTCGTCAAGTCCGTCACGCATGCGCAACCGGTGCTCCTGGATGTCGCGCCGGCACGCCACGAGCAACACCGGACGAAGCCAGTGGTGGATTTTCGCTTCGAAGAGGAGCGGTGCGTCGTAGATGACGAAATCGTGTTCGCGGGAATGTTCGACGATGCGTTGCCGCGCCAGCGCGCGAATGCGGGGATGGGTGATGGCCTCCAGCCGTTTCCGCTTCGGCGGATCCTGGAATATGACGTGGCGGAGGTAAGAACGGTCGAGGGTCCGATCTTCCCTCAACGACTCGGGACCGAAGAGGTCGACGATCTCGCGCCATGCGTCCCGGCCCGGCTCGACGATTTCGCGCGCCAGCCGGTCCGCGTCGACGATGGCGGCCCGGTCGCTCAGGATGGCCGATACCGTGCTCTTTCCCGTGGCGATGCCTCCGGTCAATCCAAGGACCTTGGCCACGTCAAAGCTCGAGGGAACAACCTGTCTGGGGCGTCATGGCCTACTCTCGTAGCAAGTCCCGGGTGGCGCATCAACTAGGACGAGGTGGGAACGGACCGGATGAACACCATGGAGGTGCCACTGCTGGACCTGAAGGCCCAGTACGACAGTATCCGGGGCGAAGTCGAGGAGGCCGTCCTGAGGGTATGCGCTTCGCAGCGGTTCATCCTGGGGACGGAGGTCGCGGAGCTGGAGCAGGAAATCGCCGCCTGCACCGGGACGCGTTTCGCCATCGGAGTCTCGTCCGGCACCGATGCCTTGCTGGTGTCCTTGATGGCGCTGGAGCTCGGTCCCGGCGATGAAGTGATCACCACCGCGTACTCGTTCTTCGCCACCGCCGGCGTCATCGCGCGGCTGGGTGCGCGGCCGGTTTTCGTGGACATCGAGCCGGATACCTTCAACATGGATCCGGGGGCGGTGGCGGCGCGCATGACGCCGCGCACCCGGGCCATCATGCCCGTTCATCTCTTCGGCCGTTGCATGGAGCTCGACCCGATCCTGGAACTGGCCCGGGAGGCGGGGGTGGCGGTGGTGGAAGACGCGGCGCAGTCGTTCGGGGCCGCCGACGGCCGGGGCAGGGTGGCGGGCAGCATCGGAGCCGTGGGCTGCTTCTCCTTTTATCCCAGCAAGAATCTGGGCGCGTTCGGCGACGGCGGCATGGTGGTCACCGACGACGAGGAACTGGCGGGACGCATCCGCATGCTTCGGGTCCATGGTGAAGCGCCCAAGTATCATCATCGGCTGGTGGGCGGAAACTTCCGGCTTGACAGTCTGCAGGCGGCGGTCCTGCGGATCAAGCTCAGGCACCTCGGCGAGTGGACGGAAGCCCGGCGCGGGGCCGCGCAACGGTATCGGGGACTCCTGGCCGTGGCGGCGTCGACGGAACACCTCGTCCTTCCAACCGACTGTCCGGGTCACGTCTACAACCAGTTCGTGATCCGTTCGCCGGAGCGGGACCGCCTCCGTGCCTACCTGGGAGACAAGGGCGTGGCTACGGAGATCTACTACCCGTCGCCGCTGCACCTGCAGGATTGTTTCGGTTCCCTGAGCTACCGTGAAGGGGATTTCCCGCAGGCCGAGGCGGCGGCCCGGTGCTCGCTGGCCTTGCCCATCTACCCCGAGCTCACGTTGCCCCAACAGCAGTATGTTTGCGGTCAGATCCACGGCTTCGGCGGAAGTTGACCCATGTGGTTTCCGGCGTGCCGCGGCCCGGGAAAAAGATGAGTCCTTTATGCTATAGTCCCGGCATGGCGTACCGGAGCCTCGCCGACCTCTTTCTGTCGCAGGCGGATGCGCAACGGGACCGGGTCCTGTACCGTTTCTGGCGCGATGGCCGGTGGTGCGACCAGACCTGGGCGGAGGCGGCCGAGGAGGTCGAGAGCCTCGCCCTGGGGCTGGTGGCCGCGGGAGTGAAGAAGGGCGACCGCGTTGCCCTTTACGCGGCCAATCGCGTGGAGTGGTGCCTGCTGGACTGGGCGAACATCTGCACCGGAGCGCTGACGGTTCCCCTCTACGCTTCCAGCACGCCGGCCCAGGTCCAGTACGTCGTTCAACACTCCGAGGCCGCGCTGCTGGTGGTGGATTCCCCGGCCGCGCTGGAAAGGCTGGATCTTTCCGCGCCGGCCCTGGCATCGGTGAAGACCACGGTGGTGCTCGACCCGAAGGACGGCCCGGCGGAGCCCGGAACGGCGCCCGGCCTGGTTTCCCTGGAAGAGTTGAAAGCCATGGGGCGGGAGTACCGCGGGAAGCATCCGGGGGCCTTCCGCGAAGCGGCCGAGGCGCTGGGGCCCGACGACGACCTCACCATCATCTACACCTCGGGCACCACGGGCGAGCCCAAGGGCGTCCTCACCACTCACGGCCACTACCTCTTCACCATCGCCGTCTCCCTGGCCGCCATGCCGGTCAGCGAAGACGCCGTGACGCTCCAGTTCCTTCCCCTGGCTCATTCGTTCGGCCGGCTGGAGCACTTCGTGGCCGTGGCCCGAGGTTACCTGTGCGCGTTTGCGCGTTCCATCGAAACCCTGTCGGCGGACTTGCAGGCGGTCCGGCCGACGCTGCTGTTCTCGGTGCCGCGCGTGTATGAGAATGCCCACCGGCGCATCCTCACCCGGGTCGAGAGCTCCAGCCCCGTCAAGCAAAGACTCTTCCGATGGGCGGTGGCGGTGGGCAAACGTTACAACGATGCCTCCAGGCGGGGCGAGCGCCGCGGCGCATGGCTGCGGCTCCGTCATGGGCTGGCCGACCGCCTCGTGCTCTCGAAGGTCAGGCAGGGCATGGGCGGACGGCTTCGGCTGGCGCTCTCCGGGGGGGCGCCGCTGTCCGAACCCATCGCGGACTTCTTCCAGGCGTTGGGGGTCTGGATCGTGGAGGGGTACGGGCTCACGGAGACCTCCACGGTGACCCACGTGAACCGCCTGGATCGCTACCGGGTGGGCACGGTGGGGCTGCCCCTGGACGGGGTGGAGTGCCGCATCGCCGACGACGGCGAGATCCTGATCCGGGGCGCCAATATCATGAAGGGGTACTTCAAGGATCCGGCGGCCACCCGGGAGGCCATCGCCGAGGACGGGTGGTTCCACACGGGCGACGTGGGGCGTATCGAGGACGAAGGTTTCCTGCGCATCACCGACCGCAAGAAGGATCTCATCGTGACGTCCGGCGGAAAGAACATCGCGCCGCAGATGATCGAGAATCATTTGCGGGAGGAGGCGTTGATCAGCCAGGCGATGGTGTGGGGCGACAAGACCAGCCATCTGGTGGCGCTGATCACCCTCGACCCCGACGAGGTGGCCCGCTGGGCGCAAAAGGAAGGCGTCGAGCTGGAAGGCGGCGAATCGGCCACGGATCCCCGGTTGTTCGCGCACCTCAGACAGCGAATCCGCGAACGGAACAGGGCGCTGGCCCCGTTCGAAGCGGTCCGCGACTTTCGCGTGCTGCCGGGGGACTTCTCCACCGACACCGGGGAGCTGACCCCCAGCATGAAGCTGAAACGGCGGGTCGTGGTGGAGCGCTACGGGGACCTGCTCGACGAGATGCTGAAGCAGCGTTGATCGGGAGGGTGGAGGCGGCGGGCGGATTCGAACCGCCGCATGGAGGTTTTGCAGACCTCTCCCTTAACCACTTGGGTACGCCGCCCAATACAACCTGATTGTCTAACACGGCCGGCGGGGGATTTTCAAGCCGCGCCGGAGACATTGAAGTAAGGCGAAAAATCTACTATTTTGACGATCAACCCCTTGGCATGCCAGACCCCGGAAGCCTCGGCCCTCCCGGTCTGACGCGGCGGACGGGATTCGATTCAGGAGCGTTGTTCCATGGCCACCATGATAACCGAAGAGTGCATCAACTGCGGCGCTTGCGAACCGGAATGTCCCAACGAAGCCATCACCCAGAACGATGACATCTACGTCATCGATCCGGTCCTGTGCACCGAGTGCGTCGGCTTCCACGACTACGAAGCGTGCGCCGCGGTATGCCCCGTGGACTGCTGCGTGACCGACCCCAACAACGTGGAGACCGAGGAGGTGCTCATCGGCCGGGCGCGCGTGATTCATGCCGACACCGACTTCGGCGACAGCTTCGAGTCCCGTTTCCGGACCGGGGAGGATGCCGGCGCACCGGCCGAGGCCCCTGCCGCACCGGCCGCGGAAGCGACCAACGGCGCGGCGGTACCGGCGGAGGCCCCGCCCGCGCCCGTGGTGGCCGCGCCACCGCCCCCGCCGCCTGCGGCGGCCGTGGTAGAGGAAGAGCCCGACGAGGAACCGGCGACGCGGGAGCCGAAGGTGTTTCCCGGCCAGCTCCCGCTCGGCTTCGAAGAGTTGGTGCAGCGGATCCAGGCCAGCGAATCGAACCTGCTGCGCCTTGCCGTACTGCTCCTGCAACCCGTGCTCGGCGCCTTGCCGGCGGCCTCCCGGGACGATCTGGGGGAGCTGGCGGGACGGCCCTATTTCGTGGACGGGGCCGCCACCTCCCTCAACATGATTCTCAACATGATCCTCTATCCGGTGGCGTTCATCGCCGCGGGTGTCGCCATCGAAGGGTTGGGTCTGGCGTTCGGCAAGGGCGTCAACATGTACATCCTGGTGGGCTTCCTGGTGGCGTTGGCCGAGGTTCTGTATCGCCTGCGCCAAAGCTTCTTCCGCGCCGTGCCCGTGGAGCAGGTGACGGTGAGCGCGGCCCTTTACGGCGTGCCGCTGGCGATCCTTCTGCGGCCCCTGCTGTCGCACCGGGGGAAGCTGCTGCGGCGGATTCCGGTGCCCGTGGAGGGGTTCTACGATTCGAGGTTCGTGGAGAAGGTGGAGCGTGAGAGGCGTTACGGCCACGCCTACACGGTGGAGGACCTGGGCAAGGCCTATCATCTCCGGTTGGAGTTCCCCACCCAGGTGCCGCGTCTGGGCATCTCCATGGCGCCGCGACTTCCCCAACGCATGCCGGACTACGACTACGAGCTGGCGTTGAAGGAAGGCCAATTGATCGTCAGAGGCAAACTCCTGGATTCCCGTGTCCGAAAGATATCGTCGAGCATCGGCGCCTTTCCCCCGGAGTTCACCACCGTCATTCCGCTTCAAGACCGGGTCTACGGTTTCGCGCACGACCTGCGCAGCAAGGTCCTGGATGTCCTCCTGCTCAAGGAGAGCGCGGCAAGGCTGGGTTGGATCACCTAGCGCCACGCGGGTTCACATGTCCGTACAACCCAGGGACGAGTTGTACTTTCGGCGCATGACGGTCACCGATCTGGACGACGTCATGGCCATCGAGACGGCGGCGTTCGCCAGTCCGTGGAGCCGGCAGTTCTTCCTGGAGGAGTTGCAGGCCGCCTGCGCCCGGTCGGTGTTGTGTCAACGGGACGGCAAGCCCGTCGGTTACGTGATCTACTGGGAGTTGACCGGGGAGCTCGACATCCACAACGTCGCGGTCCACCCCAAACACCGGCGACAGGGAGTCGCCAGGGCGATGCTCAACGACATCATTGAGAGCGCGGCCAAGCGCGGCTTCCGGCGGATGACGCTGGAGGTGAGAAGGTCCAACGACCCCGCCCAGACCCTCTATCGTTCCCTGGGATTCGAAGTCTGCGGGCTACGGAAGGGCTACTACTCCGACAACGGCGAGGACGCATGGGTCATGGAGCGGAAGCTTCAGGCGGGCTTCGATAGAAACTAATTTGCTTTCTAGTTTTACCACTCCAACTTATTGTCATATAACACCTATTTTTTCCAGACGCTTCCCTTGACGCCCTCTCCGCCAGCATTGTATATAAAGGGTTGTGAAGAGAACGTCATCAAAACGTCCATCTCTACTCCTGGCCCTCCCTTCCAGAAATACCTTCCTCCGGCCCGGCCGGTCGATCTCCTCTCGTCCCTTTTTCGCACACGGGTTCTGACTTTCAAGGAGGACTGAATGTTCAAGGTCGGAGAGAAGGTTGTCTATCCTGCGCACGGAGTCGGTGAGATCGAAGCGGTAAGAATTCAGGTGATATCCGGGACCCAGAAAAAGTTCTACATGCTGCGCATCCTCGACACGGATATGAAGATCATGGTTCCGGTGGACAACGCCATGGCCGTGGGCCTGAGGAAGATCATCGACAAGACAACCGTGACTCGTGTTTACCGTATACTGCGGGAGAAGAAGAAGGCGCCGGTGGACCAGCAGACGTGGAACCGCCGATATCGGGAGTATACCGAGAAGATCAAGACCGGGTCCGTCATCGAGATAGCGGCGGTGTTGAGAGATCTGTTCCTGTTGAAGGGCGACAAGGAGCTGTCCTTCGGCGAGCGGAAGGTGCTGGACACGGCGAGGAATCTGCTCGTCAAGGAGCTTTCCATCGCCCGGTCGCACACCGAGGAAAAGATCATGGAGGAACTGAGCCACATCTTCACGCAATAGCGGCGTCGTCCGCGATGATTGAAAGAGCTGGGGGCCTGCCTTCGGCTCTTTTTTTTCGCAGGGAGGAATTGTTGTGCATGTCAATGCCGTCATCCTGGCCGCGGGGCGAGGGACCAGGGTAGGGGGCGAGGCTCCGAAGGTGCTTCTGCCGGTGTCGGGGCGTCCGCTGATCCTCCATACCCTGGAGCGCTTCGGCCGGTCGGCGGAGGTCGGCAAGGCCGTGCTGGTGGTGCCCGCGGAGGAGATGGAGGCATACGAGAAGCTGCTGCGGATGTCGCCGCCGGCGGGGCTGGCGATCGCCGTTCACCGGGGCGGTGCCCGTCGGCAGGACTCCGTGCGCGCGGGCCTCGACGCACTCGACCCCGACTGCGCGGTGGTGGTGGTTCACGACGGCGCCCGGCCGTTCGCCGCGCCCGAACTCATCGACCGCTGTGTGCGCGAAGCCCGCGGCGACCGTTCGGTCACGGCGGCGGTGCCGGCGCGCAACACCATCAAGACCGTACGCCAGGGGCAGGTGGAGGAGACCTTGCCTCGAAACCGGCTTTGGGAGATTCAGACGCCCCAGGCGTTCCCGGCGCGGACACTCCGGGCGGCCTATGAGAAGGCGCAACGGGACGGGGTGGATGCCACCGATGACGCCACGCTGGTGGAGCAGCTCGGGATGCCGGTGTGGGTCGTGGAGGGAAATACGACGAACCTCAAGGTCACCTACCCCGAGGACCTTCCTTTCGCGGAGGCGCTGGTGGCTCAAGGGCTGGTATGAGGGTTCGATGGAGGTGGAGCGGCGATGGCGTCCCCGACGGGATTTGAACCCGTGTTGCCGGCGTGAAAGGCCGGTGTCCTGGGCCAGGCTAGACGACGGGGACGATTCCGAGCAGCGGCAGGGGGTATCAGGGCCGGGGTTTAAGGCTAGCAGAAAACCGGTTCGTTGGAAACCTCCGGAGCAGCCGGTACGGCTTCCGGACAGGGCACTAGAACCGGGTGCTGAGGTAGCGTTCGCCGCTGTCGCACAGCATGGTCGCGACCCGGCGCCCCTTCCCCAGGGTCCGGGCCACCTGCATGGCCGCGAAGCAGTTGGCGCCGGACGAAATGCCCACGAAGATGCCTTCTTCCACCGCAAGGCGCTTGGTGGTAGCCGCCGCGTCCTCGTCGCTGACGGTGATCACCTCGTCGTAAACGCGGGTGTTCAGAACCGGCGGCACGAAGCCCGCGCCGATCCCCTGGATCTTGTGGTAACCGGGTTCTCCGTTGGACAGCACCGGTGAAGCGGCCGGCTCGACGGCGTAGATCCGTACGGAAGGGTTCTTTTCCCGGAGCACCTCGCCCACGCCGGTGATGGTGCCGCCGGTGCCGACGCCGCTGACGAAGGCGTCCACGTGTCCGAGTTGGCTCAACAACTCGACCGCCGTGGTCCTCTTGTGGGCCGCCGGGTTGGCGGGATTGGTGAACTGCTGCGGCATGAAGAAGTCGGGATGCTCGGCCGCCAGTTCCTCGGCCCGCCGAATGGCGCCGCCCATTCCCTTGGTATCGGGGGTCAGGATGAGGCGTGCGCCGTACGCCACCAGCAGGTTGCGTCTCTCCTCGGACATCGTATCGGGCATGGTGAGGATCAACCGATACCCCTTCACCGCCGCCACCAGCGCGAGGCCGATGCCGGTGTTGCCGCTGGTGGGCTCCACGATGGTCCCTCCCGGCTTCAGCAGACCCCGGCGTTCCGCGTCCTCGACCATGCTGCGGCAAATGCGGTCCTTGACCGATCCTCCGGGATTGAGGGATTCCAGCTTGCCCCAGATCTCGGCGTCTTCCTTGCCCGGCAGCCGCGTCAGGCGAGCCACCGGCGTCGAGCCGATAAGGTCGAGGATGGACCCCGTGCAAGTGGAGGGTGTCGTCATGGGTTCGGGAAGGTGAGGGTTGTCCGCGGGTTGTTATGATAGAGTCAGCCTGAATCGAAGTCAACACGGATGGGCACGACATGATACCGCGAACGTCCGGGGGCGCGCGTCCTGCAGATGGCCGAGCGCTCGTTCTCTTTCCCGGCGCCCTTGGCGATTTCGTCTGCTTCTACCCCACGCTCGATGTGCTGGCGACCCGCAATGCCCGCGTGACGGTGCTGCTTCGGGGTCCCCTGGGCGAGCTCCTTCCGGAAGGGTCCGGTCTCCGGGCCGGACGGCTGGATCGTCCCGAGGTCTCCCGCTTGTTCGTCGAAGGAGCGGCTGCGGAGCCGGCGGTGCGCCGTTATCTTTCCCGCTACGATCGGATCTATTCGTGGAGCGGCGCTGGCGAGGCTGTCTTCGCCGCCAATCTCCGGACCGCCGCCCACGGCCAAGTGCACTTGTTCCCGTTTCGGCACCGTGGAGACGGGAACAGGTGGTCGGAATACTTTCTTTCATGCGTCGGCGCGGACGCGGAACATCTGCGTTCGGTGCGTATGCCGCTGGTGCCCGCCGCGGTGGAGTGGCGTGAATCGCTTTGGCGGCGGCACCGGCTCTCCGGCAAGCCGGTGCTCGCCGTGGCCCCGGGTAGCGGGGCGGCCCGAAAGAACTGGCCGTTGGATCGCTTCCTGCAGGTCTGCCGCTGGTGGCGCCGCGAGACGAAAGGCTCGCCGCTGCTTCTGGTCGGGCCGGTGGAGGAGGAGTCCGGCCTCGAGGACTTGGTGTCTCGCGATGCCGCACTGCCGCTTCGGGGTTTGTCTCTCAGCCGGTTGGCGGCGGTGCTGGCCGGGTGCGATGCCTACGCGGGCAACGACAGTGGACCGACCCATCTTTCGGCGGCGCTCGGCGTTCCCACGGCGGCCGTCTTCCGGGTGACCGACCCGCGGGAATGGACGCCCTGGGGCCCTCGCGTGGCCGTGCTGGGCCCACCGAGACGCGGCGGAGGCGGCTGTGCCGGAGACGTGAGCGTGAACGAAGTGATCCGGGAGCTGAGTTGGGCAATCCCTGACGTTGGTGGTAAAATACGCTGATGAAGGGCTCGTGTCGCGCCGGCAGGCGGGCGCTACACGGTCTCCGCGGAGGAAAAACGCATGTCCGACGAAGAAACAGACGCCCCGAAAGGATTCAAGGTCAGCGACAAGCGCCGGTTTACCGAGGATGGCGAGGCGCGCGGGGAACAGGAGACGCAGGAAGATCAGGCCCCGCGGGCGGAGGCGGAGGCCCAGGGGGGCGCGGAGCCGCCTCAGGATGCGGGGGATCGCCAGGAAGAGTTGCCGTCCATCAATTTTCCCACGTTCATCATCAGTCTGAGCACCCAGGCGCTCATGCATCTCGGAGAGATCGACAACCCGGTTACCGGCCAGCTCGAGAAGGACGTGGCGGTGGCCAAGCAGACCATTGACATCATCGCCATGCTTGGCGAGAAGAGCAAAGGGAATCTGGACGAGACCGAGGAGCAACTCGTGAAGGAAGTTCTCTACAACCTCAGGATGAAGTACGTGGAGGCCGTCCGGACGACATGACGCCCGCGTCGCCACCATCCATGCGCGGCCGCGCCCTGGCGGTGTTCTTCACCGTCGCAGTGCTGCTCGCCACGGGGGTCCCCCAGGCGAGCACACGCATGGTCCTTCCCGATTTCGTCACCCTCTCCAAGCAGCTGCGGCCGCTGGTCGTGCACATCTCTTCCAGTCCTTCCGTGCCGGGTTCCGGCAGCCCTCGGGAAGAAGGCCCTTTCGGCGATTTCTGGCAACGCTTCTTCGGCGAGCGGCTCCCGCGGGGTTCCGTGCCGAGTCCGCGGCGGAGCGTGGGTTCCGGTTTCATCGTCGATCCCGGCGGCTTTATCGTTACCAACGACCACGTGGTCGAGGATGAAGACGAGCTTACGGTCAAGCTCTCGGACGGTTCCGAGCACCGTGCCAGGGTCGCCGGCCGGGACCCCAAGACCGATATCGCGTTGATCAAGATCGACGTCGAGCGAAGGCTGCCGGTGGTGCGTCTCGGAGACTCCGCGGCTCTCGAGGTGGGTGAGTGGGTCCTGGCCATCGGCAACCCGTTCGGTCTTGAGCACACGGTGACATCCGGGATCGTCAGCGCCAAGGGGCGCCGTATCGGCGCCGGCCCTTACGACAATTTCATACAGACCGACGCCTCCATCAATCCGGGCAACTCCGGCGGACCGTTGATCAACCTGCGCGGCGAGGTGGTCGGAGTCAACACCGCGATCTTCAGCCGTGGCGGAGGCAACATCGGAATCGGCTTCGCCATCCCGATCAACCTGGTGAAGGGACTTCTTCCTCAGCTCAAGGACAAGGGCAAGGTCACGCGGGGCTGGCTGGGCGTGGTGATCGAGGACGTCAACGCCGAGACGGCGGCGGCCCTGGGCATGCACGAGGCTCATGGAGCCCTGGTGGCCAACGTGACGCAGGGCAGCCCGGCGGCGGCGGCCGGTTGCCGGGTGGGGGACGTCATCGTGCGGTTCGACGGCGCCGCCATCGAGAAGTCCAGCGATCTCTCGTTGGTCGTTGCCCGGACGTCGGTCGGCAAGGCCGTGGACGTCATGGTCCTGCGCGACGGCCGGCCGGTGTCCCTGACGGTCCGAATCGGCAAGCTGCGTGACGATGAAGCCATGGTTGCGCTGGAGCGTGGCAACGAGCTTGGCCTGACCGTCAGGGAGATGACCCGGCAGTTCTTCGGCGTGCCGGGAGCGCGGGGCCGGCAAGGCGTGGTGGTAACGGGGGTGGAGTCGGGCAGCCCGGCGGAGCAGGCGGGCATCCGGGTCGGCGACGTGATCCTGGAGATCGACCGCAAACCGATCGGCGGTCTGCAGGACTTCCGGCAGGTCGTGAGCAAGTTGACCAAGGGGAGCGGCATCCTGTTCCTGGTCAAACGCGAGGATACGACCCTTTTCCTCGCGTTGCGATTCCCGCGCTAGTCAAGCGAAAGACCGCAGGCATGAGAGGCGGCAGCGTCAAGAGATTCTTCAAACGGCTGCTCAAGGTCGCCGCCACCCTGTTGGTGATGGTGTTCCTCGGCGGGCTGGGCGTGGGGGGCTGGTATGTCTGGCACCTGAGCGGGGTCGTGAAGGCCAAGTTCGAGGGGCAGAAATGGGAGTTCCCCTCGAAGATCTATTCGGACAGCAAGATCGTGTATCCGGGGGTCAGCCTCACCGCGGACCAGCTCCGGGAGAAGCTCCGGCGCCTGGGGTATCGATCTTCCCGGCACGAGCCGCGGGCCAAGGGCGAATACCGGATACGCGGCAAGAACGCGGTCATCGAGATCTTCCTGCACGACTTTCAGTACCCGTTGCGTGATTTTCGCGGGTTTCCCGTGCGCATTTCCTTGAAGGCCGGGGCCATTCACCGCATACAGCGGCTCGACGACGGCGAGGTCCTGCCGTCGCTGGAGTTGGAACCCGAGGTGGTCACCGGATTCTACGATCGGGTGCGGGAACAACGGCGGATCGTGCGGCTGGAAGAGGTGCCCGTGCAGATCAGGAAAGCGGTGCTGGCGGTGGAAGACGAGCGCTTCTACTATCACCGTGGCGTGGATCCGGTGGCCGTGTTGCGGGCTCTTGTGGCCAACCTGCGGCGGGGAGGGGTGGTGCAGGGCGGCAGCACCTTGACCCAGCAGCTGATGAAGAATTTCTTCCTGGAAAGCGACCGCACCCTGGAGCGCAAGATCAAGGAAGCGCTCATGGCGATGATTGCCGAGTGGAGGTACTCCAAGGACGAGATCCTGGAGAACTACCTGAACGAGATCTATCTCGGACAGAACGGCGCCCAGGGTATCTTCGGCATCTGGGAGGCGGCCCGGTTCTACTTCGTCAAGGAGCCCGAGCAGCTCACCGTCGGCGAGATAGCCATGCTGGCGGGCCTGATACGGGCTCCCAATCGCTATTCTCCCTACCGGAACCTCAAGGACGCCACCCGACGCCGCAACGTCATCCTCGCCAAGCTGGCGAACGACGGCATCATTACGCGGCGCGCGTACGACCGGGCGTTGCAGGAGGTGTTCGAAAAACGGGAGCCCATACGCCTCACCAACAGCGCCCCCTATTTCACGGACTACGTGAAGAAGGAGCTTGCGGCCCATTACAGCAACGAGGTGTTGACGGCCGAAGGACTGCGCATCTTCACCAGTCTCGACCGGGAGCTTCAGCAAGCCGCCGAAACGGCCATGACCCGGGGGCTGGCGAGACTGGAAAAGGACTACGGTCACCTGCGAAAGACCGCCAAGAAGGACGATCTGGAGGGGGCGCTGGTGGTGATCAGGCCCCAGACGGGCGAGATCAAGGCCATGGTCGGCGGACGGGACTACCGCAAGTCGCAGTTCAACCGCGTGGCCCAGGCCAAGCGGCAGCCCGGCTCGGTGTTCAAGCCGTTCGTGTATCTGGCCGCCTTGACCCACGGCTCGAGCCGGAATCATGAATCGTACGACAGCGCCACGCTGGTCGAGGATGCGCCTTTCACCTGGAGCTTCGGGCGCCAGGACTGGGCCCCGGAGAACTACAACCAACGATACTATGGCCATGTGACCATGCGCGAGGCCATGGAAAAGTCCTTGAACGCCGCCACCGCGCGCATTGCCCAGGACGTCGGCATCAAGAAGGTCCGGGAGATGGCTTATCGAATGGGCATCGAAAGCCGTCTGCCGTTGCTGCCCTCACTGTCCCTCGGCGCGGTCGAGGTGACGCCGCTCGAGCTGGCCGGCGCGTTCTCCGCACTGGCGAACAACGGCGTGCGTACCCACCTGCTGTCCATCAAGAACGTGGTGGACCGCAACGGAACGGTGTTGGAGAAAGGGAATATCCGGGTGAAGCGCGTCATATCGCCCAAAGTGGCCTTCGACATGAACAACATGCTGCGTGGGGTGGTGGATCGGGGCACGGCGCGGGGCGCGCGCATGCTGGGATTCACGCGTCCCGCCGCCGGCAAGACGGGCACCACCAACGACGCCAGGGACGCGTGGTTCGCGGGCTACACTCCGGAGCTGCTGGCGTTGGTCTGGGTCGGGTTCGACCGCCAGTCCGAGCTCGGCCTCTCCGGATCCCGGGCGGCCCTTCCCATCTGGACGGATTTCATGAAGCAGGCCACCAGCCGGTTGCCCGTCACCGACTTCATCACTCCGCCCGGTGTTTCCAACACGGGAACGGACGCCCGCGCCGGAGATGTCTCCCGCTGTCCGGAAAGCGGACGGCGAACGGCTCCCGGAACGCAGGGGGAAGGTCGGATGCAGCCCGTGGAGACCTGCGGGTGAGGGTGAGGAATGCAACGGAGGTGAGTCGTGATCGTATTGGGCGTCGAGACATCGTGTGACGACACCGCCGCGGCGGTTCTTGAAGACGGTCGATCCGTGCGGGCCAATTTGGTGTCGTCCCAGGATGCCGTGCATGCGCCTTACGGCGGCATCGTCCCGGAGATGGCCTCGCGCCAGCACATCCGCGCCATCCAACCCATGGTGGACCGAGCCCTGGAGCAGGCGGGCGTCACCGCCGGCGACCTGGACGGCTTGGCGGTCACCTACGGTCCCGGTTTGACGGGCTCGCTCCTGGTGGGCCTCTCCTTCGTCAAGGGCTGGTCCTTCCGTTCCGGCATTCCCTACGTGGGGGTCAACCACCTGGAGGCCCACGTGCTGTCCATTTTCCTGGAGAAGGAGGTGGCCTTCCCGTATCTGGCTCTGGTGGCTTCCGGCGGACACACGCTGCTCTACATCGTCCGGGCGGTAGGCGAGTATGAGCATCTCGGCGGTACGCTCGATGACGCCGCCGGTGAGGCCTACGACAAGGTGGCCAAGATGATGGGGCTGGGTTTTCCCGGCGGGCGGATCATCGACGACCTGGCCAGGCAGGGCGATGCCCGGGCCGTGGCCTTCCCCCGGGCACGCTTGCGCACTCCCTACGACTTCAGCTTCAGCGGCCTCAAGACCTCCGTCTGGCACTACCTGACCCGCAAGCGGCCGGACCATTGGCGTGAGGAGATGGCCGACATCGCGGCGAGCTTCCAGGAGGCCGTGGTGGACATGCTGATCGCGCCGACGCTCAGGGCGGTCGAGGAGTTCGGCATCAAGAATATCGTCCTGGGCGGGGGGGTCGCCGCCAACAGCCGTCTCCGGGCAAAGCTGGCGGAAAAGGCCGGCGAGGCGGAGGCGGAGCTCCACTGCCCGTCGCTTCGCTTCTGCACGGACAACGGCGCCATGGTGGCCCTGGTCGGGAGCCACCGGCTGGAGCAGGGTGGCGACAGCGGCCCCCGTCTGAATGCCGATCCGGCGCTGATCCTCTGAGGAGTCACCGATCATCTGCCGCCATCGAAGCCGGTCCTTCGATTCCGTTCCGCCCG
This sequence comes from uncultured Syntrophobacterales bacterium, assembly GCA_964630405.1. Lineage (GTDB taxonomy): Bacteria > Desulfobacterota > Binatia > UBA9968 > JAJDTQ01 > JAJDTQ01. The sequence continues at coordinate 135,080 of CAZVUC010000008.1, read as the reverse complement.
CGCTCCGGCACGCCTGTCCTGAGGCTGGTCGAAGGGCTCGGGACGAACGGGAGTGCGGTCCGGGCCTCCGTTCGTCCCGAGCCTAGTCGAAGGACTCCATGGCCACTCTTCATGAAGAGGCGAGGATCGCCTGGCGGGAACTGGGCTTTACGCCCAGTCGGGCCCGCGGTCAGAACTTCCTTGTCCATCGGCGCGTCATCGATACCATCATCCGACTTCTCGACCTGGACGAAGACGACGGTATCCTGGAGGTGGGGCCGGGACTGGGTTTCGTCACCCGCTGTCTGGTCGGCGAGAACCGCAACGTCTGGGCCGTCGAGGTGGATCCCTTGCTGGTGCGGTGGCTGCGCGACGGCCCGCTGGGGTCGTGCGCGGGGTTCCATCTCGTCCACCAGGACATCCTGACGACGGATTTCGACAGGCTCCTGCCCGAACACCGGATCAAGGTCGTGGCGAACCTTCCCTACAGCGTGGCCGCGCCGGCGCTGCTGCGCCTTTTCGAGGCAGGGCATCGTTTTTCGGTTCTCGTGGTCATGCTGCAGAAGGAAATGGCGCGCAGGCTTGCGGCGGAGCCGGGCACTTCCGCCTACGGCGCCCTCTCGCTCTGGTGCCGGCTCTACGGCAAGGTGACCCGGAAAGTGGCGGTGTCGCCGGAAGCGTTCACGCCCCGGCCCAGGGTCGAGTCGACACTCCTGAGGGTCGAGCTGCACCGTGAGCCGTTGGTGCCGGCCGGAGAGATTCCGCTGCTCCGGTCGGTGGTGCGCGCAGGGTTCGCCCGCCGGCGCAAGATGCTGGGCAACGCGTTGTCGGGTCTGTTCGATGCCCGTACCCGGGAGATCTTCGACCGGGCGGCCGTCGACCCCCGGCGCCGGGCCGAAACGCTGGAGCTGGAGGAGTTCAGCCGCCTGGCCCGCGCGTTCGGGGAGGCGGGCGGTGACGGTCATGCCTGAGCTGCCCGAAGTCGAGACGGTGTGCCGCACGTTGCGGGAGCGGCTTCAGGGTGTGAGGATCCTCCAGGTCCGGGTCATCGAAGGCCGGCTGCGCAAGCCCGTGGCCGCCGATTTCGCCGCCCGGCTGGAGGGCAGGACGGTCGCCGCCGTGACCCGGCGCGGCAAGTACATCGTGGCGGAGCTGGACGGCGGCTGGACGTGGGTTTCGCACTTGGGGATGTCGGGCAAGCTGACCTTCCGGGAGCGGAACGCATCCCTGGAGAAGCACGACCATCTGGTGTTTACCCTCGGCGAGGGGGGCGAGCTTCGCTATCATGACCCGCGCCGCTTCGGGCTCTGCGTGGTCCTGCCCAGCCGGGAGCTGGATGCGTGGCCGCCCTTCGCCAGGCTCGGGATGGATCCTCTGGACCGGCGCTTTACCGGCGACTACCTCTATCCGCTCCTGCACCGGTCGCGCAGGAGCATACGGGACCTGCTGCTGGATCAGCAGATCGTCTGCGGGCTGGGCAATATCTACGTCAACGAAGTGCTTTCCCGCATCGGAGTCCGTCCCACCCGCCGGAGCTACCGCATCTCCAGGGCGTTGAGCGCGGAGCTGGCGCACGAGATTCGCGCGTTGCTGCGCGAGGCCATCCGCTGGCGCGGCAGTTCGGTGTCGGACTACCGGGACGGCAACGACGATCGCGGCGCCTTTCAGTGGCGCCTTCGCGTGTACGACCGAAAAGGCGCGCCCTGCCGCGATTGCGGCGCGCCCATCAAGAGGGTCGGCCTCGGGAACCGCGGCGTGTTCTACTGTCCGCGGTGCCAGCGCTAGGGGCAGGCCATTCGTCAGTCCAGCACCTTGTAGTCGCCGCCCAGGTAGCTCCTGCACAGCTCCGTGTAGGTGGACGAGCCCATCTTGATCCAGTTGAGGGCCTCGCCGCTGATTTCCTTCTTGACCTTCGCCGGACTGCCCGCCGCCAGGCAGCGCGCGGGAATCCGGGTGTGGGGCACCACCACGCTGCCGGCGGCGATGAGAGATTCCTCGCCGATCTCGGTGTCCTCCAGCAGCGTCGAGTTCATGCCGATGATGGCGGAGCGCCGGATGGTGGCGCCTTCCATGATGGCGGCGTGTCCCACGGTGACGTCCGCTTCGATGATCACCGCGCCTTCGCCCGAGTGGAGCACGCAGTTATCCTGAATGCTGGTCCTGGCGCCGATGACGATGGGGTTCTGGTTCTCGTCGGAGCGGAGCACGGCGCCGAACCAAATGCTCGCTCCGGCTTCCACGGTGACATCGCCGATGAGCACGGCGGTGGGGGCGACGAAGGCCTCCGGCGAGACCCTGGGGCAGTGGCCCTTGTACTGGATGAGCATTCGAATACCTCCTTGGGCGGCTGACGAGAAATGGCGATGGTCCGGAAATTCGGTCGGCTCAAGAGGCCGGAAGATCGAAATGTTGCGCCGCCGTGCGGCAAATGGCGTCCGCGATCCCCAGTGACGAGGTGGCGCCGGGCGACGGTGCATTGAGCACGTGTATGGCGCTTTCGGACTCGGCGATGACGAAGTCGTCCACCAGCCTGCCGCTGGCGGATACGGCCTGGGCGCGCACGCCGGCGCCGCTGTACTCCAGGTCGCGTGACTCGATGGCGGGGATGAGGCGCTGGAGCTCCCGGGTGAAAGCGCGCTTGTCGAAGGAACGCCGAAGCTCCGGCAGGGAGGTCTTCCAGTGCTTTCGGGCCATGGCCCAGAAGCCGCCGTAGGAGAAGACCTCGTAGAGGTCCCTCAGGTTGACGTCGCTTTGCCGGTAGCCCTGGCGCGCAAACGCCAGCACGGCGTTGGGTCCCACTTCCACGCGGCCGTGCACCGTCGGGGTGAAATGAACGCCGAGAAAGGGGAACTGAGGATCGGGCACGGGATAAACCAGCCCCTTGACGAGGTCCTGCTTCCCGGGCAGGAGACGATGGTATTCTCCCCGGAACGGCACGATGCGCACGGGTTCGTCGATGCCGCCGCGGACGCTGGAGGCGAACCCGGGAGTCATGGCCGCCACACGGTCGACGAACAGTCCCGCGCAGTTGATGAGCCTGCGGGTCTCCAGGGCGTCCCGCGAGGTTTCGATGACGAAACCGTCGGACGAGCGCGCGATGCCGGTGACCTCGCACGACCTCCGGATGGCGCCGCCTCCCGCTTCGAACAACCGCGCGTAGGCCCGGGCCACGTCGCCGAAGTCGATGATCCCCGTGAAGGGGGCGTGGAGCGCCTTCAAGCCGGTGCAGTGGGGCTCGATTTCCCGGAGCTCCTCGGGTCCGATCATGCGCACCCCGTCCACGCCGTTGGCCTCGGCGCGGCGGTTCAACTCGTCCAGGCGCGGCAGCTCCTCGGGGCGCGTGGCGACGATGACCTTGCCGCACAAGTCATAGCGGATGCCGTGCTGGTCACAGAATTCCAGCAGCGCCTTCTTCCCGGCAACACAGGTCTGCGCCTTGACGGACCCGGGCCGGTAGTAGATGCCGGAGTGGAGCACGCCGCTGTTGTGACCGGTCTGGTGCATTCCCAGTTCCGGCTCCTTCTCCAGCAGCACACATCGCGACCCTGGATGGTCCCGCACCATTCGCATGGCGGTCGCCAAACCCACGATGCCGCCGCCGATGACCGTCAGATCGAATGTTTCCATGGTATGGGAAGGGAGGCCGACCGCACCCCTCGCGGCGGCCGTCCGCGACAGCAGACCTTAACAGCTTCCCCGCGCGCGTGTCCAGGGAACCGCCGCCGCTGCCCGACTCTTTTGCACACCCCCGGCCCGCGGTGATATTCGTTGGGTATGCTCAAGGAACGGAAGACGGGCCGGTTTCGTCTGGTGGCCGACTTCCAGCCCAAGGGGGACCAGCCCCGGGCCATCGGAGAGCTGGTGGAGGGACTCGAGGACGGGCGCCGTCACCAGGTGCTGCTGGGAGTGACCGGCTCCGGCAAGACCTTTACGATGGCCAACGTCATCAGCCGCATCAACCGGCCCACGCTGGTGATCGCGCCCAACAAGACCCTGGCGGCGCAGCTCTACAACGAGTTCCGGCTGCTGCTGCCGGACAATGCGGTCCGCTACTTCATCAGCTACTACGACTACTACCAGCCCGAGGCCTACGTACCCTCCACCGACACCTACATCGCCAAGGACGCCTCCATCAACGACGAGATCGACAAGCTGCGGCACGCGGCCACCATGGCGCTGCTGGAGCGGCGGGACGTGGTCATCGTTGCCAGCGTCTCCTGCATCTACGGACTCGGCTCCCCCGAGGCCTACTTCGACCTGATGGTCTATCTCGAGGAAGGGATGCGCATCGACCGGGACCGGATGCTGCGGAAGCTCGTGGACATCCAGTATGAACGCGTGGACTACGACTTCCATCGCGGCACGTTCCGGGTCCGGGGGGATACCGTGGAGGTCTTCCCGGCGTACGAGGACAAGTCGGCGCTGCGCATCGAGTTCTTCGACGACATGGTGGAGTCGCTGCTGGAGGTGGACCCGGTGCGCGGCAAGGTGCGCCGCCGCGTGGACAAGGCGACGATCTATCCCGCCAGCCACTACGTCACCACCGCCGAACGCATGAAAGCGGCGGTGGCCGCGATCCGGGAGGAGCTCCGGGAGCGGCTGGCCGAGCTCCAGCGGGAGGGCAAGCTGCTGGAGGCGCAACGCCTGCGGCAACGGACGCTCTACGACCTGGAGCTGCTGGAGGAGATGGGCTACTGCCCGGGCCTGGAGAACTATTCCCGGCACCTCACCGGACGGCTTCCCGGCGAACCTCCTCCCACCCTGCTGAACTACTTTCCCGAGGATTTCGTGCTGTTCGTGGACGAAAGCCACGTCACCGTGCCGCAGATCGGCGGCATGTACCGGGGCGACCGGTCGCGGAAGGAGACCCTGGTGGATTTCGGTTTCCGGCTGCCCTCGGCGCTGGACAACCGGCCGTTGAATTTCGAGGAATTCGAAGCCGCCGTGCACCAGACGGTTTATGTTTCGGCGACGCCTGCCGACTATGAAATCATGAAGAGCGGCAACGTCCGGGTGGAGCAGTTGATCCGGCCCACGGGCCTGACGGACCCGGAGATCGTGGTGCGGCCGGCGGCCACCCAGGTGGACGATCTCCTGGAGGAGATCCGCAAACGCACGGCGGTCGACGCCCGGGTGCTGGTGACGACCCTGACCAAGCGCATGGCCGAGGACCTCACCGATTACTACCAGGACCTCAACGTCAAGGTCCGCTACCTGCACTCGGATATCGACGCCATCGAGCGGGTGGAGATCATCCGGGACCTCCGCAAGGGCGTGTTCGACGTCCTGGTGGGCATCAATCTCCTGCGGGAGGGTCTGGACCTCCCGGAAGTCTCGCTGGTGGCTATCCTCGACGCGGACAAGGAGGGGTTCCTCCGGTCGGAGAGGTCGCTGATCCAGACCATCGGCCGGGCCGCGCGCAACCTGGAGGGCACGGTGATCCTCTACGCCGACGTCATGACCGATTCCATGAAGCTGGCCATCGGCGAGACCGAACGCCGGCGGCGAGTCCAGCAGGCGTTCAACGAGGAGCACGGCATCGTGCCCCGGAGCGTGGTCAAGCAGCTCGACGAGCCGCTGATACAGGCCTACGAAGCGGACTACGTGGACGTCCCGCTGGTGGCCGACGACGGGCCCTCTCCCGGCGAGATTCCACGGATGGTGGAGAAGCTCAGGAAGGAAATGAAGCAGGCCTCCGACCGGCTGGAATTCGAGAAGGCCGCCGAGCTCAGGGACCGTATCCGGGGGCTGCAGGAGAGGGAGCTGTCCGGCCCCTACCTCTCGCGCGCCTCCGGCGATGGCCGGGCCTGAAACCCGTAGCGGTTCATGAAGATCGAGGAGCTCAAGGAAAAGCTCGATACCCTGTCCGCCGGCCCCGGCGTCTACCTGATGCGGGATTCGGCCGGAAAGGTCATCTACGTGGGCAAGGCGAAGGACCTGCGCGCCCGGGTGCGTTCCTATCTGCGGGGCGGAGACGGACGGCCGCACGTCGCCTTCCTCATGCGCCAGGCCGAGGACATCGAGACCCTGGTGACGAGCAACGAGAAGGAAGCCCTGATCCTCGAGAACAACCTGATCAAGCAGTACAAGCCCCGCTACAACATCCGCCTCAAGGACGACAAGAGCTACCTGAGCATCAAGGTCACCGCCGGCGCCTGGCCGCGTATCCTGGCCACCCGCAGCATCGTCAAGGACGGCAGCCGCTACTTCGGCCCCTACGCTTCCGCCGTCGCCGTGCGGGAGACCCTGGAGGTCATCGAGAAGCACTTCCTGCTGCGGACCTGCACCGATTACAACTTCCGCAACCGGGACCGGCCGTGCCTTCAATTCCAGATCAAGCGTTGTCCCGCGCCGTGTGTCCATCCCGTGGACCCGGAGGACTACGCCGGAAACCTCCGGCAGGCGGTACTCTTCATTGAGGGGAAGAGCGCCGACCTGTTGCGTCAGTTGCGCGTCCGCATGCAGGAGCGCGCCGACGCGCTGGAGTTCGAGCAGGCGGCCAAGGTGCGGGACCGCATCCGGGCCGTGGAGAAAACGCTGGAGAAGCAGCGCATGGTCTCGCACTGGGGCGCCGACCAGGACATCTTCGGGCTGTACCGGGAGGGAGGGTTCATCGAAGCCCAGGTGATCTTCGTGCGGCAGGGCAAGCTTACCGGCAACCAGGCCTATTCTCTCGAAGACCACCAGTTCGATGACGAGGAGATCGTCGCCGCGCTGCTGACCCAGTTCTACCAGGGCAATCGATTCGTTCCCGACGAGATCCTGCTGCCGGTGGAGCTGGAGGACCGGGCGGTGCACGAGGACTATCTGGAGGAGCGGAAGGGCAGGAGGGTGACGCTGCACCGGCCGCGCCGGGGCGAGAAGCACAAGCTCCTGGAAATGGCCCTGGACAACGCCCGCCAGAGCTTCAGCGAACGCCACGACCAGGAGCGGGAACGGGAAAGGATGCTGCGGGAGCTGCAACAGAAGCTCCGCCTGAGGCGGTATCCGCAGCGGATCGAGTGCTACGACATCTCCATGATCCAGGGCAGCCACGCGGTGGGGTCCCGGGTCTCGTTCTTCGACGGACAGCCGGACAAGCAGAACTACCGGCGCTACCGTGTCCGCACCGTTTCGCCGGAGACCCGCGGAGACGACTTCGCCATGATGTACGAGGTGGTCAAGCGGAGGTTCCAGCGGGGCCTGCGCGAAACCGACCTGCCGGACCTGATGGTGGTGGACGGCGGCAAGGGGCAGTTGCAGGTGGCCCTTGCCGCGTTGTCCGATCTTGGCGTGAGGGACGTGGACGTGGTGGCCATGGCCAAGATGCGGGTCACGGCTTCGCCGCGGCTGGCCGAGATCGAACGGTCGGAGGAGCGGCTCTTCCTGCCCTACCGCAGCAACCCGGTGGTGCTGCGGCGCAACTCCAACGCGCTGTTCCTGCTGCAGCGCATACGGGATGAGGCCCACCGGTTCGCCATCACCTATCACCGGACCATCCGCGGCCGCGAAACCCTGCGTTCCGGACTGGACGGGATCCCCGGCGTCGGGCCCGCCCGCAGGCGGGCGCTGCTGCGGCGTTTCGGCAGCCTGAAGAGGCTCCGCGACGCCTCGGTGGAGGAACTGCTGGAGGTGCCGTCCATGACCCGGCCCGTGGCCGAACGTATTCGCGATTCCTTCGAGACCGTGGACCGGCCGTGAAACCGCCGGGGCCCATGGCGCTCCTGGTCCTGCCGCTGCTGGCGCTCCTCGCGGGGCAGGCGGCGGCCGTTCCGGCCGGTGCCGGCGGCCCGTCGTGGTGGGGCGCAGTGCTGTTCGCCCCCGGCGTGGCCCTTTGCTTCATCCACCGCGGCTGGGCCTTGCTGGCGTTGGCGTGCGCGTTGGCTTTCCATTGGGGTCTGGCCGCGCATCACCGGCTGCTGCATCCCGGGTCTTCGTCGGACCATGTCCGTCAACTTCCCGAGGGGAGGGAGCCCGTCCTGGTCCAGGGACGCCTCTACCGCGAACCGGAAGGCCGAGGCGATTGGAGCCGCTGGCATCTCGCGGCGGAGCGGGTATGGACGCCGGAGGGAGCGCGGAAGGTCTCGGGGAACATATGGGTCACGGTCCGCAACGCCTACCGGCACTGGCACTACGGCGACGTAGTCCAGGTCCCGCTGCGCCTGAGGCCGCCCCGGAACCGGGACGGCGGCTTCGACTACCGGGCCTTCCTCGCCCGCCGGGCGGTCTACCGGGTCGCCTTCCTGCACAACGACTGGGAGGCGGTGCGGGTGGGACGCGGCGGCGGGGTCCGCGGTTGGATCGAGACGGCGCGACGCTGGATACGGCGGTTCGTGGAACGCCGCTTCGAGCCCGACAGCGGCGGACTGGTCAAGGCGCTGGTGCTGGGGGACCGGGGCGGCCTCTCCGGGGAGATGCGGGAACGCTTCACCGCCGTCGGCATGTCCCACGTGCTGTCCATCTCGGGCCTTCACGTGGGCATGCTCGCCTATGTTGCGTTCATGCTCTTCCGCGGGCTCGCGTCCCGCAGCACCCGCCTGTTGTTGTCCGCGCCGGTCTACAAGCTGGCCGCCGCCGGCTCGCTCGTTCCGGTGATCCTCTACGCCGCGGTGGCGGGGGCGCGCATTCCCACGGTGCGAGCCGCCATCATGATCGGGCTGTACCAAATGGCGGTGTTGAGCGGGCGGCGCGCCAACGTCTTCGGCGGCCTGGCGCTGGCCGCCCTTGTCGCCGCCCTGTGCTGGCCGGGGGCGGTCATGGAGGTCTCGTTTCAACTCTCTTTCCTGGCGGTGCTGTCCATCGTCGGCGCCATCCGGCTCTTCCGCCATGCGCGATTCCTGCAACCTCCGGATGGTCCGGAGCGGGGTTGGCTGCAACGGTTGCGCCCGGCCATCCTGCTATCGGTCCTCGTGCCTTTCTTCGCCGCCGTGGGGACGGGACCGGTGGTGGCGCACCATTTCGGCTACCTGTCCCTCGCCGGCTTCATCGCCAATCCCCTGCTGGTGCCGCTGGTGGGATTCGTCATCGTGCCCGCGGGTCTGCTCTTGGGCTTCCTGTGCCTGTTCCTCCCCGCGGGGGCGGCCCTGCTCGCCGGCCTGGTGGAGACGTCCGTGTCGGCGCTCCTGTGGGCTGTCGGTCTCCTCGCCGCCCTCCCGCTGGCTGCCCTTTCCGTGCCGAGACCCGACTGGATGACGGTAGGGGTCGCTTACCTGTTGATTCTGGCCTCGGCCGCATGCGCTCGCCGGTTCCTGTGAGTGGCTCTTGATTGACTTTCGGGCACGTCTCTGTTAGCGGGTATGCCTTGTCGGCGCGTGGCCTCGGCGCGTGTAAATCCTCCTGTCAGCGGTCACCGACTCCCCTTATGACAGCCACCATTTCGTCGCGGGCGCCCGTTCGGGGGTGCATATGAAACTGACTCGCATCAGGGGGTTCTCGGATGTTCTCCCTGGAGAAGTTGAGACTTGGCAGAGGATCGAGGACGCCGCAGAACGCGTATTTGACAGCTATAACTTCAAGGAGATTCGAATCCCGGTCCTGGAGAAGGCGGAGCTCTTCTCGCGTTCGTTGGGGGAGTCCACCGACGTCATCGAGAAGGAGATGTACACCTTTGCCGACCGGGACACCAAGGCGACTCTCCTGAGCCTGAGGCCCGAGGGCACCGCCGGCGTGGTGCGGGCATACGGCGAGGGCAAGCTCCACCAGGTAGAGCCGGTGCGGAAGCTCTACTACATGGGCCCCATGTTCCGGCGGGAACGGCCCCAGAAGGGGAGGCTGCGGCAGTTCCACCAGATCGGGGCCGAGGTCTTCGGCCGCACCGATCCGTTCATCGACGCGGAGCTGCTGCTGTTGTTGCGGGATCTCTGGGAGGAACTGGGGGTGGCGGGCACGGTCCTGGAGGTGAACTCCATCGGCTGCGCGGAATGCCGCCCCGGTTACCGCGCCGCGCTGGTGGCATTTCTGGAAGGACGTCGGGAAGAGCTGTGCCCGGACTGCGACCGGCGTCTGGAGCGCAATCCGCTCCGAGTGCTGGACTGCAAGCGCGAGTCGTGCGCGGGAATCGTGACCGCGGCGCCCTCGATCGGGTCGCATCTGTGCGCCGAGTGCCGGGAGCACTTCGACACCGTGCTCGGCCTGTTGAAGGGCTTGCGCCCCGAGCCGGTGGTCAACGAACGGCTGGTGCGCGGGCTGGACTACTATTGCCGGACCACGTTCGAGTGGAAGGCCGGCGCGGGCCTGGGGAGCCAGAACACCGTGGCCGCGGGCGGACGCTATGACGGCCTGGTGCAGTCCCTGGGGGGTCCGCCGGTGGCCGGCGTCGGCTTCGCGCTGGGCGTGGAGCGGCTGGCGCTGCTGCTTTCGGAAAGCGAGGCGGGCGGACCGGCCGCGCCCCTGTTGTACCTCGCCTGGATGGGTGAGGAAGCGCAAGGGTGGACGTTCTCCTTGGCGCATCGCTTGCGCCGCCGGGGTCTTCGGGTGGACCTGGAGGGCGAGTCCAGAAGCCTCAAGAGCCAGATGAGGCGGGCGGACAAGCTGGGGGCCCGGGCTGTCCTCATCGTGGGCCCCGACGAGATGACCAACAGCAAGGCGCTCATACGAGACATGGCGACGAAGGAACAGGCCGAGGTGGACTTCGCGGACGTCGATGACACGCTGGTCTCGTTTCGCGAAAGAGCAGACCAGATTTCCGGGTGATCAGGTGAACGACAGGAATGTGGACTTGATGGGCGACTGGCAACGGAGCTGCCGCTGCGGCGAGCCCCGCGAGAGCGAGGTGGGCCGTGAGCTCACGCTCATGGGCTGGACCCGGTCGTTGAGGGATCACGGCGGCCTGCTGTTCATCGACCTCCGGGACCGGACCGGCGTCGTCCAGGTGGTGGTGAACCCCGAGGTTACGCCGGAGGCCCACGAGAAAGCCAAGCGGGTGCGCTCCGAGGACGTGCTGGCCGTGCGCGGATCGCTGGTGCGCCGGTCCGAGGAAACCATCAACCCGAACATTCCCACGGGAACGGTGGAGCTCATGGCGCAGGAACTGCGCGTGCTGAACCCGTCGCGGGTGCCGCCGTTTCCGGTGGACGACGACGTCGAGCCCACCGAGTCCAGCCGTTTCCGCTACCGCTATCTCGACCTGAGGCGGCCGCGCAGCCTGCGCCCGCTGGAGGTCCGGCACCGCATGCTGACGGCCATCCGGAGCCATCTGAACGAGCTCGCGTTCATGGAGGTGGAAACGCCGGTCCTTACCAAGAGCACGCCGGAGGGAGCCCGGGACTATCTGGTGCCCAGCAGGATGCACCCGGGCAAGTTCTATGCGCTGCCGCAGTCGCCGCAGCTGTTCAAGCAGATTCTCATGGTGGGCGGGGTGGATCGTTACTTCCAGGTGGTGCGTTGCTTCCGGGATGAAGACCTGCGCATGGACCGGCAGCCCGAGTTCACCCAACTCGATATCGAGATGTCGTTCGTGCGCCCCGATGACATCTTCGCCATGGTCGAGGGCATGATGGCGCGGGTCTTCCGGGAGGTGAAGGGGGTCGAGTTGGAGACGCCCTTTCGCCGGTTGAGTTGGGAAGAGGCCATGTCGCGGTACGGAACCGACAAGCCGGATCTGCGCTTCGGCCTGGAGCTGGTGGAGCTGTCGGAGGTGTTCCAGGACTCCGAGGTGGGTATTTTCAAGCGGGCGCTGGCGGCTGGCGGCATCGTCAAGGGCCTGCAGGTGCCGGGAGCCGCGGATCTGTCGCGCAAGGAGCTGGACGACCTGACCGGACTGGTGGGCCGCTACGGCGCCAAGGGGCTGGCCTGGATCAAGGTGCTGGAGAGCGAGTGGCAGTCGCCGCTTGCGAAATTCCTGAGCGAGGGCGAGAGGGACGCGCTGCGGACCCTCACCCAGGTACGACCCGGCGACGTCATCTTCATGCTCGCCGACGACTTCGACATCGTCAACGAGGGCCTTGCCAACCTAAGGCTGGAGATGGGCCGGCGGCTGGGGTTGGCGCCGGAAGGCGCGCACGCCTTCGCCTGGGTCCTCGACTTTCCGCTGGTGGAGTGGAAGAAGGCGGAAGGCCGCTACAGCGCCGTGCATCATCCGTTCACCGCGCCACGGGAGGAAGACCTGCCGCTGCTCGAATCCGATCCCGCCCGGGTGAAGTCCCGTGCCTACGACCTGGTCCTGAACGGCATGGAGATGGGCGGCGGAAGCATCCGGATCCATTCACCCGAGCTCCAGCGGCAAGTGCTGTCCCTGCTCGACGTGACGCCCGAAACCATCGAGGAACAGTTCGGTTTCCTCCTGGAGGCGCTGGACCTCGGCGCTCCGCCCCACGGCGGCATCGCCTTCGGCGTCGACCGGCTGGCCATGCTCCTGAGCGATTCGTCCGCCATCCGGGACGTCATCGCGTTCCCCAAGAGCCAGCGCGCGGTATGCATGCTGACGGAGGCGCCGACCGCGGTGGATGCAGGCCAACTCTCCGAGTTGCAAATCAAGACCCTCGCGGGTGACCTGTAGCAACGCACGACAAAGACCGGCAGATCGTTGGAGAATTGCGTGGGACAGGCTCCTAGGGCTCCGTCCAATAGCGCGCTAACTCGGTAAGGTAAGTCAGCGTCGAGAGGTCGGGCATGCGGTCCATGTATACGTGACCGCGCAGGTGATCCACCTCGTGCTGAATGACCCGGGCGTGGAAACCGGACACGACGAAGTCCAGGTCGTTGCCCTGGCGGTCCAGGGCGGTCACCCGCAAACTGCTGTAGCGGGGCACCTTGCCGCGGATCTCGGGGATGCTGAGGCATCCCTCCCAGTCCTCCTCGGTCTCGTCCCCCAAGGGGATGATCTCCGGGTTGACGAGGACCGAGAGCGGCACCGCGCCCTTTCCCGGGTAACGGGCGTTGTCGGCCACCTCCAGCACGGCCACCTGCACGGGTTCGTGGACCTGTACGGCGGCGAGGCCCACGCCCTGGTATTCACGCATGGTCGTCACCATGTCGTCGATGAAGCGTTGGAAGTCGGGTTGCGCTACCTGCTCCAAGGCAACTTCCCTGGCGGGATTGCGCAACACGGGATTGCCGAGGCGCGCTACCTTGAGAATGGCCATGGGGCTTCCTAACACACCGTTTTCGGCTGCTTCAAGAAGACGCCCTCCGGTCCCGGTCGACGGTTTGACAATATGGATGTATTAGGTCTATATTAAGTGCGACCGGATCGTTCGAAAACTTGTATTCATGAGTGTTCACGCATTAGCGGAACGCAGGGGACCCGGCATGCAAGAAGCTGCTGTGAATTCCACCAGGGCCACCACCGACCGAAGCTCGCTCATGAACATCGGGAGGAAGGTCGACTATGCCGTGCGGGCGCTCTCGTATCTGGCGGCCCAGCCTCAACGCTGGGTGGTGGGCAGCAAGGAGATCGCCGAGCGGCAGGATATTCCCACTCACTTCATGTCGAAGATCATGAAGGATCTGGCGTCGGCGGGGCTCGTGGACTCCCACGTGGGCCGCAAGGGCGGGTTCAGCCTGGCGAGGCTCCCTGATTCCATAAACCTCAAGGAAGTCTACGAGGCGGTGGAGAAACCCCTGACGCTGATGGCGTGCCTGGATAGGGATCATCGTTGCTGTGCCTACGATTCCGTGTGCACGCAGATTTCGGTGTGGGAACGGGCGCAGATGCTGCTGGCGGACTACCTGGCGGGGATTTCCATCGGCAGCATCGCCGACCGGGAGGGGCTCAAGGACCGGTTGAACCGGCTGGACAGCTGATTTTCGTACGCCGAACGAGGACTTGGAGTCGGTCTTCGGCGTGAAGGAACGGAGAGAAATGGAACTGGACAACGAGCTGGTCGGCAGCGAGTACAAGTACGGCTTCGTCACCGATATCGAAGCGGACCATGTGCCTCCCGGCCTGAGCGAGGACGTGGTCCGGCTGATCTCGGAGAAGAAGGGCGAGCCGGAGTGGCTGCTGGACTGGCGGCTGAAGGCCTACCGTTACTGGACGAAGCTCGAGAAGTCAGAGGCCGAGCCCAAGTGGGCCAACGTGCGCTATCCGGCCATCGACTACCAGAGCATCATCTACTACTCGGCGCCCAAGGCGAAGAAGGACGCCCCCAAGAGCCTGGATGAAGTGGATCCGGAGCTGCTGGCCACCTACGAGAAGCTGGGGATCCCCCTGAACGAGCGGGAGGCGCTGGCCGGGGTGGCGGTGGACGCCGTGTTCGACAGCGTGTCCGTGGCAACGACCTTCAAGGACAAGCTGGCGGATCTGGGCATCATCTTCTGCTCGTTTTCCGAGGCGGTCCGCGAACATCCGGAGCTGGTGCGGCAGTACCTGGGCTCCGTGGTGCCCTACAGCGACAACTTCTTCGCCTCCCTGAACTCGGCGGTCTTCAGCGACGGTTCATTCTGTTACATCCCCAAGGGCGTCCGGTGCCCCATGGAGTTGTCCACCTACTTCCGCATCAACGCGGCCCAGACGGGTCAGTTCGAGCGCACCCTGATCGTGGCCGACGAAGGCAGCCACGTGAGCTATCTGGAGGGGTGCACCGCGCCCATGCGCGACGAGAACCAGCTCCATGCCGCGGTGGTGGAGCTGGTGGCCCTCGACGAGGCGCAAATCAAGTACTCCACGGTGCAGAACTGGTACCCCGGCGACAAGGACGGAAAGGGTGGCATCTACAACTTCGTCACCAAGCGGGGCAAGTGCGCGGGGCGGAACTCGAAGATCTCCTGGACCCAGGTGGAGACCGGGTCGGCCATCACCTGGAAGTACCCGAGCTGTATCCTGCAGGGAGACGGCTCAATCGGCGAGTTCTACTCCGTGGCGGTGACCAACAACCGCCAGCAGGCGGACACCGGCACCAAGATGATCCACATGGGCCGGAACACCCGCAGCACCATCATCTCCAAGGGGATATCCGCCGGCCACGGTCAGAACAGCTACCGCGGCCTGGTGAAGGTGCTCAAGGGCGCCGACAACGCGCGCAACTACTCCCAGTGTGACTCCCTGTTGATGGGCAGCGAGTGCGGCGCCCACACCTTTCCCTACCTGGAGGTGAAGAACAACTCGGCCCATATCGAGCACGAGGCGTCCACATCGAAGATCGGCGAGGACCAGATCTTCTACTGCCGGCAGCGCGGCATCAAGGAAGAGGACGCCGTGGGGATGATCGTCAACGGTTTTTGCCGTGAAGTCTTCCGTGAGCTGCCCATGGAGTTTGCCGTGGAAGCCCAGAAGCTCCTCGGGGTCAGCCTCGAGGGGAGCGTCGGTTGAGGAGCGGTGCCAAGGATGCTTGAAGTTCGAAACCTGCATGCGCGCGTGGAGGGCAAGGAGATTCTCCGCGGCATCGATCTCGCCGTGGGAGCGGGCGAGGTCCATGCCATCATGGGTCCCAACGGCTCGGGCAAGAGCACGCTGGCCCAGGTGCTGGCCGGCCGTGACACCTACGAGGTGACGGCCGGCGAAGTCCTGTACAGGGGGCGGGACCTGTTGGACATGGCGCCGGAGTTGCGGGCGGTGGAGGGGATCTTCCTCGGTTTCCAGTATCCGGTGGAGATCCCCGGCCTGAACAGCCTCTACTTCTTGCGGGCGGCGGTCAACGCGGTGCGGACCCACCGCGGGGAGGAGGAGCTGGACGCGGTGGATTTCATGGCGCTGGCGCAGGAGAAGATGAAGGCGGTGGAGATGGGCGAGGACCTGCTGCGGCGTCCGGTCAACGCGGGGTTCTCGGGCGGGGAGAAAAAGCGCGCCGAGATCTTCCAGATGACCATGCTGGAGCCGGCCCTGGCGATCCTGGACGAAACCGATTCCGGCCTGGACATCGACGCCCTCAAGGTGGTGGCCCACGGCATCAACCTTTTCCGCAGCCCGGAACGGGCCATCATTCTGGTGACCCACTACCAGCGGCTGCTCGACTACGTGGTGCCCGACTTCGTCCACGTGATCCAGAACGGGCGGCTGGTGAAATCCGGCGGCAAGGAGCTTGCGCGGCAGCTCGAGGACAGCGGCTATTCCTGGGTGGAGGAGGGGGCCGGGCAAGGGTCCGACCTGGCCGGCGGGGGTCCCGCGGCATGATGGAAAGGGGCGCCGAACAGCAGGGCTACCTCGAGGATTTCGAGAAGCTCACGGCACGGGCATCGTCGAACGGTGGCGCGTGGGTTGCCGATTTGCGCAACCGTGCGATGAGCCGCTTCCGTTCGCTGGGTTTCCCGTCCACGCGCGACGAAGAGTGGAAATACACGAGCGTCGATGCCGTCCGGAAAGCCGCTCTGCGCATCGTGGACCCTCCGGGCGCAGCCACGGTCGGGGACCGGGCGGCCTTCGCCGCCCCCGGATGGGATCGTTACGAGTTGGCCTTCCCGGGCACCGGCAACGGAGGCGGCGCTCATGGCGCGCGGAGCGACGGCGTCTTCATCGGCCGCCTGGCCGAGGCCATGGAGGCGGGCCTGCCGTGGGTCGAGTCCCACTTGGGACGCCATGCCGGCTACGAGGAACATGCGTTCCGGGCCTTGAACACCGCCTTCGTGGAAGACGGCGCGGCCGTCAGGCTGGATCCCGGCCGGACTCTGGACAAGGCCGTTCACCTGGCTTTCCTGGCCCCTTCGGGAGAGGCGCGGAACCGCATCACGCATCCGCGGACGCTGGTGGTGGTGGGCGCCGGCAGCCGGCTCACGCTGGTGGAGGCGTACGCGGGCGCGGACACCTGCTGCGCCAACGCCGTTACCGAGATCGTGCTGGAGGAAGACGCCGTCCTGGATCACTACCGGCTGCTGCGGCAGGGCGAGAAGGCTTTCCATATCGGCACGGTGGAGGTACATCAGGCGCGCAACAGCCGCTACCGGTCTCATTCGGTCACTTCGGGCGGCGCCATCACCCGCGTCGAGATCAACGCCCGGCTCGACGGCGAGGGGGCCGATTGCCAGCTCCAAGGCCTCTACGTGGCGGGAGGACGGCAGCACGTGGACAGCCGCACCGTCATCGAGCACGCGAAGCCCCACGGCACCAGCCGGGAACTCTACAAGGGTGTATTGAACGATCGGGCGCGGGCGGTATTCAACGGCAAGATCGTGGTGCACGAGGAGGCCCAGAAGACCGATGCCCGTCAGTCCAACAAGAACCTGATGTTGTCCCGGGACGCGGAGATCGACAGCAAGCCTCAACTGGAGATCCTTGCGGACGACGTCCGCTGCTCCCACGGGACCACCATCGGACAGCTCGAAGAGGACGAGTTGTTCTACCTGCGGTCGCGGGGGTTGAACCAGGCGGTGGCAAGACAGTTGCTGGTTCACGGGTTCGCCAGCGAGATACTCGACGGCATCGCCATCGAGCTCCTCAAGGACGGGTTGGCCGCCCAGGTGCTCTCCGAGCTGGACGCGTGAGCGGACCGCGTGATTGGTCATGAAACAGCAGGTCAAGACCGTGGAGTGGAAAAGGGCGGACGAGTCGTTTGACGTGGCGCGCGTGCGGGAAGACTTCCCGGTCCTGGGCGAAACCGTCCACGGAAAACCCCTGGTCTATCTGGACAATGCCGCCACGGCCCAGAAGCCCCGGGCGGTGATCCAACGGCTCACGCGGTATTACGAGACGGAAAACTCCAACATCCACCGGGGGGTGCACCGGCTGAGCGAGATCGCCACGCGCGCCTATGAGGATGCCAGGACCACCGTCAGGGTATTTCTCAACGCTGCCGAGGAGCGGGAGATCGTGTTCGTGCGGGGCACCACCGAGGCCATCAATCTCGTGGCCCGGTGTTACGGCGGGAGCCGTCTGCAGCCCGGGGACGAGGTCGTCATCTCAGCCATGGAACACCACTCCAACATCGTCCCGTGGCAGCTCATCTGCCGGGAGAAGGGGGCCACGCTGCGGGTCATCCCGGTGGACGACGACGGCGACATCGTCATGGACGAATACCGCCGCATGTTGAGCGACAAGACCCGCATGGTGGCGTTGCCCCATGTCTCCAATGCTCTCGGCACCGTGAACCCCATCAAGGAAATGATCGCGGCGGCCCACGCGGCCGGCGCCCCGGTGCTTGTCGACGGAGCCCAGGGCGCTCCGCACGCCAACGTGGACGTCCGGGACCTCGATTGCGATTTCTACGCTTTTTCCAGCCACAAGCTCTACGGGCCCACCGGCATCGGCGTGCTGTACGGCAAGGCCGCCCTGCTGGAGGCCATGCCGCCCTATCAGGGCGGCGGCGACATGATCCTGACCGTCAGCTTCGAGCATACCGAATACAACGCGCTGCCTTACAAGTTCGAGGCCGGGACTCCTCATATCGCCGGGGTCATCGGTCTGGGGGCGGCCGTGGAATACCTCACGGACCTGGGGGTGGAGGCGGTGGCCGCACACGAGGACCGGGTGGTCGCTTACGCCGTGGAGCGGCTACGGAGCGTTCCCGGCGTACGGCTGGTGGGAACGCCGGAACGCCGGGCATCCCTGGTCTCGTTCGTCGTCGGCGACGTACACGCCCACGACGTCGGCACCATCCTCGACCAGGAAGGGATCGCGGTGAGGACGGGGCATCACTGCGCCATGCCGGTGATGGACCGGTTCGGCGTCCCCGCCACTGTCCGGGCGTCCTTCGCCTGCTACAACACCGAGGCCGAGGTCGACGCCCTCGCGGAAGGGCTGGAGAAGGTACGGAGGATATTCGCCGGTGTCTGATCTCACGGATCTCTACCAGGAGTTGATTCTGGACCATAACCGCCGGCCTCGCAATTTCGGATCGCTGACGGAGGCCAATCGAAGCGCCAGGGGGGTCAATCCGCTGTGCGGCGACAAGGTCACCGTTCAACTGCGCGTGGAGGACGACGAAGTGAAGGACATCCGCTTCGAAGGTACGGGCTGCGCCATTTCCATCGCCTCCGCATCGGTCATGACCGAAAGCCTCAAGCAACGGACCTGCGGTGACGCCCGGGACCTCTTCGAGCGGTTTCATCGGATGGTGGCGGTTGATGACGGTTCGGCGTCGCGTTCCCCGGAAATGGGCAAGCTGGCGGCGTTCGCGGGGGTGCGGGACTATCCGGCCCGCGTCAAGTGCGCTACGCTGGCGTGGCACACGTTGCGCGCGGCCTTGGACGGTGACGCAAGCGCCGTAAGCACCGAGTAGCGGGAGCGAGATTTCGAGTGGAAACGGTCGCGGACCAGAAGGACATGGAAGGGCGGGTGATCGAGGCGTTGCAGACATGCTACGATCCCGAGGTCCCCGTCAACATCTATGAAATGGGGTTGATCTATGGAGTGGAGGTGGACCCCCTCGGCAACGTATCCGTCTCCATGACCCTCACCGCACCGAACTGCCCCGCCGCCCAATCGCTTCCCATGGAGGTGGAGGAGAAGGCCCGGTCGGTGGACGGCGTCAAGGACGTCCACGTGGAGATCGTCTGGGAACCCCCCTGGGACCCCAGCCGCATGTCGGACGCCGCCAAGCTGCAGCTCGGCATGCTGTGACGCCGCAGGACCCTCCTCACATCACGATGGACGAAGTCAACGAGCACGAACAGATAAAGGTGCGTCGCCACAAGTTGGCGCAGTTTGGGGCGGACCGCCGCTTGGCATTCCGCAACGACTTCCGCCCCAGTCACGCCGTCCAGGACATCCGCGACCGCTACGGCGATCTCGATCCGCAGGAGTTGGAAGCCTTGTCGGACGAATTCGCGCTGGCGGGCCGGATAAGGGCCCTCCGCCCGCACGGCAAAGCGGCGTTCTTCGAGATCGAGGATGCGACCGGGCGGGTGCAGGTCTACGCGCGCAAGGACGGGCTGGGGGATGAAGCCTATGAACGGGTCCGTTCCCTGGACGTGGGCGACATCGCGGGAGTGCGCGGCCGTCTCTTCCGGACCCGCACCAACGAGCTCACCATCCAGGCCGGAGAGGTCACGCTGCTGACCAAGTGCATCCGGCCGTTGCCGGAGAAGTGGCACGGCCTGAAGGACGTGGAGACGCGCTACCGGCAGCGTTACGTGGACCTCATGGTCAATCCCGAGGTCCGCGAGGTGTTCCGTAGCCGGTCGCGAATCATCGGATTCGTGCGCGAGTTCCTCCTGCAACGCGGCTTCCTCGAGGTCGAGACTCCGATGATGCAGCCCATGGCGGGCGGCGCCGCGGCCAAGCCTTTCGTGACCCACCACAACGCCCTGGACCTGGACCTCTACCTGCGGGTGGCGCCGGAGCTGTTTCTCAAAAGGCTGTTGGTGGGCGGTTTCGATCGCGTCTTCGAGTTGAACCGCAACTTCCGCAACGAAGGTCTTTCCACGCGCCACAACCCCGAGTTCACCATGCTTGAGCTCTATCAGGCTTACGCGGACTACGAGGACATGATGTCGCTCACCGAGGACCTCTTCGTGATGTTGGCGAAGGAGGTCCGCGGAAGCCTGCGGATTCCTTGCGGCGGCCGGGAAGTGAACCTGGAACCTCCGTGGCAGCGGCTCTCGCTGACGGCGGGCGTGGCCCGGGCCGCCGGCGTGGAGGAGTCGGAGCTCGAAACGTTGCCCGATCTGCTGAGGGTCGCGGACAAGCTCGGGCTCCAGCTCGATCCCGAGCTGGGCCGCGGCAAGCTGTTGGTGGAGCTTTTCGAGCAGTTGGTGGAGCCGCGGCTGATCCAGCCCACGTTCGTGCTGGGCTATCCCCTGGAGGTCTCTCCCCTGGCGCGACGGAACGACGACGACCCGCGGTTCGTCGACCGCTTCGAGCTCTTCATCGGCGGAAGGGAGTTGGCCAACGCATTTTCCGAGCTGAACGATCCGGAGGACCAGCAGCGCCGGTTCGAGGAACAGGCCGCGGCCAGGCGGGCCGGGGACGACACCGCCTGCGAGGTCGATGAAGATTACGTGCGCGCGCTGGAGTACGCCATGCCCCCGGCCGCCGGAGAGGGCATCGGCATCGATCGGCTGGTGATGCTGCTCACGGACTCCGCCTCGATTCGGGATGTGATCCTTTTCCCGCTCCTCCGCTCCTGAACATGCGTTACGAGTTGTTCGTAGGACTGCGCTATCTCCGGGCACGCCGCAGCGAACGGTTCATCTCCCTGCTCACTCTGATCTCCGTGCTCGGTGTCATGATCGCGGTGGTGACCCTCAACGTGGTGATCGCGGTGATGACGGGCTTCGAGGAAGTGCTTCGGGACCGTCTCCTCGGTCTGAACGCACATATCCTGCTGGTCAAGCCGGCCAGCTACCTGACCGGTTACGATGCACTCGCAAAACGCCTGGAAGGCCGGGACGACGTGACCGCCGCCGCTCCGTCCCTCAGCGGGCAGATCATCCTGACGTCGGGAAATCGCGTGACGGGCGCGGTGGTCCGCGGCGTCGACCCGGAACGCTCCAATGTGGATCTGGAAACGTACCTGAAGGAGGGGAGGCTTCGCGATCTCGGGTCCCGGACGCCGGCAAAGATCAACGGGCGGGAGTTGCACCTGCCCGGAATCATCGTCGGGGATCGGCTGGCCGGCCGGCTCGGAGTGGGCAAGGGGGACGCGCTGCAGGCGGTTTCGCCCGTTGGAAGCCCCACCGCGGTGGGCATCATTCCGCGGATCAGGCGTTTGGTGGTCGCCGGCATCTTCGACTCCGGCATGCGGGAGTACGACAGCGGTCTGGTGTTCATGAACCTGACGGACGCGCAGGACTTCTTCGGCGTCAGGGACGTGGCCACCAGCATCGAGGTCACGGTGGTGGACGTAGCCGATGCCGAAGCGATCGCCTCGGACATCCAGAAGACGGTGGGGTCCGCCTATCTGGTCGAGGACTGGTCGCGTCTCTGGCCCAACCTCTTCGCCGCGTTGCGTCTGGAGAAGACGGTATACTTTCTCGTGCTGCTGCTGATGGTGTTGATCGCGGCCTTCAACATCGTCTCGACCCTGATTATGGTGGTGATGGAAAAACGCAAGGATATCGGCGTGTTAAGATCCTTGGGCGCGTCCAGGGGCAGCATCCGCCTGATTTTTCTCATCAAGGGCTGGGTCATCGGTGCGGTCGGGACCCTGGCCGGGGTCGTGGTCGGCTATGGGTTGGCGCTGCTGATACAACGGTACCAGTTCATCGAGTTGCCCGAGGACGTGTTTCTCGTCTCCACGGTGCCGGTCAGCATCTCTCCGCTGTATTTCGCGCTGGTGGCGTTGGCCTCCTTCGGCATCTGCGTCCTTGCCAGCATCTATCCGGCGAGACAGGCGACCAAGCTGCATCCGGTGGACGTAATCCGGTACGAGTAGCGGCGCATGTCGATGCTTGTGGAAATATCCGGACTGAGCAAGTCCTACGCCGGCGGAGACCGCCGCGTGGATGTTCTGACGGATCTGGAACTGTCGTTGGGCGGGCGGGAGCGCTTGGCCATCACCGGTGAATCGGGAGTGGGCAAGAGCACGCTTCTTTACATCATCGGGACCCTGGAGCGCCCCGACCATGGCACGTTGTGCTACGAAGGACACGATGTAACCGGTTGGAACGACGATGAGTTGTCGCGTTTTCGCAACCGGACCATTGGCTTCGTCTTCCAGTTCCATCATCTGCTGCCGGACTTCACCGCGCTCGAGAACGTCATGATGCCCGCGCTCATCGCGCGATGGGACCAGGAGCGGGCGAGGAGGTCCGCCGGCGAACTGTTGGAGACCGTAGGCCTCGCGGAGCGGCTCGGACATCGACCTGGCGAGTTGTCCGGCGGCGAACAACAGCGGGTGGCAATCGCACGTTCCCTGATTCTGGAGCCCGGGCTCATGCTGGCCGACGAACCCACCGGGAATCTCGACCCGGCAACCGCGGGCGAGATAGAGGACCTCCTCTGTGACCTCAACGAGAAGCGTGGACTCGCACTCATCATTACCACTCACAATCGGCACCTGGCCCGGCGAATGACCCGGCAACTGGAGTTGCGCGACGGCCGGCTGTTCCCGTCGGCGGATTGACCGGGACATCCGGACCGTACCGGGACGGACGCCATGCGCCTTTGATCCTTTACAAGGGCGTGGGAACTTGTTAGCAGGAAAATTGAGGCTCAAGTCTTTTCCGATATTGAACCAGTGCTGGTAACCAACCGGAGAATCGCGGCGATTTTGCTTGCCGCCATGTGCTGCCTTGCGGGATGGCAGGGCATCGCCGTGGCCGCCTCGGTTGTCAACGAGATTCGTGTCCAGGGACACCTTCGGATCGAGGAGGACGCCATCCGCTTGAGCATTCAGGCTCAGGAAGGCCAACCTTTCGATCCCGAGATCGTGGACCGGGACGTCAAGGCGATCTACCGGATGGGTTTCTTCGATGACGTGACCGTCGAATTCTCTTCGGATGGAGTCCTCACCTATGCCGTTGCCGAACGACCCTATATCAGGGGGGTGGAGATCGTGGGCAACGACCAGGTGTCGACGGAGGATATCGAGGCGGCCTTGGGAATAAGGCCGCGGACCCCTCTGGATACGGAACGACTCCAGAAAGGGCTCCAGAGGGTCTTGAGGCTTTACAGCGAGGCGGGACATGTCAACACGCGAGTGGACTACACGCTGACACCCGAGGAGAACAATCAGACCATCATTGCGCTGGAGATCGTGGAGGGTGAGACGCTCCTGATCAAGAAGATCACCTTCGAGGGGAACAAGGCGTTTACCGAGGATGAGCTCAAGGACGTCATGCAGACCAAGGAGGACTGGATCATCCCTTTTACCAGCCGCGGCCGCCTGGACCCGGATGTCCTGACCAACGACGTCGCGCTTCTGGCCGCCCTCTACTACGAACACGGCTACATCGATCACAAGATCGACGAGCCCATCGTCCTGACGCGGGGCAGGGGGCTAGAGGTGGTCATCCGGGTGAGTGAAGGGGAGCGCTATCGGGTCGGCGTGGTGCAGGTGGGCGGCGATCTCGAGGGCGACCCGGCGCGATTGCTTGAGCGCGTCAGCATGACCTCCGGGCAGATCTTTCGCGGCAGCCGGGTGCGTAACGACATCACCGCCCTACGGCGACGGTACGCCGACCGCGGGTACGCGTTCGCGGACATTTCCCCGCGTACCAGGACGAAACCCGCCGACCGCCTGGTGGACGTGACGTTCATGATCAAGCGCGGACCGTTGGTCTACTTCGATCAGGTGAGGATCGCGGGAAACGTCAAGACCAGGGACAAGGTGATTCGCCGCGAGCTGGAGGTGGCGGAGAAGGAGAGGTATTCCTCGAACAGGGTGGTCGAGAGCCGCAACGCTCTGCTGCGGACCGGTTTCTTCAAGGACGTGACCGTGGAGACCCAGAAGACCGACAGGGAGGATGCGGTCGATCTCGTGGTAAACGTGGAGGAGGCCCCCACGGGGACCTTCAGCATCGGCGCGGGCTACAGCACGGCAAGCTCGTTCTCCTTTCAGACCTCCCTTCAGGAACGGAACCTGTTCGGAACCGGGAGGGGGGCGTCGGCGGAACTGGCCCTCAGCAAGGACGATCAGGACATCGTTCTCGGCCTGTTGGAGCCGCGTATCCTTGACTCCCGTGTGGATCTCGGGCTGGATGTCTTCCATAGCACCTCCGAGTTCAGTACCTGGGACAGCCGACGAACCGGGTTCGCCACCCGCCTCAGTGCACCCCTTCGGTACCTGGATCTGCCTTTCCTCGGACGGCGTGTGGACCGCCAGCGTCAGGAAGAACTCGACGACCAGCCCGGGTTCTCGATTCTCGACCATCTTGACGGAGGCATCGGATACACGCTGGCCCGCAACAAGATCACCAACGTCCTGGACACCGCTCCAGTGAGCATCGAACCGGGCGATACCATCACCAGCGCCGTCACGCCGCGGCTCTCGTACGACACGCGCAATCATTTCTTCGTGCCTACCGAAGGGACCCGTTCGGCGATGTCCGTGAAGCTCGCCGGGATCGGCGGAGACAACAAGTTCATGCGCGGCGATGCGGTCCTGACGAAGTATTTCCCAGTGTTCAAGCGCTTCGATTGGGGCGAGAAGGTCGCCCTGATGGTCGGGGGACGGATCGGCTACGCGGCTTCCTGGACACGCAGGGAGTTGCCGCTCTTCGAACGTTACTTCGCGGGCGGCATCGGTTCGGTGCGGGGTTTCGAACATCGGTCGCTGGGTCCGCGGGAATGCCCCAGAAACAAGCCGGATTGCACGGACCCCACCAACATCGGGGGAAACAAGCAGCTCCTCACGAAAACGGAGCTTCACTTCCCGATCCTGGACCAGTGGGGTTTCAGGGGCTCCCTGTTCTTCGATCAGGGTCAGGCCTTCGGAGCTTCGGAGAACATCGACATCAAGGCTCTCAAGCGGTCGGTAGGCTTGGGCACCCAGTGGCTGTCGCCTATCGGCCCGATCAGACTGAGTTGGGCAATCCCCCTCAATGTCAAGCCGATGGACGAAAAAGAGATTTTGGGGTTCAGCATCGGCACGGTAGGAGACCTGTAGCCGATGCGTGAGGAGGGGTCCTTTTGGAGGTCGCGGTGATCCGAATATTAATGGTTGTTCTGCTGGCGATGGGGACGAGCTCCGCGTGGGGTCAGGAGCTCAAGGTCGGCTTCGTGAACGTCCAAAAGGCCATCAGCCAGTCGAAGCGTGGAGAAATGGCCCGGGAGACTTTCCAGAGCGCCGTAAGGGCCAGGGAACAAGCCCTGCGGAAGGAACAAGCGGCCATCCAGGAGGAAAGAAAGACGCTGGCCAAGCAGGCGGTTCTCATGAAGGAGGCCGAACGCGCCAGGGCCCAGCGCCGCATTCAACGACTCGTGCGGGACTATGAGCGGAAGACCAGGGATGTGCGGGAGGAATTGGCCGTCAAAGAGCGGGAAATGACCGACGAGATTCTCAAGGATCTCCAGAAGATTATTGCCGAGGTCGGCAAGACCGGCAAGTTCACCATGATCCTCGAACGGAGCCAACTGCTTTACACGGACAAGGGAACCGACATCACCGACGACGTGGTCAAACTCTACAACGAGCGCTTCCAGGACAGCACGGCCGGCGACAAGAAAAAGTGACGGGCTCGGGGAAATCGCTTGCCGACCTCGCCGGGCTGGTCGGCGGACGGGTCGTGGGCGACCCCGACGTGATGATCGAAGGGGTCGCTGCCATCGAGGACGCCGGTCCCGGACAGATTACCTTCCTGGCCCACCCACGGTACCGCAGATATCTCGACTCCAGCACGGCCGGCGCGGTCATCGTCAACGACGGATCGAGCGTTCCGGCGACCTTGAATCGACTCGAGGTCGACGATCCCAATCGGGCCTTCGCCCAAATACACGGGATCTTCAATCCCCCGCCGGCGCACGAACCGGCCATCAGCCCGCTGGCGGTCGTCGATCCGACCGCGGTCATCGGTCCCGACGTAGCCCTCTACCCCCACTGCTACGTCGGCAGGGGCGCTCGTGTCGGGGAGAAGACGGTGCTCATGCCGGGTGTGACCGTCGGTCCGGATGCGCGGATCGGAAGACGTTGCATGCTCAATCCCAACGTCACGGTGGCTCACCGCTGCCGAGTCGGCGACGGTGTGATCCTCCATGCGGGCGTCGTGGTCGGCAGCGACGGGTTCGGCTACGCGGGTCGCGGCCGGCAAAGGATCAAGGTCCCTCAGGCGGGCATCGTGGAGATCGGCGACCACGTGGAGATCGGCGCGAACACGACCATCGACCGGGCGACCATCGGGAGCACCCGGATCGGCGCCGGGACCAAGATCGACAACCTCGTGCAGATCGGCCACAACGTCGTGATCGGCGAAAGGTGTCTGATCGTCGCTCAGACGGGCATCGCCGGCAGCGCCGTACTGGGCGACGACGTGGTTCTGGCCGGACAGGTCGGCGTCAGCGATCACGTCGAGATCGGGGACCGCGCGGTGATTGGTCCGAGGGGCACGATCCTGCAGTCGGTCCCGCCGGGATCCGTGCTTTCCGGCATCATCGAGGCTGCGCCCCACAAGCAGTGGCTCAGGGTGATGCGGCTGTTGCCGAAGCTGCCGACGCTGTGGCACCGCGTTTCGGAGCTGGAACGAAACATCCGCTCACTCCTGTCGCGGGAAGACAAGGGGGTCTCGTAACGACATGATGGACGTAACCGAGATACGGAAGCTGATTCCGCACCGATACCCGTTCCTCCTGGTGGATCGCATCGTCGAGCTCGAGCCCAACCGGCGCATTGTGGGCATCAAGAACGTGACCGTCAACGAAGAGTTCTTTCAGGGCCACTTCCCCCAGAAACCCATGATGCCGGGAGTCTTGATCTGTGAGACCATGGCCCAGGTGGGCGCCGTGCTCGCGCGATGCAGCGAACTGGACAAGGACAAGGTCTTTGTCCTTACGGGCCTCGACCGGGTCAAGTTCAAGCAGCCGGTGGAACCGGGCGACCAGTTGCGGATCGAGGTGGAGGTCTCCCGGCGGCGCAAGCACTACTGGCGTCTGACGGGGACGGTCGCGGTGGACGGCAAGCGGGTGGCGGAAGCGGAGTTTTCCGCCATGGGGATGTCGATGTAGTGGCGAGGGGCGGGAAGGATGGTCCGCAGGCACCCCACGGCCGTGGTGGATCCGGCCGCCGAGCTGGACGACGACGTTGAAGTCGGCCCCTACTCCGTCATCGGCGCCGGGACGAGGATCGGAAAGGGGACCCGGATAAAGTCCCACGTGGTCATCGAGGGCAACACCCGGATCGGCAGAGACAACGTCATCTATCAGTTCGCCACCGTCGGCTCCGACCCCCAGGACCTGAAATACCGGGGCGAGGACAGTCGATTGATCATCGGTGACGGGAACACGATCCGCGAGTTCGCCTCCCTCAACCCGGGCACAGCGGGAGGGGGGCTGGTGACCCGGATCGGACAGCGCAACCTGCTGATGATGCAATGCCACATCGCTCACGACTGCGTCATCGGCGACGACAACATCGTGGCCAACGGCGCTACCCTCGGCGGCCACGTAGCGGTGGGGGACCAAGTCATCATCGGGGGCCTGGTGGGAGTCCACCAGTTCGTCGCCATCGGCAGCGGCGCCATCATCGGGGCCGGTTCGATGGTATCCAAGGACGTCCCGCCCTACTGCAACGCTACCGGCGACCGGGTGCGGCTGCGCGGGCTGAACTACGAGGGGCTCAAGCGGCGGGGAGTCGACAGGCAGCGCATCGATGCTCTCAGGCAGGTGTACCGCATCCTGTTTCAGTCGAAGCTGCGATTGAAGCCGGCGCTGGAACGGGCCCGTCAGGAGGCCCCCAGGACGCATGAGGTGGAACAGATGATCCGTTTCGTGGAAAACTCTCGACGAGGGGTCTGCCGCTAGTGGTGTCCTTTCCCGCCGAAGTGGCCGTCGACAGGGTCGGCCTGATCGCCGGCAGCGGCCGCTTCCCGTTGATATTCGCCCAGAACGCGCGGGAATCGGGAATTCGCGTGATCGCGGTGGCTCATCACGGCGAGACGGCCGATGAGATCGAACGGTTCGCGCATGAAGTGACGTGGGTCCGCGTGGGACAACTCGGGAGAATCATCCGCACCTTCCGGAAGGCGGAAGTACGGCATGCCGTGATGGCGGGGGGCATCCGCAAGGTACGGCTGTTTTCGAACTTCAGGCCGGACCCCAGGGGTCTGGCCCTCCTGGCCCGCATGAAGCGTCGAGACGACGACCATCTCCTGAGAGGCGTGGCGGCCGAGCTCGAGAGTGAGGGAATTCGCATCCTGGAGTCGACACTCTTCCTGGAACGGATCATCCCCTCGGACGCCGGTGTGTTGACCCGGACCGAGCCCACTGCCGAGCAGTGGAAAGACGTGCGTTTGGGCGTCCCCATGGTCAAGGCGCTGGGCCGGATGGGGGTGGGTCAGACGCTGGTCCTGAAGCAGGGCGTCGTTGTCGCGGTGGAGGCCATCGAAGGGACGGACGCCACCATTCGCCGCGGCGGAAGCATGGCGGGAGGGTCCGTGGTCGTCGTCAAGATGAGCAAGCCGCACCAGGACCTGCGGTTCGACGTGCCCGCGGTAGGCCCCGGCACCATCGAGGTGCTGCGGGAGGTGGGCGGGGGCGTGCTGGCCGTCGAGCAACGGCGATCCATTCTGCTGGACAGGGAAGAGCTGCTTGCGGCCGCGGACACGGCGGGAATCGCCGTGGTCGCCGTAGCCCCGGACGCCGAATGAGCGAACGTATTGCCGCAGGAGTCGTCGGTCTGGGGTACGCGGGGAGCCTTCATACCGCCAAGTACGCCGCATTGTCCTCGGCCGAGCTCGTGTGCGTCGCCGACATCGACGAGCGGCGCGCCCGAGAGACAGAGGAGCGCTACGGGGTGCCCGCCGTTACCGATTACCGTGAGCTCTTCGACAAGGTCCGCTGTGTCAGCATCGCGGTTCCGACCCAGAAACACTATAGGGTCGCCCGGGATTTCCTCGCCGCGGGCATCGATGTCCTGGTGGAGAAACCCATCACCTCGACGGTCTCCGATGGTTGCCGGCTCGTGGAGCTGGCGCGGCAGAAGGGCCGCATTCTGCAGGTCGGCCACCTGGAGCGGTTCAATCCGGTGGTGCGGGAACTCAGCAAGGTCATCTCCGCGCCGAAGTTCGTGGAATGCCACCGTCTGGCGCCGTTCATTTCCCGTGGGACCGACGTGGATGTGGTGTTCGATCTGATGATCCACGACATCGATGTCATCTCGAGCCTGGTTCATGCTCCGGTCGCCAGCATCGACGCCAACGGCGTCGCCGTCCTTACGGACAAGCCGGACATCGCCAACGCGCGCATTCGTTTCGAAGACGGCTGCGTCGCCAACGTGACGGCAAGCCGCGTTTCGATGAAACGTGAGCGCAAGATCCGGTTCTTTCAGTCGGACGCTTATATTTCCCTGGACTATGATGCCAAGACGGCGCAGGTCTACCGCATGGAAGATCGCACCCGGGGCTGGGAGGGTATTCGGGGAGAGACCATCGCCACGGAAAACGGCGACGCCCTTCGGGACCAGATCGCGGCGTTCCTGGAGTCGGTGGCCACCCGAAAGACCCCGTTGGTGAGCGGAGAGGACGGGTTGCATGCGCTCCGGATTGCATCGGCGATCAGCGAACGGCTTTGATGGCTCGCTACACTTCCGCAGATCCGGGGTCGCCAAGCGTCATGCTGGTGGCCGGCGAAGCTTCGGGGGATGCCCGGGGAGCGGAGCTGGTACGCACCCTGCGCCAACGTAACCCGGGCATGGAAGTGTTCGGCATGGGCGGAGCCAACCTGCGCCAGGCCGGCATGCGTGTGGTCTACGATGTCGCGAAAGTAGCGTCCGTGGGACTCTCGGAGGTGCTGGCGAACCTCCGCAACCTCTGGCTGGCCTACCGCCTGTTGCGCCGGTTGCTGCTGGAACGCCGGCCCTCGTTGCTCATCCTCATCGACTTCCCGGAGTTCAACATGGCGCTCGCGCGCATCGCGCGGCGGCACGGCATCACGGTCCTCTACTACATCAGCCCGCAGATATGGGCGTGGCGCCCCTATCGCATCAGGAAGATCGCCTCGAGAGTCGATGCCATGGCCGTCGTGTTTCCTTTCGAAGCGGAACTCTACAAGTCCTTCGGCATGAAGGACGTGACTTTCGTGGGGCACCCGCTGGTGGATGTCGTCAGACCCGACCGGGACCGGGGCACGAGCCTCGAGGAGCTGGGACTGGACCGCACCAGGCTCACCATCGCCTTGATGCCCGGCAGTCGGAAAACGGAAGTGGCTTCGCTGATCGGGCCCATGATGGAAGCGGCCGGCCAGCTCGCCCGTGAACGGGATGTGCAGTTCATCCTGATCCGCGCGAACACCATCGAACGCGGCGATCTGGAGAGGGCCGTGGCGGGGTCGCCGATCACCGTTCGTATCGTCGACGGCGACACCTACAACATGTTGGCGGCGGCCGATCTCGTTTGGGTGGCGTCCGGCACCGCGACGCTGGAGGCGGGCTTGTTGAAGAAGCCCATGGTCATCACCTATCGATTGTCGCCCCTGAGCTATTGGCTCGGACGGCGCCTCATCCGGGTGAACGACATCGGCATGATAAACATCGTCGCCGGGGAGCGCGTGGTCCCAGAGCTCCTTCAGGGCGAGGTCACCGCCGACCGTATCTTGGCCGAGACCCAGCGCATGCTGCAGCCGGAGGTCCGTCAGGCCGTGGTTGGAAAGCTTGCGGGGGTGCAGCGTCTGCTGGGACCTCCGGGAGCACCTGGACGCGTGGCGGACATGGTCATGGAGCTGCTCACACGGGCCGGCGCACGGGTCTGACGATGAAAGTCTACCGCCGTTTGCTCCACTACCTGCGGCCTTACGTATGGCCTCATTTCTGCGGCGGCATCCTCTGCATGCTGCTGTTCAGCGGCTCGACGGCAATGCTCCCGTTCGTAGTGCGCGACGCGGTGGATCTGATGCTCGTGAACCAGGACCGCGCGATGCTGCTGTACATTCCCCTGGCGGTGGTGGCCGTCTTCACCCTTCGCGGCGTCTTCAACTTCGGCCAGATGTACCTGATGGAGTACGTCGGACAGCGGATCATCCGCGACCTGCGCCTGGTCCTGTGCGAGAAACTTCAATGGCTTTCCCTCGCCTATATCCATCGGCATCCCACCGGGACGTTACTGTCGCGGGTCACCAACGATGTCATGCTGGTGCGCAACGCTCTCACGACCGCGGTGGTCTCGGTGGCCCGCAACAGCACTTCCGTGTTGGCGTTGACAGCGGTGGCCTTTTACATGGATTGGCTCCTGGCATCCATAGCATTCGTGGCGTTTCCCGCCGCGGTGCTGCCCGTCCGACGACTCTCCCAACGTGTCAGGCGCGCCACCACGAGGACCCAGGTGAGCACGGGCCTCCTTGCCGCGGTTCTTCAGGAGAGCCTTCAGGGCAGCGCCATCGTCAAGGCTTTCGGCATGGAGCGTCACGAGATGGCCCGCTTCGACCGCGAGAACCGCGAGATCCTGCGTCACCAGTTGAGAGCCAGCCGCGCCAGGGCTATCATTCCATCGGCCATGGAGATACTTGCGTCGCTGGGCATTGCCGGGGTGCTCTGGTACGGCGGCAATGTCGTCATGGGAGGTGAACGGACGCCCGGCGAGTTTATCGCCTTCCTCACCGCCGTGTACCTCACCTACGAGCCCTTCAAACGGCTGACGCAAACGGTTCCTGAAATCTATCAGGGTATCGCCGGCGGGGATCGGATCTTCGAGGTCCTGGACGCGCCGGTGGACATCGCCGACGCGCGGGACGCCGTCCCCGTGGCGGCCTTTGCCGACCGGATCGCCTTCCGGAACGTGGGATTCGGCTACCACGCCGACCCGGTGCTGACGGGTATCGATTTCGAGATCCGGCGTGGCGAGATCGTGGCCCTCGTGGGTATGAGCGGAGCCGGCAAGACGACCCTGTCCGCCCTGGTGCCGCGCTTCTACGACGTATCCTCGGGCAACATCACCCTGGACGGCGTCGACATCCGCAAACTCACGCTCGAATCCCTTCGACGCCAGATCGCCATCGTGACCCAGCACACCTTTCTCTTCAACGACACCGTCCGGAACAACATCTCCTATGGAGACCCGTCCAAGGGCATGGAGGAGATCATCGAGGCGGCCAAGGCCGCCAACGCCCACGACTTCATCATCGGCTTGCCGGCGGCGTACGACACCGTCATCGGGGAACTCGGCCTCAGACTCTCGGGAGGACAGCGGCAACGGATCGCCATCGCCCGGGCCGTGCTCAAGAACGCCCCTATCCTGATCCTCGACGAAGCCACCTCGTCGTTGGACTCCGAGTCGGAACGGTTGGTCCAGGATGCCCTCGACGGCCTCATGGAAAACCGCACGAGCCTCGTCATCGCCCATCGGTTGTCGACCATCTGCAACGCCACCCGCATCGTGGTGCTGGCCGAGGGAAGGGTGGTGGAAGAAGGGACGCATCAGGAGTTGCTGGCGAAAGGAAGGGAGTACAGCCTCCTCTACAATCTCCAGGCCATGGAAGGGAGCGAGAGGGACACGCTCTGAATCCGGTGTACGGGACGGAGTCCTTCGACGAAGCGGTACGCTTGTGTTGGCCCTTTACAATGCGCTTTTACACGTCGGATTGATCCTGGGCCTTCTGCTCTGGCCCTTGGGGTTCTTGTCGCGGCGTCGCCCCTACCGGGGCTTGAGCGAGCGCTTCACCTGTTATCCCTCGAAGCTCCTGGCGGCCCTCGCCGGCTCCCGGCCGATCTGGATCCACGCCGCCTCGGTGGGCGAGGTACGGTCCGCCGCCGCGCTGGTGCGGGAGATAAGGACGGCGCTGCCGGGACGCAGGCTGCTGGTGTCGACGATGACGGCCACCGGACGCCGGACCGCCCGGGAGGCGCTGACCGAGGTGGACGGCGTAACGTATTTGCCTCTGGATCTTCCGTGGCTGGTGGCGCGCAGCCTGCGACGCTTCCGCCCGGAGGTCGTCATCCTCCTGGAAACCGAGATCTGGCCGAATTTCATCCTGACGGCCCACCGGCTGGGAATTCCGACGGTGGTGCTCAGCGGACGCCTGTCTCCGCATTGCGCCCGGCGATTCCGGCGTTTCCGGCGGCTCTTCGGGCCGGTCCTGAACGCAGTGTCGGAGTTCGGCATGCAAGACGACGAAAACGCGCGCCGTGTCCTCGGCTTGGGGGTGGATCGGGCAAGGGTCGCCGTGACGGGCAATCTGAAGTACGGGGAGACAGGAGCGGAGCCGGTTCCCGATCCCTTTGGTCCCGGTCGCGAACGCGGCCCCGTGGTCGTGGCCGGCAGCACCCACCGGGGAGAAGAGGAAATCCTTCTGGATATCCTTCCCGACTTGCGCCGCCTTCACCCGGAGCTGTTGATGATTCTCGCCCCACGCCATCCGGAACGCTTCGGCGAAGTGGAACGGCTTCTCCGGGAACGGAAGCTGGGCTACCGCAAGCGGAGCGGGATGAACGGCCCGCCGCCCGGCGACACGCATGTCCTGTTGCTGGACACCCTGGGTGAGTTGCCACGGTTCTATGGCTGTGCGACGGTTGCGTTCGTGGGCGGCACTCTGGTGCCGGCGGGAGGACACAACGTCATGGAGCCGGCTCGTTGGGGTAAACCGGTGCTGTTCGGCCCCCACCAGACCAACATCGCGGAGACCGCCCGAAAGATGCTGGAGCAGGGCGGCGGCGTGGAGATCCGCGGTCGCCAGGATTTGTTCAGGGAAATCGCGGATTTGCTGTCGGATCCCGTCCGCGCGGCGGCCATGGGCGGCCGTGCCCGGCAGGCGGTGGAGGCGGACGAGGACGTGGTGTCGCGAAGCATGGGTTTGATCCGCCGACAGCTTCAGGACCACCCATCCCATGGCGGCGTCGAATAGAAGGTGGACCCGTCTGGCCCGGCTGGCCTGGAGCCGGCGCGGCATCGGCGGCTGGTTCTTGTGGGGGTTGCTGTGGCCTTGGAGCGTGAGCTTCCGTCTTCTGATCGAGCTGCGGAATTTCCTGTACGACATTCGCTGCCTCAACACCCGGAAACTGGCACTTCCCGTGGTAAGCGTCGGGAATCTTACCGTGGGCGGCACGGGCAAGACGCCCACCAGCCTGTGGCTGGCGCAGAACCTGCGGCGCCGGGGCCTCGAGGCGGCGATCCTGACTCGAGGCTACGGCGGGCCTTCAGCCGGTCGGCGGCCGGCGAGGATCGACCCCGAAACCGCACGCGGGTGGCTGAGGGAGCCCGGGGGCGGACCTCTCGACTACGGAGACGAGCCCGTCATGCTGAGCGCGCTGTACGGGCAAGCCGTCGGAGTCGGCGGCGACCGTCATCGTGTCGCCATGAAGTTCAGCCGGAAACCCGGAGACTTCCATCTCTTCTTGCTGGACGACGGTTTCCAGCACCGGCGGGTTGCAAGAGACCTGGATCTCCTCCTCCTTGGTTCCGACTGCGGCGGTTCGGTGTTGCCCGCGGGACCCTTCCGGGAGCCGCTCCATGGCTTGCGGCGGGCCGACATCCTGGTGGTCACCGGCGCCCACGACCGGTGGCGGACGCTGCTTCGTGGCCGTTGCGACGGCGCCAGGGTCTTCTACGCCTCCCTCGAACCCCGGGCGGTCCTCACCCGCACGGACGATGGGCTGACCGAGCTGACCCTCGGCACCCTGGCGGGCGCGCGGGTGCTGGCGGTTTCGGCCGTCGCCAACCCCGGGTCCTTCTATGCCATGGTCCGTGATTGCGAGGCCACCATCGTCGATACACTGGAATTCGCCGATCACCATCGGTACTCGGAGAAGGACTGGCGTGAGATCAATCGCCATCGGAACGGGGTCGACAGGATCGTCACCACCGAGAAGGATTTCGTCAAGCTGGCGCGGTTTCCCTTCCTGAGCGGCAGACTGCTGGCTTTGCGGGTGCAGATGTCCATCGACCGACCGGAGACGCTGCTGAACCGCATCACGGAGGTCGTGGAAAGGGCTCGCGCGAAATGACGCCGAGGCCCGCACCGGACCGTCGCCGTCACGCAGCCCTTTCCGGCATGCTGCGCGACGGGATTCCAGAAGGATTCCATCGCGCGACCCCCGGACCCGGCCTGGACATGCTGGTGGCCCGCGGGCTGGATGCAACCGAGTTGGCGTCACGGATTCTGGCGACTCCGGCGGTGCCGGCCCACGGACAGGCCCGCTATTTCGGCCGTGCCGGCTTGCATGCCGTGCAGCTTCCGGGCGGCGACGGGCTGATCCGTTCCTACCGCCATGGAGGTGTGCTGCGGGGGTTGACGCGGGACTGGTTCGTGAGCCGTCCGCCCCGGCCGTTCGCGGAACTGGCAGTGACGGTGGCGGCCCGGGAAAGGGGACTGGCGGCCCCGGAGGTGCTGGCCGCCCTGGTGGCGCGGGGATTCGGTCCCTGGTATCGGGGCTGGCTGGTGACACGGGAGTTGAAGAACGTACGGGACCTCTGGGCCGAGCTTCAGCGGGAACTTCCGCTCGAGGTGAAGCAGGCGCTTCTCCGTCGGGCCGGGCGTTCATTGCGGTTCATGCACGCCCGCGGCATAGACCATGCGGATCTCAACCTCCGCAACATCCTCGTTGGTCACCGGGGGTCGTGCCCGGAGATCCATATCATCGACTTCGACAAGGCGCGCCTGTTCCCCGGGCCGGTGCCGGCCGCCAGGGCGCGGCGCAACCTGCGCCGCTTGCTGCGATCGGTGAACAAGCTCGACCCTGATCGTGCGCGCCTCGGCCCGGACGACTGGAGTTGTCTCCTGGCTGGCTATGATTCGAACGGATGACGGTTCAGGCACGGAGTTGAGGTTTGCATTGCATCGTGCGCGGGGATAATATGGCGGCGGATTACGGCTCTGCCATCGGTTTCGGATATCGTATCCGCACCGTGAACACGGAGTATTGCCATGGGTGACAGACTGTACGTGAGCGGACTTCCCTACGCCGTGACCGAAGCCCAGTTGCATGACCTGTTCGCCGAACACGGCACGGTGGCATCGGCCAGAATCATCACCGACCGGTTCAGCGGCCGGTCCCGGGGCTTCGGGTTCGTCGAGATGGCCTCCGAGGCGGAGGCGAAGGCCGCCATGGAAGCGTTGGACGGCACGGAGCTTCAGGGGCGGATGTTGAAGGTGAACGAGGCGCACGAACGACGTACGAAAGATACCTGAGGGGGGGCCGATACAGCGGCAAGGAAGCAAACCGAAGGGGCGGCGGAAGCGCCGCCCCTTCGGTTTTGGAGCGCTCAATGGACGAATCGGTGATCATCATTTCCGATGCCACGATCCTGCCCATGACCGGGGACGGGACTGTCATTGAATCCGGCTACGTGACGGCGATCGACGGCGTGATCGCCGGGGTGGGAGCAGGGGATCCGCCGGCCATGGAACGAGGCCTCCGCATCGACGGCCGGGGAAAGGTGCTGATGCCCGGGCTGATCAACGCTCATACCCATTTGTACCAGGTGTTACTGAGGGCCGTGTGGGAAGACCTGCCGTTCCTGGCCTGGCTGAAGCGCATCTACGGCGTGGCGGAGGCCCTGAATCCGGAACACGTGCTGGCCGGCACCTTGTTGGGGTGCCTGGAGAACCTCAAGGGGGGCGTCACCACCGTCTGTGAGCACAACTTCCTGAACCCGGGCCCGGAGTGCGCCGTGGCGGCGGTGGATGCCATCTCCCGGTCGGGCCTGAGGGGAGTCTTCGCCCGCACCATCATGGACACCGGAGACATCGTGCCGGAGTGCACCAGGGAGACGCCGGAGACGGCCTTTGCGCGCATCGAGGAATTGATGTCGCGTCAGCGGCTGAACGGCTCGCCGGAGGAGTCTCGCCGGCTGACCTTTCGCACCGGACCCAACACGCCGCCCATCAACGCCTCGCCCGACCTGCTTCGGGAGATCCGGGGTTTCGCGGACCATCACTCCATCGGCATCAGCGCGCACGTCGCCGAATCAGCATCGGTGGTGGAGGTTACCCGCCGCCAGTGCAACCGGGCCGGCGTGGTCTCCCATCTGGCAGACTTCGACATACCGGGAGAAGACGCCATCTTCGCCCACAGCGTCCACGTCTCGCCCGATGAGATCGCTCGACTGGCGGATACGAACACGGCGGTGTCCCACAACCCGGTCAGCAACATGATGCTGGGCGACGGCATCGCACCCGTGGTGGAGATGCTGGCCGCCGGAGTCAAGGTCGGGCTCGGTTCCGACGGAGCGGCCAGCAATCACGGCCAGGATCTCTTCGAGACCATGAAGGCGGCGTCCTTGCTCCAGAAGGTCAAGCACCAGGACGCGGGCGTCATCGATCCCCACCAAGTGCTCCGCATGGGCACCATCGACGGCGCGCACGCGCTGGGCCTCGGTTCCGTTTGCGGATCGGTGGAGGCCGGCAAACGGGCGGACCTTATCCTGGTGGATATTCAGAAACCGCATTTCCAGCCGGTCAACGACGTGGTGAGCCAGTTGGTGCACTGCGCCAAGGCCACCGACGTGGATACCGTGCTGGTGGACGGCAAGGTGCTGCTGCGCGGTCGCGAGTGTGTGTCGCTGGAGGAGGGTGAGATCCTGCGAGGCGCTCAGGCCGCGCGTCGCGATCTCATGGAAAGCATGCCCGCCGCGTGAGCGCGACGGGTCCGTTCAGGTCTCTTCTTCGTGCTTCCGGCGCCATCGGTCAGTTCCGATGCCGGTAGGTGATTCGGCCGCGGCTCAGGTCGTAGGGAGACAACTCAAGGGTGACCCGGTCCCCGGGTAGAATCTTTATGTAGAATTTCCGCATCTTCCCCGCG
Source organism: uncultured Syntrophobacterales bacterium (assembly GCA_964630405.1). GTDB lineage: Bacteria > Desulfobacterota > Binatia > UBA9968 > JAJDTQ01 > JAJDTQ01. Next base: position 96,996 of record CAZVUC010000008.1, on the reverse strand, counting down.
GTGTAGGCGAGGACGTTATGCTTGTTGTCCAGCTCGACCTTGAACATGGCGTTGGGCAGGCTTTCCATCACCGTGCCGGTAACCTCTATATTGTCCTGCTTGCTCATACCGTGTGCTTTCGACGCCTGTCCTCCTTTCCCGGAAGCGCGCAACGCTCCGCCTTGTGACATCGTAGCCTAGCCCAAGGACCGCGAATTGTCCATCCCCGGCCGGTGGGCCGGCGCGGGGCGGCTTCGCCCCCACGGTCCTCTCCCGCGTCGCGTTGCAATCGACCCTCCCCTGTGAAAGACTACGCCAAACCGAAAATGGTTCTGGAGACCCATGGGCACGGATCGTCTATTTCTCTTGCTGGGCGCTCTTTCCGGTTTCACCGGGGTGGTCTTGGGTGCGTTCGCCGCCCACGGCCTCAAGGGGAAGCTCACGGACGAGATGCTGAACGTCTTCGAGGTGGGCGTCCGCTACCAGATCTATCACGCCCTGGCGCTGTTCATGGTGGCGCTGCTGCTTTCCCGCTGGCCCCGCGGGGAGTTCTCCGTCGCCGGATGGTTCTTCGTGGTCGGCACAGTGGTGTTCTCCGGAAGCCTCTACGCCTTGAGCCTTTCCGGCGTCCGGTGGTTGGGCGCCGTCACCCCCGTCGGCGGGCTTGCGTTCCTGCTGGGCTGGCTCGGCATCGCGTGGGGCGCCTGGAAGGGTTGAGCTTTTCGAGGAGAGGGAAATGGCCAAGAACGGATACAGGATACTCGACAGCGACATGCACATCATGGAGCCGCCGGACTTGTGGGAGAGGTATCTGGAACCCGAGTTCAAGTCCCTGGCGCCGCGCGGCGTGACCAGCGAGAACGTCCGTGACCTGCGCATGCAGCATCCCGACGGACGTTTGTGGGGGTTGCCCCAGGTGCATGCCGGCAACGTCACGAAAGGGCACAACTTCGAGAAGAACCAGGGCATCTACGGCGCCCACGCCGCACGGGGCTGGATGCCGGAGGTCCAACTGGAAGCCATGGACATCGAGGGCATCGACGTGGCCGTGTTGTACCCCACGCGAGGCCTTCAGGCGCTCAGCGAGCCGGACATGGAGCCTCGTTTTGCCGCCGCCCTGGCCCGGGCGTACAACAACTGGCTCTACGATTTCTGCAGCGCCGATCCGGTCCGGCTGCTGGGGGCGGGGATGCTCTCCCCCTTCGACGTGGACGAGGCCGTGGCCGAGACCCGAAGGTGCGCCCGGGAACTCGGATTCCGCGGCATCTTCATGCGTTCCAACCCGGTGAACGGCCGCAACTTCCACGACGACTACTACGAACCGCTTTGGACCGAGCTCGAAGAGCTCGGCATGCCCCTGGGCCTCCACGAATCCTCTTCCTCCGGTGCGCGTCAGGTGGGCGATCAGTTCGAGCCCAACTTCATGCTCCGGCGCGTGTTCGCACAACCGGTGGAGCAGATGCTGGCTCTGGGCAGCATCTGCTCGGGCGGGGTTCTGGCCCGTCATCCGAACCTGCGGGTGGCCTTTCTGGAGGCCAACTGCGGCTGGCTCCCGTGGCTGCTCTGGCGCATGGACGAGGGTTACGAAAGGGAGGCCGACGTGTGGTCGCCGGATCTGGCCATGCCGCCGAGCGACTACTTCAAGAGACAGTGTTTCGTGTCGGTGGAGCCGGACGAGGCCCCGGTCAAGTACGTCATCGACTACATGGGGAACGAGCGCATCGTGTTCTCCACCGACTATCCCCACGGAGACTCCAAGTTTCCCCACGCGGTGGAAAGCTTCCTGGAGCTCTCCACCATCAGCGAGGAAGACAAGCACAAGATCCTTTGGGACAACTGCGCCGCCTACTATTCCCTGGACTAGTGGAAGTTTACGGGACACCACGCCGGAATGGATGACGGGCGGCCGGTCCGCGGGGTGCTCTTCCTCGGAGCACTCCTGTGGAACATGTGCAACGGAATGCTGTTCGTGCTCACGCCGCTCTTCGGCGTGACGCTCGGCTTGTCCGTGCTCGACATCGGCTCGCTGGTCGGACTTCCCTATCTGGTGACCATTGTCATGCGTTTCGTCGGGGGTGCGTTCGCGGACCGCTACGGCGAGCATCGCATGCTGCAGGCCTGCTACTCGATCAACGTCCTGGCGGCGGCGGCTCTCTGCATGGCCAGCGGGTTCTTCTCGCTCATGCTGTCCAGCGCGCTGGCGAACCTTTCCCGCAGCCTCTTCTGGGTGCCGGCCCAGTCCATGGCCAGCCAGCTCTCCAGACGCAATCCCGGCAAGATGCTGGGCCAACTGTCCGCGGCCAACTACACGGGGCAACTGCTGGGCCTGTCTCTTGGAGGGATCCTGGCGGGCTGGCTCGGCTACGCGACCACCTTCGTGCTGGTGGCGCTGACATGCGTCGTCGGCATGCTGCTCGGGTTCGCGCTGCCCGCGATCCGATCGAAACCCGAGGGCCGCACCGTTTGGCAGGTCACGGTGGGAATGAGCCGGCGGCTGATCGAGAGGCGTACCTGGCTGTTGCTCACCAGTTCGTGCGCGGCGGCGGTGCCGTTCGGCATCACCCAATCCATCTACCCCGTCTACATGAGCGGCCTCAGCTTCCCCGAGGGGTGGATCAGCGTGGTGATCGCGGTGCGTTCCATCGGCCCGGTGGTGATCGGACTCGCCCTCGGCTCGGAGATCACCATCGCCAGGGAGAAGGTATTCTATGCCGTCAGCATGGGCGGCCTCGGACTGTGCATCCTTGCGAGCGCGTGGACGGAAGGTCTGCTGCTGCTGGGCCTTTGCATTGCCGGCCTCGGCATGGCCGGAGGGGTGGCCGACCTCCTGAATCAGGTCCAGGCCGTCGACCTCAGCCGGGCGAGCGACCGTTCAGCGGTCATGGCCGCTACCGGACTTGGCTGGAACATGGCCCCCATGGCTCTCCCGCTGCTCCTCGGTTGGGCGGCGGATGCGTGGGGTTTCGGGGTGATGTTTCTCGCCACCGGGTGTTTTCTCCTTCTCATTGCGGCGGGCACGCCGCTCGTCTATCGGATTCTGCGCTAGTTTGCTTGAAGAACACCCTTCACGATTCGTGAGAGCCGCGCGAGGCGCTGTTGACAGGCGCAGTGGAGGTCAATATAAGGAACTGCGTAATAGCCAAGCTTGGGTTCTTGAGCTTGGCTGGTTAGAGACAGTGTAAGACCGAAGTCGACCGGAGTGTCGTGATCGCCACACGTGTGCTCTGCTCCTTTCGCCGTGCCTGTCTCAGGGTTGAACAGAATGATGGAGGAGAGCATGAACGAGAAGCTTTACGTGGGCGGTCTGCCGTATTCGACGACCGAGGACCAGCTCCAGGATATCTTCGCCGCGCACGGAACCGTGGTTTCCGCCAGGGTCATCACGGACAAGTTCACCGGCCGCTCCAGGGGGTTCGGTTTCGTGGAGATGGGGTCCGGAGATGAGGCGGAAAAGGCCATCGAGGCCCTGCATGATTCGGAACTGGGGGGCCGCAGGCTGACGGTCAGCGAGGCGCGCCCGCAGGAGCGTCGCGGCGGTTTCGGAGGCGGCGGTGGTGGAGGCGGAGGTGGCGGCGGCGGCCGCAATCGCTGGTAGCGAAACTTTCAGTCAAGGGGCGCCGGCTCCGTTCGCTCCTCGAGATCGCCGTCGGACTTGCCGATGATGATTCGGGTTGCGAGTCCGGTGAAAAGGCCGCATTCCACGACGCCGCAGGTGGCTACGATCTCCCGTTCCAGCGCGGGCGGATCGGTGATGACCCCGAACGAGCAGTCGAGGATATAGTTTCCGTTGTCGGTCACGAAGGGGCCGCGATCAGACGAACGGAAGCTGGCCTCACAGCCGATCTCCTGCAGGCGGCGCTGGGTAAGCTGCCAGCCGAACGGCACCACCTCCACGGGCAAGGGAAAGGCTCCGAGGCGCTGCTTCAGCTTTCCCTCGTCGACGATGATCAGTTCGGCGCGGCTCGCCGTGGCGACGAACTTTTCACGCAGGAGCGCTCCTCCTCCTCCCTTGACGAGATTGAACGCGGGGTCCACCTCGTCGGCTCCGTCGATGGTGACGTCGACCGCGAGTGTTTCCGCAAAGCTCGTCAGGGGAATCCCCAATTCCCGCGCCAGCGTGGCCGACCGTTCGGAGGTGGGAATACACCGGACCCGAAGCCCCTCCCGGCGTACCCTGTCCGCGAGCCTGACGATGGCGAAGTAGGCGGTCGAGCCCGTACCGAGCCCCACGATCATGTCGTCGTTCACGTAGTCCGCCGCGCGCTCGCCGGCGATTTGCTTGGGATTGGGAGCCATGGTCTTCCCCTGACATGCGTGCCAGCGGCAATTGTAACGCAACGCGTAGCGCTTGAGAAACTCTCCGGCCACTGCCGGTCCGGGGCGTTTCTTCCGGACATCGCCGGCCGGCGCCAAACCGTGCGGCCCGGGGGTGCAGCCGCTTGAAAGGACCCCTCGCGGCGGTTAGTCTTAGGCATGCCTTTCACCCGGGCCAGCCGGCTGGCGATCTGTGCCCTCCTGACGGCCCTGGCGGCCGCTTGCGGGCCGCTGAGCGTGGAGGACGAACGCGAGCTTGGCGACGACTTCTCCCGGAGCTTCAATCGTCGCACCGTTCTCGTCCGGGATCCGGCCGTCGTCGGCTACGTATCGGACATCGGCCGGCGGCTCTTGAAACACGCGGGACCCCAAACCTTCACCTACCGCTTCAACGTAGTCCCGAAAGGTGAGGTCAACGCTTTCGCCGCACCTGCCGGCCACATCTACATCTACACCGGAACAATACTCAAGGCGCGCAACGTCAGCGAGCTGGCCGGCATCATCGCCCACGAGATCGGACACGTGGCCAGGCGGCACGTCGCCAACAACTTCCACCGCGCCCTGGCCACCAACATCCTGCGCCAGGTGGGTACTGTCGCGGCGGAGGTGGCGGCAGGTCCCCAGGCCGGGAGAGCGGCTCAGACCCTGGGGGGTCTGGCCACGATGGGCTACCTCAATACCTTCAGCCGGGAAGCGGAACACGAGGCCGACGCTTTCGCGGTCCGGCTCATGTTCAGAGCAGGCTACGACCCGCGCGGCCTGACGGCGTTCTTCGAATCCCTGAAGAAACAGGGGGGGACATCGGTGCCGGGGTTTCTCAGGAGTCATCCGGCCACGTCCGCCCGAATCGCCAACACCCGGGAGCTGATCCGGAGGCTGCCCGCCGGAATCCAACTGGAACGTAGCGACAACGGCAGGCTGGAGCAGGTCCAGCGAACGCTTCGGAAGACGGCGGCCAGGCGCCGTCGCTGACCGCGATCCCGCAGACGAAGGAGTGGACGTGAAGCAACTCGGATTCATCGGTACAGGAGGCATGGGCAGCGGCATGGCGGCAAACCTGTTGGGCGCGGGCTTCGGTGTGATGGTCAACGACATCCGCCGGGAGGTGGTCCGGCCGCTGGAGGAGAAAGGGGCGGTTTTCGCCGGCAGCCCGAAGGAAGTGGCCGAAGGTTGCGACGTGGTGCTCTCCATGCTGCCCTTCGGCGCGGCCGTGCGAGAAGTCGGCCTCGGCGACGGCGGGCTCCGGGAAGCGACCGGAGGCGCGCGCACTTGGGTGGATTTCAGCAGCATCGACAAGAAAACCGTCGTCGAGGTGGACGAGGGGCTGAGGGAACACGGCTGGCGGCTTCTGGACGCGTCGGTCAGCGGCGTGGAGGAAGCGGCCGCCGCCGCGACGCTATCCATTTGGGCATCGGGTCCCAGGGCGCTCTACGACGAGAACATGGCGGTGTTCCGGGCCATGGGCAAGAAGATCGTGTATATGGGAGAGTTGGGCAACGCCAAGCTGGTGAAGACCGCCAACGCCATGCTGAGCGGCATCATGCACATGGGGATGGTGGAAGTCTACAATTGGCTGAAGAACGGCGGCCTTAACGAAGAGGACTTCCAGAACTTCATCCGCAGCTCGCAGAACTACTCCGACGCCCTTGAACGGGTGACGCGAATCATCGTGAGCGGGCAGTTCAAGCCGAGAAAATCCTGGATGCCCAAGGATGTCGGCTTCGGACTCGAGGTGGCCCGGGAGATGGAGATTCCGGTACCGTTCAGCTCCCTGGTAGATCAGATGTTCGCCATTGCGCAGGCCAACGGCGTGGACGGTTACGAGGCCACCGGCATCGCCTGCGAGGTCTTCTCCATTCTGTCGGGCCGCAAGGGAGACGGCTAGGGCTCATGGATTTCATCCTCCTCGCCATAGGCGTCGCCGCGGGCGCGTTGATCGTGTGGATCGTCGCCCGCTCCCGGCACGCCGGGGTGAGCCGTGAACTCGCCAACCGGCAAGACGAACTGCAACAGGAGCGGGTCCGCGTCGCGGACGCGCAGGCGAGTATCCGGCAACTCTCGGAGGACAAGGCCAGGGCGCAACAGGAGGCGGGCCGGGTTCCCGGCCTCGAGGGCGAGGTACGGGAACTCCAGGAAAACTGTCAACGTTTCCAGGTGCAGGCCGCCGAGCTGGCCAAGGAGCGGGAAGCCGATGCCGAGAAACTGCGCTGGGTGGAGGCGGCCGAACTGCGGCTCCGGGAAGTGTTCGAGGCCCTGGCTTCCCGATCGCTCCAGGACAACAACGAAGGGTTCCTGAAGCATGCGCGGGAACAGATGGGGCGCCTGTTGACGGAAGTGCGGGGTGACTGGGGCACCCACAAGGAGGAGTTGCGCAACCTCGTGGAGCCCCTGGGCAAGACCGTGACCGAGCTGGACCGGCAGGTGCAGCAGATGGAGCAGAAACGCGAGGGCGCCTACCAGAGACTGGATGAGCAGCTCCGGCAACTCGGACCCTTGGTGCAGGCGCTGAGAGCGGCGCCCACGGCGCGGGGCCGCTGGGGCGAGCTGCAGCTCCGCCGGGTGGTGGAGATGGCCGATCTGGTCGCCCACGTGGATTTCGAGGAGCAGGCGGTCACGGACAATGGCCGTCCGGACATGATCGTCCATCTGCCGAACCAGGGCATCCTGCCGGTGGACTCCAAGACTCCCATGCTGGCATATCTGGATGCGTTGGAGGACAAGGACGGCGCACAACGTGAGGCCAAGCTCAAGGAGCACGCCACGGTGATACGCGGGCGCATCCGTGAGCTCAGCCAGAAAAGGTACTGGGAGCAATTCGATCGGGCCCCGGAGGTGGTGGTGATGTTCGTCCCCAACGACGCGTGCCTGAGCGCGGCGTTCGAGAAGGACGCCGATCTCCTGGAATACGCCATGCAGCAACGGGTGCTCCCCACGACGCCGGTGACCCTGCTGGCCCTCCTGAAGACCGTGGCGTATGGCTGGCAGCAGCACACGGTGGCGGAGAATGCCCGGGAGATCGCGGACCAGGGGAGAGAGCTCCATGATCGGCTGGCCAAGTTCGTGGAGCATTTCCAGCGTGCCGGGAACGGGCTGGAGGGGGCGGTCAAGGCGTACAATGACGCCGTGGGCTCGCTGGAGAGCCGTCTCTTGCCGGCGGCAAGGCGTTTCAAGGAGCTGGGTGCCGCAAGCACGGAGGTTCCCCTTCCGGCGAGTATCGACCGCACCTTGCGCGCCCCCGGACAACTCACTTTGGCGGACCTGGAGGATGAAGACCGGGAGTGAGGCGGGATGTTACGAAATGCCGGTGGGACCGGGAGGTCCCGGGACCGGAAGAGCTGAACCCACGGAAAGGAGACGGCCATGAAATCACGCGCGGCCATAGCTTTTGAGGCGGGCAAGCCACTCGAGATCGAGGAAGTGGACGTGGGAGGCCCCAAGGAAGGCGAGGTCCTGCTGCGGATCGTCGCCACCGGCGTCTGCCACACCGACGAGTTCACGCTCTCGGGCGCCGACCCCGAGGGCCTCTTTCCCTCGATCCTCGGTCACGAAGGCGGGGCGGTGGTGGAGGAGGTCGGCGCCGGGGTCACCACCGTGAAGGCCGGTGACCACGTGATTCCGCTGTACGTCCCGGAATGCGGCGCCTGCAGGTTCTGCCAGTCAGGCAAGACCAACCTGTGCCAGTCCATACGGATCACCCAGGGGCAGGGCGTGATGCCGGACGGCACCGGACGCTTCACCCTCAACGGAAAATCCATCCACCACTACATGGGGACGTCCACCTTCAGCGAATACACCGTGCTGCCCGAGATCTCGGTGGCCAGGATCGATCCCAAGGCCCCGCTGGACAAGGTCTGCCTGCTGGCCTGCGGCGTCACCACCGGCATCGGCGCCGTGCTGAACACGGCCAAGGTGGAGGCGGGTTCGACGGTGGGAATCTTCGGCCTGGGCGGCATCGGCCTGAGCGTGATCCAGGGCGCGGTCATGGCCAAAGCCGGACGAATCATCGGCGTCGACACCAACCCCGCCAAGTTCGACATGGCCCAGCGCCTGGGCGCCACCGACGTGGTGAACCCCAAGGACTCCGACCGGCCCATCCAGGAGGTGCTGGTGGACATGACCGACGGCGGCGTGGACTACTCGTTCGAGTGCATCGGCAACGTGGAGACCATGCGGGCCGCGTTGGAGTGCTGCCACAAGGGGTGGGGCCAATCCACCATCATCGGCGTGGCGGGCGCGGGCAAGGAGATCAGCACGCGGCCGTTCCAGCTCGTCACCGGCCGGGTGTGGCGCGGCACCGCCTTCGGCGGCGTCAAGGGACGCTCTCAGCTTCCGGGCTACGTGGACCGCTACACCGCCGGCGAGATCAACCTCGACGACATGATCACCCACACCATGCCCCTGGAGGACATCAACCGGGCTTTCGACCTCATGCACGAGGGCAAGAGCATCCGCTCGGTGGTGCTCTACGGCTGACGGACCGGACGGGACGCGAATGACAATGGAAGTCGTCGGCAAACGCCAAAACCGCATCGAGGGCGTCGAGAAGGTCACCGGCGAGGCGAAGTTCTCGGGCGACCTGGACATACCGGGCGTGCTCGACGCCCGGGTGCTCCGCAGCACCCATCCCCACGCGCGCATCCGTTCCATCGACGTGAGCGCGGCACTCGAGGTGCCCGGAGTGGTGGCGGTGCTCACCAGGGACGACCTCCGCGACTTGGATCCCTACTACGGCCACTGCCTGCGGGACCGGCCCATCCTGGCCATGGAGCGGGTGCGCCACGTGGGCGAGCCCGTGGCCGCGGTGGCGGCCCGGGACGGCCTGGCGGCCGAGGAAGCCGTGTCGCTGATACGGGTCGAATACGAAGAGCTGCCCTACGTCACCACCCTGGACGACGCCCTGGCCGACGGCGCACCGGTGCTCCACGAACAGGCCGCGGGCTCGGGTGACTTCCACGACGTCAACCTCTCCGACGACCGGGAGCACCCGAACATCTGCCACCACGAGCACATCGAGCTCGGGGACGTGGAGCGGGGTTTTGCCCAGGCGGACGAGATCTTCGAGGACGTGTTCCACTTCCCCATGGTGTGCCACTACTCCATGGAGCCCCACACCACCACGGCCCGGTTCCAGGGCGGGCAGTTGACCCTGTGGTCCGCCTCCGCGCACCCGTTTCTCATCCGCTCGGAGCTGGCGCGGCTGTTCGGCCTCTCCATGACCGACGTTCAGGTGGTGGTCCCCTACGTGGGCGGCGCGTTCGGAGGCAAGTCCTATCTCAAGATAGAGCCGCTGGTGGTGGCGCTGGCGCGCAAGACGCAAGGCCTCCCGGTGCGGCTGGAACACTCGGTCACCGAGTCCATGTTGACTGCCCGGCGCCATTCCGCCCGCTGCTGGATCAAGACCGGGGTCAAGCGCAACGGCGCCATCATGGCCCGTGAGGTCAAGCTCCACCTGGACACCGGCGCCTATGCCGACAACGGTCCCCGGGTGGTGGCCCGGGCGGTGCTGCGGGTTCACGGCGCCTACCGCTGCGCCAACTTCCGTTCCGACAGCTACGGCATCTACACCAACTCGGTTCCGGCCGGATCCATGCGTTCCATCGGCGGCCCCCAGTCCATCTGGCCGGTGGAGGCCCAGATGGACCGGATCGCCGAGGCATTGGGACTGGATCCCGTGCAGTACCGGATGGAACATCTGCTCGGCCGCGACGAGCAGATCCGGCCCAACTCCCGGGGCGTCGACGGCGACCTCCGCGAGGGACTGAGCAAGGTTGCCGAGATGGTCCGGGAAGCCGGACCGCCGGCCGCCGGGGCCGGCACCGGCTTCGCCGTGGGCATCACCGACAGCGAGGCCAACCCCGTGTCCACCGCCATCGTACGGTTGTTGAGCGACGGCAACGTCGTGGTCATGGCCGGCAGCACCGAGGTGGGGCAAGGGGCCCGCACGGTGCTGAGCCAGATCGTGGCCGAAGAGCTCCGTGTGCCGTTCGAGCGTGTGATGCTGCGTGGCACCGATACCCACACCACCCCCTTCGACCGCTCCACCGGCGCCAGCCGTTCCACCACCGTCATGGGAACGGCGGTGAAGTTCGCCGCCGCCGACGTGCACCGCCAGATCCGGGCCATCGCCGCGGAACAGTTCGGCGTCGACCCCGAGCGGGTGGTGCTCAGGGAGGGCGCCGCCTGGTGCGGCGAGGCCCGGCGGGTTTTTGCCGAGGTGGTGGCGGGTTATTTCGGCATGCCCGGCGGTGAGCTCATCGGGCGCGGCTATGTCCGTGCCGGCGGCGGCATATCGCCGATCCTCCCGATCTTCTGGGAAGTGGGCATCGGCGGGGCGGTGGTGGCGGTGGACGCCGATACCGGCGAGGTGACGATTCAACGCTACACCAGCGTGGCGGACGTGGGCAGGGCCATCAATCCGCGTCAGGCGGAAGGGCAGGACGAGGGCGCCGCGGTCATGGCCATGGGCCACACCCTGTTCGAGTCGCTGATCTACGCCGGCGGGCAGCCCCTCAACCCCAACCTGGTGGACTACCGGGTCCCCGGTTTCCGGGACATCCCGCGGACCTTCGAGTCGTGCCTTGTGGAGAACGCCGACGGGCCCGGACCCTACGGCGCCAAGGGGATGGGGGAGGGCGGCATCATCCCCGTGGCGCCGGCCGTCTGCAACGCCCTGGCCCAGGCGACGGGGGTTCGCATCCAAGAGCTCCCGCTGACGCCCGAACGCGTCTGGCGGGCGTTGAGAACGGCCGATTCAGAGAACCCGTGAGGCCTGAACCCCGGTTCCGGCCGCCGGCAACCACTCCATGCGCTCAGCCATCGGTCTCATCTGGGTCAGTCTTCTCTGGACCCTGCTCTGTTTCCTGTTCTACCGCGACCGGGAGCTGATCATTCAGGCCAGCCTGCCCGTATGGATCGCCTCGGCGGTTGCCTGGATCGCCTACAGGACGGCGACCGCCGCGATCCCGTCCGGCTGGTGGCGCCGCAAGGCCGGACCGGGGGCCGGGAAGAAGGCCGCGGCGCGCCGGTCATCGGCGGCCAAACCGCGCAACGCTGTTCGTAGACGGCGGAGACCTAGCGGCTGAGCATGTGGTCGATGGAGAACGCGCCGCCGCCGCCCACCAGCAGCGCCAGCGCCATCAGGAACAGCGCCAGGCAGTACTCGATGCCGCTGCCCTTGCGGCCCCCACCCGACACGAAGAATCCGAACTCCCAATGGCCCTTGTAGAGGGCCACCGCCGTGAAGATCACCAGGCCCAGGGCCAGGGGACGGGTCATAAAGCCCAGCAGCATGGCGGGCACGCTGAGGGCTTCCGTGGCGACTCCGATCACCCCGATCCAGATGGGGATGTGGTACTTCTCTTTCCAGTTGGTCACCTGACCCCTGGGACCCCTTCCGCCGAACCAGCCCAGCAGATGCTGGGAGCCATGGGCGAAAAAGGTGACCGCCAAGCCCAGGCGCAGGACGACGAAAGCCAGATTCGGCTCGGTTTGCAAAATCGCGTTCATGGTGCACCTCAAGCGGCCAGGAACCGCCGCATGGCGGCGTGGGCCGTATCGGGATTCACGAAGAAATAGCTGTGCCTTTCGCCCTTGAGCTCCACCAAGGACGCGCCGGGAATCTCGGCTGCCAGCACATCGGCCGCCTGCCGCAGCGAAGTGTCGCTGGTCACGTTGTGCTCGTCTTCGCCCACCAGGATCAGGGTCGGCATCCGGATCTCCTTCAGCCGGTCCTTCACGTCGTGCTGCTGGCGCGCGATGACATGGCGGAAATATTGCTCCACCGGGTTGAGATGCGCCATGCGCACCGCCAGGTAGCCTTCCACGCGTTGCGGGTAGCGCTTGACGAAGGCGTCGGTGAATCCCACGAGGATGCCATGGTCCCGCAGGTACCGCTCGTAGCCCCATTCCACCATTTCCTTGGCGATGCGGAGCGGAATCCCGGGATGGGGATTGAAGCCCCGGCCCGAGGCGCAAATGAGCGCCGAGACCCGGTCGGAATGGTCCAGGGCCATCACCTGGGCCACCGAGCCGCCCATGGAATGGCCGCAGACCACCGCCTCCCGGGCATCCAGATGCTCCAGCACCGCAGCCGCGTCGTCCGCGAAGTCCTTGACGCCGTACGGCTCCGACGGCCAGTCCGATCGGCCCGTACCGCGATAGTCGCACAGGATCACCTGGTGGTCCCGGGAGAACCCGGGCACCTGATGAAGCTTCCACACGTCGCAGTGGCACGCCGTCTCGCTGAGGAACAGCAGCGGCCGCCCCGCGCCGTGGCTTTCGTAGTAGAGTCTGGTCCCGTTTCTTTCGACGAACGGCATGGCGTCCTACCGCTTCCGGACCGGGTAGCTCATGGGTGCCACGTCGTCGATGGTCTCGCCCAGGGCGCGCCATTCGGGGACGGAGTCCCACAGAGGTTGTGCTCCGGTCTGAATCAGATCCAGCAACTCTCCCTCATCGAAGCGCGTGGCGCGGCCTCCTTCCAGCAGGGTCTCTCCGTCGACGATGATGGTCTCGACGTCGCTGCCGCTGCCTCCCTCCACCAACGACTTGATGGGGTCCCGCACGGCGCCGAAGTGGGTGCGGCGAAGGTCGACGATGATCATGTCCGCCTTGGCTCCGGCGGCCAGCCGTCCCAGGTCGTCGCGTCTCAGGGCCCTAGCCGCGCCAAGCGTGGCGGCATTGTACACGTCATAGGGCTTGCCGGCCCGGAAGCTCCCCTCCACGAGCCGGCAGGCGAGTCCGGCAAGGCGCATCTCGTGCACCATGTCCTGGGGAAAAGTATCGGTGCCCAGCACCACGTTGATGCCGCGCTTGCGGTAGCCGTCGAAGGATTCCAGGGCGATGCCCATCTTGGCGTACTTGTACGGAGCATGGGCCACGGCAGCGCCGCTGTCGGCCAGCATCGACAGGTCGTCGTTGTACGGATAATGGCACCAGGAGTGCCCGCCGTGGAACACGCAGTGGCCGAGGATCACCTCCTCGCCAAGGAATCCCATGTCGTGGAGGTACTGGATCGGCGTGACCCCGCGTTGCCGCACCGTCGACTGGAACTCCACGATGTTCATGGCGGTGTGGAGCTGGATGCCGATGCCCAGCTCCCCCGCGGTGCGCTTCGTCGCCTGGAGAAGCTCCGGCGTGCAGGTGTCCAGTTGGCCGGGATAGAGCATCGCCCGAATACGGCCGTTGAAAGCGCCATCATGCTTCTTCGCGTACGCTTCGGCCGCGGCCAGACCCCGCTCGCCGTTCTCCTCGTCCCAGTCCCATTGAATGCGTCCCTGGTCGTCCAGCACGTAGGCCGCGCTCCGGTAGCCGGCTCCCAGATAGGCCCGCGCGCCCAGCTCGCCGATCATCTCGGTGAAGCCCTCGATCATGGTGCCGCGGGTGCCGACGTCCAGGATGGTGGTGGCGCCGCCCCGCATGGCGGCCCACACCCCGAACTTCCCCTCGACGTCCGCCCGGGGCGGCGGGCCCATGCCCTTGGCGCCGCGCCGCGTAGCGCCGTAGGACAGGAAATTCATGCCGAGGTAGTCCGCCTTGCTGGCGTCGTTCAGCATGACGTGACGGGCGTTGGTGCCCGCGTGGATGTGACAGTTGATCAAGCCCGGACTCACGAGCCGGCCACGCGCGTCGATGGTCCGATCCACCGGTCCGTCGAAACCGTGGCCCACGTGGACGATACGGTCGTCCTCGTAGACCACCACGCCGTCGGGCAGCAGTTCGTGCCCGTGGCCGTCGTGGCCGACGACCCAACCGCCTTGAATGAGTGTCTTCATGGTCGTTTACTCCAACTGGAAAGCTCTCGGCATAGTGCCGTCTACTCGATGGACACGCGGCCTGTCAAACTTCCCCGGCCAGACGCGCGCCGAGGTTGGTCAGCCGGCGGGTGGAACGGACGTTGTTCACCGCCATGGCCAGGGCCCGTGGCTGGCCGATGATGACCACCAGCCGCTTGCCCCGGGTCACGGCCGTGTAGAGCAGGTTGCGCTGCAGCAGCAGATAGTGCTGCATGGCCAGGGGGATGACCACCGCCGGATATTCCGAACCCTGGCTCTTGTGCACCGAGGTTGCATAGGCCAGGGAGATCTCGTCCAGTTCCCCGAACTCGTAGAGTACGGTCCGCTCGTCGAAGGTCACGTGGAGTTGCCCCTCGTCCAGGTCGACGCGGGAAACCTGTCCGATGTCCCCGTTGAAGACGTCCTTGTCGTAGTCGTTGACGGTCTGGATGATCTTGTCCCGGGGGGCGTAGGTCCAGCCCGAGCGGCTGACCTTCGGTTCCGCGCCGGCGTTGAGGTGCTTCTGCAGCTCGACGTTCAGCGAGTGGGTCCCGAGGCTGCCGCGGTTCATGGGCGTCAGCACCTGGATGTCCCGGATGGGACTCAACGAGAATCTCCTGGGAATGCGTTCGGTCACCACCTGGAGAAGCTTGTCGTAGATCTCCTCGGGGGATTCGGCGGGAATGAAGTAGAAGTCCTGGAGCCCGGCGCCGTCGCGGGTCTCGATGGACTTGCCCGCGTTGATGCGGTGGGCGTTGACCACGATGCTGGAGGAGGCCGCCTGCCGGAATATCTCCGTAAGCCGTACCGTAGCCACCTGCCCCGACTCGATGATGTCCTGCAGCACGGCCCCCGGCCCCACCGACGGGAGCTGGTCCACGTCTCCCACCAGCAGCACGGCCGCGCGGGAAGGGATCGCCTTCAGGAGCTGGTTCATCAGCAGGACGTCCACCATGGACACCTCGTCGACGATCAACAGGTCGATCTCCAGGGGGTCGGCCTCATCCCGGCGGAAACCTCCGTGTCTCGGGTCGAACTCCAGCAGGCGATGGATGGTCCTGGCCTCGGCCCGCGTGGACTCGGACAGCCGCTTGGCCGCGCGTCCGGTGGGGGCGCACAGCAGCACCTTGCCGCCGCGGCCTTCGACGATCTTCAGGATGCTGTTGACGATGGTGGTCTTGCCGACGCCGGGCCCTCCCGTCAGCACCGTGACCTTGCCGTTCAGCACGGCGGCGACCGCTTCGCGCTGCGACAGGGAGAGGTTGAGGCCGGTCAGGGCCTCCACCCAGGGGATGGCCCGCTCCACGTCGACGACGCCCCACGGGGCCGGACCCGCCAACAGGCGACGGAGGTGGCCGGCGACACCGGCCTCGGCCCGGAAGAGGGGCATGAGGAAGAGCGCCGGCTCACCCCCCACGGCTTCGCTCGTCAGGTTCTTGGCCGCCATCTCGAGTGCGATGGCTTCCTCGACCACCGCCGGGGAAACCTCGAGCAACGCAACCGTGCGTTGCACCAGCGCGTGCTTCTCCGTAGCGCAGTGTCCTTCCGTCGAGCACTCCCAAAGGACGTGGTGCAGTGCGGCGCGAATCCGGATGAGCGAATCGGGCGGGATGCCGAGCTTGCGGGCAATGGTGTCCGCGGTCACGAAGCCGATGCCGTTGATATCCAGGGCCAGGCGGTAGGGGTTTTCCCGGATCCGGTGGATGGCCTCATCGCCGTACACCCGGTGGATGCGCGCCGCCCGCGCGCTGCCGATTCCGTGGGAATGCAGGAAGACCATGATCTCCCGGATGGCCTTCTGCTCGCGCCAGGCCTCGGTGACCCGCGCCTGCCGTTTGGCGCCGATTCCCTCCAGCGTTCGAAGCCGCTCCGGGGCGCGCTCGATCACGTCGAATACGTCGGCCCCGAAGGCCTCCACCAGTTGGTGCGCGAAGTGCGGACCGATCCCCTTGATGAAACCGGAGCCAAGGTATCTCTCGACTCCTTCAAGGGTGGTCGGGGGGACGGCCCTCAGGGTGTCGGCGCGAAACTGGAGGCCGTAGGTGGCATTGTTCACCCACGTCCCCCGGCAGTCGACCTGTTCGCCGGGATTGACGGTCGGGGCGTTTCCCACCACCGTCGCCAGCTCGCGGCGGCCGCGTACCTTGACCTGCAGGACACAGAAGCCGGTATCCTCGCTATGGAAGGTGACGCGCTCCACCAGACCCTGCAGGTCCTCGGTCCCCATCGGCGGCGGCTTGGCTGCATTGTCAGGCATGGAATGATTCGGGGTGGCAGAACGAAGAGGTTGCCGCCGGTCCCGGGGGTGTCGGATCGGGCGTCCCGGCTCAGCGCTCGCCCCCGCCGAAGAGTTTCAGCGCCCGTTCGATGAGCTTCTGGACCTGATCCTTCTCGGGCGGCGGTTCCTGGGGTTTCTCCTCGCGCTTCTCGCGGCCTTTCCCGCCACGCTTGGCATCGGTGCCAGGGATCAGGTCCAGAACGCCCTTGACGCCCCTGCCGACGGTTTTCTCCAGGAGGTTCTCGATGAGCCTGAGCCGTGGCCGCAGGCTGACGTCGGGCAGGGTTCCTCTTATGTTGAAGGGCACTTCGATCTGGTCCTTGTCGTTGGTGATGGACGTCAGCCGAGACCCCGGCAGGAGATCGGCGGAGAGGTCCTCGGACAGGATCAGCACGCCTTCGAGGTCGGTGACTCCGTCAAGCTTGATCCAGCCCTTTCCGGCGATGTCGTAGTCCGTGGCCCTCAAGGCAACGCGCTCGACCACGACCCGCCCGCCCGCCGCCCTGACCTCGGTATCGAGCTGCTCGAAAGTGGTGGTCCCCTTCCTGAAGATATTGGGGTACTTGTCCTTGAGGCCTCGGCTGAAAAGGGCGGTCAGCCCCGAAATGCCGGTCATGCCTTGCAGTGCCTGCTCGGCAAGGTTGACGTCCAGGAGGCGGCCCTCGACGACGGCGGCCGTTCCCTTGCCCGCAAGCGTGGACTTCACGGCATCCCAGGTCCGCCCTCGTCCCGTAGCGGCGACGTCGGCGTTGAGAGTGCCCGCCACTTCCGGAATCCCGGCCGCGCCGGCGAGGTATTGCCGGATGTCGATATCCCTCATGCGGGCGGCAACCTCAAAGCGGGGCGACGCGCCCTGGAGCTCTGTTCCGCCGTTGGCGTCCAGGGAGCCCCCCAGGGTCTTGAGGCGAAAGGACCCCACCGCCAGGCGCTCCTCCGTCACGTCGAACCCCGCTGTCAGGCCGGTGAAGTCAAGCCCCAGGAGCTTTCCATTTTCGGAGGTGAGGCTCCCCTCGAAGGACAGGCTCGCGTCCCACTTCAGCCGGCCGGAGCCCCGCGCGCCTTCCAGCACCCCGTCCCGGGGCTGAAGCCGGAGATCCACCAACCGGAGGGAAGGGGATGCCAGCCGGTAGTTCAAGGTGAAGGGTGTGAAACTCTCCAGCGCCGCCCGGCCGGCGAGGTGTGTCTCGCCGATGCGGAACGACAATTGGCGGAGCGTCGCGCCATGATTGGAAAACTCCACGGCGGCCGAAAGCGCTTCCAGGGGTTCTTCCAGGGCGGGCACGCTGGCGGCGGCCTCCCGGAGCTTCAGCGTGCCATGGATGCGTGGGACGGCACCGCCGCCCAACTCTCCGGTGACCTCCACTCTGGCCTCCGCGTGGCCGGAGAGCCTGTAGTCCGCCAGGGGCGGAGCCCATCGATCCCAGCTCTGCAACTCGGCGGCCGTCATCTCCAGGCTGAAATCGACGGTTGCCGGACTGCCGAGCCCGACGTCGCCGTCGCCCCTGACGTTCACGCTGTCGAGGGTTGCGTCAAGGCGTTTGACGGCGATGCCTTCCGGCGTCGCACGAGCGTCGACCTCCAGCCGCAACGCCATACCGGGGCGCTTGTCGATTCCGTCGCCGTATTGGACGCCGCTGTGCGTGAGCTCCAGGGCGCCGGTGACCGCCAAGTCCTTCGGGGTCCCCTTGAGCGTGAGTCCCTGCGTCTGAAAGGTGCCGGTGAGCCCCAGCGTCTCGGGCCAGGCCGCGAAGATCTCCGGGAAGACCTCTCGCAGGGCCTCCCACGACAGGGTGTCGATCTCCACGGTCCCATCGACCGCAACCCCGTTGGGCCCGGGGCCAACGAAGCCGTCGAAACGCACGTTCTGACGGTCCTCCAGCAACGCCGTGGCCAACGTCACCCTGAATGGACGATCCACGCTCAGGCCGTCCGCCTCGAGATCCAGCTCCCTCAGTGCGAACTGACGCCCGTCCCTTTCGTCACGATAGTCCAGGGTGCCTCCCGAGACCTCGATACGGGACACGGCCAGGTCTCCGCCGAACCCCGAGACTCTCTCTGGCGACTGTTGCTGCGCCTCCGCCTCGCTGACCGCAAGGGAATAGGTGCTCCAGGCTGCCGCCGGTACGCGATCCGCGGTCAAACGCACGCTCAGCCCGGTGAAGTTGTAGACGCCCTGTTCATTGCGGATGACCTTGATTGCCGGCTGCTGCAGCACGACCCGCGTCACGGAAACCTGGCGGCGGAGGGGATGAATCCTGAGGTTCACCTGGACGTCGGCGGCCCGGAGGAAATGACCGGACCCGAAAGCGGGGTCCTCGGTGATGGAAAGCTCCCGGATCCGGACGCCGATGCCGCCCCGCACTTTGACGTTGATCCGGTCATAGGAGACTTTCCGGCCGGTGCGTCGCTCGGCGTCCGCGACGATGCGGTCCTTGTATGATGCGAGGAGGGAATCGAGGTTGTAGAGCGCCAATCCTAGCAATGCGGCAACAACTATAATAAGGACCATCAACGCGATGACGAGTTTGCGCATGGTGCGTCCGGTACCTCTGAAACATGAATCTACACCATCATGTCGGGGAACTGAAGGTGCCGGCGGCGGTGGACGCGCGTCCAGCATGGAGGTCTTGTCTTGAAACGGTTCGTATCCGAACGTAAGGTCGAGTTCGCGGACTGCGACTCCGCGGGAATCGTCTTCTATCCCAACTTCTATACATGGTTCGATCGCGCCACGGAGCGTCTGTTCGCCTCCGTCGGCCTGACCTATCGGAACATGCGCCGGCAACATGGCATCGTCGGACTTCCGCTGCTCGAGACCGGTGCGAAGTACCTGCGCCCCTGCCGCCACGGCGAAGCGATGCACCTCGAGAGCTGGGTGGACGACTGGCGCGAGAAGGTGTTCGTGGTAAAGCACCGGATCGAGTGCGACGGCGAGCCGGCCGTGGAGGGTTACGAGACCCGTGCCTGGGCGGCTCCGGCCGAGGCCGCGCTCCGTTCCATGCGGGCCGTGCCCATTCCCGAATCGGTCCGGGAACTCTTTCAGTGAGTGCGCCCGCACCAACAACGGCGTTTTCCTCTTCGTAGCCGTGCCGTCACTGGAACCCCGCAAGGCCCAACGGTGGGGCCGAAGGCTCAACTATCTGGCCGGTGCCTGCGTGGCGAGCTCCATGAGCGCCGCCACGACCTATGTTCCGCTCTACATGAAGAGCCTCGGCTCCTCGTACTTCATGAGCGGCTTGCCCTTGGGGGTGCGCGCGCTGGGGCGGTTCACGTTCGATGCCGCGGCCATGGTGATTGCCGGCCGGCGAATCCTGCCCCAGACCATGCTGGCCCTGGGCGTCACCTTCACCGGCATGGCGCTGCTGGTGTGCGGGCTGTTCCCGAGCGCCCATCCCGTTACCGCCGCCTTTTTCTTCATCGGCGCCGGGGTCGCGTGGGTTCAGATCGCGTTGCGTCAGATCGTGTTCGAGGGAGCCGAGTCCGGGCGGCGCGGACGAGCGTTGGGCATCCTGAGTCTTTTTCTCGGCTCGGGTCCCATGGTGGGCATCTTTTTCGGCGGGTTGATCTCCGAGTATTTCGGATACCGTTACCTGTTCGCTGCGGCGGCGGTCGCCGTCCTGTGGTTGCCCCTGTTGGTGGTGCGTCTTTCGCCGCCCCGCAAGGAACCGGAGGAAGCGGGGGCGTCGCTACGGCTGAAGGTGATCCGGGAGATCCTCGCCACACCCGGCGCAAGACTTTTCTGTGCCTCCAGCTTCTTCTCGCTCTTCTACCAACCGGCCCGCTCCGTGGCATTGGCGTTCTACGCCACCGAGGCGCTTAGGCTGTCCGTGGGCTCCTACGGCGTCATGAGGAGCATCAGCCAGCTCGGTAACGTAAACGGGCGCTTTTTCGGCGGGCTCTGGACGGACCGGTCCGGAGTCATCGCTTGCATGGCCAGCGGCTACTTCATATCGGCCGTGGGTTTTGCGGTGGTTCCATGGACCGGCAGCTTCTGGTCGCTCCTGATCGTGCACACCGCCATCGGCGCCGGCGCCGGCATGGTGAACCTGGCGGGCCAGGTTGGCATCCTGTCCATCTTCCCCTCCGCCAGGCGCGGACAGGCGCTGGCGCTCCAGCGTGCGGTAGGCGACATCGGACTCTTTCTCGGCCCCATCGTGGTGAGCGCGGGTCTCGACGCCTTCGGCTTCCTGCCCGTGTTCATGGGCCTGGCCGTGCCGCCGCTGGTATTCGGGCTGTGGACGGTGCTGGGAAGGCCGTTCCCGGCCGACAGCGCGCGGGTCGACTAGAAGACTAGCCCAGATGGGGCACGACGTCCTGCGCCAGAAGGTCCAGGTGCTCCATCTCGTCGAAGGCGGGGTTGAGCAGCAGGTGGCGGGCGCCCGCCCGCACCACCTCGTTGAGCTTGTCGATGACCTCCTGACGGCCGCCCCAGATGCACACCTGCGAGGCGAGGTCGGCATTGCGGTAACGCACGGCGAAGAACTCGCGCAGGCGCCCTTCGGCCCGGTCACGGTCGTCGTCGACGGCCAGATACACGCGCTTGGAGACGGCGAAGGTCGCGGGGTCACGTCCGGCCTCGTCGAGGAACCGCGTGATCCGTTCGTATTCCTTGATGAAACGCTCGGTAGGTGAAGAGCCGGCCCCCATGAAGCCGTGGCCGAAGGCCACGGCGCGGCGGAGCGCCGGCTCGGCATGGCCGCCGAACCACAGCGGGAACGGCCGCTGTGCCGGCTTGGGCTCCATGGCGACGTCGGTGAAGTTCCAGAAACGTCCCTCGAAGCTGACCTGTTCCTCTTGCCACAGCGCCTTCATGATCCGGATGCCTTCCACGAAGCGGGTCACCCGGTGCTCGGAAGAATAGCCGTAGACCGTCTCCGACTCCGGCCACATCCGCCCGCGGACGCCGCCCAATCCGATGCCGGTGATGATCCGTCCGCCGCTCAACTGGTCCAGGCTGGCCAGGCTCTTGGCGAGTTGCAGGGGGTTACGCACCACCGTCAGCAGCACGGAACAGCCGATCTTCAACCGGTTGGTGAGCGCCGCCACGTAGGTCATGAGGGTGACAGGTTCCAGCATGCAGAAATTGCTGAGGTTGCGCTCCTGGACCCAGAGGCTGTCGTAATCCAGCTCCTCGGCCCGGGTCACGAACTTCTTGATGTGCTCGGAATCGACGGGTCCGTCGATGAAGACCTGGGGGATCTCGATGCCGCAAGGTACGTGACCGTTTGCCATTAGAGCTTACTCCAGGGATTCCCGGACGGCCCGGGTGATACGCTCTTCCGACGGTCCGATATGGGCCTCCAGGGGCTGGCTGTAAGGGATGGGCACGTCCAGCGTGCTCACGCGGCGGATCGGTCCCTTGAGCTTGTCGAAACCGGTCTCCACGATACGGGCGGCAATTTCGGCGGCCACGCCGCAGCTCTGGTGGGTCTCGTCGACGACGACCACGCGGCCGGTCTTCTCCACCGAAGCCATGACGGTGTCGAGGTCGAAGGGCACCAGGGTGCGGGGGTCCACCACCTCCAGGCCGATGCCTTCGGACGCCAGGGTCTCGGCCACGGCAAGCGCGCGCTGGACCGTGAACGAGGTGCCGATGATGGTCACGTCAGCGCCGGTGCGCTTGACGTCCGCCTGTCCCAGGGGAATGTGGTCCCCCTCGGGCACCGCCCCCTCGATGTCGAACAGGCCGGAGTGGTCGATGAACACCGTGGGATTGTCGCTGGCCACCGCGCTCTTGAGCAGGCCCTTGACGTCGCGCGGGGACGAGGGAAGGACGATCTCCAGTCCCGGACAGTTCCACAGCATGGCTTGAGGGCTGGCGGAGTGCTGCGCCGCGCCCCCGCCCCTGAGCCCGTGCAGCATGTGGAACACCACGGGCGCCCGCACCTGGCCGCCGGACATGTAGAGGACATTGGCCGCTTCGTTGCACACCTGGGGCCAGGCCTCGAACAGGAAGCTTCCCGTCGTCAGGTCCACCACCGGTCTCAGGCCCGCCATAGCCGCGCCGGTGGCCAGCCCGCAGAAGCCCAGCTCGGAGATCGGCGGCGCCGCCACGCGGTCCGGCCAGGACTTCTCGATGGCCGCGAATTTCAGCCGGTGGGGGCTCAGGCTGAAAAAGGTCCCGCCGATGAGGTGGACCCGGTCGTCCTCCTCCATGAGCTCCCGCAGGGCCTCCAGCTTCGCTTCGTGGTATGCCAGTTGCCGCATCGGATTCCGGGCCTCAACGGTGTTCCGCGAACACGTCGGTCTCCGCTTCCGCGAGCTCGGGATAGGGGCTGTCGAAGGCGAAATCCACGGCCGCCGCGATCTGGTCCACCACGGACCGGTTCAGGACGCCGAGCTCTTCCGCATCGACCTGTCCCGATTCCATCAGCTCGCGCATGAACCGCAGCACCGGATCGCTGTCCCGGTACCACCCCCGCACGTCCTCGGGGGCCTCGGAGACGTCCCGGGCCAGCTCCACGGTGGTGGGCGCCTCGACCACCGGCCAGTTGGTCGCGCTTCCCGGCCAGCGCACGGTCTGGGTCTCGATGAAGCGTGGACCGCCGCCCGCGCGGATGGCGTCGATGCTCTCGCCCAGGGCGTCATGGACCGCGCCGGCATCGATGCCGTCCACCTGTTGCACGGGGAGCTTGTACGCCGCCGGAAGGTCCGTCAGCGGGTAAGCCGCCATGGTGGCGGACTGGGCCGCCCCCACCGCGTTGCCGGCGCCGTACTTGCCGTTGTTCTCGCACAGGAAGAGCACCGGCAGCTTCCACAGCGAGGCCAGGTTGAATGCCTCCGGCACGGCGCCTTCCTCCAGCGCGCCGTCGCCGAACAGGCACACGGCGATCTGTCCGGTGCCGCGGCTCTTGGCCGCGTAGGCGGCGCCGGTGCCCAGGGGGAGGATGCCGCCCACCACGCCCGAGCACTGGAGAAACCCCAGCTCCCGGGGACTGGTGTGGAAGGAGCCCCCCTTGCCGCCGTTGTAGCCGTCGCGGCGCCCCAGGATCTCGGCCAGCAGGCGGCCGGGGTCGCCGCCCCGGGCCAGGATGTGGCCATGGTTCCGGTGGGTCGAGAAGAGCAGGTCGTCCGGCTGGAGCAACGAGATGGCCGGGACCCCGGTGGCCTCCTGGCCGATGTAGACGTGGTAGTGCCCCCGGAACCGTCCCTCCCAGTGGAGGCCGATGAGGCGTTCCTCGAAGTGCCGGATGAGCAGCATCTTCCGGCATTGGGCGAGCAGTTGAGTTTTCGGCAGGGCGGGAAGCATGTTTCCGTGCCCTGTATAGGTCATTACCGGCCGGATGCCAAGGCTCTTTCCCGTTCCGGACCGGGATGCCGGCTGGGCCGGGTTGATTTGACAAGGCCTCCCAACCGGGCTAATCACGGTGCGAGTACAGTGAGGGACGATACATGACGCTGGATCGGAAAGTCGCCGTGGTTACCGGGGGAGGGCAGGGTCTGGGCCGCGCCATCACCCTGGCGCTGGTCCGTGCGGGAGCGAGGGTGGCGGTGGCGGACATGAACCTGGAAACCGCCGAAGGCGTTGCCGCCGAGGCCGAAGAAGCGGGCGCGGAGGCGCAGGCCGTGCAGGTAGACGTGGCCGACGAGGCGTCGGTGAACGCCCTGCGGGATCGCACCCTGAGCCGCTGGAACCGCGCCGACATCCTGATCGCCAACGCCGGCATGTATCCCCGCTCCCTGGTGGTGGAGATGCCGGAGGAAGAGTGGGACCGGGTGCTGGACGTCAACGTCGGAGGCCAGTTCCTCTGCGCCCGCGCCTTCGTTCCGGCCATGAAGCAGCAGGGCGGCGGCCGTATCATCTGCACGGCGTCGTCCATCGCCTACAAGGGTCAGCCCGGCCACGCCCACTACGCCGCCTCCAAGGCCGCCACGCTCGGTCTCGTCCGCGGGCTGGCGCGGGAGCTGGCGCCCCACGGCATCACCGTTAACGCGGTGGCGCCCGGAACCGCCAACACCGCCATGCCCCGCCAGCACCGCTCCGAGGAATCCATGCGGGAGCGGGGAGCCCGGGTGCCCCTGGGCCGCATCGCGGAACCGGAGGACATCGCCAACACCGTCGCCTTTCTCGCCAGCGATGCAGCCGCCTACATCACCGGGCAGACCATGGTCGTCAACGGCGGAGACTTTATGATCTAGTGTCCTGTCTGGTTAATTCGCGCCATAAGGTGCGCCGGATTTTTCGTTGTCGGCAAGGCGCGATGACGAGCAGTGGCGGGCACCACGCGAGGAAGAGCAACGCAGCCGACGGCGAAAAAGACAAGCAGATTATGGCGCGAATTAACCAGACAGGACACTAGCTCCGGACGCGCTTCCGGAGTCCCCTGACGTGGAAGGAAAGCCCTCATGCTGAGAAAGAAGGTATGCCTCGTCGGCTACGGCTCGACGGAGTACTCGCGGAAGTCCGACCGGCCGCTGCTGTCCTACTATGCCGAAGCCATGCAGAACGCCATGGCCCAGACCGGCATCACCAAGAAGGAGATCAACGGTTTCTCCATGGTGACCCAGGCCAGCCCCGACTACTCACCCTACGTGGCGGAACAACTGGGCCTGGAGCTTGACTGGGTGCTGAACGGCGACTGTGGCGGCGCCGGCGCGGTGTGCGCCATACGGCGCGCGGCCGACGCCATCGAGGCGGGCTATCTGGACGTGGCGTTCATCGTCGCCGGCAACGCCTTCGACAAGAGCGTAGCGCATCAACGGGTGCTGGAGTATCAGCGGGCCAACTACGTCGACGTCTACGGCTACGGCGGCCCCAACACCCTGTTCGCGCTGGTGCAGCGCCGCCACATGGAGGAGTACGGGACCACCCTGGAGCAGATCGGCAAGATCGCCGTGAGCCAGCGCCATAACGCCGGCCCCAACCCCCAGGCGCTCCTGCGCGCGCCCATGACCATCGAGGACTACCTGAACTCGCGCCTGATCTCCGACCCCATCCGGCTGTTCGACTGCGTGATGCCGTGCTCGGGCGGCGAGTGCGTGGTGGTGGCGTCCGAGGAACGCGCCAAGCAGATCACCGACAAGCCCGTCTACCTGGTGACCGATGCCGAGAAGATCGGCTTCCAGGCCTCCAACATGCTGCCGGACAAGACCGTCACCGGCATGAGCGCGGTGGGCGAGCACCTGTTCTCGGAGATGAGCCGGGACAACGTCGATCTTCTGGCCATCTACGACGACTACCCCATCGCGGTCATGATGCAGCTCGAGGACCTGGGCTACTGCGCCAAGGGGCAGGGCGGTCCCTTCGTCGACGAACACGACCTGACCTTCGGCGGCGATTTCCCCGTGAACACCGGCGGCGGCGAGATCTCGGTGGGGCAGGCGGGTCTCGCCGGAGGCATGCTGCACGTGGTGGAGGCCCTGCGGCAGTTGCGCGGCGAGGCCGGAGAGCGGCAGGTCAAGGCTGCCGAGACCGCCCTGGTCACGGGCATCGGGTGGCTGTCCTACGCGCGGAACCTGAACACCACCGCCGCGCTGATCCTGGAGAGGAGGTCGTAATGGCCGGCAAGAGTCTGCCCGTCGTCAATCCGGTGGATCGCGAGTATTGGGAAGCGGCCGCCAAGGGAGAGTTGAGGCTTCAGAAGTGCAAGTCCTGCGGCGTGCTCCAGTTCTTTCCCCGGGCGGTCTGCACCGGCTGCCTCGGCAGCGACCTGGAGTGGGTGGCGGTGAGCGGCAAGGGCAAGGTGCACACCTTTTCCCTGTGCCGGGTGCCGCGGAACCGCGCCTTCATGGACGAGGTCCCCATCTGCGTCGCGGAGGTGGAGTTGGAGGAGGGCGTGCGGATGGTCACCCGCATCATCGGCGACAACCGCGACCAGGTCACCCTCGGCGCCCCGGTCACGGTCGCCTTCATGGAGACCGAGGACCCCGACATCAAGCTGCCGGTGTTCGAGCTGGCCTGACTTCGTCACCCGGGGCGGTCACGGACAGCCCGGGGAACAGTTCCATGGCGACCGTCGAGATCTATTCCAAGTCCTGGTGTCCGTATTGCCGGATGGCAAAGCGGCTGCTGGAGGAGAAGGGTCAGGAGTTCGTCGAGTTCGACGTCGAGCGGGACGCCGGCAAGCTCGACGAGATGCTGGACCGCTCGCAGGGCCGGTGGACGGTCCCCGAGATCTTCATCGACGGCGACCTCATCGGCGGCTTCGACGACCTGCGGGCCCTGGATGCCAGCGGCGAGCTCGACGAGTTGCTCCGCTCCTGAGGCGATCGGCGCGGTCGCCACCACCACCCCACCCTGGACCCCGGGTCACGCCGGCTATTCGCCCTTGATGAAGTCCGCCACTCGCTCGCCGATCATCATGCAGGTGACGTTGGTGTTGGCGTGCGTCACCGTGGGCATGATGGAGGCGTCGGCCACCCGCAGGTTGTCGATGCCGTGAACCCGTAGCTGCTCGTCCACCACGGTCATCTTGTCGGACGACGGACCCATGAGGCAGGTGCCGGCGGCATGGTGGTAGCTGTCGAGGGTCGAGCGTGCCCACCGGCCCCAGTCCTCGCCGCGCCGGGGCTGGATCGGCGGGCCGTAGTACTCGGGCATGTCGCCGGTCTGTGTCAGCAAATCCAGGAATTCCATGGTGGCCACCACGGCAGCGATGTCTCCGGGGTGTTCCAGCATCCGCGCGTCCACGCCCGGCAATTCGTGCGGGTCGGTGCTCTGGAGGAACACCCGGCCGCGGTTGCGCTGCTCCAGCAGCGCCGCGGAGATGTTCACCGTCCGGCCCACGCCCTCCAGCACGGTGGCCGGCCGCATGAAGACGTGGAAATCGCCCGTCTCCCGTGACGGGTCGCTCTTGGTGATCAGCCGGAAAGGCGGCACTACCCAGTCCACATCGAAGGCGCCGCGTCCCTCAAAGCTCATGTGCAGCATGGCGTGGTCCTGGTAGTTCTCGCCCACGCCGGGGCGGTCGTGCAGCACTCCGATGCCGTGCTTCCGCAGCTCCGCCGCCGGTCCGATACCGGAGAGCATCATGATGTGGGGGCTGTGGAACGCGCCGGCCGTAAGCACCACCTCGCTGCCAACCGCGGTGTGCCGCTGGCCGTCCTTCTCGTAGTTCACCCCGGTAACACGGTTGCCCGACAGGGAAAGCGAAACCACCGGCGCCTCGGCGATGACGGTGAGATTGGGCCGGCCCCGGGCGGTCTCCAGGTATGCGACCGTGGTGGACTGCCGCATCCCGTCCTTGATGTTGTAAGGGGACGTGCAAACTCCCCAGGGATTGGGGTCGTTGACGTCGCCTTGCGGCAGCCCGAGTTCACGGGCCGCGTCCATGAAGACTTGCACCGCCCTGGGGACCTCCTGGCCGAAGAGGTAGTGTCGCTCGAAGTAGAGCGGTCCGTCGTGACCGTGGTCGGGGCTGTCGGGGTTGTCCTGGTCGTTCTCGAGGCGTTTCAGGACCGGCAAGACGTGCTCCCACGACCAGGAAGGGTTCCCGGCCGCCGCCCACGCGTCCATGTCCGCCTTGATGGGACGGATGACCGACATCACGTTCACCGACGAGCCCCCGCCCATGATTTTCCCGGCCAGGGAATAGAAGGTGCTGCCGTCGACCCTGCGCTCCGAGGGATACATGTTGATGTAGGGCGTCTCCAGCAGCAGACGCACCCTCCCGGCCGCCTGCGCCACCAGCTCCGGGATCGGCAGCGGATCGGGGCCGGCCTCCAGCAGCAGGACTCTTCGGTTCGGGTCCTCCGAGAGACGCGCAGCCGCCGCGCAGCCCGCCGAACCTCCGCCCACCAGAATCACGTCGTAGTCGTTTGCCATGTCAACCTCTTCCTGTCCCGCACCCGTCATTCCGGGCTTGACCCGGAATCCGAGGGTAGCCGTGGGGCGGTCCGATACTGCCGTTTCCCTATCTCCTGAGCGCGGCCCCGTACCCGGTCCGGTCCGCATCCAAGTTCCATCTGCGTATCAAGTATGGGGTTGCCGTTCAACAACGACCGCCACGGCATTTTGTTCTTGACAACCGACTCGACGCGGGCCTAGACTCGCGCTGCCTCGTTCGCGAACGGGCAAGAGCCCGAGACCTCACGCGCGTTACGCGCCCCTGGTTTCCGGGCTCGGTCATCAAAGCCTCAGGAGGTGTCAGATGACAAAAACCAGCCCACCCGACTATGAACGCCCGTGAAAGCGGGCGGACTGGTTCCCGGTGCTTGGCCGGACGCGGTTTCCCGGCTGACCGTCCCGACTCGGGTGTTGGATAACACGAACGCGAGCCGCGAGGCGTCGCAAGAAGTCAGGGGACAGGCAGCGGAGGAGGGTGTCAGGGCCCATCCCGGAAGACCGCACAAGGCAGAGCCTGAACGGGGAGCCACGGAAACGCGAGAAACCTTGCCGGCGTCGATAAACGCCGGGGCGGGCTCTCCCCCAGAGGAGAGCCCGCTTTCTTTATGAGGTCCGATCCTTACTGACCGAGGCAGAATCATGTCGGAACAGCAATCGGAGATCACCGGCTACCACGCCCACGTCTACTACGACCCCGGCACCAAGGAAACGGCCAACCGCGTGCGCGAAGGCCTGGGCGCCCGTTTCGAGGTCGTGTTGGGGCGGTGGCACGACGTGCCGGTGGGTCCGCACCCCAAGGCCATGTACCAGGTCGCCTTTCAACCCGAGGAGTTCGCCAAGGTCGTCCCCTGGCTGATGCTCAACCGGGAGGACCTGGACATCCTGGTGCACCCCAGCACCGGGGAGCACGTCGGCGACCATCAGGACCGGTCGTTGTGGCTGGGCACGCGGCTGCCGCTCAGACTCGGCAGGTTCGGTTAGGCTCTTCGGACTCGCGAGCAAGACCGCCGCATGAAGAAGCCGGGCCCGGCTCCACCCAACGGCCCGGATGGCTCAGACCGACCGGGCGCCGCCGTCCCGCACCCGTAGCTTCGCCTCTATGAATTCCTTGTGCGACACGCCGATGAGGTTGGCGATCTTGCGGACCAGATACTCCTCGTGCTTGTCCACGTTCTCGTCCGCATACGCCACGGCCCAGAGGTACTCCACCACCTTCCGCTTCTGCTCCGCCGAGAAGCCCGTCTTGATGAGCGCGGTGAACTGGTAGTGGTCGATGGCGTCCCCGGCCTCGGCCTCCGCCAGCTCCACGAGCTCGTGGGTTTCTTCAGGGGTGAGATCGAACTTGCTCCGCAAGGCCGTCACCACCACCTCCCGCTCGCCCTCGGTGCACTCGACGTCGGTGCGCATCATCTCGATGAGCAACGCGCCGGTGGCCACCTGCAGGCGATGGCCGTCCGACTGCCGCACGTCGCGGTGGCCGGGGTCGATGCGGCTGTCGAAGAACCGCTGGATGGCGCCGAGCATTACCGGCCCGCACCGTTGAGGAACCGCACCTCGTAGTCCCGCCACTTGTCCGCCGGGCGGGTAATGTCCCCGGCATAGGTTCCGAAGCGGCCGCGCTGCCGGTCCCGGAAGTAGAGCTTCAGGGTTTGCTCCACCACGGGAAAGGCGATCTGGTCCCAAGGAATGTCTTCCTCGCGGCACAACCTCACATCGAGGCTCTCCTCGCCCGGGCCGAACTCGCGCGCCCGCAGGGCGCCACGGAACATCACGTACACCTGGTTGATCTGCGGCAGGTTGATAAGGGTGTAGAGCTCCGAGATCTCCACCTCGGCCAAGGCCTCCTCCCGTGTTTCCCGCGCGGCCCCCTCGATGGTGGTCTCGTAGTCTTCCAGAAAACCCGCGGGCAGGGTCCAAAACCCATAGCGCGGCTCGATGGCGCGCCGGCACAGCAGGATGGTGTCTTCCCATTCCGGGATGCAACCGACCACGACCTTGGGGTTCGTGTAGTGAATGGCGTTGCAGGCCCCACAGACGTGCCGGGGCAGGTTGTCTCCCTCGGGGATGCGAAGCTCCACGGGAGCGGCGCAGGCGCTGCAGTAGTTCATGACAGACTTTGGCCGGTTCCGTGGACAGGTGTGCGGTCGCGACGCCTGCGGGAGTTGCCGGCTGCGGTCACTATAAGGCGATCCCCCCACGGGGTCAATCAGAACGGGATCTCATGGTATATACAGCATCCAAGGGAGTTATCGTGTCCACATTGCCCGAACGCCTCGAAGCATGGTTCCGCGAAGCGGCGCCCGCCGTCCGTTTCTGTTCGCTCCGCTACGTCGGCGAACGTTCCGAGAGCCTCTCCGTAAGACGCGGCGTGGTGGAACCCATAGCGTCGGGAGACGACGCCGGCGTCATGATCACGGTGGCGGACGGCGACGGGCAAGGCTACGCCGGCACCTGCGACCTGAGCCCGGACGGACTCCGGCGCGCCCTGGACCGCGCGCGGCACTGGGCGGCGCGGAGCGCGGAGCGCATGGCCTTTCCCGCGACGCCGCTCCAGCCGCCATGCCGGGGCGACTACCGCACGCCGGTGGCGGTGCCGTGGGAGTCGATGCCGCTGCGCGACAAGATCGACCTCCTCCGCGCCCAGAGCGAAGGCCTGCGCACGGACCCGCGCATCGTCGACTGGGATGCGTCGCTGTGGCACGTGGAGACCGAAACCCTTTACCTGACCGCGGACGGCACCCGCGTGCACCAGACGTTGAACCACCTGGTGCCGGGCCTCGGCTGCACCGCCAATGACGGCCCGGAGACGGTGAGCCGGACCTTCGGCGGCCGGGGCTTCTGCCGTCAGGGCGGCCTCGAGGTGCTGGACCAGACCGGTTTCCGGGACGCCGCGCCGGTTCTGGCCGAGGAAGCCCTGGAGCTTCTGGCGGCGCCCAACTGTCCCACGGGAATCATGGATCTCCTGCTGGCCCCGGACCAGCTCATTCTCCAGATCCATGAGTCCATCGGCCACCCGCTGGAACTCGACCGCATCCTGGGCGATGAACGCAACTACGCGGGCACGAGCTTCGTCACTCCCGACATGTTCGGCACTTACCGTTACGGGTCGGAGCTCCTGAACGTCACCTACGACCCCACCGATCCGGGACAGTTCGCCAGCTACGGCTACGATGACGAGGGCCTGCCGGCGCGCCGCGAGCACATCATCAAGGACGGAGTGCTGCAGCGCGGCCTGGGCGGGCATCTTTCCCAACAGCGCACCGGGCTCGGAGGCGTTGCCAACTCCCGCGCCACGAGCTGGAACCGTCCGCCCATCGACCGCATGGCCAACCTGAACCTGGAGCCCGGCGACGCCACGTTCGAGGACATGGTCCGCTCCATCGAGCACGGCGTCTTCATGCAGACCAACTGTTCGTGGTCCATCGACGACTCGCGCAACAAGTTCCAGTTCGGCTGCGAGCGCGGCACCTTGATACGGGACGGGGAGTTGCGGGAGGTGGTCAAGAAGCCCAACTACCGGGGCATCTCGGCCACGTTCTGGCGCAATCTCGTCCGCGTGGGCAACCCCGGCACCCGCGAGGTGCTGGGCACGCCGTTCTGCGGCAAGGGCGAGCCCAACCAGGTCATCCGCGTCGGCCACGCGGCGCCCGCGTCGGTGTTCGCCGGCGTGCAGGTCTTTGGCGGAGAGTCCTGACCACGATGCAGACCTATTTTTACGAGTTGGCGGACTTCGCCGAAACGCTGCTGACGTCCCGCGAGGTCCTCCTCACGGTCTTTGCCGGCGAGGAATCGAGCTTCGTGCGCTTCAACCGGAGCGCCGTACGGCAGGCCGGCGCGGTGGAGCAGCGAGAGCTGACTCTTCAACTCATCGCAGACCGGCGCAAGGTCACGGTGGACGTGACAGCGGCCGGCGATGCCTCGCTGGACCGGGAGCGTGTCCGGCGGGCCTTGGAGGCCGCGCGGGAAAGACTGGAGGTCGTGCCCGAAGACCCGTTCCTCCACTACGGCACGGAAAACCGTTCCACCGAATCCGGACACCCCAACCGGTTGCCCGAGGATGAGGGACAGGTGGTGGAATCCATCATCAGGGCCGGGGAGAGGCGTGACCTTGTGGGCATCTACATGGCCGGCGGGATTCACCGGGGCTTCGCCAATTCGCTGGGACAGCGGAACTGGTTCTCCACCTACAGCCACCATTTCGACTGGAGCTTCTATCTCGACGGTGACAAGGCGGTGAAGTGCGCCTACGCCGGGTCCGTGTGGGATCCGGCGGAGTTCGATGAACGGGTGGCGCGGGCGGCAGCCGAGTTGGAGGCGTTGCGCCGGCCCCCGCGCACCCTCGAGCCCGGACGCTACCGCGTCTATCTGGCGCCGCAGGCCCTCGAAGAGGTGATCGGACTGCTCCGGTGGGGCGGTTTCGGACTCACCGCCCAGCGGACGCGGCGGACACCCTTGCTGCGTATGATCGCTGGAGACGCCACGCTGGATCCGGCGATCAACATGGTGGAGGACGCCGGCGCCGGGCTGACCGCGAACTTCGACGACGCGGGCTTCATCAAGCCGGACCGGATCACCCTCATCGACCGGGGAAGGTACGGCGAGCCCCTTGTGTCGGCCCGGGCGGCCCGGGAGTACGGCGTTCCCGCCAACGGCGCCGGCCGGCGCGAGTCGCCGGATTCGCTGGCCATGAACGGCGGCTCGATCCCGCGGCGTGACGTGCTCGCGGCCCTGGACACGGGCATCTTCATCAACAACCTCTGGTACCTGAACTACTCCGACCGGGATGCCTGCCGCATGACCGGCATGACCCGCTTCGCCGCCTTCTGGGTGGAGAACGGCGAGGTGCAGGCGCCCGTGAACGTCATGCGCTTCGACGAGACCCTCTACCGGATGCTGGGAGACAATCTCGTGGGCCTGACCCGGGAGGTGGAGCTGTTGCCGGATTCCGGCTCCTACGGCCGCCGTTCCACCCGCAGCGTTCGGTTGCCGGGCGCGCTGGTAGAAGACTTTTCACTAACCCTGTAGGCCGCGCGGGGTTGTCAGAACGTCGCGGCAGTCGAAACCTGCCAAGGGCAGGGGACGACCGCGATGTAGTTTCCCGGGCATTGCAGATGCAGGACTCAAATGATTTACTGCGCCCACAGGGACCGACAGGGAGGTAGAGATGAAGAGCAACGGTTATGATCGCAAGATGGACGACCTCGGCAACGTCGTCGCCCTCGAGCACGTCAACGTCACCATCCCCGACCAGGCCACGGCCGTGACGTTCTACGTCCTCGGGCTCGGGCTGACGCGGGACCCGTACATGAACGTGGGCCTGAACAACATGTGGATCAACGTCGGCGGCCAGCAATTCCACTTGCCGACGCGAGGCGTCCAGAAGATCCCGGGGCATATCGGTCTGGTTCTTTCCGACCTGGAGAAACTGAGGCAACGTCTCGACACGGTGAAGCCGGAGCTGAGCGGGACCCGCTTCAAATGGCGCGATGCCGGCGACCACGTGGCGGTCACGGGCCCGTGGGGCAACCAATTCCGTTGCCATGCGGCAGGCCCGGAGTTCGGCGACATGACCATCGGCATGCCGTACATAGAGTTCCTGACTCCTCCCGGCACGGCCCGGACCATCGGGAAATTCTACAAGTCCGTCCTCCAGGCGCCGGTGTCTTACAAGGGCGATAGCGCGAGAGTCAAGGTCGGCCGTAACCAAAGCCTGATCTTCACCGAAACCGACCGGAAAATCCCCCGCTACGACGGCCACCACATCGCGGTGTACATCGCCAACTTCTCCCGCGCCCACCAGTTCCTGCTGAGCCGGGACCTGATCATGGAAGAGAGCAACGCGCACCAATACCGCTTCAGGGACATCGTCGACCCGGGCACGGGCGAGAAGGCCTTCGAGCTGGAGCATGAAGTGCGCAGCCTCTACCACCCCATGCTCAACCGCACCATGGTCAACCGCAACGCCGAGCAGACCCAGCGCGGCTACGTCCCGGGGCGCGACGTCTACTATCCTTGACCCGCATAACCGGTCTGCGGTCTGCGTCTCCTCCTGGCCCCCGGGTCAAGGCGGGCACGGGTAGGGTCATCGGCCTTGTGCCCGTCATCTTCTTCCAAACAAGGCCTCCAGGCCAGCCAACACCTTGGCCATGTCGACGCCGGGTGCGTCCACCACCGGCAGCAGTGGATCCGCCATCTTGGCGAAACGCTTGATCGCGGTCTTGAGCGTAAACCGGCTGGGGTCCAGCCTGGCCGTGACCTCGGACCAGCGTAGCGGGCAGGACACCGGCGCGCCGGGCAGGGGCCGCACCGAGAAGGGGGCCGCGATGGTGCGGCCGTAGCCGTTCTGGCCGAAGTCGATGTAGACCTTGCCTTCCCGAGCATCGAGCGGGCGCGCCACCGTGACGACGTCGGGCACCCTCTGCTCGGCCGCCAGCGCCAGTAGGCGTGCGAAGGCGCGGCACTGTTCGTAGAGGTAATGCCGCCCCATGGGGAGCAGGATGTGGAGCCCGGTGGCGCCGGACGTCTTGACGTAGGCGGTCACCTCCAACTCCATGAGGATACGTTTCAGGGTTCTTGCAACGCGCACCACGTGAGCGAAGGGCGCCCCCTTGGGGTCCAGGTCCAGCACCAGCCAGTCGGGGCGTTCCAGGGTGTCCAGCCGGCTGCCCCAGATGTGCAGGGGGATGGTTCCCAGGTTGGCCACGTAACGCAGGCTTTCGGCGTCGTTGACGATGAAATAGTCGATATCGCGGTCGGCGTCCTTGGAGTAGATCCGCCGGGTGGCGACCCAGTCGGGGACGTAGTCGGGCGCGTCCTTCTGGAAGAACGACTTGCCGTGGATGCCGTCGGGAAAACGCGTCAGCACCAACGGGCGGTCCCGGAGATAGGGCAGCAGCAGTGGCGCCGCGGCTTCGTAGTAGTCGAGCAGGTCGCTCTTGGTGTAGCCGTCGTCGGGCCAGAACACCTTGTCCGGATTGGTGACGGTCGGCTTCGGCGGCTCCGGGCGCCGCACCGGTTCCGGCGCTTCCGCGACTTCGTCCCGCCGGCACTCCTCCGGCGCCTTGTCATCGCGCAAGCCCATGAACGACGGATGCCGGATGCCGCCGTCGGCCGTCCAGTCGGTGAACTCCACTTCACAGACGAGCCGCGGCTCCGCCCAGCGGTGGCCGGCACTGGCCGGCGCGCCCGCGGCGAAGGGCGAGTCCTCCCGGGCCAGTGGCAGGAGGCGTTCGTGAACGGCACGCAGGGTATTCCGGTCGAAGCCCGTGCCCACCTTCGACACGTACACAAGCTCTCCGTCGCGGTAGAGCCCGAGATGGAGTGCACCGAAAAAGGAGCGCGAGCCCCCAGGCCGGGTGTAGCCGCCGATGACGAATTCCCGATGTTGCCGGCACTTGAACTTGAGCCAGTCGCGGGTCCGGCCGGCAACGTAGCGGCTGTCCGCGCGCTTGCCGATGATGCCTTCCAGGTGGTTCTCCCAGGCGGCGCGATGGAAGGCCTCGCCCCGTTCGACCACGTGCTCGCAGTACTCGACCACGCCCCGGCGGGGGAGAAAGAAGGCAAGGCACTCCTTTCGTTGCGTCAGGGGAAGGGTGCGGAGGTCCTGCTCTCCTGCTTCGAGGCAGTCGAAGAAGATCCCGTGAACCGGCACCGTCCGCGTCGTCCGTTCGATATCGAAGCGGTCCGTCAGGTGCATGCGCCGCTGCAGGCGCTGGAAGCTCGGGCGGCCGGCCTCGTCCATGGCGACGATCTCGCCGTCGATGAGGAACCGTCGCGGCGCGGTCTTACTCAGTGCGTGGGCGATTTCCGGATACCGCCGGGTGATATCGTCGCCCTTGCGGCCCAGGAGCGTCACCGCGTCGTCATGCCGTCGAGCGACAACGCGGATGCCGTCGTACTTGATCTCGAAGAGCCAGTCCGGGTGGGAGAAAGGCGCGCCGCCGGGCGATGCCAGCATGGGGCTCGGTTTGCGCCGCGACACGGTCGCCGGCGGGGCCTTGAGCCGCTTCAGACTCTTCTCGAGCGCCGCCGCCCGTGCGCTCGGGTCCCCGCGCTCCGACACGGTGAGACCGGAAAGGATAGAACCGGGGAAGGCCTCTACCGGCTCCGGTCCCTCTCCGCTTCCGTCCTTGCTGAACAGCAGCCAGTCCTTGCCGCCGCCCCCCATGCGCACGAGCATCCAGACGCCGTTCAGCTTGTAGCCTTGAAGCTCGATCTCCAGCGTGCCCTGCTCGAGTTGACGGAGCGGCTCGGTGGCGTGAAGCAGCCGGTAAGTGCCCTGGTCCCACAGGATGACGGCGCCCGCGCCGTAGTTGTCCCTGGGGATCACGCCCTCGAAATCGGCGTACTCCACGGGGTGGTCCTCGACGTGCACGGCCAGCCGTTTTTCATGAGACCGCACCGAGGGACCCTTGGGAACGGCCCAGCTCTTGAGGACCCCGCCCATCTCCAGCCGGAGGTCGTAGTGCATCGCCCGGGCGGCATGCTGCTGCACCACGAACAGGCCGCCGGCCGAGGAGAGCCGGCCTCCAAATGCCTCCGGTGTCCGTTCGGGATCGCGCTTGCGCCGGTATTCATTCAGTGGGTTGGACATGGTTGCTTGTGGATAACCTTATAACACGTAGAATTCTAAAGGTATTTCGTGTTAGACTCCAGCCTGTCGCATTTGGAGGGACCATCATGGCAGCACGCGCCATCAGTTCCGGGACCATTTCCTTCGGACTGGTTTCCATTCCCATCAAGCTCTACACGGCGGCGTCATCGGACGGCATCGCGTTCAACTTCCTGCACAACCGCTGCGGCTCGCGCATGAAGCAGCAACAGTTCTGCCCGGTGTGCGAGGAGGTGGTGCAGCGATCCGATCTCGTCCGGGGCTACGAGTTCGCCAAGAACCAGTACGTCCGTTTCGAGAACGACGAGCTCAAGGCGCTGGAGGAGGAGACCTCCAAGGTCATCGAGCTCGAGGAGTTCGTGCCGCTGGAAAAGGTCGACCCGGTGTACTTCGAGAAGACCTACTACCTGGGCCCCGACAAGGGCGGGGAGAAGGCCTACCGGCTGCTGGCGGACGCCATGGCCGAGTCCAACCGGGTGGGCCTCGCGAAGTACGTCATGCGGGGCAAGGAGGCGCTGGTGCTGATCCGTGCGGTCCAGGGTGGCCTCATGCTTCACACCATGTACTACGCCGGGGAAGTGCGGGACTTCGACGACATCGACCGGGGACAGACCGTCAAGCTCAAGGACGGGGAGCTGGACCTGGCGGTCCGCCTCATCGACGAGCTGGTGAGCAAGGAGTTCCATCCCGGGAACTATCACGATGAGTACAAGGCCCGGGTGCTGAACCTGGTGGAGCAGAAGGTCGAAGGGAAGGAAGTGACGGCGCTGGAGCCCCAGGTGCGCCAGAGCCAAGTGGTGGACCTGATGGAAGCGCTCAAGGCCAGCCTGGAGAAGCACGACGGCGCGGTCTCCAAGGCAAAGTCTACCGGGCGCGCTGCCGCGCGCACACGCAAGGCGCCGGAG
Organism: uncultured Syntrophobacterales bacterium; assembly: GCA_964630405.1. Classification (GTDB taxonomy): domain Bacteria; phylum Desulfobacterota; class Binatia; order UBA9968; family JAJDTQ01; genus JAJDTQ01. The sequence continues at coordinate 59,351 of CAZVUC010000008.1, read as the reverse complement.
GCTGAGGTCACCTTCGAGGAATTCCAGACCGCGGTGAACGAGTCCGGTCTGGAGATGGGCGCCGCCGAGCTCAAGAAGAGCTACGGCGGCCTGACCTCCCTCGGCAAGCGCAAGAAGCTGACGCCGGCCGACGTCCGCGGCAAGGTCGTCAACCTGCGCAAGGACCTGGAGGTGATCCGCTCCGATCCGGAGTTGTTCGGCAACGCGCCGAAAAAGCTCAAGGCGGCCCGCATTCCCCTGACGGCACGGGACTGGGAACGCTACTGAGCCGGCCCGCCGGGGACAGGCAGCGACATGGCACGGGACGCCACGGACAAGGCGCACCGGGTGATGCAGGCAGCCCGGCGGCTGCTGGATACATGCGGCATCGAGCGCCCGCCCGTGGACTTGGTGCGCATCGCACGCCATCTCGGCGTCCAGCGTATACGGGAGCTGGACATCCGTTTGGACGGCCAGCTCGTAGAACTTGGCGACGGCGGCTACGAGGTCATCCTCAGCCGCAACGCCCCCCACACCCGCCAGCGTTTCACCCTGGCGCATGAAATCGGCCATATCCTCGCGGCCTCGCCCGGTGACGAGTCCATGAGCTGCGGCGACGCCGCGGCCGAAGAGCTCTGCAACCGGGTGGCGGCGGAACTGCTGATCCCCGAACGCTTCATCGCCGATCCGGCGGCCGAGATGGACGTGGCGACCCTCCGGCGGTTGGCCACCCGGTTCCAGTGCTCCCTGGAAGCCACGGCCTGGCGAGTTCTCAACCTGGGACAGGTTGCCGGCGCCCTGCTGATCTGGCGTCCGCTGGACGACGGCAGGCTGGAACTATCCGCCTCGCCCCGCACCTTCGGCTTCGCGACTCCCTTCGAGAACGGCGCCGTCCTTGATGGCGCCGTGCCGTTCGTGCGACAGTTGACGACGCAAGGTGAAGGCCCGGTCACCTACGGCGGGGCATCGGATGGAAGAGTCTACACCGGCGACTATATCCGCCTGAACAAGGTGGTACTCATGTACCTGACATCCAGCGCGCAGTCCCGGTCCTCGAAAACCCGCCGGCGTTCGTCAAGCGCACCCGGCCAGGGCGAATTGTTCTCATAGACTCGACCGCTCCCAAGGAGTCACCATGGACATCACGAAAGCATTGGAGACCATTGACCTCGAGGCCCTGATGGAGAAGACCGCGGCCGAGGGCAACGGCCGCACGGTGGTGTGGCAGGACTCCGAGTCCATCGCGTTCCTGAGCAGCGGACGCAAGCGCCGCATGGACTTCCACGTGGACCCCAGCGACGAGGTGACGCTGGTGCTCAGGGGCGAGCAGCGCCTTCACTGCCTCACCGGCGACGGCGAGGAGAAGGTGGTGACCATGAAGCCCGGCCAGATGACCCTGTGCCCGGGCGGCGTGCCGCACTCCCCGCGGGTGGACGCCGGCACCTGGTTCCTGGTGTTCGAGCGGGTGCGCAAGCCCGGCGAGCAGGACCGCTTCATGTGGTTTTGCGAGAACTGCGGCAAGAAGGTATACGAGGTGGACGTCACGGTGGGCGACTACAGCGACGATCCCGTGGGCCAGGTCCACCGGGAATTCTACGGCGACGAGAAGCTCAGGACCTGCAAGGACTGCGGCAGCGTCGTCCCCAAACCGGAATAGGCGCGGACAGCGGGCGGATGATGGACTATAACCAAGCGCTGGAACGGCTGGCCGAAGGCTACGGCAAGGCCGAGAGGGAGGTCGTCGCGACATATTTCAACGCGCCGCGGACGCCGGACGAGCACATCCACTGGCTCAAGGCCCAGGCCTTCAAGGAATATTCCGCCATCCAGCCCCTGGTCCGCGCCCTCGACAAGCTCTACCCCCAGCTCGACCGGCAGATGGATCGCCACGACTACGAAGAGCTCTGTCACAAGCTCGGCGACGAGATGAGCCACGCCAGGCTGATCATGGATTTCCTGGAGGAACTGACGGGAAAGCGGCTGACGCAGAAGGACCTCACCTGGCTGCCCGAGGACCGCAAGCTCGCCGAGGTGCGGGCGCGCTACTCCCGCAGCTACGCGGGGCTGCTGCACGGCTCCGAGCGCATCACCACCAGCGAGATTCAGCGGCGCGACGAGATGCTGGAACGCGCCGCCATCACCCTGACCGAAGGCGGCGGAGGGGCGCTCTACGAGGTCTGCCGCCATCTGAAAGGCAACCGCATCAACCGGAGGATCGCCTCCATCTTCGGACGCATCCACCGCGACGAGACCAGGCACAGCGATGCCAACGAGCTGACCGCGCTGGTCAAGACCCGCAAGGACCATGACCGCGCCCGCCGCATCATCGCCAACGTGTCCTCTCAGCGGCTGCGGATGCGCAACGAGCAATTCGGTTTCCCCTTGAGCCGGAGCGGACTGCGGACGCTGGAACGGGAATGTACGGCCACCGCGTGAAGCCGGTGCCGGGGTTGCCGAGGCAGCAAACCGGGACGGATCCCGCCGGCCCGCGCAAACCAACAGGGAGGTTCCCGTGAGCACGGACGCAATGCCGGTCATCGACATGGACTCGCACGTGGAGGAGCCCAAGGAGGCCTGGGAACACCTCGACTCGAAATACGCGGATCGGAAGCCTTTCCCGGTGGTGGCCCCGGACCTGCCGCCGCTGGGGGGCATCAACGCCTTCTGGTACATCGACGGCACCGTCTACCCCAAGCCCATGGGCCGGGGAAACCTGGTGTACGGCACTCCCATCGAGATGCGCTTCGCCACCCAGAAGGAGTTCACCATCGGCTCGCAGACCATGACCGACATCCCGGCGCGGCTGAAAGACATGGACGCGGTGGGCATCGACGTCCAGGTGGTGTTCTCCACGGTGTTCCTCCAGCCGGTGACCGACGACCTCATGTTCGAAGCCGCTCTGATGCGCAGCTACAACACCTGGATGGCGTCGGCCTGCGCCGAACGCCCGGACCGCCTGAAATGGGGCGCCATCCTGCCCATGAGGGACCCGCGGCTGGCCCTCGACGAGCTCAATCACAGCCTGAAGCTGGGAGCCTCGGTGGCCGGAATCTACGGCACCGTGGGCGAGACCATGCTGCACGACCGCTACTACGACGATTTCTTTGCCGAAGTGGAGCGGCTGGGCGTGCCCCTGGCCATCCACGCCGGCTGGAGCCATCCCGGCATCACCCGCAGCATGGACGACGTCTCGGGCTCCCGGGCCCTGGGCTTCACGCTCCCGGTGATGATGGGGTTCTACAGCTTCGTGGCCGGCGGGATCCTGGAACGGCACCCCCGTCTCAGGGTCGCCTTCATGGAGATCGGCGTGCAGTGGCTCCCTTACCTGGTGCAACGCATCGACCACTACCACCATGCAGACAGCGCCCTGGGCCTGCCATTGCCCGTGAAGCAACCGGTTTCCGAAACCCTCAAGCAGAGCGACATCTACTTCACGCCGGAGGCGGACGAACTCTTCCTGCCGCAGGTGGCGGAGTACGTTGGCGAAGACCGGCTGCTGTTCGAAGGCGACATGCCGCACGCCGAGGCCCGGGAGGGCGCCAAAGGGGAGTTGCTGGAGCGGGAAGACCTCTCGGAAGAGCTCAAGTGGAAGATCCTGAGCGTCAACGGCCGGCGGTTCCTCAACCTGTGACGGAAACGGCATGACTCCCGAAACACTGGCGGACAAGATACTCGAGCGGCTCAAGGACGGCCCGCTTCACTTCGAGGACATCCTGCTCCAGTTCAGGGACGAGCCCTACCGGGTCGTCCTCCAGGCCTGGGGCCGGTTGCGGGAAGCGGACGCGCTGGGGCGGGAGCTCGAAACCGGCCGCTACGTCGCCAACGAGGATTGAATATGGCTTCAACTTTCGACGGCAAGGTCATCATCGTCACCGGCGGCGCCCGCGGCATCGGCCAGGTGTACTCGCAGGAGCTGACCAAGGCCGGGGCCAAGGTCGTGGTGTCGGATATCCTGGACGGCGAGCCCTGCGCCTCCGGGATACGCGAGCAGGGCGGCGAAGCGTTCTTCGTCAAGGCCGACGTCACCAGCGAGGAGAGCGTCACGGCCCTGGCCGCGGCGGCCCACGACCGCTACGGGCGCATCGACGGGCTGGTGAACAACGCGGCGATCTTCGCCGACGTCCGCTATGCCCCGTTCGACGAGATCAGCGTGGCCGAGTGGGACCAGGTGATGGACGTGAACGTCAAGGGCGTGTGGCTGGCCTCCCGGGCGGTCTACCCGTACATGAAGGAGCAGGGTTCGGGCAAGATCGTCAACATCGCCTCCGGCGTGCCCTTCAAGGGGATTCCCGTCTATGTCCACTACACGGTGTCCAAGGGCGCCGTGGTGTCCCTGACGCGGGTCCTGGCCCGGGCCACCGGAAAGGACGGCATCTGCGTCAACGCGGTGGCGCCGGGGCTCACGCGCAGCGAGAGCCTGCTGGCGGTGCGCGGCGGCCTGGTGGACGAGGACGACGTGCCGCAAATCCAGAGCCGCGCCATCCCCCGCAGCCAGTATCCCGAGGACATCGTCGGCGCGGTCATGTTCTTCCTCTCCGACGCCGCCAGCTTCATCACCGGACAGACGCTGCTGGTGGACGGCGGCTCCTACATGCACTGAGTTTCCCATGAGCCAGACACCCAAACTGCCGTACCACGACATGCGCGGACTGGTGGCGCTGCTGGAGTCCGAGGGCCAGCTCCGGCGCATCACCAAGCCGGTGGAAGCCCGCTACCTCAACACCCTGTTGGCGCAAGCCGACACGGCGCTGCTGATGGAGAACGTCGAGGGTTACTCCATGCCGGTGGTGGGCGGGCTGGTGGGCTCGCGCCAGCGGGTGGCGTTGGGTCTGGGGTGCGACCAGAAGACCCTGGGACGCACGTTCATGGAGGCGCTGGACAAGCCCATCGCGGCGGAAGTGGTGGCCGGCGGCACGGCCCAGGAGGTGGTGAAGATCGGCGACGAGGTCGACCTCACCGAGCTGCCGATCCCGTTTCAGCACCGCAAGGACGGCGGACCCTACCTCTCCGCCGGCATCTCGGTGTCCAAGGACGATGCCGGCCGCCGCAACGCCGGCTGCTACCGGCTCATGTACCGGACGCCGCGGGAGACCAGCATCGACCTCGTGTCGCCGTCCGACATGCGGTTCAGCTACGAGGCGGCGCTCAAACGCGGCGAACCGCTACCCCTCGCCATCGCCTTCGGCACCGGTACCCCGGAGCTCATAGCCGCCGCCTACAAGGCGCCGCCGGGCTACGACGAGTTCGCCGTGGCCGGCGCCCTGTACGGCCGGCCGGTGCCGCTGGTCAAATGCAAGACCGTGGACCTGGAGGTGCCCGCCGACGCGGAGATCGTCCTGGAAGGGGAGATCTCAGCCGACGGCTGGACCATCGACGAGGGACGCTACGGCGACTTCACCGGACACCAGTGCTCGATCCGCTGGAACCCGGTCTTCAAGGTTAAGGCGGTGACCCACCGCAGGAATCCGATCCTCCACACCATCCTGATGCCTTGGGAGAACGATTGGCTGGAGGCGCCGCCGCTCGAGGCCGCCGGCTGGCGCGCCTTGCGCGAGGCCAGCGTCAGGACCGTGGCGGTCTACGCCACTCCGGGAAGCGCCTGCTACTGGCACCTCTACGCCGCCATCGACAAGCGCCCCGGCGAAGGCAAGAACGCCCTCATGGCGCTCATGTCGCTCCACGCCATCAAGCTCGTGGTGGTCACCGACGGCGACGTGGAGCTCACCGATCCCATGGCGGTGGAGCGGGCCATGGCCTTCCGGGTGCAGCCCGACGAGGACGTCATCATCGTCTCCGGCGCCCGCGGCAAGCACCTCGACCCCACCCTCAAGGCCTCCCGCCTCCCAAAGGGCTCGCTCCCCACAACCTCCAAGATGGGCATCGACGCCACCATCCCCGACGACGTCGACCCCGCCGAGTACGAGCTTCTGGAGTACCCGTTCATGGACGAGGTCAAGCTGGAAGACTTCCTGTAGGGCACCGGCGGCGTCGGAAGCGAGTGGTTTCCGAGGGTGCGACACCACTGTTTTGACCGAGCATCACCCTGAAGTGTCCGCCACCGGGGCCACAATGTCGCCAACGATGCGTCCTCGGCCCTTCATGCTGCCGAGCCAACCCTCCCGCCGTTCAGGCGGAGGAGGGCCGATTTGCGCCACGGGTTTGCCGAACCGTGTCACCAGCACAGGCTTGCGTGTCTTGCCCACCCGGTCAAGGACGGCAAGATAGTTGGCTCTGAACTTGGAGATCCGTATCTCTTCCATCCTCTCACCCTAACAGGGTCATTTTAGTGCTCCAACTTCACGACGCTAAGGTTTTGCGTTTGAGTGCCGATCCGTATCTGTGTGGGCAACACAGATCAACGACTTCTCCGGAGATGGGCCCGGCGGGCGTTCAAGGCAGTGCTGGACGTCGTCTTTCCGCCCTGTTGCCTAGCCTGTGAACGCTTCCTTCCGTGGGCCGCCCAAGGCGCCTTTTGCTCTCCCTGCGGTGAGCGAATCCAACTGGCCCGGCCGCCGTTCTGCGGGCTCTGCGGACGGCCTTACCAGCATGAATGGCAGGGCGACCACCTGTGCGGCGCGTGTCTGCTTCAGCCGCCGTCCTTCTCCATGGCGCGGAGCTGGGCGTGTTATCCGCGCGACCCCGACGTTTCCCACCCGCTCCGTCAGGTCATACACCGGTTCAAGTACGGGAGGCAGGCATTCCTCGGCAACCCCCTCGGCCGGCTCATGGCGCAGGCCTGCCGCCCGTGGTTTCAAACTTCCGGCATCGATCTCATCATCCCGGTTCCGTTGCACCCTCGGCGGTTGCGCTGGCGCGGATTCAACCAGTCCGTGCTGTTGGGACGGACAATAGGCAGGGAATGGGGAATTCGCCTGGATCCCTTCGTGCTCATTCGAAAGACGGAGACCCCGCCTCAGAGCACGTTAAGCCTGAAGGAACGGGGCCCCAACGTTCGCAACGCCTTTGGCATCGCTCCGCGCCACACTGTCGAGGGGATGCGGCTGCTGCTGGTGGACGACATCTACACGTCCGGGGCTACGCTCAACGAGTGCGCCCGTGTGCTGCGGCGATCAGGGGCGCGGGAGGTGCAGGTGCTTACGTTGGGGCGGACCGCATAGCGCCCGGGATGACATCTCAAGGGCCGGAGAGGTCACCGGCGGCTCAGCGTGGCCGGTATACCGTGCCGGGGCCTCAGTGTAACCTTGGCCGTGGTTTCGATGGGGTGATCCGGGACGATGTGGACCCGGAAGCGCTGCAGGATCTGTGCCAGCACGAGCTGGGTCTCCAGCATGGCCATGCCCGCGCCGATGCAGGTGCGCGGTCCGGCGGCGAAAGGCAGGTAAGAGTAGGGATGGCGGCCCTCGCCGCGGTCCGGGTCGAACCGGTCCGGTTCGAAGCGCTCCGGGTCGGGCCAGAATTGCGGGTGCCGGTGAAGCGCATAGGGCACGACCGTTACGTACACGCCGGCGGGCAGCCGATATCCGTCGAATTCTTCCTCTTGTTCCGACCTTCGCGCGTAGGCCCACACCGGAGGGTAGAGGCGCATGGATTCCTGCACCACCTGCTTGAGGTAGGGCAGTCGCGGAAGGTCGCCGGCGCCAGCGGGCGCGCCGTTCAGAGTCGCCGTGAGGCTCTCGGCCAGACGTGCCTGGGCGTCGGGATGCCTGTCTAGCAGGTACAAGGTCCATGCCAGGGCGTTGGCCGAGGTTTCATGTCCGGCCAGCATCAGCGTCACCACTTCGTCGCGCATCTGCCGCTCGTCCATGCCTTCGCCGCTCTCCTCGTCCAGGGCGCGGATGAGGTGGTCGAGGATGTCGTCGCCGCCGCCGCCGCGGCGGCGGGCTTCGATCATCCCGTACACGATGCGGTCAAGCCGTCGCACCGCGCGTCGCCACTTCAGGTTGTGAGGCGTGGGGACCCAGGAGAAGAGGGTCATCATGGCACGGGGCTCGAACGGGTTCAGGTTGGCCACTTCAAGGATATCCGCGACTTCGCCGGCATGCCGCTCGAGGTCGCTGCCGAACAGGGTCGTCCCGACGATGCCGAACGTCAACCTGCTCATCTCGCGGTCGATCCGGAGAACGTCACCGCCTGCTCGCGTTTCCCACTCGTCCATCATTGAAGATGTCAGCGCGTTGATCCTGTCGTCGAAGCTTTCGATCCGGCGATTGCTGAACATGGGCTGCATGAGGCGGCGCTGCCGGACCCAGTGGGGACCGTCGTTGGTCACGAGGCCGTTGCCCATGACCCGCGCCAGCACCCGGTAGTCGATGGTGCGCTTGGAGAAATGGCGGTAGTCCCGCGACAACACCGGGCGTATGAAGTCGGGGTGGTTGACCACGTAGACGTCATGGAAACCGCGCCAACGCATGAAGTCCCCATGCGTCCGAAGCAGCCCGTGCAACAGCTCATGCGGCTCGTCGCCAAGGTGGCGGATCTGATGGAACCGGGACGTGGAAGGCGGGGGCTCCCCGTCTCGCCTGCCGATCATGGACATGAAAACACTCTACGCCCCCGGTGCGACTTCACCAAACCGCACCCACTTGCACTATGAGGAATTTGCGTTAAAAGGGGGAGAGCTACCGTGCCCACGCCGAAGCCGCCGCACGCCGGCGCATCCGCCGAGAGGAAACATTGATGGCCGAGTACCCAGTGGAGCCCGTATCCCACACAGAGCCGGCGACCAGCAAGAAGACCTACATCAGCGCCCAGTCGCTCCTCGAGGACTCGTTCCGGCTGGGCATGCAGATCCTGGAAAGCGGCTTCCGTCCGAGCTTCATCGTGGGCATCTGGCGGGGTGGAACTCCGGTGGGCATCGCGGTGCAGGAACTGCTGGACTACTTCGAGATCGAGACCGACCACATCGCCATCCGCACCTCCTTCTACAAGGGCATCGGCCGGACGGATTCCCGCATCCGCGTGCACGGCATGCAGTACATCATCGACAACGTCAACGCCGATCAGGGGCTGCTGATCGTGGACGACGTGTTCGATACCGGCCTCAGCATCGAGGCCGTGCTCTCGCACCTGAAAGACAGGTCTCGCCGCAATGCCCCGGTGGATACCCGGGTCGCTACCGTCTACTACAAGCCGGCCAACAATCGCACCGGCCGCGGACCCGACTACTACGTGCACGAGACCGATCACTGGCTGGTCTTCCCGCACGAACTGCACGGCCTGACGCGGGACGAAATCATCAAGCACAAGCTCGGCATCGGGGCTTTCGCGCCGCGTCTGTAGCACCCGCGGTTGGGGGCTTGCATGGCGGAACGACACCATATATAGTGCGTGATCGTTTTCCGGGACACTTCATATTGTAGTAAGGGACAGGCTGCACTTCATGGAGATGATGGACGACGCCGGTTATCTCCTCGAAGCCGAGGACATCGTCAAGCGTTTCGGTGATTTCACGGCCAACGACAGGGTGACGCTACGCCTGCGGGCCGGAGAGATCCACGCCCTGCTGGGCGAGAACGGCGCCGGCAAGTCCACCCTGGTCAAGATCATCTACGGCGCGCTGCAGCCCAGCGGGGGCCGGCTTCGCTGGCGCGGGGAGGCCGTGGCCGTACCCAATCCCGGAGCGGCGAGGCAACTCGGCATCGGCATGGTGTTCCAGCACTTCTCGCTGTTCGAGGCGTTGACGGTGGTGGAGAACATCGCCCTCGCGGTTCCGGGTCCCTTCAATCCACGTGCGCTGGCGGAACGGGTCGAACAGGTGTCGGCGGCGTATGGGCTGCCGCTGGACCCCGCCGCCCTGGTGGCGGACTTGCCGGTGGGCGTGCGCCAGCGCATCGAGGTGGTGCGCTGCCTGCTCCAGAACCCCCGGTTGCTGATCATGGACGAGCCCACCGCGGTGCTGACGCCCCAGGAAACGCGCGGGCTCTTCGTCACGCTGAAGCGTCTGGCGGACGACGGCTGCACGGTGCTCTACATATCGCACCGGCTGGAAGAGGTGCGGCAACTCTGTCATCGGGCCACCATCCTGCGCCACGGCAAGGTCGTGGCCGACGTGGACCCCCGGGTTGAAACCGCGGCGTCGCTGGCGCGGCTCATGGTGGGAGCCGACGTGCAGTCGGTCGCCGCCGAGGCCCAGGAGCAGGCGGGACCCGTGGCCCTCGCCGTCGACGCTCTCTCCCTCCCGGCGATAAAGCCCTTCGGAGTGCCGTTGCGGAACGTCTCGCTCGAAGTGCGGAGCGGCGAGGTGACCGCGGTGGCGGGCGTGGCCGGCAACGGCCAGTCCGAGTTGTTCGAGGTGCTGTCCGGCGAACGGCTGGCCCCCACGCCCGAATCCGTCACCATCGCCGGACGGCCGTGCGGCGTCCGGGACATCACGGAGCGCCGGCGTCTGGGAGCCGCCTTCGTGCCCGAGGAGCGCCTCGGGCATGGCGCCGTGCCCGGCTTCCGGTTGTCCGAGAACGTGCTGCTTACCCGCCATGCCTCGGGCGACGACCTGGTGCGCACCGGCTTCATCAACGGAGGCCGCACCCGGGCGCTCACGGCCCGGGTCACCGAACGCTTCGACGTGCGCTTCAGCCGCCGCGACCAGGAGGCCGGCGCGCTGTCCGGCGGCAATCTCCAGAAGTTCGTGGTGGGACGCGAACTGGACCGGGAACCCGAGTTGCTGGTCATCAACCAGCCCACCTGGGGCGTGGACGCGGGGGCCGCGGCGCTCATCCGGCAGGCCCTGGTGGACCGTGCCCGGGACGGCGCCGCGGTGCTGGTCATCAGCCAGGACCTCGACGAGATCTTCGAGATCGCCGACCGCATCGCGGTCATCTCCCGCGGCGCCTTGTCGGACGCCTATCCCGCCGACGCCATCGACCGGGAACGCATCGGAATGCTGATGGCCGGAGCGCAGGAATCCGGCGGGACACCGGACCGGGACGCACGGGCGTGAGGGTCGTGCTGGAGAAGCGGCCGGAGCGCAGCCGGGCGATGCAGGTCGCCTCGCCGCTCCTGGCCGTGGCCCTCACCGTGCTCTTCGGCAGCATTCTGTTCGCCGCCCGCGGCTTCGACCCGCTTCACGCCATCTACGTCTATTTCGTCGGACCGTTGACCACCCTGTGGTCCGTCGAGGAGCTCATCGTCAAGGCAACGCCACTGGTGCTGATCGGCGCCGGCCTGGCCATCTGCTTCCGGGCGGACCTGTGGAACATCGGCGCCGAAGGCCAGCTCATCGCCGGCGCCCTGGCCGGCGCGTCCATCCCCATCCTGGCGCCCGAGTGGGACTCGGCGCTGGCCATCCCCGCAATGTTGGTGCTGGGCATGCTCGGCGGCATGGCCTGGGCGGCGGTGCCGGCGTTCCTGCGCAACCGCTTCGGCGCCAACGAGATCCTCACCAGCCTGATGCTGGTGTACGTGGCGCAGTATCTGCTGGACTGGCTCGTGCGCGGACCGTGGCGCGACCCCCACGGCTTCAACTTTCCCAAGTCCATCAGCTTCAACGATTGGCACCTGCTGGCGACCTTCGGTGACGGGCGGGTGCATCTCGGCGCGGTTTTCGCGGTCATCGTCGCGGCGGTGCTGGCCGTGTTCATGGCGCGCACCCTCATGGGTTTCGAGATACGGGTGCGCGGGGAGGCGCCCCGGGCCGGCGGGTTCGGCGGCTTCTCGCAGGCCGGGACCACCTGGCTGTGCTTCGGGATTTCCGGGGCGCTGGCCGGGCTGGCCGGGATCTGCGAGGTGGCCGGCCCGGTGGGGCAGCTCCAGCCCACCATCTCGCCGGGCTACGGCTTCACCGCCATCATCGTGGCGTTTCTCGGACGCTTGAACCCGCTGGGCGCGCTGTTCGGCGGGCTGGTGCTGGCCATCTGCTACCTCGGCGGCGAGGCCGCGCAGGTGGAGCTCTCCATCTCCGAGAAGACGGCGCAGGTCTTCCAGGGGATGCTGCTCTTCTTCATCCTGACCTGCGACACGTTGATCCGTTGCCGGGTACGGGTGGAGTGGGCGGCTCCCGGCTCCTCGCGCCCGCGTGCATCCATCGGCTTGGGGGACCCGGCCGCCAGAGCCGCTGACGCCGGAGGGGCCGCGCGATGAATGCGCTGGAGGCGGTGCTGCTCACCATCATCACGGCCTCGACGCCGCTGCTGCTGGCGGCGGTGGGCGAGCTGGTGACGGAGCGCTCCGGCGTGCTCAACCTGGGGGTCGAGGGCATGATGATCATGGGCGCGGTGACCGGCTTCGCGGCCGCGTACACCACCGGCTCCGCCGCGGCGGGGGTGGCGGCCGCCATCGCCACCGGCGTCGCCATGGCGCTGCTGTTCGCCTTCCTGACCCAGACCCTGGCGGCGAACCAGATGGCCACGGGCCTTGCCCTGACGCTCTTCGGAATCGGCCTCTCGGGGCTCATCGGCCAGCCGTTCACCGGGTTGCCCGGCGTCAAGATGGGCGGCGTGCACATCCCGGGCCTGAGCGACCTGCCGCTCATCGGCCCGGTGCTGTTCGCCCAGGACCCGCTCGTGTACGGCTCCGTGGCGCTCACGGCATTCGTCGCCTGGGTATTCGCCCGGACGCGGCTGGGCCTGGTGATCCGCGCCATCGGCAGCAACCACCATTCCGCGCACGCCCTGGGCTACGACGTGGCGGCCGTGCGCTACGGCTGCATCGCCTTCGGCGGAGCCTGCGCCGGACTGGCGGGAGGCTACCTGTCCCTGGTGTACACGCCCCAGTGGATCGAGAACATGACGGCCGGCCGGGGCTGGATCGCGCTGGCGCTGGTGGTGTTCGCCACCTGGACGCCGGTCCGCGTGGCCGTCGGCGCCTATCTGTTCGGCGCCGTGTGGATCATGGGCCTCTACGCCCAGGGCGTCGGCGTCGCGATTCCGTCCCAGTTCCTGGCCTCCCTGCCGTATCTGGTGACCATCGCGGCGCTGCTGGCCATCTCGGGAAACCGAATCTTGACGAAAGTGAATACACCTGCTTGTATCGGCCAAACGTTCGTGCCGGACCGTTGAAACGGGCGGTACCTTTCACCCATCCGGAGGAGGAAAAAATGCGAAAGTTCATCGTGCTGGCGGCTGCCCTTGCGCTGTCCCTTGTCACCACCGCCGCCCTTGGCGCGGACCCCCTGAAGGTCGGCTTCATCTACGTCGGCCCCATCGGCGACCACGGCTGGAGCTACCAGCACGACCAGGGCCGCCTCGCCGTCGACAAGGCCCTGGGCAAGGGCGTCAAGACCCTTTACATCGAGAAGGTTGCCGAAGGTCCGGATACCGAACGCGCCATTACGCGCCTGGCCCGGCAGGGCGCCGGCCTGATCTTCACCACCTCCTTCGGCTTCATGGACCCCACCATCAAGGTGGCCAAGCGTTTCCCCAAGGTCATGTTCGAGCACGCCACCGGCTACAAGCGCGCCAAGAACGTGGCGACCTATTCCTCGCGCTTCTACGAGGGCCGCTACGTCATCGGCCAGATCGCCGCCAGGCTCTCCAAGAGCGGCGTCGCCGGCTACATCGCCTCGTTCCCGATCCCCGAGGTAGTGCGCGGTATCAACGCCTTCATGCTGGGCGCCCAGTCCATCAACCCCAACTTCAAGGTCAAGACCGTGTGGGTGAACTCCTGGTTCGATCCCGGCAAGGAGGCCGACGCCGCCAAGGTGCTCATCGGCCAGGGCGCCGACATCATCACGCAGCACACCGACTCCACAGCGCCGATGCAGATCGCCGGCGAGAAGGGCGCCAAGGCCTTCGGCCAGGCCTCGGACATGATCAAGTTCGGCCCCAAGACCCAGCTCACCGCCATCATCGACGACTGGCGGCCCTACTACGTCCAGCGCACCAAGGCGGTGCTCGACGGCTCCTGGAAGTCCACGGATACCTGGGGCGGGATGGACACCGGCATGGTGGGAATGGCCCCCTACACCAACATGCCGGCGGACGTGGCCGCCATGGCCAAGGCCACCGAGGACAAGATCCGCTCCGGCAAGATGCACGCCTTCGACGGCCCCATCTACAAGCAGGACGGCTCCCTGGCAGTGCCCAAGGGCAAACGCCTGGACGACGGCACCCTGCTGGGCATGAACTGGTACGTCAAGGGGATCGACGACAAGCTGCCGAAGTAGACGGCCGCCGTTTCCGCAACGGGCCGGCCGCCCGCGCGACACCGGTCTGCGCTCGTCCGGGACGCTTCAGGCATGAACGTGCTCCTCATCATCTCGGACGAGCACAGCCGGCAGGTCGCCGGCTGTTACGGGAACCCGATCGTCAAGACGCCGAATCTCGACGCGCTGGCGGCGCGCGGGGTCGTCTTCGAGAACGCCTACTGCAACTCGCCCATCTGCGTGCCGTCACGCGCGAGCCTCGCCACCGGCGACTACGTCCACCGTACCGGATACTGGGACAGCGCCGCCCCCTATGACGGCAAGGTCCGGTCCTGGCACCACCGGGTCCGGGATGCCGGCCACGAGGTGGTGTCCATCGGCAAGCTCCACTTCCGCGGCGCCGAGGACGACAACGGCTTCTCCGAGATCCACCATCCCATCTACGTCGTGGACGGCGCAGGCGACCTCCACGGACTGCTGCGCACGGACAAGAGAGTCCGCGCGGTGGCGCGCGGGTTGGCCGCGGAGGCCGGACGCGGGCGGTCGAGCTACACCCGCTTCGACACGAGGGTGGTCGACGCCACCGTACGCTGGATTCGCGAGCGCTCACGCCGACACGATGACCGCCCCTGGGTGCTGTTCTCGTCGATGCTCTCCCCGCACTATCCGCTGATCGCCCCCGGGGAGTTCTACGACCTCTACGCCAGCGCCGACCTGCCGCGGCCGCGGCACCGCGAGGAGGGCGACCGCCCGCACCACCCGGTGATCGCCCACTATCGAGCCACCTGGAACTACGACGACTTCTTCGACGCGGAACGGCTCGCCGTCGGGCTGAAGGCATACTACGGGCTCTGCTCCTTCCTGGACTTCCAGATCGGCAGGATACTGACCGCGCTCGACGAGAGCGGCTTCGCCGACGACACGTTGGTCATCTACACCTCCGACCACGGAGAAAATCTGGGCAACCGCGGCTTGTGGGGGAAGTCCGTGATGTATGAGGAATCGAGCGGCGTGCCGCTGTTGATCTCGGGACCGGGGGTCGCTCCCGGCGGACGATGCTCCACCCCGGTGTCGCTCGTGGATGTCTACCCCACGGTGGTGGAAACCGTATGCGAGGAGCCTGACGCGAGGGAACGCACCCTTCCCGGACAAAACCTGATTGCTCTCGCGGAGGAGCAGCCGGCGGACCGTGTGGTGTTCAGCGAACTGCATGACGACGGGTCGTTGACCGGCGAGTTCATGGTGAGGCAGGGCAACTGGAAACTGGTGCACTACGTGGGCTATCCGGCGCAGTTCTTCGATCTCGCTGCCGACCCGTTCGAGGAAAACGACCTCGCCGGACGACCCGAAACCTCCCGGGTTCAGGGCCGCCTCGAGGAGGAACTTCACAAGATCGTCGATCCGGAGGCAGTCAACCAGCGTGTCTTTGCCGATCAACAGGCCCGAATCGAGCGACTCGGAGGCGTGGAGGCGATCCTTTCCCGTGAGGACTTCAACTTCACGCCGGTGCCGGACTGACGCTGAGGTGCACGCAGCCCATCGGAGAGATGAAGGCCGTTGACTCCAGGTGCCGCTTCAACTTGTCTTCTATCTAGTTAGCTCTGCGAATCGGAGGGAAACATGAGCAACACTTGGCAGGTGCAAGACGCCAAGGCGCGCTTCAGTGAAATGCTCGAAACCAGCCTCGTCAAGGGCCCGCAAATCGTGACTAAACGGGGCGTCGAGACCGCCGTCCTGGTCCCCATCGACCAGTGGCGACACCTGCAGCGGACGGCCAAGCCGAACCTTAAGGAGTTGCTGCTCGCGTCCGAGGCTCGTATTGACGCCCTCACCCCGCCTCGGCGACGACTCCGACATCGTCCAGCACCCCGGCCACTTACAGCGTACTAGCCCTAGATGCCGCCGCCTTCAGGGAATGGGCGCGGCTCATGCATCGACGATCGGACACGCTGCTGCAGGATGCCCTGATTGCCGCCGTTGCCATCACCAAGCGGCTGACTGTCGTCACCCGAAACGTCCGTGACTTCAAGCAGTTGAGTGTAGCGGTACTGAACCCGTTCAGCGATCTGAGATAGCAGCCATGCTTCAAATTGCATCTGGTGCCGAACCGATCGCCGAGCGCGGGAAGTGCCGCGCCGCACCCGGAACGATACCCACAAGTACCGACGCCCAACCATAGGGGCCTCTCGAATACATCAACCCAGGTAAGCGGAGTCGGGGGAACTGTTCGGTGGGTGGTAGTGGTGCGCCCGCCAGGAATCGACACAGACAGATAAGCCAAGTAATATTAGTGTGTTATGGAACCGGATTCGCGCTTCCCCTAAGCTCTCTCACGCCGAACGTGCGCTCCAAGAGCCTCGAAATCAGCGCCCCGGTCTGCCTCTTGCTGTACATGAGCCATGCATTCGGCACCTGGATGCCGAGCAAGGCCGCAAGGTGCTGGATGTATGCGCGTTGCTTGGGAGACTGAAGCCTAGATGAGTATATGGCATTACGCACCCCGTGGCGGATGTCGTAGAGCCGTTTGGCGAGCTTACCTGTCTGCCCCTCTCCGGCTTTGAGATGGTGGCGTATGTCGCCCTCGGTAACGCCTAGTTCGCGCGCAACGGCCCGGTTCGGTTTGCCTACATCGTGGAGCCGCCAAAGTTGCTGAAGCCACGCGAGGTAGGCGTTGAGCACGTCCAGCCGGGGAATCTTCTCGCACGGCCACCAGTCAGCCGTGCAGGGTCCCAAGCCCCTTTACCCCTCGCCAAAACGAAGAAAACCCGACGATCCAAGGATCATCGGGTTCAATCCGCAAGGGGCAAATCGCGCCTTGTGGCGCTCGAATTAAAACTACATCATGTCAATGAACCGGAGTCAACCCGCGCCGGTACTGCCTCAGTTTTGAGCAGGTGGGCGACAGAGAACAGGGCCAAGTGCCTAGCTCAACCGAGTTGACCAGGCACCGAGGGGGCGCAGGGTTACAGTTTCCGCAAACCAATGTCCTGCAGGAATTGCTGCCCCTTCTCAGTAATGTAGACCTTGCTCGGGTATATGGTCATGGCGGAGCCTGCTTCGAATATGGTTATGCCGGCGCTTGGTTCACTTGGACCAGTCGTCTCTACGAATCCGGCATCCAGCAACCGCTTGATGAGACGGTGCATGAAAGGCGGCCACTGAATCGTTTCCCCCTCGTTGGCGGCGAAGAGAACATCCATCTCGAATTGCGAAAACCTGTCGTGAGCGAATCGCAGATTGGCCTTGTAGAGCCTCAGGCTCTTGCGATCAATCTCTCCGCGGTCGGCGCGAGTGTGACAATTCGGACAAAGGGCAATGAGATTTTCGTACTTGTGCTCCTTCCGCTTCGTCCACGGGATTATGTGATGGAGATCGACTTGGATGTAGCGACAAGTCGGGATAGCACATCGGTGACCAGCCTCGACCAGTACTCTCCTTCGGAGGTTGGCCGGTATTGGTGGGCGACTTGGAGCGGTAGACATGAAACGACTCTCCAACGGTGAGATCAATCCCGCTCCCTTCCCTTGTGGAAGAGTTGAACGAGCGCCAGCACCACGTCAGCCGTTGTAGACTCGACCATTTCCGCTTCACCAGCCGAGCGAGACCGTACAGGCCGCAGCCAACTGACTCACCCCTAACCCGGCATAGCCTGAAGGACCGGCCGCCGCGTCAACACATCGCATCAAGTCAACCGCGTATGGTCTGGCATTCTCAATCGAGCCGCTTCCCATCACCTTGGCCTTGACTCTAGGGTGAGTCATGGCCCAATCCCCGGCCGTGGCTAACTTGTTGCTGTAGGTCGCTCTCCGCCATTGACCCACGTTGGCCCGATGAAGAGACCCGCCCTCATACCACTTGCCATCAGCCCCACCAATGAACCACGGATGCGCCAAGAGCGATCCCAATATTGCTACCGCCAGTAGAGACTTCATCTCACCTTCTGTTCCCCAATGCTCACCACCTTGGCGCGCTCGCTACCCGTCACGAACGCCGCCCATTGATCCATCAAGCGCCGCCGCTTCTCTAGCAGGTCCGAGTGCTGATAGATTCGCTCCACCTCGCTTCCGACCTTGTGCGACAGCGCCATTTCCTTAACCGCGTAGTCGAAGCCGATACACTCTTCAGACCAGGTTCGATGTGACTTGCGGAAGCCGTGCGGCACAGTCCTTTCGTGTAAGCCCGTATCCTTCAGCACTCTCGTACAGGCCGCATCGGAAAGCGCCTTGCCCGGTTTGTCGGGAGACGGGAACACCCATCCCGAACCCTCATCAAACTGCCGCGCCCGTTCGAGCAATTCCAGCGCCGCCGCCGACAGCGGCACCCGGAACGTTTCCTTTTCCTTCATGCGGCCCGCGGGAATTGTCCACGTCCGCGTCTCCAGGTCGATTTCTTCCCACCGAGCGCCTGCTACTTCACTGGGCCGCACACAGGTGAGAACCTGAAACCGAAGGCAGGGTCAAGCACATAAACTCCTTTATTTATAGTGGTTCGAGCGGATTGAAGGTGACAAGAAAGCACAGAAAAGTATGGTAGTGGTGCGCCCGCCAGGAATCGAACCTGGACTTAGGGTTCCGGAGACCCTCGTGATGTCCTTTTCACTACGGGCGCATGCATTGTGTTTACCAGACAAAGAGACTCGTGCTCAAGCACTGTTGGATGAGAAGGGCGAAACCGCCGACGCCTGACGTGAGCTATATTTGGCTGGTCCGCACCAGCTCAATCGTAGCCCGATGGCCCGGTGCAGCGGCCAAACGGGCATCACAGGTGATCAAGGAGCCGGGAAGCGACTCGGCCAGAGCCAGGTAGGCCGTGACATTGTGACGAAGCGCCCAAATGTGTGACAGAAAGAGGTCATGCGGATACCGGACAATCGGAAGATCCGCCAGGTCGGCAAGCACCTGCCCTCCACGTCGCGCTGACAGTTCGCCAGCCAACACGTACCCGCTGGACATGCGCTATCTCGAGGTCGAGCAGATGCGGCGCATGAATGGACTCTCCGGGTTCAAAAAAACGCCGCTCGATCTCAGACCCGGCACTGCTCCCCAACAGCAACTCAAGGACCACCGAACCGTCCGCGACAATCACCGGCTATCCCGTTCTTCCCGGATGACTTGCGCGGGCGGAACGGTTGGGCGAACCGGGGTTCGAGTCCGGATGCGTTGACGGAGTTCTTCCAGGGTCGGATGCTCGGCGTGACACCGAATTTCCGCAATCAGATAGTCCGACAGTGACTTTCCGGCCAAGGCAGCCCTGACCAAAGGCCGGCGAAGATGATTGCGGATGGTCATGACAGGAGTTGGGACTTAGGCGGGTTTTCTGCCGTGGCCCTGTCCACCTCTTCGGACCGCATCCAGAATGGCTTGAACCACGACATCCGCAGCCAGGATTCCTACGGCGTTGACGTCGGCTTTGCGTTTGCCGGTGGAAAGAGCAAACAGGGTGTCGCCGTCACGCAGGGTGTGGGACGGGCGGATGGCGCGGGCGAGACCGTCGTGGGCCATGGCGGCTATGGTGTTGGCTTCCGCCGAGGACAGCGCGGCATCGGTGGCGACGACGCCGATGGTGGTATTGGTTCCGGACAGGGTCGGCTTGCGTGCCTTCCGAGTTGTCGGCCCGGCCTCGACCGTCCCGCCGCCGGCCAGGGTCTTGCCGGTGGCCGGGTCGACGACACGGCCGACGGCGTTGACCACTACCAGGGCGCCCACGGTCGCGCCCCCGGAGAGCCTTGCACACGCCGAGCCGATGCCGCCGTCGGTGGGTCGCAGGCCCGGAGCCTTGCCCACGGTGGCGCCGGTGCCGGCGCCGACGCGGCCGGCGGGGACGGGCGCATGGGTGGCGGCCTTGCAGGCGCGGTATCCCATGGCCTTGTCGGGGCGGACGCGCGGGTCGCCGACGCCCAGGTCGTAGATCACGGCGGCGGGGACGATGGGGACGACTCCGTGGGCGGTGGCGAACCCGGCCCCTTGCTCCTCGAGAAACCGCATGACGCCGGCCGCGGCGTCAAGGCCGAAGGCGCTGCCGCCTGTCAGAAGGATGCCGTGGGCCTGTCCCACCAGCCTTCCCGGCCGTATGGCGTCGGTCTCCCGGGTGCCCGGTGCGAATCCGCGCACGTCGACCCCGGCTGCCGCTCCCGCCTTGCAGAGCACCGCAGTGCAACCTGTACGTGCCCGAAGGTTGGTGGCATGGCCCACTTGAATGCCCCTGACCGCCGTAATCGTCGCGTTCCTCATGGTTCCCGCTTCATCGCATCGACTCGAACCCTCGCTCGCTTTCTCACCCCTTAGCCTATAGCCTGTTCCCATGAGCGACGAAAACCCCCTTGTGCGTCCCCGGCTTCGCTACGTCGACATCTTCCCGGTTCCCGGGGAGGAGGGGAAGCGGGCGTTCGGCATCCGCGACCCCCAGCACGTCAGCGACAAGGTCCTGCGCCTCCAGATCGAGGCAGCATGCGCGCTGCAGTTCTTCGACGGCGCCCATACCTTGCCGGAGATACAGGCGGCGTACCGGGAGGCGTACAAGATCGAATTTCCGCTGGACTTGCTGGAACAGCTCTGCCGGCTGCTGGACGAGGGATTGTTCCTGGACAGCGACAATTTCGAGCTCCACTACCGGCGTCTGGCCAGCTCATTCCACGAGGCTCCGGTCAGGGAGGCGTTTCACGCGGGCGTCAGCTATGACGAGGACCCCGCCGCCCTCAAGGAAGGCCTGGGGCAACTGTTCGCGCCTCCCGACGGACCGGGGTTGCCCGGCCGGCGGGACTCCAGGCGAAGCATACCCGGAATCGTCGTGCCCCACATCGACCTGCGGCTGGGGGGTCACGCCTACGCCTGGGCGTACAAGGAGCTGGCGGAGGCGCAGCCGCCGGAACTCTTCGTCATCCTGGGAACCGGGCACAACGGAACGCGGAATCCTTATGTTCTGACTTGCAAGCGTTTCGCCACGCCGCTCGGAGAGGTGCCGGTAGAGGCCGAGTTCATCTCCGGCCTCCAGGAGCGCCACGGCGGAGAGCTCTTCGAGGACGAACTGGCCCATCGTTCCGAGCACACCATCGAGTTCCAGGTGCTGTTCATCCAGCAGTTGTTCGGCAACACGACGCCGGTGGTGCCGGTGCTGTGCTCCTTCTCCCACGGCGACCCCGGACACGGCTCGACCGGCGAGGCCATCGAACGTTTCATCGAGGCGCTGAGAACGATGATGGCCGTAGACGGGCGCCGCATCTGCCTCATCGCCAGCGCCGACCTGGCCCACGTGGGGCCGCGCTACGGCGACCCCACGGGTTTCAGCGGAGAAGAACTCGAGGCGGTCAAGGACGCCGACCGGGAGATGCTGGAGCACGTGGAGAGGGTGGATGCGGAAGGATTCCTGGGTTACCTGGCGCAGGAGGACGACCGGCGCCGGATCTGCGGCTTCTCACCCATCTACACGATGCTGAAGGCCGTGCAGGCGGAAAAGGGGCGGGTGGTCGCCCATGACCACGGCGACATGGACCCCGTCGGCTCCATCTGCAGCTTCGCCAGCGTCGTCCTCGAGTGAACGCGGAGCCGAGCCGCACGCCCCCTCGGAGCCGGCCGGGCGGCGCCTCTACGGTCAGACCGTTGGCCGATTCCCTAGGACTCGGGGAAGAGCCTTGTCCCGTCGTCCTCCTCGACCGTAATGGCCTTGGTGGGGCAGATCCTGGCGGCCAGGACGACCTTTTCCGAAGCATCGCCGTTGGAGTCCGTGACCTCGGCGATGAACCGCTCGTTCATCTTGAAGACGTTGGGTGCCGCCTGAACGCATTTCTCGTGGCCGTCGCACTTGGTGGTATCCACAGTAACCTTCATGTTTCCTCCGCGATACGGTGATGGACCTCCTTTCTATAACCGAGTCGGCGCCGCCGTTCCACCCGAGCCGTCCGGGCCGAAATCGGTATTGCAGTGCCGGAAGGCCCTGCGATATAGTGAATGGCGCATGAGGATCCATCGCTACACGCCCTGGGATGGTTCCCAGGAGGTCCGTTTTCCCACTGCCAACGATCTGCTGAAGCAGCTCTCGGATACATTCCTGGAGGAAGAGGGCGTACGCCGGGCGCTCCGGAGCCTGATGCGCCGGGGCTTCGAGTCCGACGACGGCCAGCGCTCGGTGCAGGGCCTGCGGGACCTGCTGCAACAGGCCGAAGAGAAGAAACAGGACCTCCTCGACAAGTACTCACCCGACTCCTTCAAGCTGTCCCCGGAAGAGAGCGAAGCGCTGGGCCGCAAGCTGAACGAGCTGGCGGAGAAGCTCGAGGCGTATCACGAGCAGATGCGCAACTTCATGGAGCGGCTGTCCGGACGGTACGCCCAGAACATGGACGAGCTGGCCGAGCGGATGCGCCAGGCCCAGGAGCGATACCAGCAGCTCAAGGAGCGCCTCGGGGAACAGATCGACCAGCGCTCCATGCAACAGCCCCAGAATCTCACCGGACCCGGAGCGCCGGACCTGTCCCAGATGCTGGAGCGGCTGAGCCGCCTGCTGGACGACGACGACTTCCTGCAGAACCTGCCCAACATGCTGGATGCCGCGGTGGAGGACCTCGACAACCTGCTGGAGAACCTCGATTCGCTGAGCCAGCAGGAGCTCCAGAAACTGAGCGACGCCATGGCCCAGATGGAGCAGCTCGAGCAACTGTTGAACCAGTACCCCTTCCAGGGAAACCAGCGCATGGGCATGGGGGAGGCCGGGCAAGTCCTGGGGCAGCTACGGGGCCTGGAGCAGTTCCTGCGCTGGGGGCGGCGCGGGCTGGGCGACGTCTCCGACCTCGACCTGGAGGCCATGCGCGAGCTGCTGGGCGAGGAAGCCTACGAGCAGCTCAAGTACCTCCAGGGCGTCGAGCAGATGATGGTGGAGGCGGGCTACCTGGTACGGACCGGGAGCGGCCTGAGGCTCAGCCCCAAGGGCATGCGCCAGCTCGGCGACAAGGCCCTGAAAGAGATCTTCGCCCTCATGAACAAGAATCGCTGGGGGCAGCACGCCAGCGCCAAGACCGGCAACCAGGGCATGCGCCTGGAGGACACCCAGCCCTACGAATACGGCAACCCGCTCAACATCGACATCCGCAGGACCCTCATGCACTCGTTGGAGGACGGGAGGACCGGAGTTCCCGTCCGGATAGAGCCCCGGGACTTCCAGGTGTATCAGAACGAGTTCTCCACCGACACGGAGACCGTGCTGCTCATCGACGTCAGCTACTCCATGCTGATGAACGACGCCCTGCACGCCGGCAAGAAGGTGGCGCTGGCGCTCAACCGACTCATCGAGACCAAGTTCCCCCAGGACGTCCTTCACCTGGTGGCGTTCCGCTCCAACGCCAAGATCATCCGCACCGAAGATCTCCCCTCCATCGTCGCCATCACCTACTTCATGGAGCATGGCACGGATATCAAGGAGGCATTGAGGTTCTCGCGGCAACTGCTCGGAAACAATAGGGCTACGAACCGCCAGATCATCCTCATCACCGACGGTGAACCCACCGCCTGCAACGTCGACCGGGGCGGCCGCCTCCACAGCGGATGGGGCTCGGCCCTGCTTCACGAACGCATCGTGCGGGAGACCCTGAAGGAGGTCCGCCGCTGCACCCAAAGCGGCATCCGCATCAACACCTTCATGCTGGGGATGGACTACTACCGCATGGGCTTCGTGGACCGGCTGACCCGGATGAACACCGGCCGCGTCTTCTACACCTCTCCCGACGAGATCGGCAACTACATCGTCGTGGACTACCTCGCCAACAAGCGGAAGCGCCTGCGGCGCTGACACCAGTCCGGTCCGCCAAACGTCATCCCGGCGCATCCAAAGCGTCATCCCGGGCTTGACCCGGGAACCAGGGCGGGGAGGGGCGTGGGCCTCACTCGGTGACGAGCGCCAGCACTCCGGTGTAGGTGAGCAAGTGGTTGCCGCCGGCCATGGGGCCGATCTCGTAGTTGCCGAAGAAGCCGATCACCGGCACGTCGCCGAGCGCCTGCTTGATGTAGGCCGTGTCGATTCCCGGGACGCCGTAGAGGCCGGTGCCGCGGGCGCAGCAGTTGAAGTAGAGTCCCAGCCGCGCTTTCCTGCCCCCCAGCCGCGTCCCCTGGCGTTCCAGCATCTGCCCGAGGTCGTCCCGCGCCCGTTGTCCGTCCCGGAGGGTGAAGATCAGCGGCTGCCCAACTTCCACGGGCTGAGCCACCGCCAGTATGCCCCTTTGCGCATCCAGGCCGATGATGTTGCGGACGAGGTACTGCCCGGGCTCGATGCCGCTCTGTGCCGGATCCGGCGGAAGCCCCACGAACACGAAGGCCAGCGCCCGCCGCAGGTCCTGCTGAAACGGTTTTCCGATGAGCTCGACGAACACCTCGAACGCCGGGCGGCCGTCGATCTCGAAGATGAGGTTCTCCTGCGCCTTCGTGATGATCATGGGCGAGCTTACGGGCTGACAGCCCTGGGTGAGCTCGACGGCGGTGCCGCAGGCGCCGGACAGTGCGAAACCAACCACGCTGTTGCTGGTCACCCGATCCTCGTAGAACTGGTAGGTGCGGCCATGGCCGGCGCTCTCCGACGCGCCCGCGCCCACCACGGGGCCCGGGTGCCCCGCGCTCGCCATGCCGTCCAGCATGGCGTCGGGGCGGCTCCGGTACCCGTCGGCCAGCAGCACGGTCAGGGAGGGCTGGTCGGGCGCCACGGTATTGGCGATGTCCCGGCCCGCGGCGTCGTCGTTTCCCTTGAGGGAGTCGCGGATGAAGGGGCGCGCCCGGACCGTGTCGGAAGCCAGCGCCATCACCGCGACTCCGGACTCTCTCTCGATCTCGCCGCCGTCCGTGAGGATTCCCAGGCCGCTGCAACCCACGGTGTTGCGGGTCCCGGTTACCTGCTGCAGCCTGGCCAACTCCTGCTCGAGGGCGCCGGCATGGTCGGCGGTGGCGTACAGCAGCACCAGGTCGGCATTGCCGTCCGGCAGGCCGTCCATGGCCAGTCCGGCCGCCTCCTCGATGGCGCCGCGGGTATCCGTCTGCGATGACTGTCCGGCTCCGGCATTCAGCATGGTGTCAGGGTATGCAAAGCCGGGACGCGGGTCAACGGCACTCCGCGCCCGCGGAGCTTCGCGCCTGTGGTCCGCCACCCCGTGTTTTGCTATAAAGGCGCCATGAGAATCGTTCAGATACCGTTGCTGCAGGACAATTACGGCTACCTCGTGATCTGCGAGAAGACCAACAAGGCCGGCATCGTGGATCCCTCCGAGGGCGAGCCGGTGTGGCGCCGGGTGCAGGAGGAAGGCGTGGAGCTTACCGCCATCCTCAACACCCACCATCACCGGGACCACACCGGCGGAAACGAATACCTGCTCCAACAGAAGCCGGAGCTGGAAGTGTTCGGCGCCAAGGTGGACGAGGAACGCATCCCGGGCATCACGCATCGGCTCATGGAAGGCGACGAGGTCCAGGTGGGGGAAGAGCGCGGGAGCGTGCTGTTCATTCCCGGCCATACCCGCGGCCACATCGCGTTCGTGTTCCCCGGCAGGCTCTTCAGCGGCGATGCGCTCTTCGCCGGCGGTTGCGGCCGGGTCTTCGAGGGCACCCCGGAGCAGATGACCGCTTCCCTCGGCAAGCTGCGGGATCTTTCCGGTGAAACCCTGGTCTACTGCGGCCACGAGTACACGGAAAAGAACCTCCAGTTCGCGCTGACGGTGGAGCCCAACAACGAGAAGATCCGCCGCAGGCTGGAGGCCGTGCAGGAGCTGCGGGCAAGGGACCAGTTCACGGTTCCGTCCCGGCTCGGCGACGAGCTCGAGACCAATCCGTTTCTCCGCTGGGAAAGCGACGAGATCAAGGCCGGCCTCTCCGAACGCTTCCCCGGCCAGGGAACGGACCCGGTGTCGGTTTTCGCCAGGGTCAGGGAGCTCAAGGACGCCTACTAGCTCAGCACGCCTCGGCGTCATTCCGCCTTTTCCCGGAAGAACTCATCGTCATCCCTGCCCCGGACCAAGCCTGCCCCGGGCCTGATCCCGGGTCCGGGACCCGGAAGCACAACCTGCGCTGTCCGTGACGTACTTTGAGACGCGGCAGCGGCATGGAGGCACTCGATGCGCTTTGCGACCCTGAAAGACGGTAGCGTGGCCGCGGTCACGGCAGACGACAAGACGGTCCTCTTGGACGCTGTCTGCGACTCCATGACGGACCTGGCCGCTTCGTTTGAAACCGACCGGGCGGCCGTCGAGCGGGCCGTTTCAAAAGGGAGCCACGTGCCCCTCGATGCCGCGCAACTGGCGGCCCCCGTGCCGGCGCCCTCGAAGATCTGGGCCGCCGCCGGCAACTACCATCGCGGCAGCAAGAACCTCGCCAGCGCCGGAGGGCGGGGAGAGGTCCGGGAAACCCCGCCCGACGAACTGCTCGAGCACATCTTCCTCAAGCCGCCGTCGGCGGTGGTCGGTCCAGGAGCGAACATCCTCATCCCCCCCAACGCCGAGACCGTCTTCCCCGAACTGGAGCTGTGCGTCGTCATCGGCAGGGAGAGCCGGGACCTGTCGGTGGACGAGGCCCTGGACGCCGTGTTCGGCTACAGCGTCATCCTCGACGTCACCGCCCGGGGATACGGCTCCGGAAAGAACCTCATGGGTACCCGCTGCGTGCGCAAGGGCTTCGACACCTTCGCCCCGGTGGGACCCTGGATCGTCACCCGCGACGAGATACCCGACCCGCAAGCCCTGGAGATGCGCCTGTGGGTGAACGACGACCTGCGGCAGTCGGCCAGCACCGGCGGCATGATCAACGGCGTGGCCCGCCTGGTGAGCTACCTTTCGCAGGTGGGGACCCTCTTTCCCGGCGACCTCGTCGCCAGCGGCAACCCGGACGCCCCCGCCTTCCAGAAGCAACTGGCCCCGGGCGACGAGCTGGTGGCGGAGATCGAAGGGGTGGGGCAGCTTCAACTCGGAGTAGCCCGCGCGGGCTAGCCGGAGACTTGTCCGGACCGGCGGCGGAAGGGGAGGCCGACCCATGAGCGAGGCGGTGTCGTTTCAGGACCAGGGCGCCACCACCCTGTGCTACGGCTGCGGTCCGGCCAATGAGCTGGGGTTCCGGATCAAGAGCCGTTGGGACGGCGAGGACGCGGTGGGCACCTGGACCGCGGAGCCGCACCACTGCGGCGGCACCCGGGAGGTGGTGAACGGCGGCGTCATCGCGACCCTGCTCGACTGCCACAGCATGAACCTCGCCATCGCCCGGGCCTACCGGGACGAGCGGCGCGCCATCGGCAGCGCGCCTCGGGTCTTCTTCGTCACCGCCAACATGAACATCAACTACCGGCGCCCGACCCCGCTCGGAAAACCCCTGGAGTTGCGCGCCACCATCCGCAAGGTCCAGGGCCGCAAGACCTTCCTGACCTGCACCCTGAGCTGCGAGCAGGAAATATGCGCCGAAGCCGAGGTGCTGGCGGTCCGGATTCACCGGGACGAATCGGTCGAGCCGACTCGTTGACCGGCCCGCAGGTGCGACCAGAACGAGAGCCCCAGGTAGTAGGCGGGGAAGAACAGCGAAGCAGCGGCCAGGCCATATGGCGGGTCCGGCAGGGAATACACCACAACGAAACAGAGCACGCCCCATACGACTCCCAACGTGATGGTCAGGCCCTGCAGGAAAGCGTTACGGCTGGGATACAGGTAGCGGATGGGCACGAAGACCATCACCGACAACGCGATGACCAGCCATCCGTTGAACCAGGGCCCCCAGTCCAGCACGAAGCCATAGAACGCCACCACGTTCCAGTACGACGGAAACCCGAGGAAGTAGTGGTCGGGGGTCTTGGCGTCGGCCTGCGAGAAACCGTAGGCGCTTGCCAGGAGCGGCAGGCACACGATCCACCCTCCGTGACCGGCCGGCAACAGCTCCGCCCATAGCAGCAGAAAGCAGGGGACGAGGACGTAGTTGAGGTAGTCGACGATGTCGTCCAGGCGCGCGCCGTCCACCCGGGGAACCACTTCCTTCACTCGCGCCGCCCGGGCGAAGGTCCCGTCGGTGGCGTCGAGAATCAGCGCCAGCCCCATGAGCGCCAGCGCCTCGCGGTAGCGGTCCTGGGCGACCAGCGCCAGGGTGAATACCGCCACCACGGCCCCGAGGGCAGTGTAGAGGTGTACCAGCCAGGCAAGCAGCGATCGCGAGAACGGAGCCATTTCCCTGTGTCCTGGTAGAGGCGGGTTCAAACCCGCCCGCGCACCGACACTAGTTCCGGGTAGCGGCGTAGCTGGCCCGGGTGCGCAGTCGTTCGATCCAGGCGGCCACGTTCTTGAAGTCGGGATCCAGAGGCACCTGGAACCGCTCCAGCAGGGCGACGTTGGGCATGAAGGCGATGTCGGCGAGGCTGAACGAGCCGGCGAGATACTCCCTGCCTTGAAGCTGCCTCTCGATCACGGCGAAGGCCGACCCGATGTCCCCCTGGGTCTCACGAATGAGCGCGACGTCGCGCTCCTCCTCCGGCTTCCGGTGCTCGTGGATCAGGGTGACGAAGTGGGGGTTGACGTGGTTGTCCCGGTAGTCTTCCATCAGACGGGCATGGGCGCGACTCTCCGAGTCGGCGGGCAACAGCGGCGGATGCGGGTACTCGTCCTCCAGGTACTCGATGATCACGGTGGAGTCGTAAACCACGAAACCGTCGTCATCCAGGGCGGGCACCTGGCCGAAGGGATGGATCTTCAGGTACTCCGGGTCCTTCTGCTCTCTCTTCGTCAGGTCGATTACGACGCTTTCGAATTCCAGACCTTTTTCCGCCAGGGCGATGCGCACCTTCAACGAATTGGTCGAAGGTGGAAAGTGGTAGAGTTTCATTCGCCCAACCTCCTGAATTTCGTACCGCTAAGCTGCTAGCTGGACGATAGCACAAACCGGGCCACGGGACTACCGGCCGGGTGCCCATCGGCCGCGATTCAACGGGCTTTGCGGGTGCCCTGTTCACGCAATTGGCGGCTTCGTGAAAACGACGGACGCGGGGCCTGGGCGCGGACGTCAGAGAGGCAGGTCCAGCTTCCTGATGCTCTCGATGTAATCCTCGATGCCCCGCTCCAGGTCGTACCGAGGCGAGTAGCCGAGTTGCTCGCGGGCCTTGCCGATATCGAAGATGCAGTAGCTCTGCTTGTAGCCGTCCCGGAAGTCGAGGCCGTCACCGATGTCGATCCGCGAATCGGGAAAGAGGCGTTTCAGCACGGCGGCGAAATCCTTGAGGGTGACTCCCCGCGCGGTGCCGACGTTGAAGGTCCATTGGGTGAGCCCCTCGGCGTTCAGGGCCAGCACGATTGAGTGGGCGACGTCGCCGACGTAGACCACGTCGTTGCGCTGGTCGCCGCCGCGCGGAACGGAGAACTCGCGCCCGGCCATCGCGTCCTCGATGACCTTGCCGTAGAGGGCGAGGACGCCGTGACGGGCCAGCTTGCCGGGCCCGTAGATGGATGGGTAGCGCAGGGCCACGAACTCGATGCCGTGGCGTTTGCGGTAGTAGTTGCCCAAGGTCTCGGAGCAGACCTTGGTGACGCCGTAGATATCCGCGGGATCGGGCGGGAGAGACTCGTCCAGGGGCACGAAATCGGGATGGCCGTGCTTGCCCGTGACGTTGCCGATGAACGCGTTGGAGCTGGTATAGACCACGCGCCGGACGTCGCAGGCGCGGGCCGCTTCCAGCACGTTCAGGGTGCCGTCCACGCCGATGGCGATGGCCAGGCTCGGATTCGCTTCGGCCGGGCCCGGCATGAGCGCCGCCATGTGCGCGATGTGGGTGATGCCGTGGGCCGCCACCAGTTTCTTCAGCCCGGCGCCATCCAGGATGTCTCCGGTGACGATGTCCACGTCGTCCGCGATGTCCGCAATCAGCGACATGTCCACGCGGTTGTCCAGCAGCACAGGCCGGTCTCCCCGTGACACCAGAAGGCGCGCGGTGGCCGCGCCGTTCACGCCGGTTCCGCCGGTAATCAGGATCTTCATGTCACTCCACGCTTAGCCGCTTACGGCCCCCCATGCAATACGTTATATTGAAACCATGATGTACCGGACCCAGCCCGCCTACGGCTCCTTCAGCTTCGGCGGTCCGGTAACACCGGCGGTCAAGTGGCTGCTGATCGTCAACATCGCCGTGTTCGTCTTCCAGCAGCCGTTCCTCGGAGGACGTCCGCTGCTGTGGATCTTCGGCCTGGTGCCTCAGCTCGTCTGGAACCAACTGCAGGTCTGGCAGCTCTTCACCTACCAGTTCCTCCACTTCGGCCTGTTCCACATCCTGTTCAACATGCTGGCCCTGTGGATGTTCGGGTGCGACCTGGAGCGGAGCTGGGGCACGCGCTTCTTTCTCAAGTACTACTGGGTCAGCGTGGTCGGGGGCGGCCTCTGCGTGCTGTTCCTCGAACCGAACCAAGCCATCCCCACCATCGGAGCCTCCGCCGGCATCTACGGCGTGCTGCTGGCCTACGGCCGGCTCTATCCCAACAACGTGATCTACCTCTACCTGCTGTTTCCCATCCGGATGAAGTACTTCGTGCTCATCATCGGGGCCATCGCGTTCTTCTCCTCCATCAGCCCCGGAAACTCGGGCATCTCCCACCTCGGTCACCTCGGCGGCATGCTGTTCGGCTACCTGTACCTCCGGTGGGGACACATGCTGAACCCACGGCGCTCCTGGGCCACGGTACGGCACGAGTACTACCGTTTCCGGCTGGCCCGTCTCAAGCGGCGTTTCAAGATCATCGAAGGCAGGAAGCGGGACGACGAGCCGCCGACGCTGCACTGACCGGCGTTCCGGCCCGGAAAGAGGGGACGTCACTCCGCGGGATCGGGGCGGCGCGACTTCTTGAGCCGGCTCCGTTTACGCTTGTCGTCGAGGCGGCGCTGGCGCGAGCCCTCGGTGGGCCTGGTGGGGCGGCGCGGCGCCGGCTTGTGGGCGGCCTTGCGAATCAGAG
Organism: uncultured Syntrophobacterales bacterium; assembly: GCA_964630405.1. Classification (GTDB taxonomy): domain Bacteria; phylum Desulfobacterota; class Binatia; order UBA9968; family JAJDTQ01; genus JAJDTQ01. The sequence goes on along the minus strand of CAZVUC010000008.1, from coordinate 28,413 downwards.
CGGCCAGGCGCTCCAGCGCATCCTCCCGATTGCGCGACTGGTCGCGGTAGCGTTTGGCCTCGATGGTCAACACGCCGCTCTTGTCCACTCGCCTGCCGGCGACGCGCACGAGACGCTGCCTCACCGCTTCCGGCAGCGAGGGAGAATCGGCGATGCTGAACCGGAGCTGCACCGCGGTGGCGGTCTTGTTCACGTTCTGCCCGCCGGGACCCGAGGCCCGGATGAAGCGTTCTTCGATCTCGCCCTCGTCCAGGCTTATCCTGCTGGTGATCCGCAGCATCGGTTCTCTCTTTGCCGGCCGCTTGTATCCCGCTCCGTTTCCGGCAACATTTTCTGTGTAACAGACGGCGGACGGGACACGAACCCTGTCCAACCAGGAAGCTTACGGACCGCCGTGCTTCGGGCGCGCCGGAATTGAAACCCGCGCCCGCAAGGAGGGCCCATGCGCATCATCCGAATCGCTCTCATGGTCATTGGAGCCGTGGTCACCGTGGCCGCCGCCGGCGTGGTGGGGGCGCTGCTCTTCTTCTCCATGCGCACGCCGCCGATACCGGAAAAGACGGTCCTCACCCTGGACCTGGACCGCGACGTCCCCGAGTACGGTTCCGGCGGACTTACTTCCTGGACCGGCCTCGGAAGGGAGCGGCCGACGTTGTGGGAAACCGTGGCCGCCATCGAGCGGGCGGCCGGGGATGAGCGCGTGGCGGGCCTCGTGGCCCGGATCGGCGCCTCGGACATGGGACTGGCCCGCACCCAGGAACTGCGCGACGCCGTCCGGACCTTCCGCCGCTCCGGCAAGCCTGCCTACGCCTTCGCCGAGTCCTTCGGCGACTTCGGCCCCGGCAACGCAGCCTTCTATCTGGCCGCCGCGTTCGAGAAGATCTACCTGCAACCGTCCGGGGACGTGGGCCTCACCGGCTTGCTGGCCCAGGGCTATTTCCTCAAGGGCACGCTGGAAAAGCTCGACGTGCAGTTCCGGGTGGAGCAGCGGGAGGAATACAAGGGCGTCAAGGACCGTTTCACCGGCAGCGGATTCACGGCTGCCCAGCGGGAGGCCATGACCCGGATCCTGGAGTCCCTGACCGGGCAGTTGACGGCGGGGATCTCCGAGGGACGCAAGCTTTCCGGCGACCGGGTGCGGGCCTTGATGCAGCAGGGGCCTTTCCCCGCCGGGGAGGCCCTGGAGGCCGGGCTGGTGGACGGGCTGCACTACCGTGACGAAGTGAACGAGCTCGTGCGCGAGAACCTGGGAGCGGACGTCGCGTTCCTGTCCCTGTCCCGCTATCGCCGCCGGCTCGAAGCCAGGGGCGGCGACCCAGCCACCGTCGCGCTTATCTACGGCCTGGGTCAGGTCCACGGCGGGAGCAGCCGCCACCGGGCCCTCACCGGACGGAACTCCATGGGCTCGGACAGCATCGCCCGGGCCTTCCGCGGGGCCGCGGACGACCATGAGGTAAAGGCCGTCATCTTCCGCATCGACAGCCCGGGCGGCTCCTACGTGGCCTCGGACGCAATCCGGCGCGAAGTGCTGCGCGCCCGTCGGCGGGGCAAGCCCGTGATCGTTTCCATGGGCGACGTGGCGGGCTCGGGCGGCTACTTCGTCGCCGCCCCGGCCGACCGGATCGTGGCCCAGCCCGCGACCCTCACCGGCTCCATCGGGGTGGCGGGCGGGAAGGTCGTAACCAAGGGTTTGTGGGAAAAGCTCGGCGTGTCCTGGGACCAGATAGCCGGGAACAGCAACGCCACTTTCTGGAGCGCGGTTCAGGACTATGGTCCGGCCCAGCGCGTCCGCCTCGAGAGGCTGCTCGACACGGTCTACGACGACTTCGTGGACAAGGTGGCGGAGGGCCGCGATCTGTCGCGCGAACAGGTGTCGGCCGCGGCCAAGGGACGCGTGTGGACCGGCGCCGATGCGAAGGAACGGGGACTCGTGGACGAGCTGGGCGGTTACGCGGCGACCCTCGCGGCCGCCCGTGAGATCGCCGGAATCCCGCCCGACGCAGCCATCCGGCTGCGGCTCTTCCCGCGCCGGAAATCCACGCTCCGGCTGCTTGCCGAACAACTGGCGGGGGAGGGGACCGGCGAGACCGCCATTTCCACGCCCGACCTCCTGAGCGAAGCGGCCGAGCGGTTCGGACCGCTGGCCGCCTGGGCTCGCCCCGCGGGGTTGGCCGGCCGTCGGGGACTGCTGGAGATGGCGGTGCCGGTCGGACTGCGTTGATCCGCGGCGACGTGGTGGGTGCAGGTTGACAGGGGAAACCGTGCTTTGCTAGCCCGTATATCTGCGGGGACAACCGCCGATTCTACGACCTCGGAGCGTTTCTTCACCGACCATGCTTGACGGCATCAGAGTGCTCGAGCTCGGCCACATCGTGGCCGGACCCACGGCGGGGCTCATCCTGGCCGCACTGGGAGCCGACGTCATCAAGGTGGAGCGGCCCGGCAGCGGCGACCAGGCGCGCTTCAGCCGCGGCAACCAGGGCTACTTCCTGGCGTTCAACGGCGGCAAGCGGAGCGTCGCCCTGGACCTCAAGGATGCGCGCGGGCGGGAGGCCTTCGAGCGGCTGCTGCGGACATCCGACGTGCTGATCGACAACTACGGTCCCGGTGTCCTGGAGCGCATGGACCTGGGCTACGAAGCGCTTCAACGCATCAAGCCCGGCCTGCTTCACTGCGGCATCAAGGGGTTCCTGGCCGGGCCTTACGAGCAGCGCAACCTGCTGGATGAGCCCGCGCAGATGATGGGCGGGCTGGCCTACATGACCGGCCCCCCCGGCATGCCGCTTCGGGCCGGCGCCTCCATCGTCGACATGACCGGCGCCATGTTCGGCGTCATCGGCATCCTGGCGGCACTGCTCGGCCGCGCGCGGGACGGCGGCGGCAACGAGATGCGGATCGGGTTGTTCGAGACCGCCGTGTTCCTGGTCTCGCAGCACATCGCCAAGGCGGGCATTTCCGGAGAAGTGCCCGCTCCCATGACCGAGCGCGGCGTGGGCCAGGACCTCGGATGGGGCATCTACAGGGTGTTCGAGACGCGGGACCGGCGCCATGTGTTCATCGGCGTCACCAGCAACGTCCAGTGGGAAGCCTACTGCAAGGAGTTCGGCCTCGACGACCTGTGGGCGGAGGAAGCGCTGCGGGACAACGCCGGCCGCCGGGCGGAATTCGCCCGTCTGACCGGGTGCACCGAGGAGTTGGTGCGCACCTTCGACTTCCGCGACATCGTCGCGCGCCTCGAATCGGCCAACATTCCTCATGCCCCCATCAACACCCCGACGGACCTGTTCGAGCACCCCCATCTCAAGGAACGCGGCCACATGACCCAACTGACGGCGCCGGACGGGACGTCGTCTCCATTGCCCGCCCTGCCGGTGGATTTCCGCGACTCGAATCTGCCGCGGCGGACCGATCCGCCTCAACTCGGCGAGCATACGGTTTCCTTGCTGCGGGAATTGGGTTATTCGGAAGATGAGATCTCGGCCATCACCGGACCCATGGAACCCGGCAGCACTTGACCTGATCGGCTCATAAACGGGAGAACGAATGACAGCACACCAGCAGGTGGACATGGAGCAGGTGGACGCCGCCATCGACGCGTGGAAGGCGGTGACGGAGGAGATGACGGGCAAGATCGTGGAGGAGCGTCAGCCCTGGGTCAGCTCCGTGACCGAGGACGCCATCAAGCACTTCGCCTACGGCACGGATGACGACAATCCCCTGTGGACGGACCCCGGCTATGCGGCCAGGGCCGGGAAGGGAAAGAACCAGGCGCCGCCGGCATTCGTGTTCGTCAACCGTTACCCCATCCTCCACGGCGCGCCCATGAAGGCGCCGCTGGCGTCCCTCATCGGCGGCGTGGAGGTGGAGTGGTCCGGCAACGTGTACGCCGGCGACACCCTGAGCTCCGAGCCGCGCCAGAAGGAGTTCTTCGAGAAGCGCAACAAGGAGGGACGGCGGCTCAATTTCGTCATCTCGGAAATCGACTACCGCAACCAGGACAACGCCCTGGTGGCCCGGGCCACCGGCACCATGATCATGGCCACCCAGATCGGGCTCCAGACCATGATGGAGCACCAGGTGCCGCGCTACGACGACGGCGCCCTGGAGCAGCTCGAGAGCACCTGGCGCGATGAATACCGCCGCGGCGCGGACACGCTCTACTTCGAGGACGTGGCGCCCGGGAGCGACATTCCGTCCATCGTCCGCGGCCCCCTGACCATCGGCGACATGGTGGCCTGGAACGCGGCCATCGGCCCGTCCTACAAGGCCGGGCGCTGGGGCTATCTGGACCTCAGCAAGGCCATGCACACCGCCATGTTCAACCCGGTCACGGGCTTTCCCGTAAAGTATTCGCAGCAGCACGAGGACGCCAACATGGCCGCCGGCCGCGGCATGCCCGCGCCGTTCGACAACGGCGTGATGCGGTTCGGCTGGGTGGCGCCCCTGGTGACCAACTGGATGGGGGACGACGGCTTCCTCAAGCGCCTGAACGTGCAGGTGACCCGGCCCGGCCTTTACGGCGACCTGACCACGTATTCGGGCCGGATCACGGCCAAGGACGATGACACCCATACGGTGACCCTGGAGATCACCGGGACCCGGCAGGACGGCATGGTGAACACCCGCGGCGACGCGGAGGTGGTCCTGCCCGGGCGAGGACACTAGACAAAGGAGAGATACCTTGGAGAACCATGAGAACGGGCTTCCGGCCCGCTGGGACGTAGAGACCGACGTGGTGGTGGTGGGCTTCGGCTTCGCCGGGGGCGTTTCCGCGGTGGCCGCGGCCGACGACGGCGCCGAGGTCACCATCGTGGAGAAAATGCCCAACCCCGGCGGCATCTCGATCCTCGCCGGCGGCGGCATCGCCACCGCCATGGACGAGAACAAGGCGTTCGAGTACCTGCAGCACACCAACGCCGGCCGCACTCCCGACGACGTGCTCCGGGCCCTGGCCAGGGGCATGACGGAGATGAAGGACTTCGTGAAGGACCTGGTGAAGGAGACACCGTTCGAGCTGGAGGAGCAACGGAACGGCGGCACCTATCCGTTCCCGGGCGGCGAGGGACTGGACGGCTTCAAGATCGCGCCCATGGAAGGCTACGAGGGCTTCGGGTGGGCCAAGGGCCTGCGCGGCGGCGCGCGCCTCTTCAAGGTGCTCCTGGACAACGTGGAGGCGCGCCCGAACATCTCGGTGCGGCTGGCCACGCCGGCGAAACGCCTCGTGCGGCACCCCGACTACGGCATCGTCGGGCTGGTGGCGGAGCGCTACGGCGAGGAGGTCGCCATCAAGGCGCGCAAGGGCGTGATCCTGGCCTGCGGCGGCTTCGAGAACAACGACGAGATGAAGCGGAACTATTTCGAGGCCATGCCGGTCTACACGCTCTTCACCGGCAACACCGGCGACGGCATCACCATGGCCCAGGAGGTGGGGGCGTCCATGTGGCACATGTGGCACTTCCACGGCAGCTACGGGTTCAAGTACCCTGAGTTCCCGCTGGCCTTCCGCCACTGCTTCAGGGGCCCGCGCAAGGACGACTGGGTCATGCCCTGGATCGCGGTGGACAAATACGGACGGCGGTTCATGAACGAGTACCCGCCGGCGGTGCAGGACACCGGCCATCGAGCGCTGGAGTTCTACGACGCCGACAAGCAGGAGTTCCCGCGCATCCCCGCCTACCTGGTGTTCGACGAGAAGGGCCGCAAGCTCGGCCCGGTGGGACAGCCCACCGTGCACGACGAGACGGTATCCTACGACTGGAGCGAGGACAACCTGGCCGAGGTGGAACGGGGATGGATCCGGAAGGCCGACGATCTCGACACCATCGCGGGGATGATCCCGGCGACGGACCCGGCCACCCTCAAGGACACGGTGGAGGAATGGAACCGGGTGTGCGCCAGCGGCGGCACCGACCGGTACCACCGGCTGCCCGGCACCCGCCTGTCCATCGACACGCCGCCGTTCTACCTGATGGAGGTCTGGCCCATCGTCTCCAACACCCAGGGCGGGCCGGTGCACGACGCCGAGCAGCACGTCATGGACGTGCGCAACGAGCCCATCCGGCGGCTCTTTTCGGCCGGCGAGTGCGGCTCGTCGTTCGGCCATCTATACCTGGAGGCGGGAAACATCACCGAATGCTTCGTCACCGGACGCATAGCCGGCCGAAACGCGGCGGGGCTGGACTCGTGGTAAGGAAACCCTGAGGCTCTCAAGCCATGCTTGACTACTTCGGATCCCTGTTCGCCGGCCTTGGGGCCGTGCTGCCCTTCACCGCCGCCGGCCAGGATCCCTTCATCTTCATGATGATCGGCATCGCCATCGGCTTTGCCGTAGGTATCCTGCCGGGGCTCGGCGGCGCCACCACGCTGGCGCTGATGCTGCCGTTCATCTACAAGATGGACCCCACCACGGCGTTCGCCTTCCTTTTGGGGAGCCACGCGGTCACCGCCACCACCGGCGACATCACCTCGGTGCTGTTCGGGGTTCCGGGCGAGGGCATCACCGCCGCCACCATCGTGGACGGCCACGCCATGGCCAAGCGCGGGGAGGCAGGGCGCGCCCTGGGAGCGGCGCTCATGAGCTCGCTCATAGGCGCCATCTTCGGCGCCTTCGCGCTGGCCCTGGCCATCCCCATCGTCCAGCCGCTGGTGCTGTCCATCGGCGCCCCCGAGTTCCTGATGCTCAGCCTGCTGGGCATCACCTTCCTGGCCTCCCTGAGCGGCGGCAATCTCGCCAAGGGTCTCACCGCCGGCGGCTTCGGCCTGGTGCTGGCCATGGTGGGGCTCGACGCCATCACCAGCGTCTCCCGCTACACCCTGGAGCCCATCCTGGGCAGCCAGAACGTCCTGTTCCTGTGGGACGGCCTCTCCCTGGTGGCCGTGACCGTGGGGCTTTTCGCCATCCCGGAGATCATCGAGCTGGGGACCCAGGGAAGCAGCATCGCCCGTGACGCGCCCAGCGCCCTGGGCGGGGTCATGCAAGGCGTACGGGACACCTTCCGTCACTGGAAGCTGGTGCTCCGGTGCAGCGCCATCGGCACCTACATCGGGTTGATCCCGGGGCTGGGCGGCGGTCCGGCCCAATGGGTGGCCTACGCCCACGCGGTGCAGAGCGGCTCGGACGAGACCCGTTTCGGCCAAGGGGCGGTGGAAGGGGTGCTGGGACCCGGCGCCGCCAACAACTCGAAGGAGGGCGGGTCGCTGGTCCCCACCATCGCCTTCGGCGTGCCCGGCAGCGTGGGCATGGCGATCCTGCTGGGGGCGTTCATCATCCAGGGCATCGTCCCCGGTCCGGACCTGCTGAACCCGCACAAGCACCTGAACCTGACCTTCTCCTTCGTCTGGATCATCGTGCTCTCCAACATCGTCACGGTGGCGATCAGTTTCCTCTTCCTCAAGCAGTTGGCCCGGATCACCTTCGTCAAGGGCACTTACCTCATCCCGTTCCTGTTGCTGCTCATTTTCCTGGGCGGCTTCGCCGTCAAGAACAGTTTCGGCGACATGATCGTGGTGCTGCTGTTCGGCGCGGTGGGGTGGCTGATGATCCGCAATGACTGGCAACGCCCTCCCTTGCTGCTGGGGCTCGTGCTGGGAGGCATCGCCGACAACAACCTGTTCCTCACCAGCAAGATCTACGGCATGAGCTGGGTGACGCGGCCCGGGGTGATCGTCATCGGGCTCATGATCGTCGGAGCGTTGCTCTACCCGCTCTGGCAGGCGCGCAGGCAGCGCCGGCAGTTGGAAGCGGAAGGGGAGGGACGGGCCGGCGAAGGTTACGACGACGCCGGTCCGGAGGAGGCGGGAGAGGCATCCAAATCGGAGCGGACTCTCTTCGCCGGGCTGTTCGTCGCCCTCTTCGTCTACGTGGTCTACGAGGCGCTCTACGGCTTCGGCGCCATCGAGAAGCAGGCCGCGCTGTTTCCCCTGGCGGTGGGGCTGCCGAGTCTCGCCCTGGCGATTCTGGCCCTGATCCATGAATTCCGCGTGCCGGTGCCGGTGCCGGCGGCGGTGGCGGAGACCGCCGCCATGGCGGCCGAGCGTGCACAGTTGCGCCGCCGCACCGTGGCCATCGTTTGCTGGACGGTGGGCTTTTTCCTCGCGATCTGGCTTCTCGGATTCATTACGGCATCGGCGGTGGCGACGCTCGCCTACCTCAAGCTGGGGGCAGGCGAGAAGTGGGGCATCAGCATCCTGCTGGCGGCGGTGGCGTGGGGCTTCTTCTTCGGCCTGTTCGACTACGGGCTGCACCTGCCGTTCCCGCCGGGCGAGCTGTTCGTCTGGCTCGGGATCGCCTGACCGCTTTCTCATTGGACGAGGTTGAAGAGATGAACGCATCCTGGGACCGGGAGACCGATGTTGTCGTGATGGGCTACGGGTACTCCGGCGGGATAGCGGCCATCGTGGCGCACGATCTCGGCGCCCGGGTGATGCTGCTGGAGAAGATGGAGCACCCCGGCGGCAACTCCATCCTCTCCGGCGGTTTCTTCAGGATCACCGACGACGTGGACAAGGCCTTCGCCTACCTCAAGCGCATGTGCCTCAACACCGTGCCCGACCCGGTGATCCACACCTTCGCCAGGGAGCTCCGCACCCTTTCCGGTTTCATGAAGGAGCTCACCGACGAAACCGGCATCCAGGTGCAGGAACGGCACGGAACCGGCGGTACCTACCGTTTCGACGGCGGCCCTCCGGGAGATGCCATCGGCCTTCTGGCGGTGAAGAGCGACGAGGCCCAGTGCTATCCCTGGCTCCAGGTCCACGGCACCGGCTGGATCGCCTTCAAGGTGGTGGAGGACAACGTGAACAAACGCGGCATCGACGTGTCCCTGTCCACGCCGGTGCGGGAGCTGATCTCGGACGAGCAGGGAAGGGTGATGGGAGTGGTGGCCGAGAGCGACGGCAAGTCCCTGCGGATACGGGCACGGAAGGGCGTGGTCCTGGCCGCCGGAGGCTTCGAGCACAACGAGCACCTCCGGCTGCAGTACCTTCAGGCGCAGCCGTTCTATCCCATCTGCGCCTTGGGCAACACCGGCGACGGCCTGCTCATGGGGCAGAAGGCCGGCGCGGGCCTGTGGCACATGTGGCACGTCCACGGCGGCTACGGCTTCAAGGCGCCCGAATACCCCATCGCGTTCCGCCACCGCATCCAGGGACGCCACGGCGCCAACCACCTGCCCAAGCCGGGCGAGGAGTTCTCGCTCAAGAGCGGCGACGAGGGGCCGAAGATGATGCCCTGGATCGTCGTCGACAAGTTCGGCAAGCGCTACATGGACGAGTACCCGCCGGCGCCCCAGGACAGCCCCTGGCGCGACATGAGCCTCTACGACGTGCACGTCAAGGATTTTCCGCGGATTCCGTCGCACATGATCTTCGACGAGAACGGCCGCATCACCGGACCGATGTTCACGCCCATCAGCGACCACCCGTCCCGCCGCTACGAGTGGAGCGAGGACAATTCCGTGGAGCTGGCCAAGGGCTGGATCAAGCAGGCCCCTACCCTTGAGGAGCTGGCCCGGCTCATCGGCGTCCCGGAAGACAACCTGGCCGCCACCGTGACGCGCTGGAACGAGATCTGCGACGCGGGAGAGGACACGGACTTCCGCCGCTTCGCCGGCAGCCTGTTCCCTATCTTCAAGCCGCCGTTCTACGCGGTGGAGGTCTGGCCCATCATCACCAACACCCAGGGCGCCCTGGCCCACGACCAGGACCAGCGGGTGCTGGACGCCCACGACAAGCCCATCCCCGGCCTCTACTGCGCGGGCGAGATGGGCGGCGTGTTCGGCCACCTCTACCTGAACTCCGGCAACAACTCGGAAGCGTTCATCACGGGCATGATCGCCGGGCGCAAAGTCGTCAGTGAGTCATGACCCGCGGTTCGCCCGCAAGATGCACGCGGCATCTTGCAGGCGAGGTCGGCGCAGGAGCGGGTTCGAAACCCGTCCGCAAGGCACATGAGCGTCCTGGTTACCGGAGGCACGGGCTTCGTGGGTATCCACGTGGTCGCCCAGTTGGCGGGGTTGGGGGAGCCGGTGGTAGCATGGTCCGCCGAGGGCGGACTCGACGACGCGGCCCGGGGCTTTCTCGGACCGGCCGGGGAGCGAGTGACCTGCGTCAAGGGCGACGTCCTGGACCTGGACACGCTGCGCACCGCCATCGAGCGGCACGACGTCGACGGCGTCATTCACGGGGCGGCGGTTACGGCCATCGGCGGCCTGGAACCCGAAACGGCGCGGCAGGCCGCCCTGGTCAACGTGGGCGGCACCGCCACCGTTCTGGAAGCCGCGCGGCTGGCGGGGGTGAAACGGTTCATCCACCTGAGCTCGGCGAGCGTTTACGGCGCCACCGACCCCGACGTCCCTCTGGAAGAGGATGCACCCCTCCACCCCAAAGGCATCTACGGCATCACCAAGAGGGCCGGGGAAGAGATCGTGCGCCGCTACTTCGAGCTCTTCGACATGGACGGAGCGATCCTGCGCCTTTCCGCGCCCTACGGCCCGCTGGAACGGCCCAACCCGTTGCGCACCGTCATGTCGCCGGTCTTCGACTGGTGCCGCGCGGCTCTGAACGGCGACGAGGTGGAGCTGGCGGACGATCTCGTGCGGGACCTCACCTACGTGTCGGATACCGCCCGCTGCGTGGTGCTGGCGTTTCGCGGCTCGAAGCTGCCCCACACCGTCTACAATGCAAGCTGTGGTGAAAACCTTCGTTTCTCTGATATCCTTGCCGCTTTGGCGCGAGTCCGGCCGGGTTTCCGTTTCCGCCTCAAGGAAGGCGGGACCCTGTCGCCGTTCTTCCGAGACAGCCTGCGGGGCCCTTTGTCCATGAAGCGGGCGGAGGAAGACCTGGGCTTCGTGCCGCAATACGGTATCGAGAGCGGACTAAGCCGGTACCTCGAATGGCTGGAACGCCATCCGATCTGACGACCTTTGGATCGCGTGTTTTGCCCTAGAGAACTCCTTCGGCTAGGATGGACGTTATCCACTGATCAGGACAGGAGAAGTGAAATATGACCCACGCCGAAGTCCATGATACCGATTATCTTGAGACTATGTTCGGGACCGTCCCTGCATATTCCTTCAACATGCCCGTACGACAACTCAGTCAAATCTCGTATATTGCAGTCCGCGGAAAGGACACCGAACCGGGCGCAGTCCAACGAGTTCTCAGCGCGCGGAGGATCAGCAGCATTCGCGACTACATTCTTGAGGGGAACACATTTTTCAATTCATTTATCCTGAATTGGAGTGAGCAGAGTGTGAAGCCCACCTTTTTGAGGAACAAGATACAGATCCCTCTCAGCCCTAGCGCGGCACAAGTGATCGACGGGCAACATCGTTTAGCCGGTCTTGAAGCAGCGATGAAGGATCACGACGAAGTCGGTGACCGCCAAATGCTCGTAACTTTGTGCGTCGGGTTGGACACTCCACAGGCCGCACGTATCTTCTTGAACATCAACACGGAACAAAGACCTGTTCCGAAAAGTCTGATCTTCGACCTATTCGGCGAAGTCGTGGATGACGAGAATCACTCTGTTAATCGAGCGACAGATATCGCTCGGGAACTCAACGAAGATCCTGAGTCCGCGCTTTATCGTCTGATCAAATTCCCAGGAAATCCACGTGGCGTTGGATCTATTGAATTGTCTTCCTTCGTGTCCGGGTTCAAGGAACATCTAAAGCCGAACGGAACGTTTTACACATACAAGGTTCGGGATCTTTTAAACCAAAAGACGGTGATCGATAATTTCTACCAAATGTTGCGAAACTCCTACGAGAAGGAGCATCTTTGGGCAAATAGATCTCAGAATCCGTTCCTGCGCGCTGCCGGGTTCAATGGCTCCGTTGACTATCTGACCACTACCCTCATTGAGGAGTGCGCCAAGAAGCGTTCCTTCACGACAAGAACAATGGCCGATATAGTCGATTTGGATGGAACCGGGCTCCTCCGGTGGGATGAGTTGAGGGGCTTGGACGGAAAGACATCCAGAAAAAGGGTCAAAGATTATCTTGATTCCAGTCGGTTAGCGAAGCTGGGTGATGCTGGTGACTACGAATACTAGCCGTTTCCGGTTTCAGACCTATATCGAAAGTAGACTAGGATGTGCCGACCTCCAGCAGTGGGGTAGCTTCAAGGACCGACTTGAGAAGTACACGCTTAGCCATCTCGAAGCAGTTGAAGCTGACGCCTGCCTCAGCGAGGATGCGGCCGACATCTACTATAAGGCGTGTCTGAGTCTCTGTACTGCGTTGAATTCTTTGTACAGAGGACTTGAATCGTGGCCGGTCGTGAACCTCTACTACTCAAGCTTCTACAGCCTGAGGGCACATCTCGCTGTGCTGAAAGTGGGTATAGTAAGGAACCGAGGGATCTTTCGGTGGGAGGTGGCAGAGGGAACGAGCCCTGTTCGGGTGCGATCTAAGGGGCAACTCAGTGACCACAAGGCCATTCTTCAGGCATTCACGACAATTGTTCAAGACGATGTCGATGTACTTCAAAGTAACCAAGTAGCTGAACAATCCGTTTACGATTGGCTTTTCGAGCAACGCAACCAGATACAATATCGCGACCGGACATTTCAAGAACCGGAAGAGAGCGGATATTTTCACCCAAGCATCCTTTCTCATACCAAGTTTGACTCGCAAGTGGCGAACTACATTTTAGACCCGGTCCCAGTATATTGCTTTGACCCCGATCATCTTCTGTTGGCGGCTCCGATCCGACGCCTGCTTGATCTGAAGAGGGCTTTTCTGAGAGCCGGACTACCGAACCCCTTGTTGGATCGCGAGGAATCCGTGACGAGACTAATTGACGAAATAGCGGAGAGTCCGCGGTCTGAGTTGTATCGCCTCTTGAACTACCACCTAGATACCTGACTCTTCGCGCGTTAGCGCACCATAATCCTCTACACCTCGGAGCTGTTCATGATCCCAAGGGCATTCGAGTACTTCGATCCTCCCACGCTGGAAGAGGCGGTGGCGTTGCTCGAACAGCACGGCGACGACGCCAAGCTCATGGCCGGGGGCCAGAGTCTGCTGCCGATGATGAAGCTGAGGATGGTATCGCCGGCGGTTGTGGTGGACCTCTGGCGTGTGCCGGATCTCGACACCATCCGGCGGGACGACGGCGTCGTCCGCATCGGCGCCATGACCACCCACTACGCCTTGCACAGCTCCGAAGTGATCCGGAATACGCTGCCGGCCCTGGCGGATGCGGCCCGGGTCGTGGGAGATCCGCTGGTGCGCAACCTCGGCACCATCGGCGGCAGCGCCGCCCATGCCGCCCACAACGCCGACTACCCCGCGGTGCTGGTGGCCCTCGGGGCCGAGCTCCTGGCCGTCGGGCCGGACGGGAAGAGAAGCATCGCGGCCACGGATTTCTTCACCGACACTTTCACTACATGCCTGGAACCACACGAAATCGTGACGGAAATCTCGATCCCGGTTCCGGGAGACGCGGATCGGAGCGCCTACCTGAAGCTAAGCCGGCGCGGAACCGATTTCGCCATCGTCGGCGTCGCGGCGGCGCTGACGGAAGGCGAAGGCGGACGCTGCGCCGACGCACGGGTGGTGCTCACCGGGGTAGGTGACGTTCCCGTGCGTGCCACGGAGGCAGAGGAAATCCTCAAGGCCGGGCCGCTGGACCCGGAACGCATGGTTGAAGCCGGCGAGGCCGCCAAGCGAAACCTCGATCCTCCCTCCGACGTCCAGGCGGACGCGCAATACCGTGTAGACGTGTCCGGCGTTTACGTACGGCGCGCGGTCGCCGCGGCATGGGAACGCGGCTAGCGCCGGGTTGCACGAATTCGGAACGCGACACCAAGGAGCAAGCCACCATGGCAAGAACCGTCCAGGCGACCGTCAACGGCCGCAAGTACTACGAAGAGAACGTGGAGCCGCGCCTGCTGCTGGTGCACTTCCTGCGGGACCGGCTCGGCCTCACGGGCACCCACGTGGGCTGCGATTCCACCAACTGCGGGGCGTGCACGGTGATGTTCAACGGCAAGGCCGTGAAGTCCTGCACGATGCTGGCGGTGAGGGCGGACGGCGCCGCCATCACCACCATCGAGGGGGTCGCGGACGAGGACGTGCTTCATCCGCTGCAGGAGGGTTTCTGGGAGAAGCACGGCCTCCAGTGCGGCTACTGCACGCCGGGCATGATCATGTCGGCGCTGCAGCTATTGGAGCGGCATCCGGACCCGGACGAGGAGACGGTGCGGCTGGAGCTGGAAGGCAACCTGTGCCGCTGCACGGGCTACCAGAACATCGTGGAGGCGGTGCTGTGGGCCGCCGAGCGGCTGAAGAGCGCGAGTGCGTGAGGGTGAAGTCATGCCAATGATCGGTCAGAGCATCAAGCGGCGCGAGGACCTCAAGTACGTAACGGGTTCCGGCACCTACGTGGACGACATCGCCCTGCCAGGCATGCTGTACGCCACTTTCGTGCGCAGCCCCCACGCCCACGCCCGTTTGCTGGGCGTGGACACGAGCAAGGCGCTGGAGCACCCCAAGGGCATCGAGGCCATCACCGGCGCCGAAGCCTACCCGCTGGCGGGCCCCATGCCGGTCTACAGCTACCGTCAGGCCACGGCCATCAAGAAGCCGGACTACCGCTGCCTGGCCCACGACCGGGTGCGCTTCGTGGGCGAGCCGGTGGCGCTGGTGGCGGCGGCGGACCGGTACGCCGCGGACGACGTGGCCGAGCTGGTGGAGGTCCGGTACGAGCCCCTGGAGCCCTTGATGGACCCGGACGAGTCCCTCAAGCCGGACGCGCCGAAACTGCACGACAACTTGGACAACAACGTGGGGCTCCGCATCGAGCGCCAGGGAGGGGACATGGAGGCCGCCTACCGGGAGGCCGACTTCGTCTTCAAGCGTCGTTACAGCATGCACCGCCATACCGGCACTCCCATCGAGACCCGGGGCTGCATCGCCCAGTACAACACCGGCACGAAGGAGCTGACCCTCCACTGCTCGACCCAGATCCCGCACATCCTGAAAACACACCTGTCCGAGATCCTGGACTTCCCCGAGTTCAAGATCCGGGTCATCGCCCCGGACGTGGGCGGCGGCTTCGGCAACAAGCTGCAGGTGCCGCCGGAGGTGGTGGCGCTGTGCCTGATGGCCATCAAGACGCGCCGGCCGGTGAAGTGGATCGAGACCCGGCGGGAGAGCCTGATGGCGTTCCTGCACGCCCGGGAGCAGACCCACGACGTGGAGATCCCGGTGAAGCGGGACGGCACCATCCTGGGCATCAAGTCCCACGAGATCGTCAACGCCGGCGGCTATCTCGACGCCCGCATCAGCGGCCCGTCGCTGGGCGCGGGCATGTGGCTGCCCGGGCCCTACATGGTCAAGGGCTACCAGGTGGACATCGACGCGGTGATGACCAACAAGTGCCCGTACGGCGCCTACCGGGGCTTCGGCAGCCAGATGGGCGCGCTGGTCATCGAGCGCTCGATGGACCTCATCGCCCGGCAGCTCGGCCGCGACCCGGTGGACCTGCGCCGGCAGAACGTCATCAAGGAGACGCCCTACAAGTGCGTCACCGGGCACGAGTTCGACAGCGGCGACTACGTGGCCGGGCTCGACAAGGCCCTGGAGATGGTGGACTACCCGGCACTGCGGAAAGAGCAGGCCCGGCTCCGCGAGGAGGGGCGCTACATGGGCATCGGCGTGGCCATGGCGGTGGAGGGGGCGGGCTGGAACACATACACAGCGGCCATGGCACAGCACTACGTGCCCACCCTCGACTACGCCACCGTCACCATGCGCATGGACACCTCGGGCAACGTCAAGGTGCTCATCGGCGACGTCGCCTGCGGCACCAGCCACGCCACCACCGCGGCGCAGGTGGCGGCGGACGCCACTGGGCTGCCCATCGAAACCATCGAGGTCGTGGAAGGGGACACCGCGGTGACGCCGTACGACTCGGGCACCCGCGCCGCGCGGTTCAGCGCGGTGGTGCTGCCCGCGGTGGCGGAGTCGGGCATGGCGCTCAAGAAGAAGGTGTGCCGCGTCGGCGCCCACCTGTTGGAAGGGGCCGAGGAGGACATGGAGATCGTCGAGGGGCAGGTGCAGGTGCGGGGCGTGCCGGGCAAGAGCCTGCCGGTGAGCCGGGTGGCCCGGGTGGCCTACTCGGAGGTGGCGACCCTGCCCCGGGAGATCCCCGCGGGCCTCGAGGCCACCGAATCGTTCAAGGCGCCGGTGAGCGGCCTGTGCATCACCTGGCCCTACTCCATCCACATCCCGGTGGTGGAGGTGGACATCGAGACCGGCACCGTGAAGTTCCTGCGCTACGCCATCGTCCATGACTGCGGGGTGGAGATCAACCCCATGGTCGTGGAGGGACAGGTGGTGGGCGGCACCGCCCAGGGCGTCGGCGGCGCGCTGCTGGAAGAGCTGGTCTACGACGAGGACGGCCAGCTCCTCACCACCAGCTTCATGGACTACCTCATCCCCACCGCCACGGACATGCCGTCCTTCGAGGTGTGCCACCTGCAGACCGCGGCGCCGCAGATCCCGGGCGGCTACAAGGGAATGGGGGAGGGCGGCTGCGTGTACGTCTACGCCGCGGTGGTGAACGCCGTGGCCGACGCCATCGAACCGCTTGGGGTGGAGATCACCTCGACCCCGCTGTCGCCCAGCCGCATCCTGGAGCTGTTGCGGGAAGCCGGGAGCGGAAACGGAGGAAATGCCTGATGCGTATCCGAGAGCTCGTAGAGGCCTGCCGCGAGCGCGGCGACCTGTGCACGGTGGGCGAAGCCGTCGACCGGGAGTCCATGCCCGGGCGGATCCAGGACGAGGAAAAGAACGGCAACCGGGCCATCCTGTTCGAGCGTGTCAACGGCTATGACGTGCCGGTGCTGGCCAACCTCTACGGCAGCATGGAGCGTTACGCCCTGGGCATGGGGGTGGAGGTGCCGAAGATGTGGGAGCACATCGACCACGCGGTGGCGCATCCCGAGCCGGTGGTGGAAGCCCGCGACGCCCCCTGCTTCGAGGTGGTGCACGACGATCCGGACATCACCCAGCTCCTGCCGCTGGCCCAATACTCGGAGCGGGACGCCGGCCCCTACATCACCTCCGGAGTGGTGTTCATGAAGGACCCGGAGACGGGGCGGGTCAACATCTCCTTCATCCGCCACATGGTGAAAGGGCCGAAGAAGCTGGGCTTCAACCCCAAGTCGGTGCACAACCGGCTCTACTACAACCGGATCGCCCGCAAGGGCCGGCGCATGGAGGTGGCCATCACCCTGGGGCCGCCGTCGGAAATGCTGGTGGCGGCCGCCGGCTACATTCCGGAGGGGGTGGACGAGGTCCAGGTGGCCACGGCCCTGGCGGCGCCGGAGCACCGCGGCGAGCTGGCAATGGCCCAGTGCGGCGCCGTGGACATCCAGGTGCCCGCGGGGTGCGAGTTCGTCATCGAGGGGGTGGTGTCCACCGAGCTGGAGCCCGAGGGCCCTTTCGGCGACTGGACGGGCTGCTACGCGCGGCCGCAGCAGAAACCGACCCTGGACATCCTGCGGGTGTCGCACCGCAAGGACCCGGTGTACCAGACCATCCTGCCGGTGGACTCCAGGGAGCAGATCCTGCTCACCATCGTGCGGTTCTTGCCGGAGCTGGAGGCGATCCAGCGGAAATATCCCGAGATCAAGCGCTACACGGTGCCCGACTACGCTTTGGGCCGGCTGGTGGTGGCCGCGGTGGGACCCACGGAGCGGGCCCCGGCGATCATGGACGACTACCTCGGGATCCAGTGCATCAACCGCGCCATCCTGGTGAACGAGGACGTGAACATCGACGACCCCGCGGACGTGCTCTGGGCCGTGAGCAACCGGATCCTGGAGCCCGAGAAGGTGGTGGACAGAGGCTGCGACGACGAGTGGTGGAACAACCTGAAGCTCGGAATCGACACCATGGTGGACATCGACGACATCCGCCACGTGCGGCCCAAGATCATACACCGCTGATTAGCGGGGTTCTCCAAACCCAGCCGGCCGCCTGGACCCATCCCGGAACTGGAGTCAACCATGCCGAAACTCGTCGACCTGAGCCTGCCGCTGACCACCAACGTCACCGTGGTTCCGGGCCATCCGACCCTGTCGTTCCACCCGATCCACACCCACGAGACCCACGGACGCTCCAACACCGAGATGCACGCGAGCATCCACACCGGCACCCACTGCGACCCGCCGTATCACTTCGTTCCCGGCGGCAAGACCATCGACCAGATGCCGCTGGAGCGTTTCATGGGACCCGCGGTCAAGATCGACCTGCGACGCAAGGCCAGGCCCAGGACCGGCCTCACCATCGACGACGTCCGCACCTCGCCGGGCTTTCGGGAACGGGACCTCGGGGGAAGGATCGTGGTGTTCCACACCGGCTGGAACCGCAAGATGTTCGGCAACCCCAACTACTACTTCGACAACCCCTTCATCACCACGGAACTGGCCCGCTGGCTGGTCTCGAAGCGCATCAAGGCGTTGGCGCTGGACTCGCCGCAGGACCAGGTACAGGGGACAGGGGAGCCGAAGCCCGGGGACTTTCCCGTGCACCGGACCTTCCTGGGCAAGGGCATCCCGTTCATCGAGCACCTGGCCAACCTGCACAAGGTCCCGAAACGCACCTTCACGATGATCGCGTTCCCGATCAAGATCGAGGGGGGAGACGGGGCTCCCTGCCGGGCCGTGGCGGTGGTTTAGACCTGGATGCAGAACGCCCCTTTCCGCGTCAGCGAAAAGGGGCGTTTCACGGCGTCAGCCGCAAGCGGATGCGCGGACCCTCACTTGGGCAGCATCCACTTGAGGCGTTCCTTGGTTTCGGGCGACATGGACAGGATCGTCTCCGTGTGCTTCTCGGCCTCTTCCCCGGACACGTACACGATGTTCAGCTTGGACTTCTTGGCGTCCGCCAGGAACGCCGGGTCCTTGAGGGTCGCCGCATAGGCCTTGCGCCAGGCCGCCACCCGGTCCTTGGGGGTGCCCGGCGGCAGCGTCACCGGCCGCTGGAAGTTGTACTGCACCGCCCAGGCATTGAGCATGGCCACGTTGTCCTTGCCCTGGACCAGTTCCGTCACCCGGGGCAGGTCCTTCACTTCCTTGTCCTGCGGACTGCCGTGGACCAGGATGGGGATCAGCTTGTCATCGCCCTTGGCATCGAGCATGGAGCGAGCCGTCACCCGCATGGACTCGAACGCCATGCAGACCCCGCCCAACTCCCGCGCCTGCATGGCCAGCCTCACGATCGCCGTACCCTTGTAACCGGGAACGATGTCGAAGAGCTTCTTGCCGGACGCGATATTGAGGATCGTGGGCAGGGTAGTGCCGGTGCCGCCGGACGATCCGACCTTGAGGGGCTTTCCGGACTTGACCAGATCGTCCCAGCTCTTGAGGCCGGTGAATCCCATCACGGCACAGCTCGGCCATCCGGTCACGGGCGCGCCCACCCAGCCGAACTTCCGTGCCTTGAAGTTGACCCGCCGGGAGCCCAGCGCCTCGTGCAGAAGGAACACGTTGTTCCAGACGCCCACGGTCAGTCCGTCGGGTTTGACCTTGTTGTAGAGGTAGTTGGCGACGATGAGACCGCCGGCGCCGGTCAGGTTCTGCACCACCGGCGTCGGGTTTCCCGGGAAGTGTTTGGTGATATGACGCGCGGCCGCACGGGTGTAGGTGTCGTAGCCACCGCCCGGCGAGGCCCCCACGATGAACCGGATGGTCTTGCCCTTGAAAAAGCCTTCAACGCTCCAGGCGGCGCTCGAGAGCCCGAGGACGAGCGCCAGCACGACGCCCAGGCCAACAATACCGGAAAGTGCTCGTTTCATGCATCGACTCCCTTCGCAGTCACGGTCTTGGTGCAGTCTTGGTGTTACGCTCGGGCTCGGGTGGACTTGAGACCCGTCCCTACTTGGGCAGCATCCACTTGAGCCGCTCCTTGGTTTCAGCGGACATGTTCAGAATCGTCTCTACGTATTCGTCGATCTGTTCTCCGGATACGTGCACGATGTTCAGCCGCGACTTCTTTGCGTCGGCAAGAAAAGCCGGGTCGTTGAGGGTCGCGGTATAGGCTTTTCTCCAGGCGGCGACGCGCTCCTTGGGGGTCCCCGGAGGGAGGGTCAAGGGACGCTGGAAGTTGTACTGCAAACCCCAGGCGTTGAGCATGGCCACGTTGTCCTTGCCCTTGACTATGTCACGCACCCGCGGAATGTTCTGGACTTCCTTGTCCGGAGGATTGCCGTAGACCAGGATCGGGATCAGCTTGTCGCCCCCCTTGGCGTCCAGCATCGACCGGGCGGTGACCCGCATGGACTCGAAGGACATGCAAAGCCCGCCCAGCTCCCGCGCCTGCAGGGCAAGCCGCACCGGCGCGGTTCCCCTGTATCCGGGAATGATCTCGAAGAGCTCCCTGCCGGTGGTCGTGTTGAGGATCGTCGGCAGGGTGGTGCCGGTTCCACCCGCGGACCCCATCTTGATGGGTTTGTCGGACTTGAGCACGTCGTCCCAGGTCTTGAGGCCGGTGAACCCCATGACAGCACAGCTCGGCCATCCGGTGACAGGCGCGCCGACCCAGCCGAGCTTCCGCGCCTTGAAGTGGACCCGCCGGCTGCCCAGGGCCTCGTGTACGACGAAGATGTTGTTCCAGACACCCACGGTCAGGCCGTCCGGTTTCGTCTTGTTGTAGATGTAGTTGCCGGCGATGAGACCGCCCGCACCGGTCAGGTTCTGTACGACCGATGTAGGGTTTCCGGGGAAATGTTTACCGATATGGCGTGCGGTAGCCCTCGTATAGCCATCGTAGCCCCCGCCGGGCGCATGGCCCACGATGAACCGGATAGTCTTGCCCTTGTAGAAATCCGCCACACTCCACGCGGTCCCCGACAGCCCGAGGACGAGAGCCAGGGTCACGCCAACCTTGATCGCGGCCGCAAATGCACGTGTCATGAGAACTCCCTTCTTGGTGAGGAAAACGCCGTCCTTAAGGCCACACACCATGCAAAAGACCATGCAGATTGTCAAGAACAGGAACATTCCGAGAGCGGCGGGATGGGGCTGCAACCCGGCTATTGCCTATTTGATCCCCCTGTTGTAGGTGCTTACCGACTACACCTCCGACGAACCATGCAGGCGGAAAGGCACGAACGATGCTGAGCCAGCAAGCGATAGCGCAGACGGTCACCGCGTTGTGGAAGACAAACCAGTATGATCTGCCCGAGGACTTCAAGTCCTTTCTGCAGGAGCAACACGACAAGGAGACCAGCGAGCTGGGGAAGGCCCACCTGAAGGCCAACCTGGACGCCGTGGCCAGCGCCTCGGCCCGGAGCATGCCCTTCTGCGCCGATACCGGGCTGCTGACCTACTACATCGGGCTGGGCACGGAAATGATCGGCGAGATCGAGGGAGGTTACGCGGCGCTGGAAAGCACGCTGCGCGAGGTAAGCGCCGAGGTCACTTCGGAAATCCCCCTGCGGCCCAACGCGGTCCATCCCATCACTCGCCACAACCCCAACACCAACCAGGGCCCTGGCTGCCCCGACATCAAGGTAAGGGTGGTACCCGACGCCGACTACCTGGAGATCACCAACGTGGCCGTCGGCGGCGGCCCCGAACTGGTGGGGAGCAAGTTCACCGTGCTGCCCCCCACCGCCGGCGAAAAGGGCGTGCGGAAGTTCGTGGTGGAGTCCACCATCAACCTGGTGCGGCTCGGCGCCACCTGCTCGCCCAACCTGGTGGGCGTCGGGCTGGGCGGCACCTTCGAGACCTGCACCCGCATGGCAAAGGAGGCCGCCATCCTGCGGCCGGTGGGGG
This sequence comes from uncultured Syntrophobacterales bacterium, assembly GCA_964630405.1. Classification (GTDB taxonomy): domain Bacteria; phylum Desulfobacterota; class Binatia; order UBA9968; family JAJDTQ01; genus JAJDTQ01. The sequence goes on along the minus strand of CAZVUC010000008.1, from coordinate 6,620 downwards.
ACCGCAATCCGGACCCCGAGCTGGCCCGCCTCGAAAACCAGCTCATGGACGACATCCTCAGGCTGAAGCTGGGCCCCATGGGCATGGGGGGCGCCACCTCGGCCTTCGACGTCCACCTGGAGATGGCTTACTGCCACATGGCGACCCTGCCCGTGGCGGTCTACCTCCAGTGCGCCGCCATGCGCCGCACCACCGTGCGCATGTACGCCGACGGCCGGGTCGAGGGCCTGCCGCTGTCGAGCTGGATGGAGCGGGAGTCGTGAACCGCGGGGAATGCCATCGTACGGCGGACTCCGTGACCATCGCTCGGGGTCTTGCTGTCTGACGGCGCCATCCTCCTGGCGATCGCCGGAACCTTCCTGATCGCGGGCACGGTCAAAGGGGTCGTCGGTCTCGGCCTCCCCTCGATCAGCCTCGCGCTCCTGGCGGTGGCCCTCGATCTCACCAATGCAATGGCCGTGCTCCTCGTGCCGTCCTTCGCCACCAACCTCTGGCAGGCGACGGCCGGAGGCCACGGGCTCGTCCTTCTGCGCCGGACCTGGCTGTTCCTGTTGGCGGCGACCGTCACCGTTTTACTCGGCGCGTCCGCGCTGACCCGCGTCGAGCTCTCACTGCTGACCGCGCTTCTCGGGTTGCTGATGCTGACGTACGGCGCCGCGAGTCTGGTAGGACAGCGATTCCGGCTCGAAGCCCGCAACGAAAAGTGGGTCGGGGCGCTGGCCGGACTCGTGAACGGAGTGCTGGCGGGCATGACGGGATCCTTCGCCGTGCCAGGGGTGATGTACCTTCAGGCCCTCGGCCTCCCGAGAGACGCGCTGATTCAGGCCATGGGAATGCTGTTCACGGTGTCCACGGTGGCCCTGGGCTTCGCGCTCCAGGCCAACCACCTGCTGCGCCTCGAGCACGGCGTCGTTTCCACCCTGGCCCTGCTCCCGGCCATGGCGGGAATGCTCATCGGGCAACGAATCCGCCACCGCCTCTCCGAGCGGTCGTTCCGGAAGATATTCTTCCTCGCTCTCCTCGGGCTGGGCGCCTACCTGGCCTCGAGCGCGTTCGGCGGCTTGCAATGACAGGGAGGTCCACATAGGCTGCACGACGTTCCGGGAGGAAGATGACATGAAGTCGGTCCATCTCCAGAGTCCGATATCCGAGGAAGCCCTGCGCGGTCTCGACGCCGGCGATTCGGTCACCATCAGCGGACGCCTGTTCACCTGCAGGTCGCTGACCTACGACCGCCTGATCGATCCCGAAGGAGGGGAGGGCGTCCGCAACCGCCTGAAGAAGCTCGGCGCCGAGACCGTGTTCCACAGCGGCCCGCTGGTCAAGGAAGGACCGGACCGCGCCGAGATGCTTGCCATCGTGCCCATGCCGAGCTGGCTCGCCGGACGCGAGAAGATCGAGAAAGCCGTCGGCCTGTTGGGCCTCAAGCTGATCATCGGCAAGGGCATGCTCGAAGGCCTGGAAGAGTTCTGCAAGAGGTCCGGCTGCGTGCACCTGGTATGCGCGGGCAACTACAACGAGTATGCCTCGCGGGTGGTCCGGGTCATCGACTGCGCATGGCCCGAGCTGGGGCGCCCCGAGGCCATGTGGATCATGGAAGTGGACGGTTTGGGCCCCCTCATTGTCGACGCCGACACCAAGGGCAAGAGCCTCTATCAAGACATCGACGAGGGCTTCAAATCCGATGCGGCGGCGTTACTGGAAGAGTTGGACATCAAACTGGATTGATGGAACCTGCACCAGCCACCCAAACCGATCATTTTATTCTAGCTTCGCTCGAAAGGAGACGTAGGTCATGGCCCAGAATGCGACGCCTCAGTCCCATGGTACGCGATTTGACAAGGAAACAATCGCAATAGTGGCGACCCTGCTAACCGCGATCATTGGTGGGGTAATTTGGCTTGTTGCTGTAGGAAGGGATTTGGGTCAACTAGAGGGCAAAGTAAGTGCCATGGGGGGTCACACTGTAGGTCCCATCGCTGAAGCGAAACACGAGGCAATAGGCGAACTTAAGCGAAGCAAAGTCGATGGATTGAACGCAATAGAAAGTAGCCGGAGTAAAGCTCTGTCGGACGTCAAAGTTTCTTCCGATGAGGCTGTTGGCGCAGTAACCGATACCCGCAACGACGCCTTAAAGAAGGCGAAGGCTGGATTAACTGCTTTGGAGAACGCTAAGGACAGCGCGCTTTCGGACGTCTCAGACGCGGAAAAGAAGGCACTTGATGCAGTTTCTGGACAAGTCAAAGCAATGCTTGATCAAATGTTACCTGAATGCGAATGGAAAGAAGTTGACTTCACTGCCTCCTCAAATCGTTTGTGTCCTAGGCAGCACCTTGTTCTCGATAAATCGGACTACATCTACTACCACAACGGAAAAACATTCCAACTCCTTCCCAATCGAGTCCGTTGTTGCCGGTGGAATCTTCCCTGACAGATCTGAGGTGGTCCCACTTTGTAGGACAGGTAGGCGGCAGAAATAAGGTGTATTCCTGGTAGTGGGTCATGCCGCCAGGGTCCTGTTTGACATGTCCTGCTGTTCCGGTAGAGCCGGCAGAGAGGCAGGCGAGCTGCGGCGCCGGGCCGGCGTCTGCGTCAGCATTCCCTTTTCGTAGGCTTCAGCAGGGGTAGAGCCGCCCAAGGCAGAGTGGGGGCGCGCCCGGTCATAGAAGGCGAACCAGCTTGAGATCAGGCTCTGGGCCGCGAAGCCGTCGGAGATCTCGTGCAGGTAGACGGCCTCGTACTTTAGGGAGCGCCACAGGCGCTCGATGAAGATGTTGTCCATGCACCGGCCCCGGCCGTCCATGGAGATGGCGACACCGGCGTCTTTGAGCACCGAGGTGAACTCGAGGCTGGTGAACTGGCTGCCCTGGTCGGTGTTGAAGATCTCGGGGTGGCCGTAGCGCTGGAAGGCTTCTGAGAGGGCGTCTGTGCAGAAGCGGGCGTCGAGGGTGTTGGACAGCCTCCAGGAGAGCACCCGGCGGGTGGCCCAGTCCATGACCGCCACCAGGTACAGGAAGCCCCTCTGGACGGGGATATAGGTAATGTCCGCCGTCCACGCGTGATTGGGCCTCTCGATGGCCAATCCCTTGAGCCGATAGGGGTAGACCCGGTGCTCGGGGTGCGGCCGGGTGGTCCGCGGCGCCTGGTAGATGGCCTCAAGCCCCATCAAGCGCATCAGACGCCGCACCCGGTGACGCCCCACACAGACGCCTTCCCGCCACAGATGACGGACCATCTGGCGGCTGCCGTAGAAGGGGTACTCCAGGAACAGCTTGTCGATCCGGCGCATCAACGCCAGATTCTCCGCGCTCTCGCCCTTGGGCCGGTGGTACACGGAGGATCGACTCACGCGAAGCAGCCGGCATTGACGGCTCAAGCTGAGCTTGGGATGGCCGGGCTCGATCATACCCCGGCGCTTCTCCCGGCTCACCACTTGAGCCCTTTGGCCAAAAAATCCCGCTCCACCGTCAACTCCCCGATCTTCGCGTGCAGCTCCCGGACCTCCGCCTCGTGCTCCCCACGACCCCGCTCCGCCCCCTTCGTGAACACCTCCTTCATCCCCTCCACCGCCCGCTGCTTCCACGTGCTCACCTGGTTCGGGTGGATCTTGTGCCGTGCGGCGATCTCCTGGATCATCTTGTCCCCGCGTAGCGCCTCCAGCGCCACCTTCGCCTTGAAGTCCCCGCTGAACCGTCGTCGTGTGCTCATTGCGTATCCCTCCCTCAGTCGGTGGAATACACCTTAGCAACCTGTCCGTTTTTCCGGGACCACCTCAGATCAGAACCCCGGAGCGCTCTTCTTCCGCTCCACCCCTTCCCACGTATCGACGACTTCCCGGTGGGACGCCACCAGGCCGAACTGGCGGCGGGTGTTCTCCAGGGTGCCCTCGTGCAGCACCGGGTCGGGACCGGCCATGCAGTCGTGCACCATGGTGACGTAGTAGTCCAGCATGAAGGCGTCGCGCATGGTGCTTTCCACGCACACGTTGGTGGCCACGCCGGTCAGGAGCACGCTCTCGATGCCCTTGGCCTTGAGGATGGTGTCGAGGTCGGTGTTGATGAAGGCGCTGTACCGGTGCTTGATCACCACCCGCTCATCCGCCCGGGGCTCGATGCCCTCGAAGAAATCCACGCCCCAGGACCCCTCGCGGCAGGTTTCGGTGTCGGCGCCCTCGGGCTTGCGGTAGAGCCAGGGCTCGGTGTCGGTCCACTCGCTGTGGACGGTCTGGATGTAGATGATGGGCAGGCTCACCTCGCGCGCCTCGTCGATGAGCTTATACAGGTTGGGCATCATTTCGAGACCCGCGGAGATGTCCAAACCACGCTTGGCGCAGGCGCCCTCCGGGCTACAGAAATCATTCTGCACATCCACCACGATCAGCCCCGAAAGGGCAGGGTCGCAACGTTCCTTGAGACTTCGCAATACGCTCATACCGGCCTCCTTCGACTCCGTGGCATCAATCGGCCATCATCTCTTTCTGCATCGGGGTGAGGGCGTTGGAACAGCCCACCATGCTGTTGCGGGTCACCAGCCCGGCCAGTTGCTCCTCGCTCCAGCCTTCCGTGCCCTCCGGACGCCGGGGCAGCACCAGATAGCGGGTCTCGGCGGTGCTGTCCACCACCCGGACCTCGGTGCCCTCCGGCAGCTCCAGCCCCATCTCCGTCAGCACCCGGCGGGGATCCACCACCACGCGGGTGCGGTAGTTGGTGCTCTTGTACCAGTCCGGCGGCTGGCCCAGCAGTTGCCGCGGATAGCATGAGCACAGCGTGCACACCACCACGTTGTGCACTTCATCGGTATTCTCCACCGCGATGAGCTGACTGGCGCTGGACATGTCGACGCCAAGCTCCTCGGCCGCCGCGATGCCGTCCTCGAAAAGGCGCTTCTTGTATTCCGGGTCCGTCCAGGCCCGGGCCACCACCCGCGAGCCCTGATGCGGTGACACGCCCTCGTTCTCGTCGATCTTGCGCCGCACCTCGTCGGTGCTGATGATGCCCTTTTCGCGCAGCAGGTTGCCGATGGCCAGCATTTGCTTCTCGAACAGCGTGTGCTCGTGCTCCGTGGTGTCGATGGGGTTGTTGGCGTGGAGCTGCTCGAACACGTCGTCGTGGCTGTGGTCATGTCCGTGCCCGTGCTTGACGCTTCGCGTCTCGTCAGCGCTGAGGACGCCCTTTTCCTTCAACAGGTCCGCGGTGGCGCGGGCCCGACGTTCAAAGTAGCTCGGCCCCTCGGCGGGGGCGGCCTCGACGTTCTCTTCCTGTTTTTCCTTGGCCATGACGTTCTCCCGGTACGCGTTATCGCGGTTCCAGCCACTGCTCGAATATGTCCGCGTAGATCTTGTTGGTGCCCTTGGGCGCGGGCCTGTCGTCCCATACGTGGGCGAGTTCGAACTCGATGGAGTAGAGGTTGGCCTTGGGCAGGCCGTCCTTGCCGAAGGAGAGCAGCTCCGGGTCCTTGAAGCTGCCCCGGATGTCGGCCACCACGCCGTCTTTTCCCCGCAGATACTGGGGCGAGCGGATGTGATGCCCCAGGGTCAACGTTTCCTTGACCCGCACGCGATCGCCTTGTCGGTAACGAAAACTCATGGGCGCCAGTCTCGACTTTCACGGGTTGATTGTCAACTCACGGACCGGCCCGGGTGCGCGGGAGCCGGTTCTCGCGCGGAGTCAGGCCTTCGCCGTTCCGCCTGTGAACCAGTTGAGCCAGACCCCGCTCAGCAGCCAGGAATAGCCCCAGGTTCCCATGATGATCAGGACAAAAGCGACAGCGATGTCGGACGCGCTTCCGTTGAGCGAGAAGGCCGGCACGTAGCCGAAGAGGAAGGGGGCGAGATAGAGGAACTTGGCGAACTTGAAGGCGCTGAAGGCGGTCTTCCACATATCGGCCTGGGCGATGGTAGCGCCGGTGAAGGCGGCGATGCATACCGGCGGGGTGATGTTCGAGTCCTGGGACAGCCAGTAGACGATCATGTGCGCCGCGATGGGATTGACGCCCAGCTCGGTCAGGGGCGGTACGGCCACGACCGCGGTGATCAGGTAGGCGGCCGTGACCGGCACGCCCATGCCGAGGATCAGGGACGCCAGGGCGATGAGCAGGATCGTCAACCAGAGCCTGCCGTCGGCCAGTTCGATCACGATGTCGGCGAAGGTGAGCACCAGGCCGCTGTAGGTCAGCACGCCGATGATGATGCCGATGACGCCCAGGGTGGCGCCGATCTTGAGGCTGTTCTCGGCCCCCGCCCGCGCCGCCTCCAGAAAGCGCCGCGGACCGATCCTCGTATCCTCGCGCAACCAGCTCACGGCGATGCAGGTCGCCATCCCCAGTATCGCGGAATAGGCGGGCGAGTACCCCAGCAGCATCAACACGGTGATGACCACCAGCGGCAGAACGTAGTACCAGCCGCGCCTGAAGATCTCTCCGGCACCCGTCTGGGATTTCTCGCCCCGTATTCCGTGCTGTTTCGCCTCGTAGTGGACCATGACGTAGACGCTGAAGAAGTACATGAGAGCCGGGAAGACGGCCACCAGCATGATGGTGGAGTAGGGCACGCCGGTGAGCTCCGACATGATGAAGCCGCCGGCGCCCATGATCGGGGGCATGAACATGCCGCCGATGGAAGC
>CAZVUC010000007.1:0-32818 GCA_964630405.1 uncultured Syntrophobacterales bacterium | reverse complement strand
CGATTCCCCCAATGATCCCCGATACCCCCCGAAACAGGAGGAGCAGGCCCAACGCCATGGGCCCGATGCCAAGGTCTTGCCGTATGACCGACAGCCGGTGCCAGCCAATGATTCCGTCGAACCAACCGGTGACACCGTACCCCAGGGCCAACAGTGTGAGGATGCGGCCCCGAGACGGTTCGGGAGTAGCCGGAGCGGATGGCGGTGGGTCGGACGAGGCGTTCACCGCCGGCGCCCCTCGCATATTCGACGCGTCAATTGCGGGTGTGGCGGAGAAGGGAGGGAGTCGAACCCTCCGAGAACCTTACGGCCCTCAGACTGGTTTTGAAGACCAGCGGCACCACCGGGCACCTTCCTTCTCCATGGCATTGTCGGACATCCTTGTATGGCCCGCGTCAGATTTCAAGTTCGGGCGGGGTGAAAGCCTGTACTTCCGGCAGCTCCTCCTCGAACGCTTCGACCTCCACCAGCGCCGTCTGGGCGATGGGACCCTGCGCGAGGCGCGAGGTGCCCTTGTCCAGGGTCAGGACGTTGGGATTGCCGTGCCGTTCCAGCCCGCCCGGCGCCTCGGGGTCGAACCATGCGCCGGTGGCGAGCACGACGGTGTCGGGCGACACGTTGGCGGTCACGCGGGCGCCGGCGAGGCAGGCTCCGCGGTCGTTGTGCACGCGCACGACGGTCCCGTCCTCGATCCCCCTTGCGGCCGCGGTGTCGGGATGGATCAGGAGCGGCTCGCGGCCCTGCACTTTGTTGGCGACGCTGACGGCTCCCGGGTCATGCTGACTGTGAAGTCTCGTGGTGGGCTGATGGGAGACCAGGTGGAGCGGGAAACGGCCGGCCTTCTCTCCACCCAGCCACTCCTCCGGCTCGATCCAGGCCGGATGCCCGGGGCAGTCGTCGTAGCCGAAGCCGGCGATGGTTTCCGAGAAGATCTCGATGCGCCCGGACGGAGTCGGCAGCGGGTGCGCGACGGGGTCCTCCCGGAATTGCGCAAGCAGCACCTTCTCCTCGCCCTCCGTCGGCAGGGTGACATGACCGGCGCGCCAGAACTCATCGAAGGGCGGCAGCTCTATGCCTTCGCGGATGAACTGCCCGCGGAACGCATCGTAGAGGTGCTGCAGCCAGTCCTTTTCCTGCCTGCCTTCGGTGAACCCGTCCTCGAACCCCAGTCGATGGGCAAGGCCTGAGAAGATGTCGTAGTCGTTCCGCGCCTCGCCCACCGGAGGGATGGCCTGGGCCATGGCCAATACCTCGGGGTCGGCGGCCTGCCAGCCGATGTCGTTGCGTTCCAGCGGGGTGGTGGCCGGCAGCACGATGTCGGCATGCCGCGCTTGAGGGTTCCACCAGGGCTCGTGGACGATGATCGTTTCCGGACGCTGCCATGCCTCCACCAGCCGGTTGAGGTCCTGGTGGTGGTGGAAGGGGTTGCCGCCGCACCAGTAGACGAGGCGGATGTCGGGATACTCCATTCGCTGCCCGTTGTAGTCGAACGGTCCGCCGGGGTTGAGGAGCATGTCCGCGATCCGCGCCACCGGAATGAAGGAGCTCACCGGGTTCACGCCCTGCGGCAGCGCCATCCCGCCGACGGACTTCACGGGATTGCCGATTGAGCCGGTGGCGCCGTAGCCGTAGCCGATGCCGCCTCCGGGAAGTCCGATCTGGCCCAGCATCGCCGCCAGGACCGCCGCCATCCAGTAGGGCTGTTCGCCGTGGTCGGCGCGCTGCAGCGACCAGCTCACGGTAATGAAAGTCCGCGCCGCCGCCATGCGCCGGGCCAGGCTCCGGATGGTGTCCGCCGGGATGCCGCACAAGGCCGCCGCCCACTCCGGGTCCTTGGGTTGACCGTCCTGTTCACCCATGAGGTAGGCTTGGAAGGTCTCGAACCCGGTGCAGTACTTGTCCAGGAACGTCCGGTCGTGGAGGCTCTCGTGAACCAGGGCGTGCGCCAGGCCCAGCATCAGCGCGGTGTCGGTGTTGGGGCGCGGCGCCAGCCATTCCGCCTCGAGGAAGTCCGCGGCGTCGTCCCGTAGCGGACTGATGTTCACGAACTCGACCCCGTTCTCCTTGCAGCCTTCGAGCCAGCCCCGTATGGCGTGCCTGCTCAAGCCGCCGGCGCTGACCTGGGTATTCTTGAGCGGGATGCCCCCGAAGCTGACCACAAGCTCCGCATGCCCGGCGATCACCGGCCACGAGGTGGATCTGCCGCGTACGGCGCCCCAGTCGTAGCCGAAGACATGGGGGACGATGACTTCCGCCGCGGCGAAGCTGTAGGTGTTGACGGAGCGGACATAGCCGCCCGACTGGTTCAGGAAGCGGTGAAGCTGGCTCTGGGCGTGGTGGAAGCGGCCCGCGGAGGCCCAGCCGTAGGAGCCGCCGAAAATTCCCGAGTTGCCGCGGGATTCCCGTACTCGCCGGATCTCCTCCGCCACCAGGTCCAGTGCCTCGTCCCAGCTTACCGGGACGAACGGTTCCGTCCCGCGGCCTCCTCCGTGATGCTCGGGCCCCCGCTCCAGCCAACCCTTGCGGACCATGGGCCGGGCCACCCGGCAGGGGTGGTGAACGGCGTCCGGAATCGATCGCCCGATAGGCGACGGGTCCGGGTCGCCGGCCAAAGGATGCACGGCCACGATGCGCTCACCCTGGACCTCGACTTGGTAAGCGCCCCAGTGGAGGGACGTCTGAACGCGTTTCGAGTGTGTCGTGCCCATTATGCCGGCCTCCAGGTCGATGTCTTCAACAGGATCATTTCCTACACATAGAACCAAACCCGTCCATCCCGCAAACATGACGGCCGGCCGCGGTTTCCCGCGGCTGGCATTTCCCGGTAACCGGTACTACAATCCCGCGTCATGAAGGTGGAGCGGCGGGCCGTGCTGGAGCGGCTTCGGGATCATCTGACCGAGAACGACATCGTGGTGGCCGCGCTGGCCGGCACCACAGCGGACACCTACCAGGTGGTCCACCGGCCCGAGAACCTCTACCTCGTGGGTCTCGGCATGGTGACCCAAGTAAGCCTGGGACTGGCGCTGACGTTGCCGGAATCCAGGGTGGTGTCGCTGGACACCGACGGCAGCCTCTTGCTGGCCCCCAGCATCCTGCCGGTGGCGGCCGCGTCCGGAGCGGAGAATCTCCGCATCATCGTCTTCGACAACGAGCAGCTCTTCGGGAGCCGTGGCGGCGCCCCCAGCCAGACCGCGGCGGGCGCGGATCTCACCGCCATGGCCCGGGCCGCGGGCATACGGCAAGCGGACACGGTGGCCGATGAAGGCGGCGTGGCGTCGGCGTTGGAGAGGCTCTTCTCCCGGCCGGGCCCGGCCCTCCTCACCGCGAAGATCGCGCTGGCGTTCAGAGCCGAGGGGCCGAGCATGGACGGACAGGAGAACAAGTACCGGCTGGTGCGGCGCATCGAGACTATCCGCGGGCGCGCGATCCTGGCGCCGCCGAAGCCGTGACGGGCCGCCAGGGGAGGGTGATCGGAAGTGAAGGACGAGGTTGCGGCTGAAGCGCATCGGTGCCTGACGGAGGCGGGGGTCGACTTCGTCGCCTGCATGCCGGATTCGGCGTTCCTGGAGCTCTACCAGAGACTGGAAGCGGATTCCGGGGTCCGGTACCTCCAGGTGGCCAACGAGAGCGACGGCGTGGGCGTCTGCATGGGCGCGTGGCTGGGGGGCGCCCGCCCGGCCATGCTCATGGAGAACACCGGCTTCGCGCTTTCCTGCTACGCGCTGCTCCGGGGGCCGGCCGCCTTCGGCGTCCCCATGCTCCTGCTCATCAGCTACCGCGGCGGCTTCGGCGATGAGCGTTGGTTCTCGGTGCCGTTCGGGTGGGCCACCGAGCCGCTGCTCGAGAGCCTGCGCATCCAGTACAGCGTGGTGAACGAGGCCGGCGACATGGCCCATGCCATCGCCGGTGCCGTCAAGTCCATGAACGCCATGCAGGCGCCGGTGGCGGTGCTGTTCCCGCCCCAACTCTTTTCCGAGGCGAAATGAAACCCGCCGGCTTCGAGTACCACGATCCGACCACCCTGTCCGAAGCCACGGCGCTGCTGGGCCGTCTGGGCGAGGACGCCCGGGTGCTGGCCGGCGGCCAGAGCCTGGTGCCGCTCATGAACTTCCGTCTCGCCCGGCCCGCGCACCTGGTGGACCTGAACCGCGTGGCGGAGCTGGACTACCTGTCCGCGGAGGGTGGCGAGCTGCGCATCGGCGCCATGACCCGGCAGCGGGCGCTGGAGCGCTCCGAAGAGGCGGCCGAGGGTTGGCCGCTGCTGCGCGAAGCCGCGGGATTCATCGGCCACGTCCAGATACGCAACCGGGGCACCGTGGGCGGAAGCCTCGCCCATGCCTTCCCGTCCGCCGAGCTGCCCGTGGCCATGGTCACGCTGGACGCCGCGTTCGTGCTGCAGGGAGAGGGCGGCGAGCGCACGGTAGCGGCGGAGGATTTCTTTCTGGGCACCATGACTACCACCCTGGAGCCCGGCGAGCTGCTCCGGGAGGTGCGGGTGCCGGCGGCGGCCGCCGGGAGCGGCGCGTCGTTCCAGGAGGTGAGCCGTCGTTACGGCGACTTCGCGCTGGCGGGGGCGGCGGCGCTGGTGAACCTGGACCGGGACGGCGCGGTGGCGGGCGCGCGGTTGACCCTCACCGGTTCCACTCCCATCCGCGCTTCCGATGCGGAGGCCGCCGTGATGGGGGAGAAGCCGTCGGAGGCGCTGTTCCGGGAGGCGGCCCGCCGCGCCGTGGCGGGCATCGAGCAGGACTCCGACATGCACGCGAGCGCCGATTACCGCCGCCGCGCGTGCGAAGCGTTGGCCCGGCGGGCTTTGGCCGTGGCCGCGCAAAGGGCCGCAGCCGCCATGGAGAATTCCCCATGAGCACGCGCAACATCACGGTACGGGTCAACGGGGTCGAGCGTCACGGCGAGGCGGAGCCGCGCAGGCTCCTGAGCGACTTCATCCGCGACGACCTGGGCCTCACCGGCACCCACGTGGGCTGCGAGCACGGCGTGTGCGGCGCCTGCACGGTGCTGCTGAACGGCGACCCGGTGCGTTCCTGCCTGATGTTCGCGGTGCAGGCCGGCGGCGCCGACATCGACACCGTGGAAGGGTTGGCGCCGGACGCGGACACGCTGCATCCCCTCCAGGAGAAATTCCAGGAACGCCACGGCCTCCAGTGCGGCTTCTGCACGCCCGGCATCCTGCTCACCGCCCGGGCGCTGCTGCGGGAGAATCCCGATCCCGGCGAGACCGAGATCCGCGAGTGGTTGAGCGGCAACCTGTGCCGCTGCACGGGCTACCGGAACATCGTGACCGCCATTCGCGAGGCTGCGGAAGAGATGTCGGGGAAGCAGCCGGCGGCGCAAAAGGACTGAAAGAACGGCGATGGCCTACATCGGCTCGAACGTGAAACGCAGGGAGGACGTGCCGTTGCTGCGGGGCATCGGCAAGTACGTGGGGGATATCCGGCGGCCGGGAATGGTGCATGCCGCCGTGCTGCGCAGCACCCGCGCCCACGCGCGGCTTGCCGGCATCGACGCCTCCGCGGCGCTGGAGCTGCCCGGTGTCGTCGGCGTGCTCACGGCGGCGGACATGCCCGGTCTCAAGACCATTCCCATGCGCACCGGACAGATACCCGGTCTGGAACGGTCGCAGCAGACCCCCATCGCCACCGACCGGGTGCGCTACGTGGGCGAGCCCGTGGCCGTGGTGGTGGCGCAAGACCGGTACGTCGCCGAGGACGCGCTGGAGTTGGTGGAGGTGGTCTACGAGGACCTCCCGGCGGTGATCGACGCGCGCGCGGCAATGGGGCCGGATGCGCCGCGGCTCCACGACGCGGTGCCGGAGAACGTGCCCGCCGAGTTTCAGGTGGAGACGGGCGATGTGAAACGCGCGTTGGCCGAGTGCGACCTCATCGTCGAGGAACGCTTCGAGACCAATCGCCATGCCGCCGTGCCGCTGGAGACCCGTGGCCTGGTGGCGGAGTACGACGAAAGCCGCGGCATGTTGACGATGTGGGGCCCCACCAAGATGACCCACACCAACTGGCGTATCCTTTCGGAGTTGAGCGGGCTGCCCCAGAGCGCGATCCACTTCATCGAGCCGGCGGTGGGCGGCGGTTTCGGCGCCCGGGGCGAGTTCTATCCCGAAGACTTCCTGGTCCCCTTCGCCGCCATGCACTTCCGCACGCCCGTGTGCTGGATCGAGGACCGCTCCGAGCACCTCAAGTCCACGAACCATTCGCGGCAGCAGTCCTACCGGGTCCGGCTGGGCCTGCGCAACGACGGCACCATCGTGGCCATGGACGCGGAGATACTGTTCGACATGGGCGGCTACACCCGCACCCACGGCGGCGTGCCGATCGTTTCGTCATCCGCCATGTTGCAGGGCCCGTTGCGCATCCCGAACTACCGCTGTCAGACCTATTGCGTGCTCACCAACAAAACCCCGGTGGGCACCTACCTGAGCCCCGGCCGCTACGAGGCCAACTTCGTGCGCGAGCGGCTCGTGGACATGGCCTCTCATCGCCTCGGGCTCGATCCCGCGGAGTTTCGGCGACGCAACATGATCCGCCCGGAGGAGATGCCCTACGACCTCGGCAGGAACCCGTACCACTACAACGTGTACGACAGCGGTGATCTGCCCGGGCAGCTTGACGCGGCCTTGCGCCACGTGGACTACGAGGAGCTTCAGCAGCGCTGCGCCACGGCCAAGGCCGAGGGCCGGGCCATGGGCGTGGGCATCGGCTGCTTCGTGGAGACCAGCGGCATCGGACCCTGGGAATACGCCCGGGTGGAGGTCGGAAACAACGGCGGCGTGGTGCTCTACTGCGGCATCAACTCGGTGGGGCAGGGCATCGCCACCGCCCTGAGCCAGATCGTTGCCGACGAGATGTGCGTGTCCATCGACGATGTGCGGGTGGTGCACGGCGATACCGCCAAGGTGCCCTACGGCAACGGCAGCAACGCCAGCCGCTCCACCGTCATGGGCGGGAGCGCCGCGGTGGGCGCCTGCCGCAAGGTCAAGGAGAAGCTCCTGCGGCTGGCGTCCGCCGAGTTGGAAATCGACGCCGGCGACCTGGAGCTGGCGGACGGCCGCATCAGCCCCCGGGGCGCCCCGGAGCGAAGCCTGGACTTCGCCGCGCTGGCGCGGCTGGCGCTGCCCGGACCGGCCCTGGCCCGCGGTATCGCCCCCGGCATCTCCGAAGAGGACTTCTTCGCCACGGACCAGAGGCCGTTCCCTTACGGCGTCCACGTAGCGGTGGTGGAGGTGGACCGGGAGACCGGCATGATCGAGATCCTCGACTACCTCGTGATGGAGGACGTGGGCCGCAAGATCAATCCCATGATCGTCGAGGGGCAGATGGCCGGCGGCCTGGCCCAGGGCATCGGCGGGGCGCTGCTGGAGGAGTTCGCCTTCGACGAGGACGGACAGCCCCAGACCACCAGCTTCATGGACTATCTCATGCCCACCGCAATGGACGTGCCCCGTGGGCAGCTCATCTCCACCGAGGACTTCCCGTCGCCCCACAACCCGCTGGGAGTCAAGGGTGCGGGGGAGGGCGGCATCACCGCCGCCGGCGCCGCCCTGGCCAACGCCGTATCCAATGCCCTGGGGGTGGAGGTGACGCGGCTGCCGCTCAAGCCCGGTTACGTGCTGGAGTTGATGGACGCCGCGGAGAAGGCATGAGCATCGTGCCCCGCGACATCGTCGACATGCATGCCCACCACTACCCGGAAGGGTGCTTCGACGAGGTGCTCAAGGCCCGGCCCGAGTTCGCCCTGGTGCGGTCGGAGCGGGGCCTGTCCCTGACCTGCCGCGGCAGCCACACCATGTCCGCGCCCGCAAGCGCCGACTTGAGCGGACGGCTGGGGACCATGGACGAGGCCGGGGTCGGGGTCGAGGTGCTGTCCGTCGGCGCCCTCGACACCGGCTGGACCGGTCCCGTCACCGCGCGGCTGGTCAATGACGGCCTTGCCGCGGCGTGCCGCCAGCACCCTGACCGTTTTCGCTTCGTCGCCGCTCTGCCGTTCACGAGCACTGCCGCTTTGGTGGACGAGATGGACCGGGCCACGGGCCTCGGGGCCGTGGGCGTCTGCATCACCACCACCGTCGGCGGCCATACGCTCGACGCCCCGGAGCTCCGGGAGTTCTGGCGCGAGGCCCACCGTCGCCGCCTCCTGGTGCTGGTCCACCCTACGTTCCCGTTCGACGGCCCGGCCAACGACCGCGGCGAATACCTCTCGGTCGGCTATCTCGGCGAGACCGCCATGGCCGCGACAAAGCTCGCCCTGGGCGGCGTGCTCGAAGAATGCCCGGACGTCCGCATCGTCTGGTCCCACTGCGGCGGCGGCCTGTGCATGGTGCTGGACCGCATCGACCGGGGCTACCGCCGCTACGAGAAGTGCCTGCGTCCGCCGAGCGAGTACCTGCGCCGATGCTGGTTCGACACCGTCACCGTGTCCGGCCCCGCCCTCGACTGCGCCCGCGCCACCTTCGGCGCCGACCGCCTCGTCTACGGCACCGACGAGCCCCACGTGCCCGACGGCAGCAAGGGCGTGTTGGCCGCGCTACGCGATCGGCCATGGCCGGAATCGGAGCTCGAGGCGGTTCTCAGCGGCAACGCCCGCCGGCTACTGCAATCGCCTGCGCCGCCCCAATAGGCTTCGCTCCCTCTCTCCCTTCCTTTGATGCTTCTCGGCAGGACGTTTCGGTCGAGAATGCGATGAGTGAACGAACCTTGGAGCCTAAAACCCGTACAGCGTCCGAGCGTTGTCGTCCACGATCTTGCGGCGTGCTTCGGCGCTGACCGCATCGTTTTCCTGCAGAACCTTCAGCGCTTCGAGCTGGCTGGACGTATCGGCGTGGCCGTAGTCGGAGCCGATGACGATGTGGTCCTCGCCGGCGTATTCCAGGATGTAGGGCAGGTCCTCTTCGGTCTGGCAGGCGACGTAGAAGCGGTTGCGCCGCAGTACGTCCGCCTTTTCGTCCAGCTTCCGGGTGCCGGTCCGGTGGAGACGGGCGCCCAGGTCGGTGATGAGGTAGGGGACCCAGGAGGCCGCTGCTTCGAGGAAGCCCCAGCGGAGGTCGGGGAATCGGTCCGGGACGCGGCTGAGCACCAGCGCGTGGAAGGCGGTGATGATGGGCACCTTGGCCATCCACAGGGCGGTGGCGCGGGAGTGGAAGATGCCGTTGAGGGCGTGGTTCACCAACCCCGAGTGGATGCACACCGCCATGTCCAGCCGGCTGGCCTCGGCGTAGACCGGGAAGTAGTACTCGTCGATGGGCACCCGCTCGCCCATGAGGCCCTGCAAGAGGAAGCCGCAGGCGCCGTTGTCTCGGCTGAAGCGCAGCTCCTCCAGCGCCACGTCCATGGTTTCCAGCGGCAGCGTCGCCACCCAGCGCAGGCGTCCCTTGCCCCGGCGCCAGATGTCCGCCATCCAGCGGTTGTAGGCGCGGCACATGGCGATCTGGGTCCGCGGCCGGCTCAAGGTGGCGAGGCCCAGGAGGGTGGTGGGATAGAGAACCTGGATATCGGTGCCGAGCTCGTCCATGTGCTTGAGCCGAGCCTCCACGTCCCGCAGCTCGGATGACTCCGGCGTGGTGCCGGAGCTGGCGGGCGGGAACGCCCGCTTGGGCTCCAGGTTGCTGTCGAACAGCCAGAAGTCGTTTCTCCGGAGCGGGTCCGACTGGTCCGCGGCTTCGAGGATGCGGGGCCGGTGGCGCCGGTCCTCGCCCTCCATGTACTCCCAGGTCTCCTCGCACTCGATGACGTGGCAATCCGCGTCGATGACGGCCATGGCGCCCCTCCCGGTACTGTTCGTTCCCGCTACCCTCTCCAGACGAAGGCCGGTCCCTCGCTCCTTACCGCCGGCTCGGTCTGTCCGCATTGGGCGCAACGGCGCAGGGCCTCGTCCTCGGCCATGGCCTCGTAGGCCTTCTTGACCGCGTCCGCGGGATCGTTGAAGTGGGCCGTGGTCTCGTAGAGCTGATGGGTGCAGTTGCGGCACACCCAGACGAAGCGGTCATCCTCGTCCGGCCGCCGTACCCGTTCCACCACAAGGGTGTAGGAGCCGTCCTCCCGGCGCGGCGAGTGGGGCACGAAACGGGGCAACAGGAACATCTCGCCCTCCGTGAGCACCGCCACCTCCGGCCTGTTGTCCGGGGTGAGGTAGTGGAGGTTCAGCTCGCCCTCGAGCTGGTAGAAGATCTCGTCTCCCGGATTGATGTGGAAGTCGGTGCGGGTGTTAGGGCCGCGGGTGACGAAGACGATGAAGTCCGAGTCTTCCCAGATGACTCTTCGCCGGCCCCAGTCGCCTCGGTTCTCGTCGATCCAGTTTCGAAGATTGAAACGGGTGAGGTGTGGGAACATGACAACTCCTTTCGAAGACGGGGTCGGAGTCAGGCGTCGGGTCCGTGCCGGGGGCTGAATCCGAGTGTCTCTCGCGCCTTGTCCGACGCATAGCAACAATAGTTCTCATCCGCCTGGAAAGCCACCTGCCGTACGTCCAGGAGATGCTGAGCGAGCAGCGTGCGCGTGGGGGTCGTGAGATAGGTGGCGGGCGCGCAGATGTTGAAGGCCTCATGGCCTTCGAAGGTCGCCTCCAGGGCCAGGCGGCAGGCCGTGGCCGCGTCGCGCACGTCGATGTAGCTCCAGAAGCTCCCGAGGCCGCGGATCATCGGGTCCTGCCGGCGCTTGATCAGCCGCTGGTACACGGCATCGTCGGCGATGCCGGCGAAGCGAAGGCTCGCGATGCAGCCGTCGCTGCGCCGGGCCAGGGCCTCGCAAAGCTCCTCGCCGGCCAGCTTGGTCAGGCCGTAGGGATCCTGGGGGCGCCGGGGGTGGCTCTCGTCGATGGGAAGATAGTCGGGAAGCGCGGGGCGCAGGGGATAGTAGAGCCCGTACACGGCGAGGCTGGAGCCGATGACAAGCCGCGGAATCTTCAGTGACGCGCTGGCGGCCAGGACGTTGTAGGTCATGGCGACGTTGCGCTGAAAGCGCCGGCTGTCGCCGCTAACGTCGGGCGCCTGCCAGGTCTGGGCGGCGCGGTCGTAGAGCCCTTGCTCGGTGTAGGGGAAACGTTCGCGGGCGAGATGGACCACCGCCTCCGCGCCCTCCAATGCCCGCAGCGCCGCGTCCGGGTCGGTGAGGTCGACGGGCTCCGTTCCGCTTCCGGGCGATGCGTCCAGGGATACGACCTGGTGGTCGTGTCGTGGCAGCAACTCGGCTACGTGCTGCCCCAGCCTGCCGGCGCTGCCGGTGACGACGACCCTCATGCCGCGGGTTCCGTCCGCCTCGTCACTTGCCGGCGTCAGCCTCCGCCTTCGGCGGGTAGGCCCGGATGCCCGTGAACGAATCCATCCGCACCAGCCGGTCGCTTTCCTCCGGCGAAAGGACCCCCTGGGGCCGCAGGCCCCGCCGCACGCGGTCGATGGCGGTCAGGATGATGCGGCGTTGCAGGATGATGCCCTTGTCGGACGCCGCCAGGCGTTCCTCGCGGGCGGCGACGTTGCCCTGGGTGGACTGGGTCATGATGTCCTCCAGGCGCACGCTGCCCCGGTACGGCGACAGGGGTCGATGGTCGTGCTCGGGCTTCTCGGTAGTGGCGACGGGTCGCCGCGAAGGCGCGAGCCTGGTCATGAAGTCGGGGTCCGGGCCGGTGTAGTGGTCCACCGTGTAGAGGGTGAAGTGGTCGTCGTCGTCCGGCGTCACGAACATCCAGTGGGCGTTGCTGGAGCCCCGGGCCAGGGCCTCCCTGGGCTCCTTGAAGTGGGTGAACTCGGTGTCGCCGATCTGCATCACGCTGGGCAGCGCGTAGCTCTTCTCGTCCACGTAGCTCATGCCGGTCTCCGCGGAGGGTTTCCGCGACACCACCTTCATGCCGTAGTCCGTCTCCACGGCATCGAACGGCGGCACGTCCCTGGCGTTGAAGAACCAGCTCCGCCAGGTGCCGTCGTCGGGGTCGGAAAGGTGCAGGGTGGAGAAGTGGGCGGGGTCGGCGCCGTTCTCGATGAAGTTGTACCAGTTGTAGTCGTAGTGGCGCGCCGCCTCGATGCGCCGCTGGCCGCCGGGCTCGGCCAGGGGCGCGTATTGCGGTAGCGGCGGCTCCAGGTCACATGGCCCAAGGTAGGCGAAGATCAGCCCGCCCAGTTCCCGCACCGGGTAGGAGAGGTGGCGGACCTTCTCGTGGAACCGGCTGCCGGGCGGCTCCGCCGGCTGCTCCAGGCAGGCGCCGGCGACGTCGAAGAGCCAGCCGTGGTACGGGCAGCGGAGACCTGACGGCTCGCAGTCGCCGTACTCCAGTGAGGTGCCGCGGTGAGGGCAGTGGAGCCCCAGCAGGCCCAGGCGGCCCTGGCCGTCGCGGAACAGCACCAGGTCTTCTCCGAGGACGCGTACACGGACGGGGATGTCCCGCAGGTCGTCGCTCCGGCGCACCACCATCCAGTAGCGCCGGAACCATTCTCCGGCGGGCGTGCCCCGGCCCACGCGCGCCAGGTCCGCCGCCGTCAGCGGCGGCCCGGCATCCGCTAGCGCCATGTGTGCACGGGTTTCCATCCCAGCAGCTCCTTCGCCCGCGCGTTGCTGAAGACTCCTTGGGTGCCGGTGAGCGTCCGGGCGCGGTCGCCGATGGCCGGCTTGAGCCGCGGCAGCAGGTCGCACAGCGGTTCGGCCACGGTGCTGTCGTCGGCCACCACGAACATCACGGTGCCGCCGGGCAGCGGTTTCTCCACGGCGAGCCGGAACGCCACCGCCAGGTCCCTCGCGTCGATGTAGCTGTACTCCCGCCACTCACCGGGTTCGCGGCCGCCGGCGCGCCGGATCTCGTCCAGCGCCTCGGGTGTCACCACGCCGCTGGGACGGATCACCACGGCTTCCACGCCCTTGCGGGCGTAGGAGTGCGCGATGGCCTCCCCCACTTGCTTCGACAGGCCGTAGGGGTCGATGGGCCGCAACGGGTGCTCCTCGTCGATGGGCAGGTAGTCGGGCAGGAACGAGCCCTCGCTGTAGGCCCATCCGACGGCGGCGTTGCTGCTGGTGGAGACCACCCGCGGGATGCCCAGCCGGAACGCCGCGTGGTGGGCGTTGAAGGTGCCGTTGACGTTGGTCTCGAAGACCACGCCGGTGGGGGCGACGTAAGGATTGTGGACCGCGGCGAGGTGGATGATGGCGTCGGACCCCGCGGCCGCTTCCGTCATCTGACCGAGGTCCTGCACCTCGCCCATCAGGTACCTGGCGCCGCCACCGTCCCGCGGACCGGGCAGGCGGTCCAGGACCGTGACCTCATGCCCGCCGCGCAAGAGCTCGTCCACGACGTGCTCACCGACCTTCCCCAATCCCCCGGTAACCAGAATCTTCACGGCATACCTCCAAAACGCCCCGGCGCGGCGGGAAGATGGCGCCGTTCGACTTCGCTTCGCTCAGGGCGAAGGCGCCATCCCGCCACAACCGCGGCCGATCAGTTTCTTCCAGGGTGGTACCACCGCGCAAGGTTTTTCGTCAAGAAAGGCGCATTTCCCCGCAAACGGCTTTGACAGCCGGGGAACAAGGCGATAAAAGCAGGGGATTTCCGCTACGGGCGGGTTGAACAAGGGTTCCGTAAAGAGCGTTGTGGAGGCAGGATGCAAAGGATAGCGCGAGCTTACGAAAAGCTCCTGGACCTGTTCAAGATCGGCGCGGAGATCGTGATCTTCCTGATCTTCCTGCTTATCGTCATCGACGTATTCGTACGTCTCTTGAAGTTCCAACCGTCCGCCTACACGCTGGGCGTGGTTGAGTACGGCCTCCTGTGGTTCACCATGCTGGGAGCGCCGTGGCTGGTGCGCATGAAAGGCCACGTGTTCGTGGACTCGCTGGTCTCGCTCCTGCCCCCGACCGTGCAGTACGTGCTGGCGAAGCTCGTCTACGTCATCTGCATCACCTGCTGCCTCTTCTTCATCTACTACTCCACGGACCTCACCATCGACGCGTACCTCTCGGGCGAGCTGGACTACCGGGGTGAAGCACAACCGCTTTGGATGCTCCTCGTGCCCATACCGGTGTCGTTCACGATGATCGCCATCGAGTTCCTCCGGTTTCTTGTGGGGGTCGATACCATGTACACCTCACGCACCGAAGTGCGGGAGAACGTGTGATGGAGTGGTACTGGGCATTCGCTCTCCTGGTGGGCATGGTCGTCTTTCTGATGGCCCTCGGGGTCCCCGTGGCCTTCGCCTTCATCACCACGAACTTCATCGGCATTTTCATCTTTGCCGGCGTCCACGGCTTCATCCAGGTGGCGGACAACTCCACCGTGCTGATCACGCGGTTCACCCTGGGTCCCGTACCCATGTTCATCCTCATGGGGGCGCTGTTCTTTCACACCGGCCTGGCCATACGTGTCTTCGACGGGCTCGATTCGTTGTTCGGCAAGCTGCGGGGCCGGCTCTGCTACCTGACGGTGGCCGGCGGGACGATCTTTTCCACCCTCACCGGCTCCTCCATGGCCAATACCGCCATGCTGGGATCGTTGCTGGTGCCGGAGATGCAGCGGCGGGGCTACAACTGGCGCATGTCCATGGGGCCCATCCTGGGCACCGGCGGCCTGGCCATGATCATCCCGCCCTCGGCACTGGCCGTACTTCTGGCCAGCGTGGCCAACATCGACGTGGGCCGTCTGCTGATTGCGGGTTTTCTGCCGGGTTTCGTGCTGGCCATGCTGTACGCGGGCATGCTGTACCTGCAGATCATCATCAACCCCGCGGGGGCGCCGGCCTACGACGTGCCGCCCACGACATGGGCCCACAAGATCAAGTACGTCACTTTCAACATCCTGCCGGTGAGCCTCGTGATCTTCATGGTCATCGGCTTCATCATCCTGGGCATCGCCACGCCCACGGAATCCGCGGCGTGCGGTGTGTTGGGCGTGTTTATCCTGGCGGTGATGTTCCGCGTGCTCAAGTGGGAGGCCATTCGCACCTCCCTGTCGGGCACCGTGCGGGTGGCCGGCATGGTGTTCCTGATCATCATGAACTCGACGGTGTTCAGCCAGCTCCTGGCCTACTCGGGCGCCACCGCCGGCATGCTGGAATGGGCCACCAGCTTCGAGGTGTCCCGCCTGGTGGTGCTCGCGGTGATGTTCCTGATCCTCATCGTGCTGGGCATGTTCATGGACGCCACCTCCATGATGCTCATCACCGTGCCCATTTTCTTCCCCCTGGCCGAGGCCTTGGGCTTCGACCTTATCTGGTTCGGCCTGTTCGTGCTGATGACGCTGGAGATGGCGGGCACCACGCCGCCGTTCGGGTTGCTGCTCTACGTCATGCTCGGGGTGGCGCCCAGGGGCACCACGCTGCTGCAGGTGGCCAACGCGGCGATCCCGTTCCTGGTCTGCGACCTGATCCTGATCCTGATCCTGATATGGGAACCCCAGCTCGCGCTGTGGCTTCCCAATCTGATGGATTGAGCGGGCGGCCCGCGGCGCGGCGTCCCTGAGCAGGACGACTCACGCATCAAAAAAACCCCGATCCGGCACTGCGGATCGGGGTTTTTTACTGGTTCGACCGTACCGCCCTCACGGCGCGCGGTACATCTTCTCCTTCAGCTTCGCGAAGGGCACCGTGAAGTTGTTCTTCGACCGGGCCTCCCATGCGAGCTCGTAGACGGTGCGCAGATAGGCCTTGCGCGCCTCGCCCTTGAGTTCGTGCTTCTGAAGGCCCGAAGCCCACAGCTTCTTGTTGTCCGCGTCGGCCTTCTTGCGGAGGATGGGCTCGCTGCCCTGCTCGAACGCCAGACCGGTCTGGGTGAGCTTGTCCTGCACGGACTTGGGCAGGGATTTCCACTTGTCCAGGTTGATCACGACCATGGAGCCGCTGCGATAGAAGCCCGGGTAAACGCGGTACTTGAGGAACTTCTGGACGCCGTACTTGGCCAGTGCTCCTTCGGGCCATGCGAGCCCCTGCACCACGCCCCGCTGCAGACCGGTGTACATCTCCGCGGGAGCCATGGTGACGGGAATGGCGTTCATGACGCTGAAGAACACTCTGTACGTGGCGGTGGAGCGCATCTTGCGGCCCGACAGGTCGAGGCCGGTCTTGGTGCTCTCCTTGGGCTTGAACGTCGTATAGATGTGGAAGTCGACACCGTAACAGCACCAGCCCAGGATCCTGCCGTTGAACTTCTTGGCCCACACCGGTTGGAGCTGGTCGATGGCGCCGTTGTCACGGAGCTCCTTGGTGGACAGGTTGGTCACCGAAGTGAGGCCGGCTTCCGCCACCATTCCCTCGTAGTAGCCCATGGGACAGAAGATCATGTCCACCAGGCCCCGCCTGAGCGCCGGTCCCTGTTTCTGCCGCGGCGAAACTTCCGGACCGCCCACGTAGTGGAGCTTGGCTTCGCCCTTGGCGACTTCGTTGAACTTGTCGTGGAACGCCTGGAAATACGTTTCCACCTGGTCGTGGGTCTTGGCCAGGCAGGTGCTGACCTTTATCGTGACCGCCGCCTGTGCCGATGCGGCCAGAACGAAAAGGGCGAACGCCACCGCGACGAACGCCCCCAGCGTAATTCTCTTCATCCGTATACCCTCCTTTGCCGGGACATTCCCCCGACCGGTTGTGCCTCGGCCGAAGCCGGATAGCTGCTGACCCTAATGAAATTGCGGGAACGTTGTCAAATGAAAAACGCCGTCTTGTCCTTCAACCGCGCATGGACATGCACCGCGCGTCCATGGTACTCGGGAACTTCCAGCCCGATTCGGCCGGGCACGGTTTCCCGTCATGAGCTACATCGTTGGAGTCGACATCGGCGGCACCTTTACCGACTGCGTCGTGGTCAACGACCGCGGCGAGATGGTGGTGGGGAAGTCGCTTTCCACCCCGCCGGACTACTCCGCCGGCGCCACCGACGCGGTGCGGGACGCGGCCCGCAACATCGGCCTCGGGGACGAAGCGGATCTGCTCCGGCAAACCACGCTCTTCTTCCACGCCTGCACCATCGGCGAGAACACCCTGATCACCCGCTCCGGTCCCCGGACCGGTCTGGTGGCGACCCGGGGCTTCCCGGATACGCTGCTCATGATGCGCGGCAAGGTCACCGACGGGCTCACCGAGGCCGAGGCGGGCCGGCTGGCCTGGCTGCGCAAGCCCGAGCCCTTCGTTCCGCGTTCCCTGGTTGCCGAGGTGAACGAACGGGTGGACTACAAGGGCGCCGTTACCGTGCCCCTGGACGAGGAGCAGGCGGCCGAGGCCCTGGACGAACTGGTGGCGCGCGGCGTCGAGTCCGTGGCCGTGTGCCTGCTCTGGTCCGTGGCCAACGACGCCCACGAGAAGGCGGTGGCCGGCATCCTGCGGCAACGTCATCCCGGGGTCTACGTCACCCTTTCGAGTGCTACGGCGCCGTTCGTGGGCGAGTACGAGCGCACCGCCACCACGGTGTTCAACGCCTACATCGGCCCGCGCATCTCCGCTTACCTCGTGAATCTCCACAAGGTGCTGCAAGGCAAGGGACTGGCGAAGGCGCCGATGATCATGCAGGCCTACGGCGGCGTGCTGGACATCGAAGCCACTTGCCGCAATGCCGTTGGCACCATCGAGTCCGGACCCGTGTCGGGGGTGGTGGGGACCCGTTTCCTGGGCGAGTTGATCGGCGAGCACGACATCCTGGCCACCGACATGGGCGGCACCACCTTCAAGGTGGGCGTGGTGCGGGAAGGGCGCGTGGAGCGCGACTACACGCCGGTGGTGCTGCGCCACCGAGTGCTTGCGCCCAAGATATGGGTCGAGTCCGTGGGCGCCGGCGGCGGCAGCATCGCCTGGATCGACGGGGACACGGGCCTCCTCAAGGTGGGTCCCGAGGGCGCCGGCGCCAGTCCGGGGCCGGTGTGCTACGGGCTCGGCGGCGCCGAGCCCACGGTCTCCGACGCGGACCTCGTCCTCGGCTATCTCAACCCCGACTACTTCCTCGGCGGGCGCATGCGGTTGGACCGCGACGCCGCGCTTCGGGCGGTGGAACAACGGATCGCGGAGCCCCTGGGCATGAGCGTGTCCGAGGCAGCCCGCGGCATCTACCGCATCTCCAACGCGCACATGAGCGACCTGATCCGCCGCGCGACGGTGGAGAAGGGGCACGATCCGCGCTCGTTCGTGCTGTTCGCCTTCGGCGGGGCCGGTCCGGTGCACGCCAGCCGCTACGCCGCCGACCTCGGCGTCCGGCAGGTGGTGATCCCGCTCACCGCGTCGGTGCACGGCGCCACGGGTCTCATCAGCTCCGACGTCGTCCACGAGTACGGGAAATCCGACCACCTCCAGGTGCCGGCCGACCCCGGCCGCGTCAATGCGAACTTCGAAGAGCTGATCCGCAGGGCGCGGGCGGACCTGGGCGCCGCCGGATTCAGCCCGTCCGGGATGGCGATCACGCGCAGCGCCGACATGCGCTACCGCTATCAGGTGCACGAGCTCAACGTGCCGCTGGCTCCGGGAACCGCGCCCCTGGCGGAGGCCGACCTGGAGCGGCTCTACGCCGAGTTCGACGACGCCTACGAGAAGGCCTACGGCAAGGGCTCCGGCTACCGGGAAGCGGGCAAGGAGATCCTCACGTTCCGGGTCACCGCCGTGGGGTTGTTGGCGAAGCCCCGGGTCAGGAAGGAGCCGGCGCGCAAGGCGCCCGCGGACGAGGCCCTCAAGCCGCCCCGCGACGTGTTCTTCGAGGAGCTGGGCGAGTTCGCCCCCGCCCGTATCTACGACTTCCAGCGCATGCGCCCGGGCATGGAGCTGTCCGGTCCGGCGGTCATCGAGACGCCGGTGACCACGGTGGTGGTGAACCCGCGGGACCGGGTCGAGATCGACGGGTTCCACAACGTGCGGATCTTCGTGGGGGACGGACTCACCAGTTTCCCAACGCGAGACCCTTGAGATTGGAGCGTCGCAGGATATTCCACGCATGCTCCTGCTGGGTCTTGACGGCCTCCTGGAAACGATACCAGTGGGACTGTCTGTATCGTCGGCCGGACTTCCACGTGTACTTGTCCGCCAACGGATCGAACCGCAGGAGAACGTTGTCGCTACGGTCGCGAAGGCCGCGCACGTCTTCGTTGACCGCTTCGCTGAACCATTGGTCTTCGTCGTATTCGGGCAAGTCGCGTGCGCCGTAGTCCCGGTGTTTGGCCAACTCCAGGTACCGGGATACGCGCGTCGAGGAATGGTCGTTCGCCTGGTCCCGTCCGCCGATGGCTTTCGATAGATCGCGCGACAGCGCGCGCTGCGTCCGCTTCAGAACGGCGTCGGAGATCTTCGGGTCGACGCACCTGGCGAACTTCTCATACAGACGTCGCGCCGCGGCCAGGAAACGCGCCTTGTTGTCCACCGCCTCGTTCAGCAGCCGCGGATCGCGCCAGCGCAGGGCCGGCCAATCCGGGTTGTGGCCGGCGTCCGCGTGTCCGATGTTGGGGGTCATGAGGCCGAGGCCCGTGTTCATCGCGTTGAAATCCTCGTAGTAGCCGGTGAAGTTCTGGTGCGCCCAGGTGTCGGCGTATCCGTGCGCGGCGATCCCGATCCGGTAGACGTTCCTCGACCTGAGCGCATCGTCCATGATGGCGTTCGCGTTCCGGCTGTCGGGTGTCGTGCACAGCCAGTGCATCTTGCCGTCCTTGCGCCACGCGGTCCTGGCCTTGGGGTCTCCGGGAATGAAGTGGAAGAGCGGGTAAATTCGAAACAGCTCCCGCTTCGGCTTGAGGATGTTCATCGTTTGACTGATGAAGTTGCCGTACGCGGAGCTCTTCCCCTTGTCGATCTCGAAGATCATGTCGTTGTCGTCGATGAACTGCGAGGAATGCGCCAGCAAACGGGCGTTGTCGGCATCGAAGCCCGCTCTGGCGGCGACCAGGTAAGTCATATAGTAATGAAATTCGAAATCCATCGAATGCCCCTCGTGGCCCTTTCCTCTGTGCGCCCGTTCAATTCTTCGAGTGTTGCAGAACGAGGAAGCGGGGGTCAATTGCCCGGGAATGCCGGGCAGAGGGAACCGGACTCGGAGTGAACCCAATGGAAGCAAGGGACACGACGGATGCCGCGAGCAGACAGGTGGACCCCGTCACCTTCGAGATCCTTTCGCACCGGCTCCACGAGATCACCCGCGAGATGGGCGCCACCCTGGAGCGCGTGGGCGGGACGGTGAACACCACCCAGCTCCACGACTACATGGCGTCCCTCTACATGGCCAACGGCGACGTGCTGTCGGTGGGTGAGTCCATGATCCGGCACGCCGCCTGCGCCGGGTTCGCGGTCAAGCGGATCATCGAGCGCTTCGAGGGCGACGGCGGCATCCATCCGGGCGACGTCTTCCTGCTCAACGACCCCTACCTCGCCGCCATCCACCAGTCCGACATCTACATGATCGCTCCCATCCATTACGGGGAGCGGCTGATGGCGTGGAGCGCCACGTTCGTCCACGTCATGGACATCGGCGCCATGTCGCCGGGCGGCAACTCGCCCGGCGCCACCGAGATCTGCCACGAGGGGCTCAGGATCCCCGGCCTCAAGCTGGTGGAACGGGGCCGGATGCGCCAGGACGTCTTCGACACCCTCATCAACATGACCCGGCAGCCGGTTCTGGTGGGGCTCGACCTCAAGTGCGAGCTGGCGGCCAACAACGTTGCCCGTTCGCGCATGGAGGAGATGTTCGCGCAGTACGGCGCGGAGCTCATCACCGCGGTGTCCGCCGAAATGATCCGCTACTCCCGCGAGGTCCTCGGGAAGCGGCTCCGGGAGATACCCGACGGCATCTGGCGCGACGAGGGCACCATCGCGGCCAACGAGACGCGCCGGGTGTGCGTCGAGCTGCGCAAGAGCGGCGACCGCATGACTTTCGACTTCACCGGCAGCGACGCCCAGGCGCGCCAGGGCATCAACCTGCCGTACCACGCCACCTTCGGCGGTGTCTTCGAGGCGGTGCTCACCGCCCTGGGCTACGACCTCCCCAAGAACTACGGCGCCTTCGGCCCCATTGAGGTCATCGCGCCGGAGGGAACCGTCGTGAACGTGCAGTATCCCGGGCCCGTGTCCATGAACACCACCTCGGGGCTCAAGACGGTCTCCTACGTGTCCGCCTCGGTGCTGGCCCAGATGCTGGCCGGGAGCGACAACTGGAAGGACGAGGTGACCGCGCTCACCCTGGGGTTCCGCGTCGTGCGCCACGCGGGCGTGAACCAGTACGACCGCTTCTACGTCTCCACGCTGCTGGAGCTGAGCGGTTCCGGCGCCAGCCCCCACGGCGACGGCATCGATTCGGGCGGCTACCTCACGTGCCACAACGTCGAGTGGCTCGAGCTGAACTTCCCGCTCATGTACCTGTTCCGACGCCACCTGAAGGACGGCGCCGGCGCCGGCAAGTTCGCCGGCGGCGTGGGGGTGGAGGCCACCGTGAAGCTGCATGACGCGCCGGAGGAGAAGATCAGGGGCGTGGCCTTCGGCGTCGCCGGCCTGAGGAACTCCGGCGTGGGCATGTTCGGCGGCTACCCCGGCGCCCCGAGCCTGCTGGTGCTGCTCGAAGGGACCCGTGTCAACGAGTTGCTGGCCGCTCACCGGTGCATCGCCGACCTCCCCGTTCTGGAGGGCGAGAGGCGGCTGTTGCCCTACTGCGAGTTCGAGATCGGCAAGGACGACGTGCTCTACCTGCGATTGGGGAGCGGCGGCGGCTACGGCGACCCGCTGGACCGGGACCCGGAGGCGGTGGCGGAGAGCCTGGCGAACCAGCGCATTTCCCGGTCTACCGCCGAAGAGATCTACGGCGTCGTGGTGGAAGATGGCACGCTGAGAGCCGACGAGGCCGCCACCCGCGGGTTGCGTGAGCGGCTGCGCCAACGCCGGGTCGCGGATTAGCCGGGACCGAGGCAGGGGCGGGTTCCAAACCGCCCGTACACGCATCACAGGAATCCAGGAAAGGAAACCCATGACCGAAATCAGCGGCCCCAACCGGCCCGAACCGAAACCCGTCTCCCTCGACGCGGCCAAGACCGCCGTTGTGGTGCTCGACCTGAACGCCCGGTGCCATGACCCGGAGGAGGTCTGCTCGCAGTTGATGGAGCCGCTGGGCGGCTTCCTGGAGCGGGTCCGGGGGGTGGCCGTCCCCGTGGTGTTCACCATCTCGCTGCAATTCAGGGGCACGCCCCTGGGCGAAGCGGCGGTGCCCCTCAAGCGCCGGGACACCGAGCCCGTGCTCTATCCCGACGCCTTCGACAAGTTCGCCGGCGGCGAGCTCCAGGCGATCCTGAGCGGCGCCGGCGCCGAGAACCTCATCGTCACCGGTTCCCTCACGAACGTCGCCGTGCTCTACACCGCCACCGCCGCCGCGCGCGTTCACCGCTACAACGTCATCATCCCGCTGGACGGCGTAAACGCCAAGAGCACCTACGAGCACGAGTACGCCATCCACCAGCTGACCGTCATCCCCGCGGGCGCCGCCGACCGCATGCGGTTTACCCGGCTCGACATGATCGAGTTCAACCCCTAGGAGTCTGTCAGACTCCCGGGAGGCGCCGTCCTACGCCGTGTTTTGCAGCCGTAGATTGCCGTGGCCGTCCACGGAAAGGTCGAAGGAGGGGTACACGACGGTGGTGGAGCTGTACTCCTCGATGATGGCCGGGCCGGAGATGCGGAAATCGGGGGAGAGGTCGGTGCGGCTGTAGACGGGCGCCGGCACCGGGTCGGGGTTGCCGGGGAAAAGCGCCGACCGGTGGCTTCCGGGGCGTGCCGGACCGCCGCCCGCCGGCGCGGCGGCGAAGGTCATCTTGGGCAGGCGGCCGATGCAGCGCACCCGGTAGTTGACGATCTCCATGGGCTCTTCCTCGGCCGTGTGGCCGAAGAGGCGGCCGTGGGTCTCGTGGAAGAGCCGGGTGAGCGCGTCCTTGCCGGCATCCCCGGCCGGCACCGTGACCTCGTAGGACTGGCCGGGGTAGCGCATGTCCAGGAAGTCCTCGGTGTCGATGCAATCCGGGGTCACGCCCTGCTCTTGCAACTCCTCCACACCCTTGTCCCGCAGCTCCCGAAGTACTTCGCGGATGGCGTCGGCGGGGGTTTCTTCCAACCGGCTGATGCGCGTGAAGGAGTAGCTGCGGATCAGGTCGGTGAGCAGCATTCCGGCGGCGCAGAAGTTGCCCGGGTCCCGCGGTATGCAGATCTCGGGGATCTCCAGCTCCCGGGCGATGGGGCAGGCCACCGTGGGTCCGGCGCCGCCGTAGGCCACCAGGATGAAGTCCCTGGGGTCGTAGCCTTTCTCGATGGTGACCGAGCGCATGGACATGGCCACTTGGGCGGCCAGAACCTCGACGACGCCGCCGGCCGCGCGTTCCGGAGTCATCTCGAGAGGTCCGGCGACGGTCTCGTCGATGGCGCGGCGGGCCGCTTCGGCGTCGATGGACATGGCGCCGTCCAACAGCACCTCCCGGTTGAGGTGTCCCAGCACCACCAGCGCATCGGTGAGGGTGGGCTGGTCGCCGGCGCCGTAGCACGCGGGACCGGGCACGGCGCCGGCGCTCTGCGGCCCGACCTTGAGGATGCGGCCGGACTCCACCCGTGCGATGCTGCCGCCGCCGCTGCCGATGGTCTCGATGTCGACCGTGGCGGCGCGCACGGTATAGCCCGCCACCTTGCTCTGGGGCGCGGTCAGAAGCTCCCCGGGGATCACCGACATGTCGCAACTGGTGCCGCCGATGTCCAGGGAGATGGCGTTCGCGCGGCCGATCTCCCGGCACAGCCGCTGGGTTCCCACCACGCCGGCCACCGGACCCGACATGAGCGTCTGCACCGGCGCCCGGGCGATCGCCGCGGGCGTGCCCACGCCGCCGTTGGACTGCATGATCAGGACCCGGGCCCCTCCCAGCACGTCGTTGACGGCCGCTTCGATGGTGCCCACGTAGCTGCTGACCCGCGGGCCGATGAACGCGTTGACCACCGCGGTGCTGGTGCGCTCGAACTCCCGGAACTGCGGATCCACCTCGGACGACAAGGTTACGTAAACGTCCGGAGCAAGCTCTTCGAGGATCGTCCGGAGCTGTCTCTCGTGCCCGGGGTCGGCGAAGGAGAAGAGCAGGCTTACGGCCACCGACCGCACCCCCGCGTTCAGGAGCTCCTTCACGCCGGCTCGGGCTTGCTCGACATCGAGGGGAAGCACCTCCCGGCCCCGGGAGTCCACCCGTTCCCGCACCGGGCGCACCAGGTGCCGGGGCACGAGTTGACGTGGACGGTCGAACAGCAGGTTGTATACCTGCTCGCCGCGCCATTGCCGGTCCAGCTCCAGGATGTCGCGGAACCCTTCGGTGACCAGGAGCCCCGGCGCCGGCTCGCGGCCCTCCAGCAGCGTGTTGAGGCCGATGGTGGTGCCGTGGAGGACGTAACGAGCTTTTTCCGGCAACCGGGTGGTGATTTCGCGGAGCCCCGCCACGATGGCCTCGGTGGGATTCCGCGGTTGCGAGGGCAGCTTCCAGGTGAAGCAGACCCGTCCGTCGTCCTCGTCGAACACGCTCAGGTCGGTGAACGTGCCGCCGGTGTCAATCCCGATGCGCAGCACGGTGAGCGCCCGTTTCCTCGCGTTGCCGCTCCGTGGCCGCCGTGTCGACGGTCAGGGTGGCGGGGTCGATGACGACGCCGTACACGTCCCGGGCCGTTTCCGGCGACACGTACCCGTTGCGCACGTCGTCCAGCACTCGCTCCGGCTCCCGCGTCATGGGATCGCCCCAGCCGCCTCCGCCGCCTAGCTCCAGCAACAGGGTGTCGCCCTTGGCCAGGCGGATGTTGGCCGCCTTGGAGTGGAGCGGACGGGCGTCCGGGGTGCCGGGATTGAGGGTGCAGCGCGCCCGCGCGCTGGGGCGGGCGCCGAAAAGGCCCGGGGAGGAGAACTTGAAACGGTCCAGGCGCAGGTTCAGGGTGACGTCGTCGTTCAACACCTGCCAGGCGCGCCGTATCCCCAGGCCGCCGCGGTACTTCCCCGCGCCGGCGGAGTCGGGGTTGACCTCGAAGCACTGCATCCGCACCGGGAACTCGTTCTCCAGCGCCTCCACCGGCGTGCTCATCACGTTGCTGATGTCGGCCGCGCAGCCGCTGACGCCGTCCTTGCCGGGCCGGGCGCCGTAGCCCCCCCACAGGATCTCGTACTGCGAGTAGCGCCGCCCGCCGCCCGGCTCCAGGCCGTTGAAGGAGACCGCGCCGCCGGAACTGCTCTGGGGCGCGGCCACCCGGTCCGGCAAGGCCTGGGCCAGCACCATCATGATCACGGGCGCCAGCCGGTGGCAGGTGGTGGCGTACATGTTCACCGGGGCCGGGAACTCGGGATTCAGCAGGTGTCCGGGGGCGGGGAGGGTGATGCGGATGGGCGCGGAGCAGCCCTGGTTCTTGGGCAGGTCGGGTCCGATGGCCGCCTGCACGCAGTACTCCGCCACCGCCCGGACCACGCAGGGCCGCAGGTTCAAGGGACCCCGGGACTGTTTGGCGGAGGCGAACTCGAACTCCAGCTCGTCGCCGCGCACATGCAAGGTCGCCGTGACCTCCAGGGGCCGGTCCAGCTCCACGCCGTCGTCGTCGATATGGTCGGTGACCGGCCCGTAGGTGCCCGGCGGCATGGCCGCGATGCGCGAGCGCAGCTCCCGCTCGGTGATGGCGATGCGCTCCTCCCAGCAGGCCAGCACGTCGTCCAGGCCGAAACGCTCCACCAATGCGGTGAGCCGCTCGATGCCGTGGAGGTTCGCCGTCACCTGCGCGCGGATGTCGCCCCAGGTGACTTCCGGGATGCGGGTGTTGGCGCAGATGAGCTGCCTCACGGCCTCGTTGAGGACACCCCCTTCGTAAAGCTTGAGGGGCGGTATCAACAGCCCTTCCTGGAACACCTCGGTGGCGTCGCCGGCGTTGGTGCCCGGCACCTTGCCGCCGATGTCCGGCTTGTGGGCGGTGTTGCCGACGAAGGCGACGATTTGTCCTTCGTGGAACACCGGGGAAATGAGGGTGACGTCGCTGGGGTGGTTCTGGCAGTAGCGGTAGGGGTGGTTCAGGATGAAGGTGTCGCCGTCGCCGATGGCGCCGTCGAAGTCCCGGAGGAGCCCCTGGAGCTGGGCTCCCACCACCCCGAGTCCCACCGGGTTGGGCGAGTACTGTCCGACGTTGCGTCCCTGACGGTCGCAGATGCTCAAGGCCAGGTCCTGGCTCTCCTTGACGATGGACGAATAGCCGTTGCGCATGAGCTTCTGCGTCAGCTCGTACGCGATCTGGTTGGTGGCGTTGTAGATGACCTCGAGCTTGATGGCGTCCATGCGTCACGCGCCGGCGGCTTTTGCGGGAAGCATCTCCACCGGCGTCTGACGCGGGCCGAGGCTCTCGTAGTACTCGTTGGTTTCGGGCTTGTATCGGCCCTGGTTGAAGCTGCCGCCTTTCTGGCTGCGGATGATGACGGCCACGGTCCGCTCGCCGACCGTGGTCTCGGTATGCACCTCGTACGGCCGCACCAGGTCGATCTCGCCGGGCCCCACGTGCTTGTCGCTGGCCAGTCGGATCTCGGCGTAGTCGGGCTTGGAACGATCGTCGAGCCGGTCGTAGCGCTCGATGCGCTCGTGGCCGTCCAGGACCCCGTAGAGGGTATAGATGTGGGCGTGGTCGTGGATGCGGGCGCGGCCGCCCTGGCGGGCGTTGCCCTTGGTCAGGCCGTTGACGGCGAAGCCGTAGTCGGGGTCCTCGTAGAAGAGCAGGTTCTCGGCGCGCCCGTCCCCGGGGACGCAGTCGGGCCACGACCTGGAGGCTTGGAGCACCTCGGGGTCGGCCAGCAACTCCGCCAGGATCGGCTCCAGCGCGGTCCAGCGCTTCTCCAGTTCGGGTTCCGCCGCGAACAGCGCGCGCGTCTTGTCGACGAACCGCTCCAGGGCGTTGGGCTTGTCGTTTTCCATGTCCGGGCATCCTCCATGACACTGACGGCGGCCTCGGTTCCGAATCCGCGGTAACGAGTTGCAACGGCTAAGGAGGGTATGCAATCCTGCAACCGCTGTCAACGTTGCCTTGGACGGCATCGGAGGGGCTTTGGAGGAGTCGCATCGATGAGATACAGGACCCTCACCGCCGTGGGCCTGGCGGTTGCGCTCGTGGTTGGACTGGTGGCCCGGGCGGTGGTGTACGCGATCCTGGCGCCGGGTTACATGACCGATTTCGTGGCCACCGTGATCTTTCTGGGCGGCTTCATCGGCGGACTGCTGGGTTTCGTCGGCATCTTCCGGATGCGGGAGGGAAAGCCCTTCTTCAACAATCCGTTCTGACAGGTCCGCCCGCTTTGCCCTCCGTCATTCCCGCGAACGCGGATCCAGGCTCCCCGTCATTCCCGCGCGAACGTGGGATCCAGGGGCTCCCCGTCATTCCCGCGGAAGCGGGAATCCAGGGGTGGAGGGGCGCAAAGGAGGAACGACCGGAATGGGTGGAGTTGAGTCGGACATGACCGGAGCGCTGGACGGCACGGTGGCCATCGACGCGAGCGGCCACGTGGCCGGCCCCTACGCGGGCAGCCTTCTGGGGGACCTCGGCTGCGAGGTCATCAAGGTGGAGCTGCCGGGCAAGGGTGATCCGGCACGGGGACGCGACAGCTACGCCCCGGTCTTCAGGGTGCTCAACCGTAACAAGAAGAGCCTCACGCTCAACCTGCGCGAGCCCGAGGCCCGGGACATCCTCCACCGGTTGCTGGAGTCCGCCGACGTCCTTATCGAGAGCTTCCGCCCCGGAACGCGCAAGGCGCTGGGGCTCGACTACGGCGAATTGCGACAGCGCAACCCCGGGCTCATCCACTGTTCGGTCACGGCCTTCGGCCAGAGCGGCCCCTACGAGAGCCGGGCCGGTTTCGAGTCCATCGGGCAGGCGGTCAGCGGCATGCTGAGCCTGCTTACCGACCCGGGCGATCCGAAGATGGGCGGGTTCTCGATCACCGCTCACGCCACCGGCGTGTTCGCCGCCTACGGCATCCTGGCCGCGCTGGCGGCGCGGACCCGGACCGGCGCCGGCCAGTTCGTGGACGCGTCGCTGCTGCAGGCCAGCATGGGTTTCATCGAGTCGCATTTCGCCGAGTTCCTGAACGGCGGCGACGCCGTCACCCCGAAGAACTTCCAGCGCGGGCGGCTGTTCTGCCTGGTGGCGGAAGACGGCCGTCCGCTGTTGGTCCACCTCGCCACACACAGGCGGTCCTGGGAAGCCCTGACCCGTGTGGTGGAGCGCCCGGACCTGATCGACGACCCGCGCTTCGCCGACCACGAGGACCGGGTGGCTCACCACGACGAGTTGATGGAGATCCTGCGTGAGGCATTCGCCCACGCGCCGCGGGCGGCGTGGCTGGAGCGGCTGGGCAGGGAAGACCTGAGCCACGCTCCCATATACGCGGCCGAGGAGGTCTTCGAAGACCCGCAGGTCAGGCACCTGGGGCTGCCCCGGGAGATCCGCCACCCAGAGCGAGGCTCCACCCGGCTCATCGGCAGCAGCGTGAACCTGTCGGCGACGCCGCCGCGATTCGTGCGGCCGGCCCCTCTGGTGGGAGAGAACACCGACGAGTTGCTGGAGCGGCTGGGCTACGACGGCGAAGCCATCCGCGGCCTTCGCGAGCGCGGCGTCATCTGAACGGACACCGTGGACCGACATGACCACTCCGTCCCTCACCGACTTCATCGCCGAGATCCACCGAAGCCCCTCCATGGCAGTGCTGGTGGTGACGGGAGGCGGGTCGCAGGCCTTGGCCGATCTATTCGTCGTGCCGGGAGCGTCGCGCACGGTACTGGAGGCGCTGGTGCCTTACAGCGACCGCTCAATGTGCGAGTTCCTGGGCCACGAGCCGAGGCAAGCGGTGTCGGCGGAGACGGCCGCCGCATTGGCGCGCAAGGCGTACGAGCGCGCGTTGCGGTTGACGACAAGTGCCGAGGCGCCGGTCTGGGGTATCGCGTGCACCGCCGCCTTGGTGACGGACCGGCCCAGAAAAGGCGAGCATCGTGCTCATGTGGCGGTGTGCGGCGACGGGCCTGTCGAGGTCTCTTCCGTCACCCTCGAGAAGAACGCCCGGAGCCGCCAGGGCGAGGAGCGTGTGGTCGCCGACCTGGTGCTGTCCGCCATGGGCAGGGCGTTCGGTGTCGATGCCCCGATGTGCGCCGCGCGGCTGCCGTCGGAGGAAGTTCGGGTAGATGTGATCTGATCGCGTTGCTCACCGGAAGCGGCGTGTGAAGCCTTGTCGTTGTCGGATTTGTAGTCACGCTATGGTCTTGAACGGAAAACATCGGCGCGGCATACTGACGGAAGCAAATGGAAGGCGGAGTGAGAAGTCATGGAACTTGCCATACGCGAGGCGAAAGCGCGCCTCTCCGAACTGGTCGCCGCCGCCCGCAACGGCGAACGCGTCGTCATCACCAGGCACGGCCAGCCGGCGGCGGAGCTGGTGCGCTGCGACCGGCGCGGCGGCATGGACTTCGACAAGCTGGAAGCGACGCGCCGACGTCTCGGGATCGAGGGTGACGGGGAAGGTTGGCCGGAGGAATTCAACGATCCCGCCTTCAGCCGCCGGGTGCTCGGCCTCGACGACGAATAGCCGGGCCGGCAATGCGCGTCCTTCTCGATACGTCCTACCTGTTCGACTTCATGGACAGGCCGGGAAAGTTGCTGGAATCCGAGCGCCGGATTTTGACGGCACACGACGCGGAGCTTTTCGTGAGCGCGGTCTCGATCTGGGAAATGCGGCTCAAGCATGGTGTTCGCTATCCGTCGGGTGCACGCAAGAGCCGGTTCTCTCCGGACGACGTGGTGGCCGCTCTCGAAGATCAGGAGGTGACCTTTCTGCCTATGACCATCCGCCATGCCGCGTGCGAGCTTGAGACACCGCTCGACCATAAGGACCCGTTCGACGAACTGCTGCTCGTCCAGGCTCAGGAGGAAGGTCTAAGGCTGCTCACCGTGGACAGGCGTCTTGCCGGTCATCCGCTCGCAGTCGCTGCATATGAACTTGAGTAAGCAAATGTCGTCAATGGAGGACAGATAAATGGAACGCGAAGTCACTGTAGACGGTCTAAAGATTCGTTATCTGGAAGAAGGCACGGGGCTGCCGGTCGTCATGCTGCACGGCGCCTCCCTGGGCTCGTCGGCCGACGTGTTCGAGCGTCACCTGGGTCCGCTGGCCGACGCCGGGTTCCGCGCGGTGGCGTACGACCAGCCGGGCTTCGGCTTGTCCGACGTCCCGGAGGACCACACCCTGGCCTACCGGGTAGGTTTTCTGCCGGAATTCATGAGCGCCATCGGCGCGGACGAGGCCGCCCTCATCGGCCACTCCCAGGCCGGCGGCATCGTGGTGCAGACCGCCCTGGACCACCCGGACCGGGTGGCCAAGGTGCTGGTGGTGTGCAGCGGCAGCCTGCTGCAGGGACTTCCGGGCTTTCCGCCGCCGGCCCACGCCAGCAGCGAGAGCACCGACGCGCCGCCGACCCTGGAGGACAGCCGCAAGCTCCTGGAGTCGAACCTCTATCACAAGGAGCTGATCACGCCGGAGGTGCTGGAGAAGCGCCACGGCCTGAGCCTGGGCAGGAACCTGGAGGCCTTCCTGGAGCGCCAGCGCGCGGTGGAGCCCAAGCGGGAAGGCCCGCGGCTATGGGAGCGGCTCAAGGAGGTGCAGCCGCCGTTGCTGCTGCTCTACGGCAAGCAGGACCGCAACCAGGCGGCCGAGAAGTGCGCCAAGCTCAAGGAGCTGATGCCCGAGCTCCGGCTGGAGATCATAGACAAGGCGTGCCACATGCTCATGTGGGACGCGGGCGAGGTCTATGACCGCAGGGCCGTCGAGTTCCTGAAGGGGTGACGCCCGACCCGAGCCGCCCGCGGATTCCTCGGGTGTCGTGCCGGACCCGCTACCCGTCGAGCCCGAAGTCCCGTACCGGCTGGCTCTCGTCGTCCAGCTCCGGGCAGAACGTGTCTACCTGGAGCATCGACGCGCAGCCCGGGCAGTAGTATTCGACGAAACTCGCGATGTAGGGTTCCCCGGACGGCACCTTCTGGCCGGACAGTTCCTCCAGGTCGCGTTTCCGCCTGAGAGCGTAGTGCTTGTAGTTGTCGTGGGCCTCGCAGTAGCGGTGGCCGCAGCGGGTGCAGCGGATTACCTGCCGGCCGTCCTCCCTGGCGATGGCCATGCACGGATGGAAGCGCAGCTCGTCCTTCCCCTGGGGCGCGGTGGGGGCTCCATTGGGTACCGCGCTGGTGGCCCCGGCCAGGGGGGTGCCCTGGGACAGGCGCTCGGCGCGAATGGCCTCGCGCCGGCCGGCCGTAGCGTCCGCGTCCACCGCGCCGTCGGCCGTCACCACCACCCCGAATATCTCCTGGGCGATGCGCCTTGACGTCACGCCCACCCGGATGTCCCGCCGTACCTTCTCCGGGTC
Organism: uncultured Syntrophobacterales bacterium; assembly: GCA_964630405.1. GTDB lineage: Bacteria > Desulfobacterota > Binatia > UBA9968 > JAJDTQ01 > JAJDTQ01. The sequence goes on along the minus strand of CAZVUC010000007.1, from coordinate 1,450 downwards.
CCGCTCCAGCGGGTCGCCGAAGCCGCCGCCGCCGCCCACGAAGTCGGCCACGATGCAGTGCTCGGGCAGCGGCACGCGCCCCTGGATCTGCTCCGGATGGGCCAGAGTGCCCCATCCCTCGGGCTCCAGTTGCGCGGGTTGGGTGGGGTATTCCCCGGCGCGCAACCGTTCCATCAGGGACTCGCCGTCGGTGTGGAACACCGCCCGGGTCCCGCCGATGCCGGTAGGGTAGCCGCCGAACAGTCCGGCGCCCTCGGGCAGGCAGCCGTAGGGCGGGTAGTTCACGCTGCAGTCCTGGGTGCCGAAGATCATGTAGATCCGGTAGCTGCCGGTGCCGCCGGCGTTCTGCCCCGCTCCGCCGCCGTCCACGTGGTGGTTCCGGGTGAAGTAGATGAACGGGTACTGCATCTCGATGCGCTCGATGTCGCTGATGCCGCCCCCGGGTATGTTCATGTTGCCGCCGCACGGAACGCCGTCCCGCACCGGCGTGGCGCCGAAGCCGGCGCCGTGGCCGTCGTAGAGTCCCTGGGCGGTCACCAGCCCCTCGCGGTTGTGGCCGCCGTAGAAGGCCAGCGGACCGCCACCGTACCAGATGCCCTGCCAGGCGGCGTTGATGTCGTCGCTGCCGCCGGTGTAGAGCATGCGCGAGATGCAGTCGTGGAGCGCCACCTTGGCCGTGACCCCCACCGCCGGCGCGTTGCCGCAGGCCGCGGGAAAACGGCAGTTGAGGATGCTGCCCTCGGGGATGGTGACGGAGACGGGCTTGAACTTGCCGTCGCTCCAGGGAACGTCCCAGAACAGGAAATCCGTCAGCGCCACGGCCAGTTGGGCCATGGTGCCGGCCAGCGTGGAGTTGGACATGTCGTTCATCTGGCCGCTGGTGCCGCTGAAGTCCAGGTGCATCGCCTCGCCCTGCTTCTCCAGCCGGCACACGACGTGGTAGGGCTTGACCCCGCCGCCCCTTCGATCCCAGGCCGTGCCCGGGATCACCGACGTCCAGTTGCCGTCGGGCAGGTCCCTGAGCCGCGCCCGCGCCATGCGCTCGGAGTCCTCGATGACCTTGCGTCCCGCCCCCTCGATGAAGTCGAGGCCGAACTTCTCCACCAGCTCCAGGAAGCCCCGGGCGCACACGTTGTTGGAGGCGATCTGCGAGCGGATGTCCTGGCCGACGTACTCCGGGTCCCGGCACTGCTGCGTCAGGCAACGGAAGGCGTCCTCGCGGAACTCGCCCTTCTCCACCACCTTGGCGCCCTGGATACGGATGCCCTCGTGGTAGATCTCCGTGGCCACGCCCCGCATCGAGCCCCCCGTGTCCGCGGTGTGGATGCTCGACGCGATCCAGTTGGTGAGCACGCCGTCATGGAAGATGGGCTTCATGATCAGCATGTCGTAGGTGTGGGCGCCGGCGATGTAGGGGTCGTTGAAGAAGAGCTGGTCGCCGTCGAAGAAG
>CAZVUC010000006.1:0-40217 GCA_964630405.1 uncultured Syntrophobacterales bacterium | reverse complement strand
TTCGTTGTCGGCAAGGCGCGATGACGAGCAGTGGCGGGCACCACGCGAGGAAGAGCAACGCCGCCGACGGCGAAAAAGACCAGCAGATTATGGTGCGAATCAACCAGACAGGACACTAGGCCTCAGACCGTATGCCGGTCCTCTTTCGTTCACTTACGACCTCCGTTCCGCGCGGACACGCCCGTGGCCTGCCGCCGTTGCGAGTGCTGCTCTCAACCCTGGCCGCGCTTCCGCTGCTCGGCGCCTGCCAGCCGGCTCAGCCGCCCGCGCCTTCCACGCCCTCCGTGCCGCTTTCCACGGCCCCCGCGCCGCCCGGGGATGTCCGTGACGACCTCGACCTCAAGTCGCTGCGGGCGGCCGTGGCGGAGAGCCTGCGGTTCCTCGACGCCGTGCCCAGGGGGCGGCTCGTGGGCCGGTGGCCGCGGAGAGTTACGGCGGGCGATGTCCGGGCCTCTCTCACCGAGTTCCTGGCGCTCCTGGGCCAGCCGCGGGAACCGGACGGGAGCTGGCCGCAGCGGGTGGCGCAGCGGTTCGATTTCTTTCCCGCGCCGAAGAGCGCGGCACTGGATGACGTCCTGTTCACCGGCTATTACCAGCCGGTGATCGACGCCAGCCCGGTGGAGACCGCCGACTACCGCTATCCCGTCTACCGGGAACCGGATGAGCTGCGCGGGCGGCGCGGCCGGGCCCGGAAGGCGGCCGGGTACTCCCGTCGCGACATCGACGTCCGGGGCAGCCTCAAGGGCAGGGGTTACGAGATCGCGTGGCTGCGGGATCCGGTGGACCGCTTTTTCCTGCACGTCCAGGGTTCGGGGCTCTTGCGGATGACCGACGGACGCGAGGTCCCGCTCAACTTCGCGGCCACCAACGGCAGGCGCTACACCAGCATCGGCAAGGTGCTCATCGACCGGGGCAAGCTGGACCGGGAGTCCATGTCGATGCAGCGCATCCGCGCCTGGGTGGCGGAGTTTCCGGGCGAGCGCGAGGCGTTGTTCGCGCGGAACGAGCGCTACGTCTTCTTCCGGTTGGGAGAGGAGGGGCCGTTGGGAAGTCTCGGGGTGCCGCTCACCGCCGGACGCTCCGCGGCCACCGATCACCGGGTCTACCCCAAGGGCGCGCTCCTGTTCGTGGAGACCCGGACGCCGGTGGTGGGCGAGAAGGGCGACCTCGCGGGTTCGCGGCCGTTCGGCCGCTTCGTCCTCAACCAGGACACCGGCGCCGCCATCCGGGGACCGGCCCGGGTGGACCTGTACTTCGGCACCGGCGATGAGGCCGGAGCGCAGGCAGGGTACATGAAGAGCACGGGAAGGCTCTATCTGCTACTGAAGCGACACGCGGCGCCGTTCAATTGAGCCGCGCCGGCGAAACGAACCAATACCAAGGAGGTTGCAATGGCATCGGTACTACTGCTGGGCCCCGAGGACATGGCCGGACTCATCAGCATGAAAGAGGCGGTGGACGCCATGGAGCAGGGTTACATGGACTGGGCGAAGAACCGTGAGCTCGGGGCTCTGCGGCGCCGCGTGCACTCGGTGGCCAACGCTCGCGTCACCGTGCACCAGGGGGCGCCGAATTCCGCCGGGGTCACCGGTATCCTGACCCACTGCGAGCACGTGATGATCCACGACAACGGCATCCAGACCTATCAGACCCGCGGGCGCCCGGTGCGGGTGATGTTCAACGGCAACAACGCCGAGCTCAAGTGCATCACGGTGGGGGAGGTGCGGGTGAAGGAGCTGCCGGACGCCAACAACGTGGTCAACGTCCAGACCGCGTGCTCCACCGCGGTGGGCATCAAGCACTTGGCGCGCCAGAGCTCCAAGGTGGTGGGGGTGCTGGGCTCCAGGGCCCAGGCGGAGTGCCAGTTGCTCGCGACCAAGGCCGTCATTCCCGGAATCGAGGAGGCCAAGGTCTACAGCCCCAACCCGGAGAACCGCACCCGGTTCGCCGCCAAGATGACCGAGCTTCTGGACATGGAGGTGCGCCCGGTGGCGACGAACCGCGAAGCGATCCAGGGCGTGGACGTGCTGCTGTCCGTGACCAACTCCAACGTGCCCACCTTCGAGGGTAGCTGGCTGGAGCCGGGCGTGCACCTGTGCTCCATCGTCTCCAGCAACATCGGCCTCATGCGCGGCGGCTTCATCCAGCAGAAGCGGCGCGAGGTGGACGACGAGACGCTCCGGCGCTGCGACATCATCGTGTGCAACTCCAAGCGCCAGGAGATCCTGGACGAGCCCGGCGTGCTGTGGGACCCGGTCCAGCAGGGCGTCATCACCTGGGACGACGTGTGGGATCTCGGCGAGGTGCTGGCCGGGCAGGTGCCCGGGCGGACGTCCGAGGAGCAGATCAGCTTCTACAAGAACAACGCCTTCTGGGGCGTGGGCGACCAGGCCATCGGCGAGCTGCTCTACCAGCGCGCGAGGGAGAAGGGGCTGGGCACCGAGCTTCCCATCGACGGCGCCGAGTACCGCGAGGCATAGTTCCCATCGCTTGCCCCGACCCCGCCGAAGGGCGCGCGAAGTCGAAGGGTCCTACGTGGCGTTGTTCGTCCTCTCCAAGATCTCGATCCGGACGTCGTCCGGGGCGCGAACGAATGCGATCTTGAGGCCGGGGCGGAGCAGGCGCGGCTCGGAGTAGAACTCGGCGCCGCGTTTCTTCAGGTCCGCGGCGGCCTCGTCGAGGTCCTCCACCTGCAGCCCGAAGTGGTCGAGGCCGATGTACGGCCGATCCGGCGCGGAGTCGTGCTCCGGCTGCGCCTTGGCGATGCAGATGGTCAGGCCGTCGATCTCCAGGTCGACCCGGGGGCGCCCGTCGGTCTGCACGGTCTCGACGATCTTCGCGTCGAACATGTCGTGGTAGTACTGCGCGGCGGCCTTGGGATCGCGGCTCCTGAGGTGGATGTGGTCTCGAGTGTACCTGGGCATGGGCGTCCCTCCTGTGACTGACAGGCGGTGAGTCTACGACGGCTCCGGCCGCACATCAACGGGCGTTCCCACATCAGCGCCCGTCGCCCCGGCCCCTGGTGCTCCACGCCAGGGGCGCCATCAGGCCGACGCTCACGAACGACAGCACGGCCATCATCCACAAGAGGGTGGATATCTCCGCCACCCCCAGGAGGAAGCCGATGCCGGACACTCCGGCGGTCTTGGCGATCTGCTGGCTCAGGCGGTCCAGGGAGATGACGCCGCCGCGCAGCTCCACGGGGGCGTTCTGGGTCAGCAGGCTTTTCTGCATCGGGGAGATCACCCCGTTGGCCACCCCGTAGAGCAGCAGCACCGGCGCCATGGTTGCCATTCCGGGGGTGAAGGGGACCGCCAGAAGGGCGAGTCCGCTCAGGAGGAATGCGCCCAGCACCAGGCTCCCCTTGTCCCACGAGGCCGCCAGACGGCCCGCCTGGCTCGACGTGACCATGGCCCCCAGGGCGTGCAGGGAGCGCAGCAGTCCGGCCCCGGCGGTGGTGAGGCCGTGGCTCCGGACCACGAACAGCGGCAGATAGGTGTAGAACGCGTAGTCCAGGAAGAAGCGCAGGAACCCGGCGGCGAACGCCAGCAGGAGCCGAGGGTTCCGGGCCACCCGCGCCACGTCCTTGAGGTAACGTCCCAGCGAGTCGGCGCTCTTTCCCCTTGTCTCCGGCATCCACGCGATCACCAGCAGTCCCAGCGGCACGGCGGCGGCGTAGGACAGGAACGGCCAGCGCCACCCGGCCAGCGCGAGCACGCCGCCCAGGGGAGGCAGGAAGAGCTCTCCCACCCGGTCGATGAACACCTTGAGACCCTGGCCGGACACCTCCCGGCGATCCTCCAGAAGGTCGCCGATGAGCACGATGGTCAGGGGGATAACGGCGCTGAAGCCGATGCCCTGGACCGCGCGCAGCGCCAGCACCCAGCCGAAGCTCGGGGCGAAGGCCACCGCGGTTCCGGCCGCCCCGAACAGGAGCAACCCGCCCGCCAGGAGCGGCCGCCTGCCGTAGCGGTCGGCGACGACACCGAGCAGCGGCGCCAGTACGATGGCCGGGGCGGTGTAGACGGCGATGACCAGGCCGACCTCGGCGTCGGTGATGCCGAACGGCGCGATCATGGCGGGCAGCACCGGTTGGATGAGGTTGACCCCCATGATCACCAGCACGCTGGAGGCATAAACGAGACCGAGGGAGCGTCGGAGATCCGCGGGAAGCTCACCCAGGTCGAACAGCGAGGAAACGGAAAAGCGCATGTCGGGCCTCGGGTTCCAGTCTTACGCGCAAGGGGCCGGGCGAGCAAGCCAAGCCCGGAGGCCGTGGGCCATGCTTTCAAGTACCGGTCCGGGCTGTTAGATTTCGTACAGGAGCTACGGAGGGGCAGGGGAGTGACGCTATCCATCTGGGTCGGAGTATTCGGCGTGCTGGCGGGGGCGCTGGCGTCGGCGTGCCTGCGGGACCGTCTCGGCAAGCCCGAGCGCTACTGGATGGTGGGCCTCGCCGCGGCGGCGCCGGCCTGGATCATCGCGCTGATGGTGTTGCTGGGCGGCCTGTCGGGAGAGAATCCGGACAAGGGCATGAAGGCGCTTCTCGCGCTCTCGACCGCCGGCGGGCTGCTGGGCGTCATCGCCACGGAGTTCTTCGTAAGATGGCTCAAGGCCCGCCCGGCCACGGCCCCCGGGGCCGTGTATTGGTTCCTCGGCACCGTGGCGCTGCTGCCTTCCTGGGGGTTCATGCTCTGGAGGGTTCCGTGAGGAAGGGGGCCGGCGCCGCCCTGGCGCTGGCCGCGTTGTCTTGGCCGGGGGCCCTGCACGCCCATGGCGGCCACGCGGACGAACCCTTGCCGTTCGACGCGCTGGTCCTGCTGTTCGGAATGATCCCGTGGAGCTTCCGCGCGGACATTCTGCTGGTGCTGGCGCTGGCCGCCGGCATTTACCTCACGGGATGGTCCCGCCTCCGCAGACAGGCGGACGGCGCCGCCACCCTGTCCGGCCTCGCTCTCTACCTCGGCGGCATCGCCGCGCTCTTGACCGCGCTGGTTTCTCCGGTGGACCGCCTCGCCGCCGAGCGGCTCAGCATGCACATGGTGCAGCACATCCTGCTGCTGATGATCGCGCCCCTGGGGATCCTCCTGGCCAACCCCTTCGCGGCCGTTGTGTGGGGGCTCCCCGCCGCCATCCGGGAGCGCTTCGCCGGGCTGTTCCGCGATGGCGCCCCGCTCCGGTCCGCGCTGTCGGTGTTGACGTCGATGCCGGCGGCCTGGACCCTCTACGTGGCGAATCTGTGGGCTTGGCACCACCCCGCGCTGTACCAGGCGGCGCTGGAGTATTGGTGGCTGCACGACCTGGAGCACTGGCTGTTCTTCGGCACGGCCGTGCTCTTCTGGTGGCCCATCGTCAACGCCGCGCCGCTGTTCCGGCCCACGCGCCGGTTGGGGCCCGGAGTCGTGTACCTGGTGGCCGCGACGCTTCAGAACACGGTGCTCGGCATGGCCATCGCCCTGCCCGAACGCATTCTGTACCCGTTCTACGCGGCCGTTCCGGTGATCGAGAAATTGAGCCCGATCCACGACCAGGCCCTCGGCGGCGGCATCATGTGGGTCAGCGGCCACATGTACATCGTCCCGATACTGGTGCTGGTGGCCCGCAGGCTCACTGCGGAGGACGACGCCGCCAACGCCGCGAACGGCGGCGGACTCAACCTGGGGCCGGGCCGCTCCGCCCCATAGCCATACGCCCATGAAACGCTGGCTGCTCGCCTTGTTGCTCATCGCTCTTTGCCCGGCCGCCCTGGACGCGGCGGCGGACGATCGCCTGAAGAAGCTCGGCTTCCTCGTGCAGGAAGGCTTCGTCGAATCGCCCGGCTTCACCACCGAGGACGCGGCCGGAAACCGTGTCGACGCCGCATCCTTCCGGGGCAAGCTGGTGCTGCTGAACTTCTGGGCGACGTGGTGTCCTCCCTGCCGTCTGGAGATGCCGGCCATGGAGCGGCTGTACCAGGAGTTCCGCGGCGAGGGGCTGGAGGTGGTGGCGGTCAACTTCATGGAGTCCCCGGACCTGGTGCGGGCGTTCGCGGACGAGCAGAAGCTCACGTATCCGATGCTGCTGGACAGACAGGCCGACATCGCCGGGCAGTACGGAGTGATGCGGCTGCCGGTATCGGTGCTGATCGGACGCAAGGGCGAGGTCATCGCCAAGGCCATCGGTTACAAGGACTGGTACAAGGACGACGTGCGCGAGCTGGTGGCCGCGCTGCTCGGGGACGGCAGAATCGAGAGCACCGCCGCCGTGGCCGGCAACGACGTGCAAGCCGCGTCGTGGTCCTTTCCCCGCATCGACCCCGTGGCGTTCCGGATCGGGCCTCTGTCGGTGCGGTGGTACGGCCTCATGTACCTGTTCGGGTTCGTCGGCGGCTATTTCATCGCCCTGTGGCTGGCCCGCAGAAGGGGCCTCCCGCTCGGCAGCGAGCAACTCGTGGAGCTCATCAGCTACGTGGCCATCGGCGTGGTCCTGGGCGGCCGGCTGGGCTACGTGATCTTCTACAACCTCCCGTATTATCTGGCCTCTCCGCTTCAGATCTTCGCCTTTTGGCACGGCGGCATGTCTTTCCACGGCGGCCTTCTGGGGGCGCTGCTGGCCGGATGGTGGTACGTGCGCAAGCAGGGTTTGCCGTTCTATCCCACGGCGGACTGCATCTTCGCCGCCGCACCGCTGGGCCTGGGGCTGGGGCGGCTCGGCAACTTCATCAACGGGGAGCTGTACGGCCGCCCCACGGACGTGCCATGGGCGATGGTCTTCCCGGACGGCGGTCCCTTGCCGCGTCATCCCTCGCAGCTCTACGAGGCGTTTCTCGAGGGGGCGGTTCTACTGGCGGTGCTGCTGTGGCTGGGGACCCGGGTACGGGCGCACGGCGTCGTGACCTGGGCCTTCATCGGCGGCTACGGCGCCGTGCGGTTCATGGTGGAGTTCTTCCGTGAGCCCGACGCCCACCTGGGGCTCGCCCTGGGACTGTCCCGGGGGCAGTATCTCAGCGCGGTGATGGTCGTGGCGGCCGCGGCGTTCCTGTGGATGCGTCTTCGGGGTCCGGCGAAGCCGGACCGCTGAACCCCGCCACCGCCGCAAGGAGTGGTTACTCGTCCATTTCGCCGAAGTAGTCCCTGAGAATCCGCTCCTTTACGTACTCCAGCGCGCCGAGATCATGGAGAATGTCGCCGCCGGTGTCGTAAAAGAAGATGTCACCGTTCTTGTTCCGTCCCACCGCCATAAGCCATTCGAGCTCGTCCCGGTCCTCGAGCAGGTAGTTGATCGTCTGGCTGGCGCCGTTGCTGTCGATGATGGTGACCTTCGGAGTTACCCTTTTCTTCGGCTGGGTCATTTCTTCCTCCCCGGCACACTCTACACCAGTTGGAGTCCGCAACTCAACCCCGAAACGCGCGTAAACAGCACGTTCCGGTCACGATTTCCTTTCAAGTAGCTACGTAGATACAAACCGTAACCCCTTGGAAAACCGCTTGTTCGTTCAACTACGCCGCCGTACCGGATGGTTTGGTAGCAACCAGCTCGGCCAGCGTTTCGACGTGGAACGTCTGGGGAAAGAGCTCCACCGGGCGGACCCGCCGGAGGGTGTAGCCGGTGGCGGCGAGTTGGCGCAGGTCCCGCGCCAGCGTCGCCGGATCGCACGAGACGTAGAGTATCCTTTCGGCCCCCAGCGCGGCCAGTTTCGGGGCCAGCGCCTTGGCCCCCGCCCGAGGCGGATTGAGCACAAGGGTGGTGAAGCGGGGGGCGCGGCGGATGAGCTCCTCCACCGCCGCCAGGGCATCCTCTCCCCGCCACCGTATGTTGCGGATGCCGTTGTCCGCGGCGTTGCGCCTGCCGTTCCGGACGAGTTGACGGTGGCCTTCCACCGCCAGCACACGCCGGACCCGTCGCGCCATCGGAAGCGTCAGGTTGCCGGCGCCGGCGTAGAGCTCCAGAACGCTGTCCTCCGCGCCCAACGCCCCCCACGAAAGCAACTCGTCCACCAGCTTTCGGTTGCCGGCCGGGTTGACCTGTCCGAAGGTGCCGGCGTCGTGCCGCAACGTCAGATCGCCGTCCACCACGAAGGAGACAAGGGTGTCGCCCCACTGCCGGCGCCAGCCCGGGCCCGCCATGACGATTCCCGTCACCGGGCCGGCCACGGACTCCTCGCAGGCGCGTTCGTCGGCGCCCCCCAACCGCTGCCGGGCCGCGGCCGAAAGGACCACCTCGCCCGGGCGGTCGCCGCTCAGGATCTCCACCCTCGAGACTTCCGCTTCCAGCCTTGCGACCCATTCGGCAGCCAGGGGAATGCCGCGGTCGGCATCCGGGTCGGCGATGAGGCAGTGGTCTACTTCCACCAGCTCCCGCGAGAATGCGCGGCGGAACCCGAGCCTGCGGCGGTCGTCGACGTGGAGGGCGATGCGCCGGCGGTAATGAAACTCCGGCGACGCGGGCAGGATGGGGAGGACCTCGAAACCGCTGAGGCCCCCGACGCGGGCCAGGGCGTCCGCGACGTTCCGCTGCTTGGCGTGGAGCTGCGCCTCGTAGGACACCTGCTGCCATGCACAGCCGCCGCAGGTCCCGGCGTAAGGACAGGGCGGTTCCCGGCGCGCCGGCGACGGACGCAGGAGCGACACCGTCCGCGCCACCGAGTAACGCTTGTGCTCCTGCACCACCTCCGCCGACACCTGGTCGCCCGGCGCCGTCATGGGTACCAGGACCACCTTGCCCTGGTCCCGGCCGAGGCCCCAGGGGCCGTGGGTCAGCGAATCGATGGTGAGGGATGCGAGCTTCATGGTGGAGCGTTGTCGCGGGTGTTTTGACACGCCATCGATATCGGCTAGTGTTGTCGGGTTCAAGCGCCTTGTCGCCGAGCGGCATGGGAGGCCGCGTTCACGCCATGGAACATGATCCGCGTTTCCTCAAGGGCATCGATGAGTTCAACCGCGGACTCTTCTACCAGGCTCACGAGACCCTGGAGGAGATCTGGCTCGAAGACCACGGCCCCGAGCGCGAGTTCTACCAGGGCATTATTCAGGTGGCCGCGGGTTACTTCAAGTGGCAGCAGGATGTGCCGGTCGGCACGCTCAAGCTCCTGCGCGCGGGCATTCAAAGGATCGAACCCTACCGCCCGGCCTGTCTGGGCGTCGACGTGACGGATTTCCTGGCCAACGTCGGAGTCGATCTGGCCGCCCTCGAAGCGTGGTTCGAGAGCAGGGGCGCCGTCCCCGAGTTGCGCATCGCCCGGTTGTCTCTGGTGGGCGGGCCGGACTCCGCCTCCCGGGCCTCCCGCGAATAGTCCGCGGGAGAGCACGCCGCGACATGTCCATACCTCCCCAGGTCATCGCCCTGTGCGCCTCGCTGTCCTACGCCTGCGTTCTGGTGACCTCGCGCCGGGGCATGCAGTACTCGACGCCCAAGACGGTGACGCTGGTCTCCCTGGTCGTCCATACCGTCACCACGTGGACGGCGGTCTTCCTCACCGGCGGCATTCCCCGGGTGGACACCGTGGCCGTCTACGTCTTCATCGTCGCCGGCATGCTCCAGCCCATCATCCGCCTGTGCACCTACACCGGCGTCCACAGGGTGGGGGCCTCCCGCAGCGGCCCCATCCGCTCCACCCATCCCATGTTCGGCGTGTTCGTGGCCATCACGGTGCTGGGCGAGATCGCCACCCTGGTGACCCTCGCCGGCGTCGTCTCGGTGGTGTGCGGCATCGTGCTCATCACCTGGAAGCCGGCCGCGGAGGTGCGCTCGTTCCGCTGGTGGGAGTTCCTGTTCCCGCTCACCGCCGCGCTCCTGGCGGGCATCGTCCATCCCATGCGCCGCTTCGCGCTGTCCATCTCCCACGAGCCGCTGTTCTTCGCCGCGCTGGTGGGTATCGTCTCCCTGGTCTGCTTCCTGATCTACACGCCGTTCAGCCGCGAGCGGCTGGTGTGGGACCGGCGCGCCATGCTGCCGTTCCTGGCGGCGGGAACCGCCGAGACCTGCGGCATCCTGCTCGTGATCACCGCCCTGGGCATCGGCAGCGTGATCACCGTGTCGCCGCTGGTGGGCATCAGCCCGCTGTGGGTGCTGCTGGGGACGGTGATCTTCCTCCGGGACCTGGAGCAGTTGCGGATTCAGACCGTCATCGGCGCCATCTGCGTCATCGCGGGCACGGCGGCCATCTCGCTGGGAGGGTGAGCGGGGGCGCTGCGTCCCGGCTACGAGGACCGGGAGGCGGCCCGCATCCGCGCGAGCCGGGTCCTGCCCAAGAGCAGGTAGAGGAAGGCCGCGAGCACGTACAGGCCCGCCATCCCCAGGAGCGCGGGCTTGTAGCTCTGGGTCGCGTCGTAGATGGCGCCCGCCACCGCGGGTCCTATCATGCCGCCCCATTGGTAGAAGAAGCCCATATTGCCGCGTATCTTGGCGAAGTTGCGGCGGCCGTACAACTCCCCGACCATGGCCCAAGTCACCGGAAAGACGGCTTCCACGAGGGAGAACATGGGAAGGAAGAGCCAGATCAACAACGTGCCGCGGGCGTAGGTGAGCAACACCAGGGCGGCGGCGGCGACCAGCATGCAGACGGCCATGACCCTCGCCTTGTTGAGCCGGTCCGCCAGCCACCCCACAATGAGGTGTGTCGGAAGGGACAGCGCCGCGAATACGCCGAGGAACCAGCTTGCCGCGAGCGGGCCCACGCCTTTCCACTCGAGGATCTGCACGAAATTGACGATGACGGTGCTGAGGCCCAGCACCCGGAAGAGAGTGGAAGCGACCAGGAGCCAGAAAGGAGCGCCGCGAAGGGCCTCCCAGATGCCTACGTCGGGCTCGGTCGCCGCATTGCCGCCGGCTGACGGCCGGTCCGAGGTTTGAGAGGTGCGCGCGGAGTAGTCTCCGTCCGGCGCCAACCCCATGTCCTCGGGCGATCGCCGCACCATGGCCGCCAGCGGCGTCCCCGCCGCGAGGAATACCGTGCCGGCGAACACCATCCCCCAACGCCAGCCGTAGTAGTAGACCACGTATGCGAGCACCGGCGCCAGCAGGGCGCCGCCGATGCCGATGGAGCAGCTCACCAGCGCCATGGCCCGGGCGCGGAAACGGAAGAACCAGCTATTGGCCAACACCATCGGGCAGTGCATGAAGCCGGCGCCGAAGGCCAGCGAGACCACCCCCAGGTAGATGACCAGGAGTGCCCAGTAGGACTCGACCCAGGAGCACAGGACGTAGCCCAAGCCGGTGAACAGGACCGCGATCATCATGATGGGCCGCGGGCCGAAACGGTCGATGAGATATCCGGCGAGGGGGCCTTCGATGGCGCCTTCGGCCCGGGCCAGCCCGAAAATCAGGTTCGTCGCGGCGCGGCTGATGCCCAGGTCCTTTTCCAACGGCGAGACGAAGACGGTAAAGCCGTAGAAGTGGAAGCCGCCGCCGAGGAACCGGAAAAGGCAGCCCACCAGCACCATCCGCCAGCCGTAGAACGAAAGATAGCCGCGGCAGGTTTGGACTAGATTGCTGAAGGACATGCGACGCTAGGGCGCGCCTTCCGTCACGTTGCCGCCGATCATCTTGCCGATGAGGTCGGTGATGTCCGGCGGCGACTCGGTCTCGCGGATCTTGCCGCCGGATGGGATGATCCGGTCGGATGCGCCGGGTGAGATCGAGATGAACTTGTCGCCGATGAGCCCCCTGGCCCGGACGGAGGCGATGGCGTCTTCCTGGACGGCCACGCCCGGGTTGATCCGCAGGGTCAGCCGCGCCCGGTCTTCCACGAGGGCCATGGAGTCCACCCGGCCGACGCCGACGCCGGCGATCTCCACGGAGTCCCCACGACGGAGCCCGGCCACGCTGGCGAAGTCGGCGTACAGCACGTATCCGGAATTGCCGAAGGCGTCGAGCTTGCCCAGCTTGATGGCGAGATAGCCCATGCAGAGGAGGCCTGCCACCACGAAGATGCCGACGATGATTTCCGTAGCTCTGTGGTTCATAGGGTGTCCGCGGGTTCCGAGGTGTCGCTGTTCAAGAACCGCTGTACCGTCGGGTTGGAGGACCGGAGGAACTCCTCGGTGGGGCCGCTGTCGGCGATCACTCCGTCGGCCAACATAGCCACGCGGTGCGATATTGTAAAGACTTCGGGAATGTCGTGGCTCACGATGACGCCGGTGAAGCCGACCCGGCTCTGCATGGCCGCGATGAGCTGATGGATGCTCTTGGCCAGCAGGGGGTCGAGGCCGGTGGTGGGCTCGTCGAACAGCACGATCCGCGGGTCGGTGACCAGGGCGCGGGCGAATCCGGCCCGTTTCTTCATGCCGCCGCTCACTTCCGCCGGATACTTGTAGCCCATGTCCTTGAGCCCCACCTGGTCCAGCCGCTCCCTCACCTTGGCGCCGATGGCGTCCTCCCCGAGCCGTGTCCTCTCCCGCAGCGGGAAGGCCACGTTGTCGAAGATCGTCATGGAATCCAGCAGCGCGGCGCCCTGGAACAGGAAGCCGAAGTTTTGCCGGACCTCGTTCAGGGGTTTCTCTCCCAGCCGGGTGATGTCCGTCCCGTCCACCCGGACCTGTCCCCGATCGGGGAGCAGCAGCGCGATCATGGTCTTCAGCAGCACGGTCTTGCCGGAGCCGCTACCGCCGATGATGGTGGTGATGCCGCCCTCCTCGATGGTCAGGTTGGTACCCTTGAGGACCTCCTGGTGGGCGAAGTTCTTGTGGACGTCGACGACTTCGATCATGACAGGCTCCAGACCCTACAGCATCACCGAGGTCAGGAAGTAGTCCGACACCAGGATCAGGACGAACGAGAGCACCACCGCTTCGGTGGTGGCCCGCCCCACGCCGGTGGCCATGGGGAGGGCGTGGAACCCCTTGAAGCAGCACACCCAGGTGATGATGAGTCCGAAGGTGGCGGACTTGATGAGCCCTTCGACAACGTCCCGGAGCTGCACGGCCTGCTCCATGCCGGAGAAATAGCTGCCCGAGCCCAGGTCCAGCAGGCCGACGCCGACGAGATAGGCGCCCCAGATGCCGATGACGTTGAACATGCAGGTCAGGAGCGGCATGGCGATGACGCCCGCGACGACGCGGGGCGACACCAGGTACTTGACCGGATTGAGGGCCATGGAATGCATGGCGTCGATCTGCTCGGTGACCCGCATGGAGGCCAGCTCCGCCGCCATGGCGGAGCCGGTCCTGCCGGTGACCATGAAGGCGGACAGCACCGGCCCGAGCTCCCGCAGCAGGCTCAGGGCCACCACCGCGCCCAGGAAGCTCTCGGCGTTGAACTTCCGCAGGCTGTAGTAGCCCTGGAGCCCCAGCACCATGCCGGTGAAGAGGCCGGAGAGCAGCACCACCAGCAGCGAGTCCACCCCGATGGAGCGGATTTGTTGTATGATGAGACGGACCTTGGCGGGCGGCCGCACCGCCCAGGCCAGGGCGGAACCGAGGAAGATCACGCCCGCGCCCATGCCGGCCACGTAGCCGAGGGTCCGTCCGCCGATGCTTGCGAGGAGTGCGGTCATGCTGGCGGAGGGTTCAACCCGGGCCGGGTGCGTCTCGGCCCACCCGACGCCATAGCTGATCGACCTCGTCGGACAGTTCGTGTACCCGCTCGGTCGGCCTCTTTACGTATACGAAGGCCACCAGGGTGATCAGTATCGGCAGCGCTACGGCCACGACCCCGA
Organism: uncultured Syntrophobacterales bacterium; assembly: GCA_964630405.1. Classification (GTDB taxonomy): domain Bacteria; phylum Desulfobacterota; class Binatia; order UBA9968; family JAJDTQ01; genus JAJDTQ01. The sequence goes on along the minus strand of CAZVUC010000006.1, from coordinate 26,584 downwards.
TCAATATGGAAACGACCTGCAGGTAGAGGGCTATATTCATCGCCTGGGACACTCTGACTGCCGTTAAAGGCTCTTCCTCGTGGGATTCCCGAGCTTCGTCTGTCTGGTTTCCCACGTGAGACCTGCATCGCGGGTCGTCGCGGGGCCCACTTGCTTGATGTGACCGTCGTCTCCGAAGTGCCGTTTGTGTTCCTGTTCGCGCGTCTTGATGTCCGTAGTGATACCGCTGTACACAATCCGGTTGCCTTGTATGAAATGATACCTGTAGGTGTTCCTGGACATGTGCGACCCTCCTGACAGAATGAATCGGCAACCGGCATGAATCCTTTAATCTTAGACGAGAAGCATTCGTGCGCCAAGCCGCCCGTTGCCGGCAATATGAGGTACTGGCCGGACATCGTCCGGGCAGCCGGACCCAGCAGGGACCGGCCGTCCTCTGCGATCCGCTTTGTGAGATGAGCACACGGGAAACCATCGACAGGGTGTTCGACGGCCGCGTCGCCGTCATTCAGCGGCGCGGGGGCTACCGGTTCGCGCTGGACTCGCTGCTGCTGGCGCGCTTCGTCGAGCTCCGCGTGGGGGAGCGGATCGTCGACCTGGGAGCCGGCAATGGCGTTGTCGCGCTGTCATTGGCCGCGCTGAACGGCGGGGTGACGGCCGTGGGCGTGGAGCTGCAGGAGGCCATGGTCGACCGGGCGGAGCGGGCCGCGGTCCTGAACGACCTCGGGGAACGGGTCCGCATGGTGCGCGGGGACGTGCGCGACCTGGCAACCGGGCTAGCGTCCGGGAGCTTCGACGTAGCGGTGTGCAACCCCCCGTACCGGGCGCCCCGGAGCGGCCGGGTGAATCCCGACCGGGAGCGGCTGGTGGCCCGGCACGAGGTGGAGGGATCGCTGGCGGACTTCGTCCGCGCCGGCGCCTGGCTGCTGCGGCACCGGGGCCGGATGTGCCTGGTCTACCCGTCGGAAAGGGCGGTGGAGCTGTTGTCGGTCATGCGCCGACACCGCCTCGAGCCCAGGCGGGCGCGGTTCGTTCATTCGTTCGCCGGCGACCCCGCCACCCTGGTCCTCGCCGAGGGCGTCAAGGGCGCCCGCCCGAGCTTGACGGTGCTGCCCCCCCTGGTCATCTATCGGCGCGAAGACGAGTACACGGACGAGATGGCGGGCTTGCTGAAGGCCGGGAGGTAGGCCGATCCGGGATACGGGAGCCTACCCGCGTTTCCGCAAGTGGTTCAGCAGCAGGTTTCGCAGGGAGTCCCGGAGCTCGGGATCGTCGATGCCGCCCAGTTCGCGGTCCGGGAGCCGTGCCGTGTCCACCGCCGGGGGCGGGTCGTCCGACGCTTCGGACGACGTCTCGGGCGGAAACTCCCCGACCACGAAGAAGATGTTCCGGACCGCCTCGCGATCGAGCCGCTGGTTGAGCTTCTCCGCGAGGATGTCCTTCATGTACTGGAGCTGCTGCATCCACGTGGCGGCCCGGACCTTGACGAAGAGGGTGCCGTTGCGGATCTTCTCGGGCCGGGCGTTGCGCGCCACGGCGGGCCCCACGGTATCTTCCCAGATATCCCAGATGGCGTAGTCGTCGAGTCTCCGCCGGAGCGGCAGCCGCCGCACCGTGCGGTCGAGAATGTCGCCGAGTCGTTCCATGTGCCGGTACCTGCCATCCGCCGCCGGCGGCCTGTAACAACAGTTTACCATAGTCGCAGGCGCGGCGCGTCATCAAGCCCGTGGCCCCGAATTTCTCGGAAGTTTGTTCTTGACAACACAACATGTTGTGGGTATCGTGGTAATTCCGCACTAAATACGGCTGAATCAGGGACAGTGCGGGTATCACCAAAAGACACCCAAAGAGAGGGGTTCGGGCGACTCCCGGACCCGGGCGGAACGGAAATCACGAGGGGGAAACATGGCAGCCATCACGTCGACCGCGTCAACCGACAAGGACACCGGAAAAGAAAAAGCGAAGGCAGCCGGCATTCACGTCCGGCGGTATTTCACCAAGGCCGGAACAAATCCTTACGACGAGGTCGAGTGGGAGACCCGCTCGGCCACGATCCAGAACGAGAGCGGCAAGGTCGTGTTCGAGCAGAACAACGTGGAGGTGCCCAAGGCCTGGTCGCAGATGGCCACCAACGTCGTGACCTCCAAGTACTTCCGCGGCCCCCTCGGGACGCCCCAGCGGGAGCGCACGGTGCGCCAGCTCATCAGCCGGGTGGTGGACACGGTCACGGGATGGGGCAGGGCGGACGGCTACTTCGCGGGCGAGGACGACGCGCAAGCCTTCTCCGACGAGCTCACCCATATCCTGGTGCACCAGAAGGCCTGCTTCAACAGCCCGGTGTGGTTCAACTGCGGCATCGAGGAGAGGCCCCAGTGCTCGGCCTGCTTCATCTTGTCGGTGGACGACACCATGGAGTCGATCCTCGACTGGTACCGGAAGGAAGGCGTGATCTTCAAGGGCGGCTCGGGCTCGGGCGTGAACCTGTCGCGGATCCGCTCGGCCAAGGAACAACTGGGCGGCGGCGGCACGGCGTCGGGGCCGGTCTCCTTCATGCGGGCGGCGGACGCCTCCGCCGGGGTCATCAAGTCCGGCGGCAAGACCCGGCGGGCGGCCAAGATGGTGATCCTCGACGCGGACCATCCGGACGTCGTGGAGTTCATCAACTGCAAGGTGGAGGAGGAGAAGAAGGCCTGGACCCTCATCGAGGCGGGCTACGACGCCAGCCTGGACGGGCCGGCGTACGGCAGCGTGTTCTTCCAGAACGCCAACAACTCGGTGCGGGCGACGGACGAGTTCATGCAGCGGGTGCTGGACGACGGCGAATGGGACACGCGCTTCGTCACCACCGGCGAGGTTTCGGAAACCTTCCGCGCCCGGGACATTCTCAACATGATCGCGGAGGCCACCCACCTGTGCGGCGACCCCGGCATGCAGTTCGACACCACCATCAACGACTGGCACACCTGCTCCAACACCGGCCGCATCAGCGGCTCCAACCCGTGCTCGGAGTACATGCACCTGGACAACTCGGCCTGCAACCTGGCGTCGCTGAACCTGCTCAAGTTCCTGCGTGACGACGGCGGTTTCGACGCCGAGTCCTTCCGCCACACCGTGGACATCATGATCACGGCCCAGGACATCCTGGTGGACAACTCGTCCTATCCCACCGAGGAGATCACCCAGAACGCGCGCGACTTCCGGGAGCTGGGGCTGGGCTACGCCAACCTCGGCGCGCTGCTCATGTCGCTGGGGCTTCCCTACGACTCCGACGCCGGCCGCTCCTATGCGGCGGCGGTGACCGCGCTGCTAACCGGCGAGGGCTACCTCCAGTCGGCCCACATCGCGTCCCGGATGGGACCCTTCGGCGGCTATGAGGTCAACCGGGAACCCATGCTCAGGGTGCTCGACAAGCACCGTGCCCACGCTCACAAGATCGCGTCGTCGCACGTGCCGCTGGATCTTCTCACCACCGTGCGGGACGTTTGGGACACGACGTGCAAGGCAGGCGGGGAGCACGGGGTGCGGAACTCCCAGATCTCGGTGCTGGCGCCCACCGGCACCATCGCCTTCATGATGGACTGCGACACCACCGGGGTAGAGCCCGACATCGCCCTGGTGAAGTACAAGAGGCTCGTGGGCGGCGGCATGCTCACCATCGTCAACCACACCGTGCCGCGTTCGCTGAAGCGGCTCGGCTACGACGCCAAGCAGATCCAGGAGATCGTCGAGTACATCGACGAGCAGGGTACCATCGAAGGGGCGCCGCACCTGCGGGAAGACGACCTGCCGGTGTTCGACTGCGCGTTCAAGCCCGCCAACGGCAGCCGCGCCATCCACTACATGGGGCATATCCGGATGATGGGGGCCACCCAGCCGTTCATCTCCGGCGCCATCTCCAAGACCATCAACATGCCCGCCGACGCCTCGGTGGACGAGATCGCCAAGGCGTACGTGGAGGCCTGGAAGCTCGGCGTCAAGGCCGTGGCCATCTACCGGGACGGCTCCAAGCGCACCCAGCCGCTGAGCACCAGCGGCAAGAGCGACGCGCCGGCCGAGACGGCCGACTGGCGGCCCATGCGCCACAAGCTGCCTGACGAGCGCAGGTCCATCACTCACAAGTTCGACATCGCCGGCCACGAAGGCTACATCACCGCCGGCATGTACGAGGACGGCCAGCCGGGCGAGATCTTCATCACCATGTCCAAGGAAGGCTCCACCATCTCCGGCCTCATGGACTCCTTCGCCACCGCCATCTCCATGGCGATGCAGTACGGAGTGCCGCTACGGGTCCTGGTGGACAAGTTCAGCCACATGCGCTTCGAGCCCTCGGGCTTCACCCGCAACCCCGACATCCCCATGGCCAAGTCCATCATGGACTACATCTTCCGCTGGCTCGCCACCAAGTTCCTCGACGGCCAGGCCCAGACCGAGGTGGGCGTCGTCAACCGGGACGCCGACGAACTGGCCGAGGTTCCCGCGCCCGCACCCAAGCCGGTAGAGAGCTCCGGCGACGGCTACAGCATGGCCGCCGAGGGCTTCTACCAGCAGGACGCCCCGTCCTGCTCCGACTGCGGCGCCATCATGGTCCGCAGCGGCGCCTGCTACAAGTGCATGAACTGCGGCTCGGTGAGCGGGTGCTCGTAGACCATCACGGGACCGTTTCGGCTCGGGTTCCGTCAGAGATAGGGCCACCCCAGTCGCTATCTCTGTTCGTGTTCGGTGGTGGCACCTCAACTTGGCCGTTGAGCATGATACCGTAGTCACCGTCAGTTCCAGGGTCTATCGCGTGGCGGGTAGTCCACGGCTGTTCGCCAGTTAGCGAGGCTGCGTCGGATTCCAGGCCGATCCTTTGAGCCCAGTGCATCCGTACAAGTACTTTGGAGAGTAGGCATGTACATCAGACAAACACGGATAAAATCAGTACAGCGGGTGCTTGGACCGCTTCTCCCGAACACCTGCTTGCGTGCTGTCGTAGCCGTGGCAGCATTGCCAGCGGGAAAGCTTACCGCAGCCGGTTTCTCCCCGAATCCTCAGCCTGGAGATACGATCCTGCCGGCTGCGGTCGGGACCGTTACTGACTACAACACCAACGGTCGCTACGTCGTTCGAAAGGACTTGCCGAAGGAGGAACGCTACGTCACGACCGTCGAATGGACTTGGCAGGAATGGGCCGGACCATATGACAGGGTAACGCGCACCGAGGATAGGCCGGTCTACAGAGAATGCTATCCGCGTGATTTCCATCCGCCGCCGGCCTCAGAGCTGACGATTGTAGACCACGACGGACAGCTCCTTGTTGTCTCGGAGGAACTGACGAAGACGGTGGCGGAGGAGAATCGTATCCGGCACATCCTCAATCTATTTCTGGAACTATTCGGCGAGTGCGAGGTACGGCATGCAAATCTGCAAGCCATCACGCCGCCTAACATCCGCAAGGTGAACTGGACCTTGTTGCCGCCGGGTCAGTACCCGTGGAGCCGTGTACGGCAACACGTCACGCGGATGCTTGAAGACAAAGCCCCACGCTCTGCGAACCCGATCCATCACCGGCTCGAAAAGCTGGCTTCTTTTGACCCGGATGAAGTGTATGTCGGCGAGGGCGGTTTCCGAGCCTATGTCGCTTACATATTCAACGCAAAAGGGCGCGCTGTGCTGGAGAGTGTCATGCTGGATAATGCCACTTATGTGTTTGATCGGGACTGGCAGCAGGTCTCTCAGTTGACAAAGGCCCAGATTCTCCAAGACAACCTGCACCTTGATAGGATCATTCACGCCGCGAACTGGAATCATCGAATCCACAAGTTGCTGGAATAGGGTTGGCGAAGATTCATATGTGCCATCTTGGACGCATCCGGTTGGCACTGAAGAAAGGGAAGTAGGATGCCTTACGATCCGCCCGAAGATATTGGTGACTACGGCGATTGGGTATTCCACGAGATTCTATACAACGGCGGTACTGATTCATGGTCCGTTGTCGAGGGGACTTGGGCAGGAAACCGCGCCCTGGGAATCAGATGGAACGGAGGGGATACTGGCGAAGTGTCCAGCTTTCCTTATTCGCGAAGGCCAGTATGGTTCATTGTGCCGCTGGAACTGGAGGAAACTATCAGGACCGCCGCAAGGGTCAAGAGGCTTTGGCAGGAAAGAGGGTAAGGGGAATGGTAATTTGACAAATAGTTTCCCAAGAAATCGAAGCGTGGACGCCCGGGGAACCCGAAGTATCAGGAGACTGTCCGCGTTGACGCCTCGCCGGAAGCCGTCGCCAAGTCCATCATGAAACGCCCACCAAAGCCCGAAAGCGAGTGGCGCTACCTCAAGGACAAGGCCCGCTGGCCAGCAGTTTTGGGTAAACTGCCATATAATTCCCAAAGAAACTCACGATTATAGTCAACCAGCGAAATCAAGCTCCAAATGGCTAGAATTGCAGCCTGTGAGGCGGCGGTGGTAGTGCATACCGGTCATTTCATCGCTCACTCTAGTGGTAGTCAATCAAGTCTACGTGGACAGCCTCGCCCTTGTCGAACCTGAAGACGATCCGCCAGTTCCCAGAAGTTTGCACACTCCATGGGCCGCCTCGGTTTCCCTTCAAGGGATGGTCGCCGCCATCCAGGCAGTTCCATTCGTCGTGTTTCTGTCGTTTCGGCCAACGCTGTCTGCATACAGCTTTGCGTTACTCCTCCAAATGGCCTCCTGGATTCCCGCTTTCGCGGGAATGACGAAGGCGAAGCGTCTTCTTGAATCTGGCAGTGTCTAACCACGCGAACTCGCCGCAAGCGTGAACAGCGGCCACTCGTCCGTTCGGTCTTCCGACTCAGCCATGCGGATGGTTTGGCCAGTGCGCCAAGCTTCGAACTGATCCTGGTAGTGCGGCGACGCCGGATTCCCCGCCTGACCCGGAACGATGACGAAACGCGAATGGATCGGATCGCTCAGGGTGATCAGCATCCGATGCGATGCGCCGACCGCCTGGTCGTAGGGGCGGGAGTGGCGGTAGTAGGAGTTGCTGACGGTGACGCCGTCGCCGTCGATGGGAAAGGGGCCGAGGGAGAAGAACGGGGCCAGCCATTTGTTGTTGCCGAGGGCGTGGGCGAGGGTGAGGGTGTGGAGCCGGCCCCAGGACCAGTTTGCTGGGTTGGGGCCTTGTCGTTTCGTTAGTTCTGCTTGGGCCTCACGGAGACTCGTTGCCAGCACCTCCTTGCGGGTGGAGTTACGGAACCACACCGAGCCGGGGTCTGCGAGAATATCGTCCAGGGGCGCTATCGCCTGGTTCAGGATCTCCGTATAGCTCGTGAAGAGGTCCTCGCCGAGATCCTTTCCCCAGGTGTTCCACATGAGCCGATGATAGAGGACGTGGAAGAGGGCGGCGCCGGCGGACTCCGTGCGGCAGTCGTAGTTCCATTCCTCGAGCGACTTTACGCAATCCCGCAAGGACGGTTCTTCCTCCGCGATCTCACGTAGCTCCTGACGCAGGGCGTTCAACAGCCGCTCGGCCTGGACCGAATGGGTGTCGAGCTGGATCCGGGCCATGTTTTCCAGGTCGAGGGGGGTGTCGCGGGTTAGCAGGTGGCGGATGCGCTCGATGCGGTAGGGGGGCTCGAAGAGGTCGGAGAGGTAGTAGGGGTAGCCGGGATCGGCGATGCGGTTGTTGGCGCTGGCGACCATGCCTTCGGGTGGGTTGTACAGGCGCGGCAGCTCTTCGAACGGGATGGTGCCGGCCCAGTCGTGGGCCGGGTTCCAGCCCTCCAGGGGAAGCCAGGAGGGCTCCTGCCGCGGGCGCAGGGGGACTCTTCCCGCCAGGGCGTAGCCGATGTTGCCGCGGTTGTCGGCGTAAACGCAGTTGAGCGAGGGCGTGACGTGTTGGGCCATGCCCGCCAGGAACTCGTCCCAGTCCCGCGCCCGGTTGACGCCGTCCAGGAGCCCCACCTCGTTTCCCGGCGTGTGCGCGACCCACTGGAACGCCAGCACCTCGCGGTCCGGAGGGTCCGAATCCTGCGCCGTCGGCGCCAGGATGTCCGACAGCACCGGCCCGTGGCGGGTGCTGCGGACCACGGTCTCCACCGGGCGGCGTCCGCGGACGGCGATGGTCTCGGGCCGGGACTCGAACTCGGCCCAGCCGTCGGGTGCACGGTAGAGTTCCGGCTTTTCGGGATGAATCCGCTCCCGGTAGAGGTCGCCGTCATCGCACAGGGCGGCGACGAAACCCCAGGCCATGTGCCGGTTGTGTCCGACGTAGACGAGGGGAGAGCCCGGCAGCGACACGCCCGCGGCCTCGAATGGCGAAGTCCCGCCGGAATCGCTTACGATCCGCAGGTGGTTCAGATACCAGATGCCGGGCAGCGTCATCCGGAGGTGCATGTCGTTGCAGAGGAGCGGATGGCCCTCTGCCGAGTGGCTCGCGTCCACGGCCCAGCCGTTGCTGCCCTGGCCCCTGGGGGTCCAGGGGGCGTCGGCGAAGCTGCCGTTCACGAAACGCAACAGGTCGGCGCCGTGGTCGCCGAGGGCGTGGGTGACGGTGGTGCCCCAGGCAGGGTAGTGGGGCGCCAGGGAACGGAGCTTCTCGGGTTCGTTCTCCAGGCGGCCGTGGAGTGCCAGAAAGGTGAGCCGCGTCATGAGCGCGGACGACAGGAACAGGGAGAACCCCTTGGCGAGGGTGATGCAGTCCACGGGTTGCCAGGGGGCCGGTTCGTAGCGCAGCAGCCGGAACTCCACCGGCAGGCGCCGCCGGGGTCGTGCCATGTAGGCGTTGACCCCGCCGCAATACGCTTCCACGGCCTTCGCGGACCGCTCCGACAGGAGGGGCAGGGACAGCTCCGCGGTGTGGCGCAGGCCCATCACCCGCATGAAGTGGTCGACTCCGGTCATGGTGCCGGTTCGCAGGTGCCGCATGAAGTCGTTGCGTGGCATGGCGCGGTCGCCGAAGACTTCGGCCAGCCGTCCGCTGAAGACGCGCCGGTTGAGGTCCATCTGCCACAGCCGGTCCTGGGCGTGCAGGTAGCCTTGGGCGAAGAACAGGTCGGGCTCGTTCTCGGCGGAAATGTAGGGTATGGCAAAGGGGTCCCAGCGGACCCGGACGTCTTTGCGGAGCCCTTGGAGCCGGACCGTGCCCTGGCGTTTCGGGAGGTTCCCGCGCGCCATCAGGCGCAGCAACGGCGTCAGCAGGAGTGCCGGAAGATTCATGGAGCGGAATTCAACATGGGCCGTGGCGGTGGCCAGCGTGGGGGGCCTGGGGTTCTTTCCCGTAGCCCCGGGCACGGTGGCCAGCGTCGTCGCGGTCCAGGTCTACGCGCTGATGGGGCCGCTCCAGCAGGCCGCGGTGCTGGCGCCGGTCATCGTCGCCGCCTTCGTCCTGGGCGGGGTGGGCGTGGGCGTCATGCTGCGGCGCGGCGACGGGCCCAAGGACCCGCCCCACGTGGTGTGCGACGAGGTGGTGGGACAGTGGATTGCGCTCCTGAGCGTCGGTTACGCCGGCCGCTGGGAGTTCATGCTGGCCGCGTTCGCGCTGTTCCGCCTCTTCGACGTGTGGAAGCCTCCGCCCGTGTCGTTCTTCGACCGCCGCCCGGGTCCCTGGAACGTGATGATGGACGACGTCGCGGCCGGGGTCTACGCGAACCTGGCCGCCCACTTGTGCCTTTTCCTCGTGTTGGGCTGACAGCCGGGCGCCCGTGTCGGGTGGCTCGGCAAAGCGAGGTCGGGCCATGGGCCGCCCTGCGCTACTGTCCCAGCCGCAGCAGCCTCACCGCGTTGTCGCCGAGGATCTTCTGCTTGTCCGAGTCGGACAGCCGGACGTCCCGGACGGCGTCCACCGAGCGCTCCAGCGGGATCGGCACCGGCGGGAAGTCGCTGCCGAACAGCACATGGTCCGCGCCCGCGGTCTCCACGGCGCACATGACGGCCGGGGCATGAAGGCTCACCGTGTCGTAGTAGAGCTGCTCGATGTAGGTGCTCGGCGCCCGCGGCAGCACGTCGGGCTCCCAGGGGCCGAAACTGTCGTCCTTGCGGAGCTCGTAGCCGAAGTCCAGCCGTCCGGGCAGCATCGGCAGCGCCCCGCCCACGTGGGAGCAGATCATCACCAGGTCCGGGAACCGCTCGAAACCGCCGGTGAAGATGAAGCGCGCCAGCGACAGTGTGGTGTCGAAGGGCCGCCCGACCATCTCGGGGAGCCGGAAGATCTCCATCTTCTCCGCGCCGATGGTGACCCGGGGCGGGTGCACGAACAGCGGCACGTCGAGGTCGGTCACCAGCTCGAAGAACGGCACCGCGTTGGGCGAGTCCAGGTACTCGCCGTCGACGCTCGAGTTGATCATGATTCCCTTGAGGCCGTACTCGCGCACCGCCCGCTCGGTCTCCTTGAGGAACCTGTCGCCGCCGAAGGGCACCGCGCACGCGAGCCCCAGCAGGTAGTCGGAATGCTTCGCGGTGGTCTCGGCCGCGAACGCGTTGAACTCCGTCACGACGTCGAAGGGGTCCTTGCCGGCGGGCGTGCGGATCCAGTTGTTGCCGAAGATCGTAAGGTCCACCCCGGCCTGTTGCTGCTCGTCCCGCAGACGCGGGATGTCGAAGATGGCCTGCGGCGACTTGGGGTGGTACCAGCCTTGCGGCACCAGGTGGGCATGGGCGTCGATAATCATGGGACGGTAACTAATGTATCCATGCCGGAGTTTCAAGACGTGACGCTTGACCGCCGGGTGAGGCGGTGTTAACCGGCATCATTTCCCGGAGACGCCATGAAGCTCGACATCGAATTCAACTCGGGCGCCCAGCTCCCCATGGACGCCATCCCCGATCTGGCCCGGGCGGCGGAGGACAGCGGCTTCGACTGCGCCTGGGGAGGGGAGGCCAACAACAAGGACCCGACGGTGATGCTGGCGGCGGCGGCCGCGGTGACCGGCCGGCTCAAGCTCGGCACCGCGGTCTACCACATGCTGGGCCGGACGCCGGTGAGCATGGCGCTCCACGCCGCCGGCCTCGACGAGCTCTCCGGCGGCCGTTTCCTGTTCGGGCTCGGCATCTCCAACCCCACCATCGCCAACTGGCACGGGGTGGAGTTCGACCGCCCGCTGGGGCGGATCCGGGAGTACCTGGAGGTGGTCCAGGCCGCCCTCCGCGGCGAGAAGCTGGACTACCAGGGGAGTTTCTACCGTGCCGGCGCGTTCAAGATGGCGTTCAAGCCTTCGGGCAGGAGCATCCCCGTCTACCTTGCGGCCTTCGGCCCGCAGATGAGCCGCTTGGCCGGCCGGCTGAGCGACGGCGTGCTGATCAACATGGCCAATCCGGGGGAGATTCGCCGCATCGCCGGGAACGCCCGGGAGGGGGCGCGGCTCGCGGGGAAAGACCCGGACGCGCTGGAGATCATCTGCAAGGTCCGCTGCTGCGTGGCCGGGGACCGCGAGGCGGCGCGCCGGGCGCTGGGGCGCATCCTGACCTACTACGCCCTGGCCGACTACTACCGCGATCTGCTGACCCGCATGGGGTTCGGCGAGGAGGTCGCGGCCATCCGGGGAGCCTGGCGCGAGTCGGGATTCCACGCCGCCACCGGGCAGGTCACGGACCGGCTCCTGGACGGCTTGCCTCTGGTGGCCGGCGAGTCGGTGGCGGAGGTGCTGGAGCAGGTGAAGGCCTACGGCGAGGCCGGCGCCACCCGCGTGATCCTGCCCTACGTCCCGTGCACGGACGACGTGGTGGCGGAGATCCGGGAGTTCATTGGAGCGTTCGGCCACCGGTGAGGCCGCCGGACGAAAAAGAGGCTAAGTATATTGACTATTCGTCCTGGCGTGCTTGACTATAATCAGGACGATGCTTAATGAAAGTCGTGACTTACGAGAGTCCGGACGAGCCGGCAAAGGAGAATTCGTCATCGCATTCGATTTGATCAATCCGAACGGCCTCGAAAATCCGGTGGGATACTCCCATCTGGCCAGCATCTCTTCCGGGAGGCTGGTGGAAGTGGCCGGGCAGGCGCCGTTCGACGCCGAGGGCAAGGTGGTCGGCAAGGGCGATCTCGCGGCGCAGTTCGGGCAGGTGTGGAAGAACCTCCGGACGGCCGTCGAGGGCGCCGGGGGCCGTCCCCAGGACTACGCGACGTTGACGATGTACGTCACCGACGTCAAGGCCTACCACGACAACCGCAAGGAGATCGGCGCTTCCTACCGGGCGATCTTCGGAAAGCACTTCCCCGCGATTACCCTGGTTCAGGTAACAGGACTCTACAACCCGGACTGCATGGTCGAAGTGTCCGGGCTGGCTTGTATCGATTGATGGCTGGAGGGTAGCGGGAGGGCGTGAAGCGGCACTCCGCTCCCGCCCCTCCGGAGCCTTTCCACCACAACCACCGCCATGGGGAGTCGCACGCAGATGCACCACATGACTGGCAACGCCGGCCGGGATTCCCTGGACTCCTTTGACCCGCCCACCGAGAGCGAGATCATCGGCTTGTGGAAGACTTTCCGTTCCGCGGGATTGTCGGAGAGGCAGGCATGGGACGCGATCATGGCCGGCCTCGCCCTGGACATGGCATTCTCGGACGGACGCGCGCGTCCGCGCCTGGTGCAGTAGCCCGGGTCGCCGGCTGCCGCCGTCACGGCATGCCTTCACCCGCCGGAGTCCGAGCCGGGAGATCAGGTCTGTTCGGCCTGGGGGTCGGCGCGGGCCAGGAGGTCCAGCAACGCCGCCTTGTGACGGCGCTCGACCTCCACGAGTTGCCGGAGGAGCTGGCTGTGGTCCGGCGCCTCCAGCGCGAGGTAGGACATGTCGTCCGTTAGCTTCGCCTCCACCCGCTTCTGGTCCTCCACGTCCTGGTGCATCCGTTCCCAGTGGTTCCTGCCGGAGGGGATGCTCGAATCGAACTTGGCGACCCGGGCGCCGAGCTGCTCGATGTTCTCGAACAGAACGCCGATGCTCTTTTCCTTTTCCGCGGCCATCTGTTGCAGCCGCTCGGCCACGAACGGGTAGGGCGCCTTTTCCGCGTGCTGCCTGAGCTGGTTGGCGAGGCGGGCCAGCTCCCGGTAGTCGTCGGCGAGCACGGTGCGTGTCGTGCGCTCCTCCCGTTTCGCCCGACTGCGCTCGAACCAACCCGTGATGGTCTCTGAAAGTGCCATGGGCCACTAGGATAGGACCCCCCGTGCGCCATGTCAAGGTAGCCGCCTGTTCTTGAAAAAACCCCGCAAAAACGGTACATTCAGCGTTGTCATATGGCCAATTACCCGCCCATCGAAGTGGTCGAGGAAAGCGACGCTCCGGCCGCGGACGCAATCGCCGAGCCGGTGCTGCTGGACGAGATCGACGAGGCCCCGGACGCCGCCGAGGAAGCGGAGGAACCCTCCGGCGCGCTGGTTCCCTTCGACGCGCTGCAAAGCTACCTCTCCGAGATCCGCCGCTACCCGGTGCTCACGCGCGAGGAAGAGCACGAGCTGGCGGTCCAGTACAAGCAGGTCGGCGACGTCGAGGCCGCCTACAAGCTGGTGCGGGCGAACCTGCGGCTGGTGGTGATGATCGCCCGGGAGTACGAGCGGGCCTTCCGGAACCTCCTGGATCTCATACAGGAGGGCAACATCGGGCTCATGGAGAGCCTCAAGAACTTCGATCCCTACCGGGGCGTCCGGTTTCCGTCCTACGCCGTGTGGTGGATCCGCGCCTACATCATCCGCTACCTCATGAACAACTGGCGCATGGTCAAGCTGGGGACCACCCAGGCGCAGCGCCGGCTGTTCTTCAACCTGCAGAAGGAGAAGGAGAAGCTCGAGGCCGAGGGCTTCGTTCCGGGCGCCAAGCTGATCGCGCAACGGCTGGACGTGAAGGAGTCCGAGGTGATCGAGATGGACCAGCGGCTCTCGGGCCGCGATCTTTCCACCGACGCGCCCATGGGCGAGGGCGAGGGCGCCACCCTGCTGAACACCCTCACGGACGACAGTCCGACCCCGGAAGAGCTTTTGGCGGAGGACGAGTACCGCCGGGCCATCAAGGAGCGGCTCAAGACCTTCGGGGAGGGCCTGAAGGACAAGGAGCTGGTGGTCTTCCGGGAGCGGTTGATGGCTGAAAAGCCGCTGACGCTGCGCGAGATCGGCGAGCGGTACGACATCAGCCGGGAGCGGGTCCGCCAGATCGAGAACCGGGTCAAGAAGAAGCTCAAGAGCTACCTGTCGCAGGAGTTCGAGGTCCTCGAAGGCTTCAACGAGCGCGCTTGATGTGGCCCGCGGGATTCTGCTAAGAACCCCGTTATGAATTTCGAGAACAGCATCGAGATCGGAGTGCCCCGGGACAAGGCTTGGGACTTCCTGTGGGACGTGGACCGGCTCATCGCCTGCGTTCCCGGCTGCGAGGAGGCCTCCACCGTCGAGGCCGGCAAGCTCTACAACGCCAGGATGGTGGCCCGGGTGGGTCCCTTCAAGGTCACTTTCCCCATCAAGATCGAGGTCTTGGAGAACGAGCCGAAGGACCGGATCAAGGCCCGCGCCTCCGGCAGCGACAACAAGATCGGGAGCCACCTGAAGGTGGACCTCGACGTCTCGCTGGAGGATCGTGGGGAGGCGACACAGGTTTCCCTCGTGGCCTCCGTGGATATCCTCGGCAAGCTGGCCACCTTGGGACACAGCATCATCAAGCGCAAGGCGGACAACGACATGGTGAAGTTTGCCGAGGCGGTCAAGAAGGAACTCGAGGGAGGAGCCTGATCCATGCTGCGTCCGTTCCGTCTGGAAGAGCCGGATAGCGTCAAGGCGGCGTCCGAATCTCTCGCCCGCTACGGCGACTCGGCCAAGGTCTACGCCGGCGGCACCGAGCTGCTGCTGGCCATGAAAGAGGGGCTGGTCCACTTCGAGTGCCTCGTCAACGTCAAGAAGATCCCCGGGCTGGATCAGATCAACCTTGACAACGGCAGCGTCCGGATCGGGGCGTTGAGCACCCACCGGCAGCTCGAACGTTCCGAGACGCTCCAGGAAAAGTTGCCGGTGCTGGTGGAGATGGAGCGGAACGTCGCCAACCTGCGGGTACGCGAGGTGGGAACCATCGGCGGCAATCTGACCTTCGCCGAGCCCCACGCGGACCCCGGGACTCTGCTGCTGGCGCTGGACGCCACGGTGGTTGCGCAAAAGGCGGGCGGGTCGCGCGAGATCCCCATGACCGAGTTCTTCGTGGACGCGTACGACGCGGCCGTGGAAGAGGACGAGGTCCTCACCGAGATCGCGGTGCCGTTGCCCGCCGCAGACGCCGCGGTGCGCTACCGCAAGTTCGGCTACCTGGAACGGCCGAGCGCGGGGGTGGCGCTGCACGTGATGGCGGACGCGGGGCGGGAATCGGTCCGGGACGTGAGGGTCGCGGTGGGCTGCGTCGGCCCCAAGTCCATGCGGGTGGAAGAGGCGGAGGCGGTGCTGCGGGGGAAGAGCCTGGAGGAGGCGGCGCAACGGATGGCCGAGGCGGGCGACATCGCCGGGCGCGCGGGCGACGCCATCAGCGACCTCCACGGATCGGCCGAATACAAGGAACACATCGTCAAGGTCCTGTTGACCCGGGCCTTCAACGACATCCGGGCGGAGCTGGCCGGTTAACCGGTCGACGGCACCGGATCTCAGCCACACGAACCGAGCGGAGGCCAACGGCTATGGCAGACAGCGGACGGCAGACCCTTCCGTTATCCTTCAACGTGAACGGGACTCGCTACGACATCGAGGTGGAACCCCACGAGCTGCTTCTGGACGTGATCCGCAAGCGTCTGGGCCTCACCGGCTCCAAGCGCTCCTGTGACGTGCAGGTGTGCGGCGCCTGCACGGTGCTGGTGAACGGGCGCCCCGTGAGTTCGTGCACCCTGCCGGCGTTCGAGGCCAGGGACAAGGACGTGCTCACCATCGAGGGGATGGCCGAGGACGGCAAGCTTCACCCGATCCAGGAGGCCTTCATCGAATACGGCGGCTTCCAGTGCGGTTTCTGCACCCCGGGCATGATCCTCACCGCCAAGACCCTGCTCGACGAGAATCCGGACCCCACGGAGGAAGAGGTGATCGAGTACATGAACGGCAACATCTGCCGTTGCACCGGCTACAAGAAGATCGTCGAGTCCATCATGGGGGTAGGGAAGAGCGAGGCTTCCTGATCGCCCGCGGAATCCGCGGCCACAAAAACCCTATGCAAAGGGCAGGTGTCGGATGACACCTGCCCTTTCTGCTTTTTGGCCCGGAGCCGGCGGCTCGGATCAGGCGCGGATTTCCGTCCGCATGAACTTGATGTAGGCGATGCCGAAGCACACCGCCACGAGCGCCACCAGCGTGAAGAACATGGGCAGGATCAGGCGCAGGCTCTGGCCCAGGCTGAGGGGCGTGACGATCAGCCCTTCGAGCTGGCCGAGCTGTTCCGGCAGGATCGGGATCAGCGTCCGCGCCACCGGATTCAGCAGCAGTCGCACCGATTCGCTGTAGAGCAGGCTCGGCGACATGCGCCCAAGGACCGTTTCGATGGTCGCCAGCCGGGCCGCCTCCTCGGCGGTCCCCGGACTCGGGATGATCAGTCCGGCCACGAAACCGGCCAGCACGCCGATGAAGATTCCCAGGAAGAGCCACAGGGCGATGGCGGCCAGCGCCGCGGTGACGGTCCTCCGGAGCAGCATGGAGAGCAGCATGGCCAGGGCCAGCCAGAAGCCGGTGTAGGAGACGCCGATGATGGCGAAGAAGAGCATCCGCCACAGCTCTTCGGCATTGGGAAAATAGCCGATGAGGGTGATGCCCAGACCGAGCACCACCAGCAGGATCGACACCCACAGGATGGCCAGGGTGGTCAAGCCGGCCAGGAACTTGCCGTTGATCAGGCTGTCCCGGTAGATGGGCTGTGAGAGCACCCGGCTCAGCGTCCCCCGCCCGTATTCACCGCTAATGCTGTCGAATCCCAGGGTGATGCCCACCAGCGGGCCGAAGAAGCCCAGGAACGTGGCAAGCGAAAAGAAGAGGGACTCGGTCGTTAGAAGCCTGAGAAAGACGTACTCCGTCGGGTTGTTTTGCACCGACTGCTGGATTGCCTGCCCCGCAATGTAGACGGACAATATCCCCGGCAACATGATCAGGGCGAGCAGGATCATGAAGCGGAGGCTGCTGAAATGATCCTGGAGCTCCTTCCAATACACGACGAGCATCGCTACGCCTCCCTGAAATACTTGAGGTAAATTTCTTCGAGCGTCGGGTCTTCGGCGCGGAGCTGCAGCAGGTCAATGCCCCGGTCCCGTATCAATTCCATCAGCTCGGGCCGGACGTCCCGGGTGCAGCGGATGAACCATCCCGACTCGCGTTGTTCGCATTGACCGACTCCCGGCAACGCTCCCAGAGCTTCCTCCAGGGGAGCATCGCCGGCCACCTCCACGAGGAAGTTCCACTGGTGCTCCTTCAGGATGGCCTTGCCCAGTTCGTCGGGAGTCCCCTGCACGATCATGCGGCTGCTGACGATGATGCCGATGCGCTGGCACACCTGCTGCACCTGATGCAGCAAGTGTGAGCACAGCAGCACGGTGAGGCCGCGCTCGCGCCTGAGCTCGCTGATCAGTTCCAGGAGCCGGGTCACGCCGTCGGGATCGATGCCCAGGGTGGGCTCGTCCAGGATGATGACCTCGGGCTCCTTTACCAGCACCTCGCCGATCCCCAGCCGCTGTTTCATGCCGCGGGAGAACTCCCGCACCGGACGGTCGCCGTCGTCGGCGAGGCCCACCTGGTCGAGCACGTCATGCAGCAGATTGGAGAGCCTGTCCTCGCCGATGCGGTTGAGCCGGGCGATGTAGGCGAGGTTCTCGCGCGCGGTGAGGTCCTCGTAGAATCCGGGATTCTCCGGCAGGTAGCCGACGCGCGACTTGACCTCCAACGGCTGGGTCGTGGGATTGAAGCCGCACACCGCCGCCGTCCCGTGCGTGGGCTCGGTCAGTCCCAGCAGCATCAGGATGGTGGTGGTCTTGCCGGCGCCGTTGGGGCCGAGAAAACCGAACACCTCGCCCCGGGGGATCTGCAGATCCAGATCGCTTACGGCGATCTTTTCCCGGTAGCGCTTGGTCAACCCCTCGGTTTCGATAATGTACTCGCTCATCTCCGTCCCAGCCGGATGAAGACTGCCGCCAGTCCGAGCACCACCACCGCCACGATGAATGCGCCGATCCAGCCCCAGATGGTCGGCGTCGACACCGTGACCCTGAAGTCGATGGACTTGTTGGTGTCCGGGCTGTTGGTCGTGACGGCGAGCATGTAGTCGCCGGCTACGGCCCGATCCGGGGCGGTGATCTCCATCTTCACCTCGCGGATTTCCCCGGGATTCAGGGAGTCGACCTTGTCCGGCTTGAAGTTGACCTCCCACTGGTCCGGCTTCGAGGAGATGAAGGCGAGATTGGTCAGCGGCGCAGTGCCTGCGTTCGCCACCAGGAAATCGACCTGGGACTGCTCTCCGGCGGTCACCGACGCATTGAGCTGGCCCGTGGCGGTGCCCATGTTGAGTTGCTGTGTGCCGGACAGCGAGATCTTCAGGTCCGCCTGCGCGGAGAGGCCGCCGGAGCGGGCCTTGACCACCACCGGATAGTCGCCGGGCTCCCCGAGGAGCGGGGGCTGGATCTCGACGCTCAGGGTTTCGCTCGAATCTTTCTTGAGCGCGATGGAGGAAATCTGGGTTTCCTCGAACTGCGGCTTGATCTTGACCACCCAGCCCGGAGGCGCCTGGGCGGCCAGGGCGGTGGTGACCGGGTTGTCGGTTTCGTTCTTGAGGTCGATGCTGAACTTGAAGGTCTGGCTGGTGTTGCCGCTCAGCACCGGGTACTGGCTCTCCATCTTGAGCCCGCCGGTGTCCACCTTCTTGGCGGAGACGCTAAAGGCGATCTTGGCGTTCTCGGTCTTCTCGCCCTTGTCGTCCGTGGCGGTTACCGCAACCTCGTAGTCCCCCGGCTCCACGTCGTCGGGAAGCTTGACCTTGAGCTCCAGGGTGGTGTTCTTGCCGCCCTGGACCATGATGCCGCCCACCGGATAGCTCGGGTACCTGGAATGGAACGCCGCGGTCCACCCTTCGGGCAGCGAGGTTGCCTCCAGCGACACCCGCACGGAAGCCTTCCTCGGGTTGACGACTTCGGCGTCCATCTCGAACTCCTGACCCGGCCCCACGGTGATGTTCGTGTAGGCCATGATCAGCTCGAACGGTTCTTTCTGGTCGTCCGGTATGTCGGCTTGCGACGCCGTGGTCTCAGAGGTCTCGTGCGACGCGCCCGACAACGGCCAGAAGGCCACCAGGGCGGCTAGCAGCAGCCAGACGAGATGAGCCATTCGTATGCGTATCCTCATTCAAATGCCCTCCGAAGTTGTGTTTTGGCTGATTGATGGTGTTCCAAGTAATTTAGTATCTCAGGCGCGTCAGTCAAGTGCCGGGACCATGGCGCCCGGTACACGCATCGGCACGCGCATCGGCATGGCTGGTGTTGCCTTGCCGGCACCCGGGCCGAGGAAATCCCATCCGGCGGCATCGATGTCCCGTGGCACCCAGAAGAACTTGCGTGGCTTGGGCTTAGGCTTTGGCTTGAGTATGTCCATAACACCTTGTCCGCTGTAGACACTGTAGACCGTGTCCACGAAGTCATAGTTGACCGGAACTACGCGAATTCTGCCGACAGCCTTGCGCGGCTTCAGCTTGTCCTCGAGCACGCCCATAATCCACAGATTGAACTCCGCCGGCGTTTCCGCCCTCGCCCAAGGTTTCGGTTCGGGACAAGGCCATGCCGGCGGCAAAGGACACGGACACCGCGGCGGCAAGGGACAGGGGTTCGGGTAGGGCACGGGTGGGGTTGGACCCGCGGACACAGTGGCGGTGGAAAAGAAAACCGCAAGCGCGATCGTCAACATCATGATTTTCATTTCAGGTCTCTCCTTCTCCTCGAGGCGTCGGGGCACGCCCCGGCGCGTCTTCGGCGGGAATGCTGTCGATCAAGTCGATTGCGTATTCTTTGATCGTCCCCCGGATCGACTGGAACAACGCGCGTGCCGAATCCGTGGCCTCGAGGACGCTTTGACCTTTCCTCAACGGCCTCGCCTCCTCTTTTTGGCCGTTCAGCCGAGTGCCGTTCTGGACACCGTGTGTGGTTTTCGGGTCGTCCACTTTCCATTCGATGACGAATCCCCAGTCATCTTTCAGGGGCGGGAGGATTGTGTCATGCACTTGTTTTCGAGCGGCGTCGTACTTGAGCTGGAGTTCGGCGATTTCTTCCTTTAATGCATCCACTTTCGCCAGTTTCATCTTCTTCTTCTCGTCCTCACATGGCTGATCGAGATCGAGCTGGAGCTTGGCCAGCCGTTGTTTCATCGCCTCGACTCTCTCGATTCCCATCTCCTTCTTCTCGCCCTCGCGTGACTGGCCCGTTCCCGGATCCGTTTCCGGGAAAAGCACCGTGATCAGGTACCTCAACGTGATCGGGCCTTCGTAAATGATGACCATGAGCACCATGACCACGTCCGCGTCGTCGAGGTGGCGTCTTGCCGCACGGCGTCCATTCCTGCGGCGGAGTTTTTTGGCCCAGCTCTTGGCCGGATCTTCTTCGGGGCACCCATGCGGCTCGTCCCACGGGAAGCGGCGGCCGAGGCGTTCGGCGGCGTCCGGAAGCAGCGATTGAAACGCGTTGAGGCGCATCATCTCACCGATCCAGCCGGTGTCTGAACTCGAAGGCATCCAGATCATCGTACAGGATGGTCGCCAAATATAAAGATGCACAGTTCTGGAAAAACCCTCCAGGTGGCAGGGGAGGGGGCGTCCCCTACAGCTTTCCCAGTTGACGAAGCCCTTCGTAAAGCACGATGGAGACGGCGTTGGCGAGGTTCAGGCTCCTTACTGCGGGGCTCATCATCGGAATCACGTAACTGTCGGCCTCGTTGGCGCGGAGCAAGTTGTTCGGCAGGCCTCGGGTCTCGGGCCCGAACACGAGGTAGTCATCCTCGCGGTACGCGGCGGAGACGTAGGACTTTGCCGCCTTCTTGGAGAAATAGAGCAGCCGCGCCCCTTGGTGGGGGGCGGTGAACTCCTCCCATGAGCCGTGCACCTGGAGGTCCACGTAGGGCCAGTAGTCGAGGCCCGCGCGCTTGAGGTGCTTGTCGTCGATTTCGAAGCCCAACGGCTCGATCAGGTGCAGCCGGGTCCGGGTCGCCGCACAAAGCCGTGCCACCGAGCCCGTGTTGGGCGGGATCTCCGGTTCGAAGAGCACGACGTTCATGGACGTTCCGCTCCGGGGGCAACGCGGCTCATGGCCTTTTACGCGGTTCCGCGCTGTCGACGAGGAAGGTGACCGGGCCGTCGTTCACCAGCGACACCTTCATGGCGGCCTGGAAAGTGCCGGTGCGGACCCTCGGCCCGCCGGGCAGGGTGAGGCGCTCCACGAAGTCCCGGTAGAGCCTTTCCGCTTCTTCCGGCGTGGCCGCGTCCGTCATCGAGGGACGCCGGCCCTTGCGGGTGTCGCCGTACAGCGTGAACTGGGAAACCACCAGGATCTCGCCCCTGGTGTCCGTGACGGAACGGTTGAACTTGCCGGACTCGTCGGGGAAGATGCGGAGGTTGAGGAGCTTGTCCGCCAGGAAGGCGCCGTCCTTCTCGGAATCTCCCTTGCCGACCCCGAGAAAGACGCACAGGCCGGGCCCGATGGCGGATACCGTCTCTCCGTCCACCGTCACTTCGGCGCGTTCGACTCTCTGGAGCAGCATTCTCATGGTCGCGGCAGGCGCGCCGGCGCGCGGGGGAACGACCCCGAGGGATCGCCGGGGGTGCGGGTTCGCCGGCATCCTTGACTTGTGAACGTGGTTCCGACTAACAATAGCGTCACCAATATTCAAGCGGGCCGCCCCCTCCTGTCGGCCACCGCCACGGGCCGCCCACCGTCCGAATGGGTACCAAACCGCCATCCCGGCGTTCCACCTCATGAGCACCATCCTCGTTACCGGAGCCTGCGGCTTCATCGGCTGGAAGGTGTGCGAGAAGCTCCTTGCCGGCGGCCATGCCGTCATCGGCGTCGACAACGTCAACCAGGCCTATGACGTGCGCCTCAAGGACTGGCGTCTGGCGCAACTCCGGCCACGGCCCGGATTCGCATTCACCCGTCTGGACATCGGCGACCGGGAGGCCGTGAAATCCTTCGGGCGGTCGACGGCGGGGAAGAGCAGGGTGGACGCCGTCATCAACCTGGCGGCCCGGGCCGGGGTGCGCAGCTCGGTGGCGGACCCATGGGTGTATCTGGACACCAACGTGACCGGCAACCTGAACCTGCTTGAGCTGTGCCGGGAGCTGGAGATCCAACGGTTCGTGCTGGCCTCCACCTCGAGCCTTTACGGCCGGCACAACCCGCGTCCCTTCCGGGAGGACGCCGGCACCGACAGGCCGCTGTCGCCCTACGCGGCTTCGAAGAAGGCCGCCGAGGCCATGAGCTATAGCTATCACGCCCTCCACGGCCTCGACGTGATGGTGCTCCGTTTCTTCACCGTCTACGGGCCGGCGGGCCGGCCCGACATGAGCCTGTTCCGGTTCGTCCAGTGGATCAGCGAGGGCCGGGAGGTGACGGTCTTCGGCGACGGCAGCCAGCAGCGGGACTTCACCTACGTCGACGACGTCGCCAACGGCGTCGCGGCCACGCTCGCGGCCGGCTCCGGCTACGAGGTCGTCAACCTGGGCTCCGACCAGCCCATCGTCTTGAACGATGCCATCCGGCTGATCGAACGGCTCGTCGGCCGCCAGGCGTCCGTCCGGCATGAGGAGCGTCACCCGGCCGACGTCGATGCTACCTGGGCGGACATCTCCAAGGCCCGGAGGCTGCTCGGCTGGCAGCCCGAGACGGATTTCGCCACGGGCATGGGAGAGCTGGTGGACTGGTACCGCCGCAACCGCGACTGGGCCAGGGATATCGTGACCTGATGGGTCGGGCCGCCGCTCGCGCGGGGGCGTCGTTGCCGCCGTTGCCGCGCCGGAGTCGCCAATTTCGCCCCGTAATGCTAAAAACTCAGGGGAGGATCGTTTCTCGCAATGCGTCCCGTGAGGGATGGCACACGCCCGATCCCCAGCGCACTCCGGAGAGGTGACCGAGTCTGGCTTAAGGTGCACGACTGGAAATCGTGTGTACCCCAAAAGGGTACCAGGGGTTCGAATCCCCTCCTCTCCGCCATCCGACTTGTTGATATCACGAACATTCCAGGTAGTGCCTCGGCTTGCGAGCCGGCGAAGACGGCCGCGTTTTCGGGACCGGGAGGGACATGCAAACCGATCATAGGAACGTCCTGGTTCTCGGAACCTGTCAGATGCTGTCCGGCACGGGGCGTGGACTCTTCATGGTCACGTCTCCGGCGGTCGCGCTGCTGATCGCACCGCATCCGGCCTTCGTCACCTTGCCGACCGGGCTGATCGTGGTCGGCGCGGCCCTGGCCGCCATGCCGACGTCGCTGTTCACGCGCCGGTTCGGCCGGAAGATCGGTTTCCTCTGCGGCACCGTCCTGGCCGCGGGCAGCGGGATATCCTGCACGGGCGCCGTCCTCTACCAGAATTTCTGGCTGCTCTTGCTGGGCGGCTTCCTGTACGGGTTGTTTTCCAGTTTCTCCCAACTCTATCGCTTCGCGGTGGCGGACGCGGCCTCGAAGGAGTTCCGCCCCAAGGCCATTTCTTTCGTGCTCGCGGGCGGCGTGTTCGCCGGGTTCGCGGGCCCCAATCTGGCCAACTGGGGAAAGGGGCTCCTGGAAAGCCACCTCTTTGCCGGCGCATTCCTGTTCATGGTCGGGACCGGGCTGCTGGCGGCGATGACGCTGATGTTCCTCAACATTCCGAACCTGACCAAGGAGCAATTGGAAGGCGAGCAACGGCCGTTGCTGGAAATCGTCAAGCAGCCGGTGTTCATCGTCGCCGCCGTCTCCGCCACGGTCGCTCAAACCGTGATGAACTTCCTGATGACGGCGACGCCGGTCGCCATGATCGCGCACGGCGGCCACGCTTTCGGTTCCGTGGCCACCGTGATCTCATCGCACTCCGTGTCGATGTTCGCGCCCGGGTTCTTTACCGGTTCGCTGGTGAAGCGGTTCGGGGAGATACCGATCATCCTGACCGGACTCACGCTCCAGGGCGCCTGCATCGGCGTCGCCCTGTTGGACATCGAGGTTTTCCATTTCTGGCTGGCGATGGTGCTGCTCGGGCTCGGCTGGAACTTTACCTACACGGCCGCCACCAGCCTGATGACCACCGCGTACAACCCGGCCGAACGCAACAAGACCCAGGGCATGATGAACCAGATCATCTACACGGTGGTTGCCGTCGGGTCGCTGTCATCCGGCGCGTTCATCCATTTCCTGGGCTGGAACTGGGTCAATATCGGCGCCATGCCGATGCTGCTCCTCGCCGTGCTCGCGACCATCTGGCATGCCGCTGCCAAGTCGAAGATCGCCGACGCTTGACCGGGCCGGGGGCAGGGCGCCGCTTTCATGTCGCCCCTCGGTTTACTCTGGAAGGTCCGGCAATATGATGCTAAGTTACATGTAACTTGTCGACAAGGTTTGCCATGGCCGACCCGATTCAATCCACAACATCCCGCGACAAGGTGCGCGCCCATCGAGCGCGCCTGCGCCGGCAAGGCCTCCGCCCGATCCAGATATGGGTGCCCGATACCCGTGCGTCCGGCTTCAAGGCGGAAGCTCGCCGTCAATCACTCGCCGTCGCAGCCAGTGCCCGGGAGCGAGAAGATCAGGGTTTCATCGACACGATCGCCGACAGTGGTAACGAATGAGGCGCGGTGAGATCTGGACGGTCTCCGGTGGCGGGGATTACGCGGGCAAGGCACGGCTCGCCGTCATTCTCCAAGACGATAACTTTGACGGTACTGCCTCGATTACCATTTGTGCATTTACGACAGACCCAACCGAGGCGCCGCTGTTCCGGCTCCCGATCGAACCCAACGAGGGAAATGGGTTACGCTCGTTGTCCCAGCTAATGGTCGACAAGATCACTACCGTGTCGAAAGAAAAGATCGGCGAGCGGATCGGCAGGCTCGATGACCAGGACATCGTCAGGCTGAACCAGGCCGTGGTCGTTTTCCTGGGTTTGGCGGTTTCCCCCAGATCGGACCGTTGAACGCCGTTAACGATATGATAACCCCGACAGGACCTGGGGAGGGCGCCATCTCCACATCGACCACGTTCAACGGCCTCCGCACGACCGGTGAGCCGCTCCGCGAAGGCGACTCGGTGATTTTCTTCGACCGGAAGGACAGGGAGTACCTGAAGACCCTCCGTGCCGGCGAGGCCATCTCCATCCGGGGCGGGACCATCGCGGTGGACGAACTATTGGGCAAGCCTGACGGCGTCAGCGTCCGTTCTTCCCTGAAGGAGCGGTTCGTGGTTCTGCGTCCCACCCTCGAACGCCTGATCCCGAACCTGCCGCGCAAGGCCCAGGTGATCTATCCCAAGGACCTGGGGCTCATCCTGATGTGGGGGGACATCTATCCGGGCGCCACGGTGGTGGAGGCCGGCGTCGGCCCCGGGGCGCTCACGCTGACGTTGCTGCGGGCGGTGGGACCGGAGGGGCGGGTCATCTCCTTCGAGCTCCGGGAGGAGCACGCCCGGGCGGCGGAACGGAACGTCGCCCGCTACTACGGCGCGGCGCCCCAATGGACGCTGGAGGTCGGCGACGTCACCGAAGGCCTCCGGGACCTCACCGTCGACCGGATCTTTCTCGATCTACCGGAACCCTGGCGGCAGACCGACCTCGCGTGGCGGGCGCTCAGGCCCGGCGGGGTGTTCCTGGGCTACGTGCCCACGGTGCTTCAGGTGAAGGGATTCGTCGATTCGTTGAAGGAGCACGGCGGGTTCGCCTGCATCGACACCATGGAGACGCTGGTGCGCTACTGGCACGTCAAGGAAATGAGCGTGCGCCCGCAGCACCGGATGGTGGCCCACACGGGCTTTGTCACCACCGCCCGGCGGGTCGAGCCCCTCGCGCGGCCTGTGCCGCGGGAAGAAGGCGCGTAGGGGCGCGTTCACCGCTTCTTGCGGCAAGTCTCGCAGTAGCAGATATGGGTTTCGGGGTCCTGGATCAGGCCTTCGTCCAGGTTGTGGCAGATTCTCTTGCACTCGAGGCAGATGTAGTAGATGCCCTCGATGGTCTTGTTGATCTTCTCCCGGTTGAGGACGCGCCCCTTGAGCTTCTCGACGCGGATCCCCAGGAGCTCCTCGTACTGCCTCTTGATCTTCAACCGTCCGGCGGCGTCGCCCGGCAGATCCTGCTCTTCGACCTCGTCCGTGTTGGCGTCGTTGCCCGCGCCTTTCGTCCGTGCTTTGAGCTTTGTGCTGCGAGCGGCCTTCCCGGCTCTGGGCTCGGGCTTTCCCTTGTTTTCTTTGGCTGGAATCATGCGGTGGTGTCCTTGAGCAATAACGGGTAGCCGTTTTGTTGTCAAACGGGACGGGTTCACGGGCCCGCACCGGGCGGTCCGTTGGGGGTGTCTCTACAGGGAGCCTCTTGCAAAACCCATTGAGTGAGGGGTTTTTTTTGTAGACGTGGGGTCGTTCCCTGTATGTTGTGGTTAGAGCAGAACTACAACATCGCCGAAGCGGAGGGAACGCCCCATGTCGTTGCTGTCCACTCTAACCGA
>CAZVUC010000005.1:0-46259 GCA_964630405.1 uncultured Syntrophobacterales bacterium | reverse complement strand
CCGCGGTTCTTTGCGCCGGGGGCCTGCTGGCCGGGTGCGCGGGCTCCTGGACCGCGCACCCGGGCAGCAGGCCCCCGGCGCAAAGAACCGCGGCGATCAGGCCGATTCGCATCCTTCGCATCCGGTCAAATCCCTTCGAGCTTGCGGACCTTCGAACGGATCCGCTTCACCTGCTCCTCCTCGGTGGCCGCCTTGAGCGCGTCGCGATAGCTTTGAAGCGCCTTGTCCGCCTGGCCCGCCTTGACGTACGCGTCGCCCAGGTGCTCGATGATGACGGGGTCGTCCACCACCAGATGCACCGCCTTCTCGAGCTGCTCGATGGCCTTCGGGTAATCCCCCTTGCGGTAATAGACCCATCCCAGGCTGTCGATGTAGAAACCGTCGTTGGGGGCGATCTCCAGCGCCCGGATGATGAGTCGCTCCGCGCGGTCGAGCTCGACGCCCAGGTCGGCATAGGTGTACCCCAGATAGTTCAGCGCGGCGGCGTTGTCGGGGTTCAGCTCGATGGCCTTCTGCATGTACTCGATGGTCTTGTCCTTGTCCTTGCTCTGGTCGTAGAGGGCGCCCAGCGCGAAGTGGACCCGGTCGCTCTCGGGATCCAGCTCCACTACCTCGTGCATGGCCGCGATGGCATTGGGGAAGTCGCCGGCCTTGCGGTACACATCCGAAAGGAAACGGAACAGATCCTTGCGCCGCCGGTCGTCCCGGTCCAGGGCGGCCCGGATGGCGGCCACGGCATCGGCGAACCGTCCTTTCCTTTCGTGGACGGAGGCGAGCTGCACCCGCGAATCGACGAAGTATTCACTCTCCGGAGGGATGCGCGAAAAATGCGCCACCGCCCGCTCGCCGTCCTCCAGCCGGCCGTAGGTCAGGCCGAGGAAGAAACGGGCGCGATGGTCGTCCGGCCGCTCCATCAGAGCGAGGCTGAATTCCGTCACCGCCTCTTCGAGGCTGCCGAGCTCGTAGTGAACGAGCCCGACCTTCATCCGCACGGCGCCGGGGGCTGCCTCCACCGAGCGCAGGCGGTCGAACTCGGCGCGCGCTTCGGCGAGGTCCCGCCGGCCGGAACGAACACGCCGCACCGCCCACGCGTTCAGCGGATCGATCTTGAGGAGCCTCTCGTACGTTTCCAGCGCGGCGCTGCTCCTGCCGCGGAACTCGCGGACCAGCGCCAGCTCGGTCAGCACCGGGGCGGACGAGGGGTGGAGCTTGAGCGCGGTCGCGTAGCTCTCTTCGGCGCCGTCCAGTTCCCCGGCCTCGGCCAGCACCCGGCCGAGGTAATAGTGTCCCAGAGGCGATCCGGGATTGCGCCGGACGTACCGTTCCAGGTGTTCGCGCGCCTTCCCGATCTCCCCCTGGCCGAGCTGGACGGCGCCCAGGTAAAGGAGCGTCTGGGCGTCGTCGGGATACAGCTCGAGCAGCTTCCGGTATTGAGGGACGGCCTGCGAGACCTTTCCGGCGGCAACGAACAAGCCGGCCAGCAACCGAAGTCCTTCCCGGTTCTCGCCGTCGAGCCTCACCGCGGCCTCCGCCGCCGCCAACGCCTTCTCCGCCTCTGACAGGGCAAGCCAGGACCTGGCCAGCCGGGCACGCAGGAAAGCGCTGGACGGATCGTGCTGGCTGGCGGCCTCGAGATGCCGGTGGGCCGCTTGCGAGTCGCCTCCGATGAGGTCCAACCGGGCGCGCAGAAAGCGGTACATCGCCCCGGCATCGGGCGGGACCGCCGCCTTTTCCTCATTCGCGAACGGGCCGGAGGGGACCTCGGGAACCGGCTCCACAATGGCGCAACCGGCCAGAAACACAGCGAAAACGATTCCCCAGCCAAGAAACCACATGGTATTATTCCGACGGACAGTACTCATGGAGACGTTGCGATTCGCATCAAGAAAATTGCTATCACAGGTGTGATGACCGGTCAACGAGGCAACGGCCCGGCGGTGGGGGCGGGGACGGGTGAGAGCGGGAGAATCCGATGGACCTGACCGGGAGGTTGCGGGAGATCGGTGACGACAACCTGTCCGGTTCCCAGACCCTGACCCGGCGGGCGGCCGCGCTGGTGGACGAGTGGCTCGCCGAGGCTCCACCGGAACCCGACCAGATGGAGAGGGGGTTGCTGGAGCTGGGCGCGGCGATCATCGGCGCGCACCCCGTCATGGCGCCGCTCCTCAACCTCTTCCAGGCGCTGCTCCGTGCCCTGGACGCGGACGAAGGGGCGCCGGACCGCGTCCGGCGGGCCGCCGCGTCCTTCGTGGACGGCATGGAGAGCCACAACCAGGCCATCGCCCGCGGGTTCCTGGAGGTCCTCCGCGAAGCGCCCCGGAACCTGGCTGGCTCCACCGTCAGCGGACGACGCGAGGTCCTCGCCGGCGGGCCCTGGGTCTTCACCCACTCCGCGAGCTCCACCGTGCGCAACGCGTTGCTGTACTGCGGGGAAGCGGGAGTCGGGCTGACGGTCCACTGCACCGAGTCGCGCCCCGTCAACGAGGGCGCCGCGCTGGCCCGGGAACTGGCCGGGCACGGCATCCCCGCCACGCTGTGCACCGACAGCCTGGCGTTCTCGCTCCTGCGGCAGGCCGGACGGGCGGTGCTGGTGGTGGGCGCGGACGCGGTCACGGCGGCCGGCGTGGTCAACAAGGCCGGCACCCTGGGACTGGCGACCGCGGCCCGGACCTGGGGGGTCCCGTGCTACGTGCTGGCGGGGAGCGAGAAGTTCATGCCCGCGACCGCACCCGGACCCCGCCAGCGGGAAATGCCGCCCGAGGAGGTGCTGCCCCACGCCCCCGAAGGACTGCGGGTCGTCAACCGCTACTTCGACACCACGCCGCTGGGCTGCGTCACGGCTGTCATCACCGAGGAGGGAATGCTGGCGCCGGAGAAGGCGGTCCGCGGGCTTGCGGACGCGACGCTCCACCCGCGGCTTCGGGACGTGCTCGGGCGGTCATCCGGGGCTTGACCAACCCAGACCGCACCGGCACCGGCCCTACCCCACCACCCTGTCATCTAGCGGCGGACCCGTCCCGCCCCGCAACCCGGAATTGGCAATCCCAGCCCGGAGTCGACACGGATTCCCCGGAATAGAAAAGAATCCAGCAGCGCTGGCCTGGGTTTCGGGGTAGCCTTGAAATGATGTTGGGTCCGCCCTCCATCATTTCAAGGCTACCCCGGAACCCAGGCGGAGAGGCTGACAACCCGCTTCTTGTCGACGGATCGGTTTGCTGACATACATCATTGGTATGAGATCCGCGTGGTTTGAAGGAGCTTGGCGGTGACCGAAACATTGGAGGCGTTGAAGGCAGAGATCCGGGAGTTGACCGACAAGGTGGCGGAACACGGCTACCGCTACCACGTGCTCGACGACCCGCGCGTTACCGATTCCGAGTACGACGAATTGTTCCAGCGCCTGTCGCGGCTGGAGCGGGAGCATCCGGAGCTGGCCCTGCCCAACTCGCCCACGGCCAAGGTGGGGGGGCCGCCGCTGGACAGGTTCACCACCGTGCGGCACACCCTGCCGATGCTGTCTCTGGACAACATCACGAACCGGGACGAGCTGGCGGACTTCGAGCAGCGGATCCAGCGTTTTCTCATGACCACCGACCCGCTGGAGTACGTGGTGGAGCCCAAGATCGACGGCATCGGGGTCGAGCTGGTGTACGAGGACGGCGAGCTGGCGGTGGCGTCCACCCGGGGGGACGGAGTCGACGGCGAGGACATCACGCAGAACGTCCGCACCATCCGCTCGGTGGCCCTGTCGCTGCGCCGGGACGGGGCGGCGGCGCCGCGGCTCCTGGCGGTGCGCGGCGAGGTGTTCTATCCCACCGAAGGCTTCCAGCGCCTCAACCGGCAACGGGAGGAAGCCGGCGAGTACATATTCGCCAACCCCCGCAACGCGGCCGCCGGCGCGCTCAAGCAACTGGACTCCAAGATCACCGCCAGCCGGCCGCTGGATCTCTTCTGCCACGGCATGGGGGCGGTGGAGCCGGCGTCGTTCGCCAGCCACGAGGAGTTCCTGGCGGCCCTGCGGGACTGGGGACTCAAGCCGGTGCCGCTGACCCGGGTGTGCGGCAGCGTGGACGAGGTCGTCGCCTACCAGGAGGAGATGGAAGGCCAACGGGACGCGTTGCCCTACGAGATCGACGGCGTGGTGCTGAAGGTGAACAGCCTGGAGCTGCAGCGGCGCCTCGGGCAGATCGCCCGCTCGCCACGCTGGGCCATGGCCTACAAGTTCAAGCCGCGCCAGTCCACCACCCGCATCCTCGACATCCAGCCCCAGGTGGGCCGCACCGGCACCCTCACGCCGGTGGCCAGCCTCGAGCCGGTGCAGTTGGCGGGGGTCACGGTGCGGAACGCGTCGCTGCACAACATGGACGAGATCCAGCGCAAGGACATCCGGGTCGGCGACACCATCGTCATCGAGCGCGCGGGCGACGTGATCCCCTACGTGGTGCGGGTGCTCGCCGACGAACGGGACGGCAGCGAGCGGCCCTTCGAGATGCCGGCCCGGTGCCCCATGTGCGGCTCCCAGGTCTACCGCGAGGAGGGCGAGGCGGCCTACCGCTGCGTGGGGCTGTCGTGCCCGGCCAAGCTGAAGGAGAGCCTCAAGTTCTTCGGCTCGCGCAACGCCCTGGACATCGAGGGGCTGGGCGAGAAGCTCATCGACCAGTTGGTGGAGAAGAAGCTCGTGAAGGACAGCGCCGACCTCTTCGGGCTGGAAGAGGAGACCCTGGCGGGCCTGGAGCGCATGGGGGCCAAGTCGGCGCAGAACCTGATGCGCGAGTTGGAACGCAGCAAGGACGCAACTCTCTCGCGATTCGTGACCGCCCTGGGCATACGGCACGTGGGCGAGGCCACGGCCAAGGTGCTTGCCGAGCACTTCGACACCCTGGACGGCATCATGGGCGCGGACGAAGAGGCCCTCACCGAGGTCCGGGACATCGGCCCCGAGGTGGCCAAGAGCATCGCCGGCTTCTTCGCTGACGAGGGCAACCGCCGGGTCATCGACAAGCTGCTGGAGCACGGGTTCCAGCCCAAGGCGGAAGCCCGGGCCGAGGGCGCCCTGAGCGGGAAGAGCTTCGTGCTCACGGGCAGCCTGGAGACCATGTCCCGCAGCGAGGCGCAGAAGATGATCGCCGCCCTGGGGGGCCGGGTGTCGGGGAGCGTCAGCGGGAAGACCGATTACGTGGTGGTGGGAGCGGACCCGGGGTCGAAGGCCGCCAAGGCGGAGGAGCTGGGGGTCCGGATACTGGACGAGGACGGGCTGCGGACCTTGCTGGAGGGTGGAGGCTGAATGGGTGGAGGACGACCCACCGGGATCGGGAGTAAGGCCTTGGGATGATGGAGGGCGGACCCAACATCATCCCAAGGCCTTACCCCCGATCCTTGGCAGCAGCGTCGTGACGGGTGCCGACCCGGGGGGCTGGTTCGGAACATGCTGTACGTGGTGGCGACGCCTATCGGGAACCTGGAGGACATCACGCTGCGCGCGCTGCGGGTGCTGCGGGAGGTGGACCTGATCGCGGCGGAGGATACCCGGCAGACCCGGAAACTGCTGGCCCGCTACGACATCGACACGCCGGTTACGAGCTACCACGAGAACAATGAGCGGACCAAGGCGGAGGTGCTGGCGCGACGCCTGGAGGCGGGCGAGAACATTGCGCTGGTTTCGGATGCGGGTACACCTACCATCTCGGACCCGGGGTACC
Organism: uncultured Syntrophobacterales bacterium; assembly: GCA_964630405.1. Classification (GTDB taxonomy): domain Bacteria; phylum Desulfobacterota; class Binatia; order UBA9968; family JAJDTQ01; genus JAJDTQ01. The sequence continues at coordinate 40,560 of CAZVUC010000005.1, read as the reverse complement.
ATCTGATCCGGGCGGCGGCGGAGAAGGGGGTGGCGGTGACGCCGGTACCGGGAGCGTCCGCTGCCGTCGCGGCGCTGAGCGTCTCGGGGCTGGCCACGGACCGGTTCGTGTTCCAGGGGTTCCTGCCGGCGCGTCGGGGCCGGCGAAGGGAAGCGCTACGGCAGCTCCAGGGCGAGGAGCGCACCATGGTGTTCTACGAGGCGCCGCACCGGATCCGGGAGGCGCTGGCGGACATGCGCGACGTGCTGGGGGACCGCGCCGCGCTGGTGGGGCGGGAGCTGACCAAGGTGCACGAGGAGCTGCGGCGCGGGACGCTGTCTCAACTGGCGGCGGAACTGGAAGAGTCGCCCGCGCGCGGGGAGTTCGTCATCGTGGTGGAGGGTGGTCACGATGCGCCCGGAGTGGACGAGAAGACGCTGCGGGCGGAGGTCGAAAGGCTGCTCGAAACGGGCCATTCGGCCAACGAGACGGCCAAGGTCCTGGCGAAGGCGTTCTCACTGGCGAAACGCGACGTCTACAAGCTGGTGCTGGAGGTTACCGACAAATAGGTGCCGGCGGTCTGGTCATGCAGTCCGTGGTGCGACGGTTTCCCGGCTCCCCCGTACCTCTCCCCGCAGTTCCGAGAACTCCCGCGCCAGGTCATGAAATTCTTTCCTCAGTCCGTCAAACCTGAGTTCCAGTGCGTCAATTCTGCCGTCCAGGCGGTCCATTCGGCTCTCCAGGCGGTCCATTCTGGCGTCCAGTCGGTCCATTCGGCCGTTCAGGCGGTTCTCCAGACGCACCATCACCCGCCAGTTGAACCCGGCAAGGGCTATCCCGACGCCGATTATGGTGATCATCTCTGCCGTCATGCCTCAGCCCCGTGGGTCGTACGAATGTATCCCATACTAGTATTATCGGCTTTGGCGGTCAATTCTTTAATCGCCATTAAACAAGTTGTTCCTCGGCCGTAAAGATGCCTGGTACGGGTCTATCTGCCCCAGTCGCGGGAGTAGCGGAAGTCGCGGTCGATGGTGCGGTGGGAGACCTTGGCGATGACCGGGAGGCGGCGCTTGAACTGGGAGGTCTGGATGCGCCGGGCGATGTCGTCGACGAAGTCGGGGGCGAAGCCGGCGGCGATGAGCTCAAGGCGGCCGTAGCGCTGGTCCACCATGAGGTAGAGCAGCTCGTCAACCTCCCGGTAGCTGAAACCCAGCTCGGCCTCGTCGGTCTGCCCCGCCCACAGGTCGGCGGAGGGTTTCTTGTTGACGATCACGTCGGGGACGCCCACGGCCTCGCCCAGCGCCCATACCTGGGTCTTGTAGAGGTCCCCCAGGGGGTTGAGGGCCGAGGCCATGTCGCCGTGGAGCGTGCCGTAGCCCAACAGCAGCTCGGTCTTGTTGCTGGTGCCGGCCACCAGCGCGTCCCAACGGGCGGAGTGGTCGTAGAGGATGGTCATGCGCTCCCGGGCCATCTTGTTGCCCCGGCGCTTGGGGTCGGCGTCCGCGAACGCCTCGAAATAGGCGTCGATCTGGGCCGTGATCTCCACGGTGGCGGAGCGGATGCCGCTCTTCTCCGCCACCAGCCGGCCGTGTTCCAGGCTCTCGGCGCTGGAGGTCCGGTAGGGCATCATGATGCCCAGCACCTGCTCCGGCCCCAGGGCCTCTGCCGCCAGCATGGCGCTCAGGCTCGAGTCCACCCCGCCGGAGAGGCCCACCACCACCCGCTCAAGGCCGACCTTGCGCACCTCGTTCCGGATGAACGCCACCAGGATCCGGCGCATGAGTGACACGTTGGTGGGAATCATCGCCCCTCTGTCCTCTAGCGGCGGATGCGCTCCAGCTCCCGGATGGTGAGGTCCACGTCCTCGTCGCGCAACAGCGGCGCGCGGGTGCGCTTGCGCCGCGCCACCTCGTGGGAGACCTCGCCGGCCAGGAAGGCTTCCTCGTAGTAATCCGCCTTGCACACCGTGCGGCCGAAGGGGTCGAGGATGCCGGAGCCGCCCCAGAAGCCCACGCCGTCCTCGAAGCCCACCCGGTTGGCGTGCACCACGAAGATGCCGAAGGTCTCGGCGTAGCTCCGGGTGATGAGCTCCCAGTAGCGCGCGTTGTCGTCCTGGTCGGCGCCGTCGGTGACCCCGCGCAGCGGGCTCGACGACGGACAGAGTACGGTCAGGGCGCCGTCCAGCGCCGCCAGGTAGACCGTGGACGGATGCCACAGGTCCTCGCAGATGAGCAGCGCCAGCCGGCCATGGCGGGTGTCGAAGGCCCGCAGCCGGTCGCCCCGGGCGAAGTAGCGCTGTTCGTCGAACATGCCGTAGGTGGGCAGGTAGACCTTGCGGTGGACGTGCCGGACCTCGCCGTCCTCAAGGTAGACCGCGGCGTTGAAGAACCGATGGTCTCGGCTTTCCAGAACGAGGCCGGCCACCAAGGGGACGTCGCGGCTCAACGCCTGGAGCCGCTCCATCTCCGGGCTCTCCAGCCGAACCGCCACGTCTGGCACCATGTCGCGCAGGAAGTACCCCGTGAGGCTCAACTCCGGGAAGACCACCAGCTCCGCGTCTTGCGCGGCCGCCTCCCGTACCCCGGCCTCGTAGAGGTCCATGTTGGCCGCCACGTCCCCCAATCTGGGGTTGATCTGCGCCATGCCCACTCGGAACGACATGAAAGGGGGGCTAGCACATTTCGGCGGGGGGAGAAAGAGAATGCAGGCGGGGGGAGCGGTCCTGGAATTCGGCCACGCCATCCGTTACATGGAAATCCATGGACGGTTTGATGGAGAGGGTCTCGGGCAAGGCGGCCGAGGTGTTCGGGCCGGGGGTCCGGGTGACCGGGGCGGCGGCGCTGGCGGGGGATGCGTCTTCGCGTCGTTACTTCCGGACGGAGCTGGAGGGAGCCGGGGCGCCGGGATCGGTGATGGTGATGAGCTGGAGCGACGTGGGGCTGCCGGTGTCGTCGGAGGAGCTGGCGGTGTTCGACGAGCCGCCGGAAGAGTTGCCCTTCCTGAACGTGCACCGGTTCCTGGAGGACGTGGGGGTGCGGGTGCCGGCGGTTTACGGGCACTGGGTGGACGAGGGGCTGATGCTGCTGGAGGACCTGGGGGACGTGAGCCTGTGGGACCGGGTGCGGGAGGCGCCGGAGGCGGAGGTCGTGGAGTGGTACCGCAAGGCCGTCGACGAACTGCTGGTGCTGCAGGTACGGGGCACCCGGACGCGGGATGATCGCTGCATGGCGTTCCGGCAGGCCTTCGACCGGCGGCTCTACCTCTGGGAGCTGGCGCACTTCACCGAGTACGGGCTCGAGCAGGGCGCCAAGAGGAGCCTCCCGGACGCGGAACGCCGGGTGCTCGATGCGGCCTTCGAGGGCATGGCGGAGCATCTGGCCGGACAGCCGCGGGTGCTGAGCCACCGGGACTACCACAGTTGGAACCTCATGGTGCACCGGGACGCGGTGGCGGTCATCGACTTCCAGGACGCGTTGCTGGCGCCGCCGCAATACGATCTGGCCTCGCTCCTGAACGACCGGGAGACCGACCGGGTGGTGACGCCGGCGCTGGAAGAGCGGCTGCTCGACTACTACATCGAGCGCGTCGAGGCCCTGGGCGAGCCCCGGCCGGACCGGGACGCATTCGGGGCGACCTACCTCTTGTCGGCGCTGCAGCGGGACCTCAAGGTGGTGGGGCGGTTCCGTTACCTGGACCTGGTGAAGGGCAAACCGGGCTACAACCGCTACATCCCCCCGACCCTCGAACGCATCGGGCGCAACCTCCGTCGCGCGCCGGGCCTGGAGCGCCTGACCGCGGTGCTGGCCGGACACTTCGAGGAGATCGCGTGAGGGCGATGCTGTTCGCCGCCGGGCTGGGCACCCGGCTCCGACCCCTCACCGACAGCCTGCCCAAGTGCCTGGTGCCGGTGAACGGCCGGCCCATGATCGACTACCCGCTGCTGCTGCTGCGCTACCACGGCATCCGCGAGATCGTGGTCAACGTGCACCACTTCGCGGACCGGGTGGAGGCATACCTGGGAAACGGTTCCCGCATGGACGTGGAGATCGCCTATTCACGGGAGGAGACTCTGCTGGACACCGGCGGCGGCCTGCTGGGCGCCCGGCGGCTCCTGGACGATGGCACGTTCGTGGTGATCAACAGCGACGTGCTGATCGACCTCAGGTTGGACGAGGCGCTCCGGTTTCACCGGCAACGGCGGGCCGCCGCCACCCTGGTGCTGCGGAAGGACCCCGCGGCCGAGGCATACGGGGCCATCTGGACGGACGGACGGGGCGTCATCGGACGGTTCCTGGACCACAACGCGCCCCGGAGGCCGTCAGGCGCATTGGAGCAGTACATGTTCACCGGGGTCCAGGTGGTGGAGCCGGACATCTTCCGGTACATGGACGGCACCGGGCCGTTCAGCATCACGCGGTCCACGTATCCCGCAATGCTGGAGGCGGGCGAGCGGATGTGCGGCTTTCGCTTCGATGGTGAGTGGCAGGACCTGGGCACGCCGGAGCGGTTGCGGGACGCGGAGCGGAGGCTCCGGGAGGGCGCCTGGAAGCCACGTTTTCTCTAGACGCCCAGATTCCGAAGGGCCGGTATTTCGTCCGGAGTCGGTTTCTTCAGAGTACGACGGTCCTTGGTGAAGTCCCTGTAGCCATCGTGGGTCGCCCTGGGTAGAACTCTAGTTGCCCTTCTTCGGATCCCGCCGGGAATCCAGATACTCGCTGAGGCGTTGGTGCTCCTCGGCGTCATAGAGTTCACGGTCGACGCGGTGCAGCAAGAGTTCACCCGATTGAATGATCCGGCGTTTCTCGACAATACCCTTACGGGCCAATGTAATGCTTCGCCGAAGGGCGCGACGCACGACTCCTCTGGCGTCCCAGAACTCCTCCGGGATTTCCTGGTAGCCCTCTTTCGTCGCCTGGACCAGCAACGTCAGGCCTCCCTTGAAGCTCTTCAGAGCGGCCTCGTCGTCGCCCTGCCGCATCTGCGTCAAACCCAAGACGATCCAGCCGATCTCATCCTCGCGATTCAGAGCGAGTGCGCGTTTCAACACTTCGAAAGACGCGCCGTACCTGCCCGCATAGTAGTAGGCACGCCCTAGCTGCGTGAGGCTGTCCTTGTACTTCGGGTCTCTCTGGACCACATACTCGAGGTGCGCGATGGCCTTCTTGACGTTCCCGCCCCGCTGTGTCTTGCCCAACTCCAGTAACGCGTCGTTGTAGTTGCCGCCGACGCCGATACCCGCAGGCCTCCAGCAGCCCGAAAGGGACATCACCAGAATACTCGAAAACACAATCGCACCGAGCAGTCCCCAAGTCACGTGCCCGAATCGCGCCATTTGCTCCTCCATGAACCCTTGTTTTGCCAACCATACCCAACAGGTCTTGAGCCAGCCGTTGCGAGTATCTATTCCAGTTGTCGCTGTTCGTCAAGCGAATCCGGTCTCTCTTTCGTTCAAACAAAAAACAGGGTCGCCCCGTGACGGAGCGACCCTGTTTGCTAGTTTGCCAGTAGGTTCGGGATATACCGCTAGAACCTGTACTCCATGACGATCGTGAAGGTATTGAAAGAGTCGTCACCGTCGTCGGCTACAGCGGCAAAGTTGGCGCCGGGACAGTCGCCCTCACAACCGAACGTATCATACACACCGTGGACCTGCAGCCAACCGCCGGGGACGTTGTAGACGACCGCCACCCCGGTGTTGGTCACATCGGATTCGCCGCCGGCATACTCGACAGTGGCCTTGCTGTAGAGCGGAGCTATGGAGATACCGCCTTCTGTCTTGCTTCCCCCCATCATACCGCTCTTGGGCCCCCACAGCCATGCCTGCGCCGCAAGCCGAATGTCCGTAGCTTCGACATCGACGCCACCGCCCGGATCCCTCTCATATGTAGCGTAATTGGCGGAGAGCGACAGCCACTTCATCGGGGACCACCCCACGCCGTGGGACACATACTTGGTGTCATACTCGGTGTTGGCATCCGCCTTGATATCGATCAAAGCCGGCCTGTTCGCCAAGTTGGGAGTACGGGCTCTCACACGGGCATGCTCCAAGCTACTGCCCATACCGGTATGGGCTTGGTAACCCACGCTGTACGAAAGACTTGATACGGACAAGCCGCCCATTCCCTTGGCTCCTGCGAGAGGCTTCAGACCGAGCGCGAAACCTACGCTATCGCCGTCCTGTCCCTGTGTCGCTTCTGCCTGAGCGTCCTGGCCCCACGCCAGTTGCAGGTGACTGATCTTGGCTATGCCCATACTCGGCAACTTCGTCCAGGACAGCACGAAACTCCCGTCCTGCTGTCCGCCGATGCCCAAGCCATCCAGAAGCGGGCTGTCTTCCGTACGGAAAGCCCCTGCCTGCGTATTACCCTTGAAGGACGGACTGTAGCCCCAACCGAAGCTCGGGAGAAACGGATTCAACTTGTCGAAGTTGATGTATCCGTCGCCACCGAAGCCGGTGCCATCGCTACGATTGCCGCTGGTTGAACTACCTCCAACATGGTTGATGAGCCAAGTGACCTTGTAAAACCCCTGCTGGGACGTGACGTCGATCGTCGGCCGAAAACGCCGCGCGCGAAACTCCAGGTTCTGGTAGCCAGCTTCCGGATTCTCGTTGCTCAACCACATGGTGTAGTAGCCCTGCAACCTCTGCGTGAACTTGATGCTCCACTTGTTGTCCGCAGCCGCGATGGTCAGCCCCTTGCCCGCAGCATACTTGAACGACGGCGCCTTCATCTCGGCCGCGAGGGAGCGCTCTTCGTTGGCAACCTCTTGGCTCTGCTTCAACTGGGCAAGCTCGCGCTCGAGGGCGGCGATCCGGGTGTCGACGTCAGCCGCCTGCACCGGAGACGCTACGAGCGCCATCGCTCCCATAAAAACCAGGGCACTCGCAAATCCTAATGCCCTCTTCGCGATGTTGGTCATGTCCTCCTCCTTGTGAGTGAAAAATGGTCTGCCAAAAAAACAACTATACACACGCCTTGTCCTACTAATTCTATGGGTGGTACGCAATGGCCGCAATGTACTGTTTTCTACCCAAAGGTGCCGAACGCCGCTCAAAAAATAGGTCATAGGTTGCAGATTTCGACGAAAATGGATAGAAATTGGCGATTGAGCGTTACGCCTTGCGGGAGAAACCTGTCATGGACTCGATAAAGGTCGCGATCGCCGATGATCATACACTATTCCGCGCCGGATTGAAACGGCTGCTGGCGCGGGAAAGAGACCTGGTGGTGACGGGCGAGGGGGAGCGGGCCGAGGAGGTAGAAGCGGCGGTGGCCAAAGGCAGGGCGGACGTGCTGCTGCTGGACCTCAGGATGCCCGGAGGGGAAGCGGTGCAGACGTTGCTGGAGCTGAGGGAGAGGCACCCGGAGACGCGCACGGTGATCCTTACCGCCTTCGATGACGAGGACGCCGTGTTGGAAACGGCCAAGGCCGGGGCGCGGGGCTACGTGCTCAAGGGGGTGTCGCCCACCACCCTGTTCCAGGCCATCCGGACCGTCCACGAGGGCGGCATCTGGATCGACCCGGGCCTGCCCCAGGCCGCCGAGTTCACGGCCATCGTCGCGCGCCAGGCCCAGACCCAGCCGGCCCGGAGGGAGCCCGACGGCATCGACGCCTTGAGCCGGCGGGAGTTGGAGGTGCTGAAGCTCGTGGCCGAGGGGCTGCCCAACAAGGAGATCGCCAACCGCACCTTCATCAGCGAGCACACTGTCCGGAACCACCTGAACAAGATCTACGAGAAGCTCGGCGTCGAGAGCCGTATCCAGGCGGCGCTGGCGTTCATCCGCCGGCGGCAGGGCTAGCGGCCCGCTGCTTTCCCCGGGCCTCGTCCACCCGCTGGACCAGGACGAGGCCGATGACGAAGAACACCACCACCACGGCCATGCCGGCGCGCTGGGAGGCGAAGAGCCGCGTCAACTCGCCAAGGAGAAACGGCCCCAGGAAGGCGGTGGCCTTGCCGGAGAAGGCGAACAGGCCATAGAACTCGTTCCGCTTGCCGGCCGGCACGAAGCGGCCCATGAGGGAGCGGCTGGCGGCCTGGTTGGGGCCGCCGCACAGACCGATCAGGAGGCCCGCGGCCCAGAACAGCTCCCGGCTGCCGGTCAGGAGCGCGGTGGAGGCGGCCACGATGAAGCCCACGAGGCTTATCTGGATGGTGCGCCGGCCGCCAAGCCAGTCGTCCACGAACCCCAAGGCGAAGGCGCCGACGCCCGCGGCCACGTTGAGGACCAGGCCGAACACCAATAGCTCCTGGAAGGTGAAGCCGAAGGTGCCGGCGGCGTAAATGCCGCCGAAGGCGAAGACCGTGTTGAGGCCGTCGGCGTAGAAGAGGCGCGCCAGCAGCAGGCGGAGGATGTCGGGGTAGCGGCGGATCTCGCGGAAGGTGGTGGCCAGTTGCCGGAGGGAGTCGGCCAGCGGGGCGCGCGCGGCGGCCACCGGGGCGGACCGCTCCCGCACCCAGAAGAACAGCGGCAGGCTGAAGACAGCGAACCAGACGGCCACCAGCAGGTTGGTGGCGCGGATGTGCTGGTAGCCCTCCTTCGAGAACCCGAACCAGGGGGTCTCGGCGTCCACGAAGCCCACCAGCGCAAGCCCGAGCGCCGACAGGCCGCCGACGTAGCCCAAGGCCCAGCCGTAGCCCGACACCCGCCCGATGCGGTCGGGTGGGGCCACGTCGGGCAGGAAGGCGTTGTAGAAGACTCCGCCCATCTCGAAGGCGATGTTCCCCAGGGTGAACCAGAACAGAGCCCAGGCCACCTGGCCGGGGGCGGCGGTGTAGAGCATGGCGGCGCCCGCCACGGCCACGGCCGTGAAGAAAGCCAGGAAGCGCTTGCGGTAGCCGCCCCGGTCGGCCAGGGCGCCCAGGAGCGGCGACAGCAGCGCCACCGACACCGCCGTGATGCTGACGCACCGGGACCAGAGCCATGTGCCCGTCACCTCGTCCGGAGCGATGACCTTGGTGAAGAAGGCCGCGTAGATGAAGGTCACCACCAGGGTGGTGAACGCCGAGTTGGCGAAGTCGTAGAGACACCAGGCGGCGACGGCGGGGCGGTCGGCGGGCATGGGGGGCGATGCTACACGCCGGCGGGGCGGGATGCCAGCCCCCACACCGCCGCCACCCTCCGGACCCCGGATCAAGGTCCGGGGTGACGGCGGTAGAGTCCGCGGTGGCGGCGGTGGACCTCCGCGTATTGCAAACACTGCCGGAATGGGCTGAAATACACGTATCATCCAGGTTTTTCGGGAGACATCCATGAGTTGCGTACAGCGAATCCGGCGGGCGGTCGTGCCCGTGCTTTTCATCACCGCCCTGCTTGCGCCGGCGGGCACGGCCTGGGCCGTCGACCCGGTGTTCTCCACCTATCTCGGCGGCGCCATACGGGGATACGACCCGGTGGCCTACCACACCGAACGCAAGCCGGTGGCGGGGAAGCGGGCGCACCGGGTTGAGTGGGAAGGGGCCACCTGGTCCTTCGCCAGCGCGGAGAACAAGGCGCTGTTCGAGGGCGACCCCGAGAAGTACGCGCCCCGGTACGGCGGCTACTGCGCCTGGGCGGTAAGCAACGGCTACACCGCATCCATCGACCCGGACGCCTGGAGCATTGTCGACGGCAAGCTCTACCTCAACTACAGCCTGGGGGTGCGGGAACAGTGGTCCCAGGACATCCCCGGCAACATCAAGAAGGGCGACGTCAACTGGCCCAAGCTCTTGGCGGGCAAGTAGGCGGGCATCCGCCCGTCCGGCGTCAGGGCCAAAGCCCATCCGTCCACAACGCTTCGAGAAACCGCTTCACCGGCCACACGTCAATGCCGTCTTCGGTGCGGAAGGCGCGGCGGCCGTCATGGACGAGAACGCGCCGGACCAGTCCCGGCAGCAGCTCGATGGCGCGCAGTCCCTTGAGCAAAGCGGTGTTGTACCGTCTTGCCGCCTTGGCCTCGACGGCGAGGTATTCGCCGTCCCGGCGAAGCAGGAAGTCGACCTCGGTGCTCGATTCCGCCGGCGCCCAGTAGTGGATGCTGTCGAATATCGGCTGCTCTTCGGCGTGGGCGCGCAACAGACCGAGTATCCAGCCCTCGAACAGCGCTCCGCGTTCCTCCGCGGACACGGATCCGAGCTGGCGCTTCACGGCTCGCACCAGGCCGGGGTCCACCCAGTAGAGCTTGGGCCGCCGCCGCTCGCGTATCCGCAGCCTGGCCTCGAAGGCCGGCAGGCGCCAAGTGAGCAGCGTGTCCTCGAGGACGTCCAGGTAGCCGGCTACGGTGGTGCGGGCCACGCCTGCGTCCCTTGCGATGCCCGCCACGTTCAAGGCCTGTCCGTGAAGCAGGGCGGCAATGGGCAGGAAACGAACGAAACCAGGGAGGTTGCGGACGGCGGCCTCCGCGCGGATCTCTTCCCGCAGATATAGCTGCGTATAGCTTTCGAGGACCTGGCGACGGCTGTCCGCGGTCCAGACCACGGGGAGACTGCCGTACATGAGCACTTCGTCCAGGTTGAAATCACCGCCGAGTTCCCGCGGGACGAGGGGATACATGGCCTTGCGAACGGCCCGTCCGGCCAGCAGGTTCGTGCCCGCGGTCTTGAGCTTTCGCGCGCTGGAGCCGAGCAGGGCAAAACGCAGCCCGCGTTCCTCGATCTGCCTGTGCACCTCGTTCAGCAGAGCGGGGATGCGCTGTACTTCATCGACGACAACCCAATCGCCCGACGCGACGGCGGAAACCAATTCCCGGAACAGCGACGGGTCGGCCAGGAGATCGTGAAACAGGGCTTCGTCCAACAGGTCGAAGCGCGTTGCATCCGGTAGAGTCACCCGCGCCCACGAGCTCTTTCCGACGCCGCGCACGCCGAACAGGAAGAAACTGCGCCCCGGCAGCCGTGTGATTCGGCTGTACACCATGACATCATAAATAGCCGAAAAGTGACGGCGAGGCAACGATTATGCAGAGGTCGCACGGGTGCCGGCCGCGGGACTGTTGCATTGAACTCGGCGTTGAATTCGGATACGCATTTCAGAGGCGGCATCTAAAGACCGGCATCGGAACGGAGCCAGCATGAAATACTCGAAGCAAGACGCCAAGGCCTACGCCCGGGAGCACATGAAGGGCATCTGGGCGGCGGCCATGAACCCTTTCAACGACGACTTCTCGTTCAACGAGGAGGGGCTCAGGCGGAACATCCGGCATTGGATCGACGACCTGGGGATCGCCGGGCTCTTCATCGCCGGCAAGCAGGGGGAGTTCTTCTCCATGTCGCTGGAGGAGCGCAAGCGGAACTTCGAGATCGCGGTGGAAGAGACCGCCGGCAAGGCCGGCACCATCATGTCGTGCTCGGACCAGAACTTCGACACGGTGGTGGAGCTGGCGCGCCACGCCGAGACCGTGGGCGCGGACTACATCGTGGTGCATGCGCCCATGCTGCACTTCGTTACCGACCGGGACGACGCCGTCTACCACTACTACAAGGCGGTGTGCGACCGGGTGGACATTGGCATCGCCATGTGGAGCCATCCGGACTCGGGCTACCTCATGAGCCCGGAGCTGTGCGAACGGGTGGCGGAGCTGCCCAACATCGTCGCCATCAAGTACTCCGTGCCCCGGCCCATGTACGCGGACCTGACTCGACTGGCCGGGGACCGGCTCATCGTCAGCACCGCCTCGGAAGAGGAGTGGCTCGACAACATCGTGGAGCTGGGCTGGCAGCTCTACCTCTGCTCCTCGCCCCCGTACCTGCTCCAGACCCGCAACGACCGGCGCATGCACGAGTACACCCAGCTCGCCCTGGACGGACAGGGCGACAAGGCGCGCCAGGTCCGGGACAGCCTGAACCCCGTCCGGGAGGCACTCGCCAATTCCCGCCCCGGCGGCAAGCCCCACGCGCACCAGAAATACTGGCAGGAACTCCTGGGCCAGACCGGCGGGCCGGTGCGGCCGCCGTTCCTCCAGCTCACCGAAGAGGAGAAGGCGCGCACGCGGGAGGCGTTCGAGGGGTGCGGGTTGAGGGTGTAGGGAGAAGCCCACACTCCAAGGTCTGACCCCGTCGATGCGTATCGCCCTCATTCTTCCGGATCTTGGCGCCGGCGGGGTGGCGCGGTCGATGCTTCATCTGGCCCGAGGGTTGAACGACCGTGGTCACAGGGTCGATTTCGTCTTGTTCCAACCCATGATCCGTTGCCTCGCCGAGGTTCCCGACGACGCGGGGCTGTTCACTTGGAGAAATCAACCGGACAAAGGCACCGATGAGGCCGCCGCTGCCGTCCTTGCGCGGCTGGTGCGGCTCCCCACACGTTCACGGCCGTTGGATTGGTTCCGCATGGCCAACGCTCTCAGGTGGGACCCCTTTTGTGTGCTTGACCCGCCCCTGCTCCACCAGGCCCGCGCGGTTGCATCCTACATCGAGCTTGTGAAACCGGACTGTGTCTTGCCGAGCCTGTCGCGCGCGAAGGCCGCGGCCCTCCTGGCATGTCGCTTCCTCGCCGAAGCTCCGCCGGTGGTGCCCATCGTCCACAGCTTTGTCAGCCGTTACCGCCATACACGCAGGTACCGGCATCTGGCGGGGTACGCGGCGCATTTCATCGCCGTTTCCGAGGGCGTCTCCGACCGCTTGTCGGCCATTACCGGAATTCCGCGCAACGGGATCGCGACCATATACAACCCCATCGTCCCTTCGGACCTCGAACCCAGGATGGCGGAACCCCCCGCCCATCCGTGGCTCGTTGACGACGGCCCACCGGTCATTCTTTCCGCGGGACGGCTGGCGAGGCTGAAGGATTACCCCACTCTCATCAAGGCTTTTTCCCGTCTCACGGCAAGGCGCTCGTGCCGGCTGATTATCCTTGGCGAAGGACGGATGCGAAACGAGATCGAACACCTCATCGGCAGTCTCAGCCTCGGCGATCGGGTCTCGTTGCCCGGGTGGGTGGAGAATCCCTTCCCGTACATGTCTCGCGCGCGCCTGTTCGTCATGTCATCAAGACATGAAGGGTTGCCCGGCGTCTTGGTGGAAGCAATGGCGTGCGGCTGTCCTTGTGTCAGCACGGACTGTCCATCAGGCCCCGCGGAGATTCTCCGGAACGGGCAGCTCGGACCGCTTGTTCCGATGGGCGACGAATTCGCGCTGGCGGACGCGATGGAGCGCGTCCTCGTCCGACCTCCGGACGCCGACGTATTGCGAAAGCGGGCCGCGGACTTCTCCGCCGACAACGCGGTCCGCGCTTACGAGAAGTTGCTTGCGACCATTACGCTTGAGAACGAGGGGTGAAGGGAACCCGGTGCATATCGGCCTGATCATTTCAGATCTTGGCGGCGGCGGCGCTGAACGGTCGGTGCTCACGTTGGCCGATGGGTTGATCGACCGTGGTCACAGGGTCGATATCGTCCTGCTCCGGGCGAGCATTCGGTACTTCAACGAGATTCCGAAGAACGCACGACTTTTCGTCATGGAGAATGGGGGGGACGGCAGCGGGGAAAACTCCCTCGACAGGCGTACTCGCATGGTCCGACTCCAGGTGCCGGCAAAACCGCTGGATTGGATGCGACTGGCAAAGGCGCTCCACTGGGATCCGCTTTGCCTACCCGGCCCGACCTTGGCGTACCAGGCACGGGCCGTAGCGTCCTACATGGATCGTGAGACGCCGGATTGTATCTTGCCAAACCTCTCGCGTCCGAACGCCGCCACTCTTCTGGCATGCCGCCTATTGGACAAACATCCGCCGGTCGTACCGGTCATGCGCAACTTCGTCCATTACGACCGTTTCCGTACCAGACGCAGGCATCGACATCTGGCCCGGGAGGCGATGCACTTTGTCGGGGTATCGCAGGGCGTTTCGGAGAGTTTGGCCGCGTCCATCGGCATCCCAAGGAATAGCGTCACGACCATTTACAATCCCGTCGTAACGCCGCGCCTCCACGTCGAGATGGCCGAGCATCCAAAACATCCCTGGTTTCAGGACGGCGGCGCGCCCGTCATTCTCGCCGTTGGACGACTGACCGTGCAAAAGGACTATCCCACTCTTATCAAGGCCTTTGCGCACCTCACGGCCCGGCGGCCTTGCCGCCTTATCATCCTTGGAGAAGGCAAGAAGCGAAAGGAACTCGAAGATCTCGTCGCGGGTCTCCGCCTCGCCGACCAAGTCTCGCTCCCCGGATGGGTCGACAATCCGTTCGCCTTCATGTCCCGCGCATCCCTGTTCGTACTATCCTCGTTGCACGAAGGGTTACCCGGAGTCCTGGTTCAGGCGCTGGCATGCGGTTGCCCCTGCGTCAGCACGGACTGTCCCGCGGGTCCGTCAGAAATCCTTCGGGGCGGGGAGCTCGGGCCGCTTGTTCCGGTGGGCGACGACGTTGCGCTGGCGGACGCGATGTACCGGGTCCTGGCCCGGCCGCCGGAAAGACGCTTGTTGCAACAACGGGCCGCGGACTTCTCCGCGGACCAGGCGGTCACCGCCTACGAGAAGTTGATTTCGGCGCTCGTCCAGGGTTCCGGCGACGTGGACGACGGCAGGCAAGAGCATTGACAAGAAACATTGATTGGGGAATTGCACTGACATGCATTTCCTGTACACGGCCCCCAGGTATCACACCAACCAACACTTTGCGGTGAAGGCCCTTCTCGACGCGGGCCACGAAGTCTCCTTTCTCGCCCTGACGCGTGGGCAGAGCGAGGAATATCAAGCCCTGGACCCCACAGTGCTGGGGTTCTCCCCTGCCCAGGACAGGCTTCTGAGAGCCGTCGCGCCCCTCAAGATCCTCAGCGGCAAGCGGCACGATACTCGGTCGCCGGCGAAGCGGCTGCCGCCGCCAGAGGCACTGTGGAACGAATTGCGGCGACGGCAGCCCTCGGTGGTGATCGTCCGCGACCCCCTCTCAGCCTACGGACGGCTGGCGGCTGTCATGGCCACGTTGCTCGGTCAGCGATTGATCCTGTATACGCAGGTTCCTCGACATCACCCACTGAAACGAAGGGTAAAGAGATGGAGAAAATTCGCGACCTCCACGATCCTCCGAATGAAAGGGGCCCATTGGATCACGCCCGTGCTCGGAACGGCCGGCCGATACCCTGCCCCGCACAACTGGCATTATGTGCCGTTCGTGATGGAGCCTCAAACCGCACCTGATCAAAAATCGTGGTTTCCCGACGACATCATCCGCATTCTGACCGTGGGCAAATATGAGCCCCGGAAGAACCACGGCCTGTTCCTTCAGGTGATCGCAAGACTGTCCCAACGGCATCGCATACGCTGCACCATCGTCGGCGAATGCAGCACCCCGGAGCATGAACGCCAGCTCGAACGCCTTCGGCAGCACGGCACGGAACTCGGGCTCGGCCGTCAGTTGTCGTTCAAGGTCAACCTACCCTTCTTCGAAGTGCAGGCCCTGTACCGGCAACACGACGTGTTCGTGCTCGCCAGCCGCAGGGAAGTCGCGGCGGTGTCGCACCTCGAAGCAATGGCGCACTCGCTTCCGGTGGTATGCAGCGATTCCAACGGCACGGAATGTTACATCCGACCCGGCGTGAACGGTTTCGTGTTCCGGACCGACGACGACGCGGATCTGGAGGAATGTTTGGAAAGGGTCGTCGAGGATCGCGAAGAGTTGGTCCAAATGGGGGCGCGCGGTTACGAAATCGTGGGCAAGGACCATTCCCCCAAAAAGTACGTCGACGCTCTGCTGTCAATCGTCGAAGGGTATCCGGGGGTAGAGTCCCCCTAGCGTCTGCTCGTATTGCGATAGAGCGCGGTCGTACGCGGGATGCCGAACTGGACCAGACGAAAACCCGTTTCCACGAGAACCTCGTTCACTTCGACCAACGTATGCGCCTCCTGGCGACCTCGTTCCGGCCCACAATCGACGGTTACGAAGTCGATGAACGGCAGAAGGCCCGTGGCGCCGTCCAGAATCTCCGGTTCTGCGCCCTCACCTTCCACCTTCAGGACCACGACACCCGTCCGGCCCGACAGGTCGATCTCCGCATCGAGACGTACGGCGTCTACGGCTCGGCGTGCCGCGGTGCCACCGGGGTCGATGACCGAGCTGTCGGCGGAGTCGGGCTTCGAAAAGAACTCCAGTGTGGTGTTCCGGTTCCAAAGAGCCTTTCGTATCGTCTTCGGCTCGCCTCCGTAGGCATTCAGGTCGACGCAGAGCGCCTCGAGGGGTTCCGGCTCGAACGCCACGTATTCCACGTTCTTGGACCGAGCCCAGACACCCAACTCGCCGACATTTGCACCGCAGTCGATCAAGAGGCTGCCCGCCCCCATCGGCACGTGCTGCAGGTGATATGCATGGACGAGTTGCTCGATCAGGCGGCCTATACCGCGTTTGTACCGGACATGGCGACCACGGCGACAAAAGAAGAGCTGATCGTTAGCGTCGGAGGCCTTGAAGATCTCGCCCCCGTCGAACGCGGTCATGCGTACGGACCGCCCCCGCAGGAAATTGCGGGCATTCACGATCCAGCAGTAGAGCGGGAGGGGCATCATGGGAGGAACAAGGACTACTATCATTACCCACATGAGGCGACTTTTCCAGGGTGAGTACGGGCACGTCGCCCGGGCGGAATGATCCCGGATTGCGACGCCGGAGAATGCCGTGGTAATTTCGCAACGGGCCGGAGGGAGTCGATGGAGACAATGCCGAACCGCTTCGTCGTCACGTCCCTGGATCACAAGCTTGCCGAGCTGTGTGTCGACGGACCGGCAACGGACTGGTATCAGCGCGCGTGCGACATATTGAGAGGCGGCGACGGCGGCGAACACGGACTGCTTCTGTACAAGCTGATCCGTCAACGCCGCGGCGAAAACCGGGCTCTTGTGGTTCTGGATGTGGGCACTGCCAGAGGCTTCTCGGCGATCATGATGGCACGCGCCCTGTGTGAGACCGGTAACGGGTCGATCTATACCATCGACGTTGTCGACCATCACCAAGCGCTCAACTGGCACGTCGAGAAGCAACAACCCACAGAGCCGCTGGCCGGAATGACGCTGAGCCGGTCCGAGATCTGGCGGCGGTGGTACCCGCGTGAAGCGGACTTGGTCACACCGATCAAGACCCGGTCCTGGGATGTCCTGGGCGATTGGACACACGGACCCATCGATCTCGCCTTTCTCGACGGGGATCACAGCCGGGCGGCGGTCAGCAAGGAGCTTGCGCTGTTGAGTCCCTTGATGGCGCCGGACGGAGTGATTGTGCTGGATGACTATCACTTGGGAACCAATGTTTTCCGGCTCCGGTCAGGGCTCGTCAACCGGCTTGTCGCCAAGATCGGCAGGGGCTTGCGAGGCCCATGGCCCGCGGCGGCGCAACGCTTGCGGCTCGGTACGGACAACGAGTTCGTGCTGGTGAAGCAGAAGTTCTCCGGCATCACGGCCGCCGTGCACGAGTTTCTCGTGCGGGAGCAGCAGCGGTGGATGCTCGAGGTCATACGGATGCCGGCTCGAAGCGCACAGGAAAGCGATGACTATGGCTTGGCAGTCCTTGCAAGGTCAATGTGCTGACTGGAACCCCGTACGCTCCTTCCGCAACAATCGCCAAAGGAAGCGGCTGGAACGTCGGCTGCGGCGCTTCGACGACAACGCGCGGGACACCATTTTGCAGGTTCAACCCTTCACCATGCTGTCGATGGACCGCGTGTTCGCGCTGATAGAGGCTGCGCGGTACGTAACCCGGTACGGGATACCGGGCGGGGTGGTGGAATGTAGCGTCTGGCGCGGGGGAGGTGTCATGGCGATGGCGATGACCTTCCATCAACTCGGCGTAGGCGATCGCCCTTTCTATTTGTACGACACCTTCGCCGGAATGACGGAACCGACCGAACAAGACAAGAAAATCGACGGCATGGGCGACGCGCGGGAGCACTATCGCCGGGTCTAGACGGGACCGGATTCTTCCGACTGGTGCCGTGTCGGCCTCGACGAGGTATTACAAAATTTGGCGACGACCGCCTATGACCTGGGACGCATCGTGACAGTGGAAGGACGGGTCGAGGACACGATACCCGCCACCGTGCCCGACGACATCGCTATCCTGCACCTGGACACCGACTGGTACGAATCGACGCGGCACGAGATGACGCACTTGTTCCCGCGGCTTGTGCCGGGGGCGTTTCTTCTGTTGAAGTCTACTCAGGAATCCGAGGCAAGTCGCCGCCGCGCGAGCCGAATGTAACGATCCGCCCCCGCTCGCGCGTGCGGACAGTGAATCCCGCGTCTCGGAGCAACGCCTCGCAAGCGGCTGTTGTTTTCCTACCCTGGCGTTCGGGGCCGGTATCGAGGGCGATACGTGCGGTCCGGTGGAGGAGGTCCCGGCCGCCTTCGAGCACTTCCGGTTCCGCTCCTTCGGCATCGCATTTGAGGAAGGCCAGCCCGTTGATTCCATGCGCTTCGGCGATCCGGTCCAAAGTCGTGGCGCGGCGGCGCATCGTGCCGGTCGTCGATTCAGGGGAATGGGCGCCAAAAACCGAGCTGTCCGCACTCGAGGCGGCAAGAGTGAATGTCAACTCTTCCTGGGCTTTCCAGACCAGCGCATCGACTACGGTTACCGACTCCCGTCCGGCCAGATTCCGTCTGAGGCAAACGAGGACATCCGGGTCAGGTTCGACGGCGAAGACAGCCCGTCCCCGGTTCAGCGCCAGAAGGGAGAATTCCCCGGTATGTGCGCCGACGTCAAGAACAGGGCCGGAAGGCGGGGCCAGGACGGTGAACAGATAATCGCGGTCTAGCCTGTCCAGGCGGTCGGCCAGCCCTCGTCTGTACCACCGCCATCTTGTGGGGGAAACGCAGAATGCCGAACCATCGGGCACCGAAACACAGCAATAGCCGTCTACGTCCCGCAGACGAACCGGAACGCGGCCCTGATATCCGATCGCCGCATAACACTGGTGCCGGGCGAGTTTGAATCGCTCTGCCAGCGGTAGCCCTCTGGCGTCTTTGTGGGCTGTCATGTGTCTCCCCGGAGTTTGCGTAAGGCCTCTGGAAGGCTGTCGGGGCGGATATCACGTTTCGGATTCCGACGTCAACGGCGACCGGAACCTGTGCACCTGTACTAGTGGCGTGGCCGGAAACTGCACACTCTGGCGCCGGCTTTGGGTACAACAAAACATGAAACTTCGACCGGGACCGCGAGGTCACGCTGCAGGCGGGATGGCGGTTGGTGTTTGAGGGACAGGGTGTTTGACCCTGCTTCGTCGCTTCGTGACCTCATACCCGTCACTCCGGACTCGCGGACTTGATCCGGGCTCCCGATCCCGGAAGGGTTGCGGCCCTCGTCCACTTGGGGGATAATCCCCGCGTGCGAGTACAAGAAATTTCCTTGGGCGCCGGCATGAGGCCGGCGCGTGGACGGCTGTAGCAAAGGAGGCACGGCATGAGATCTCGAATAGTGGGCGTCCTGGCGGGCGCGTTTCTGGTGATGGCCCTAGGTGCGGCGGCGCAGGCGAAGTGCGGCAAGGTCACGATCTCCGAGATGAACTGGGACTCGGCGGCGGTGGCGGCGCACGTGGAGGCCATCATCCTGGCGAAGGGATACGGATGTCAGGTGGAGCTGGTGCCGGGCGACACGGTGCCCACCGTGACGTCCATGACCGAGAAGGGTGAACCCGACGTCGCCCCGGAGATCTGGATCAACTCCGTCAAGGAAGTGGTGAGCAAGGCGGAGAAGGAGGGACGGCTCAAGAAGGCCGGGGAGATCCTGAGCGACGGTGGCGAGGAAGGCTGGTGGGTGCCCGAGTACGTGGTCAAGGCAAACCCGGAGCTCACCACGCTGGAAGCGATCAAGAAGCGTCCGGACCTGTTCCAGGACAAGGAAGAGCCCGGCAAGGGCCGCTTCTACGGCTGTCCCTCCGGATGGGCCTGCCAGATCATCAACCAGAACCTGTTCAAGGCGTACGGGCTCGACAAGGCCAACTTCACTCTGTTCGATCCGGGGTCCGGTGCCGGACTGGCCGGCGCCATTGCCAAGGCCTACGAGCGGAAGCAGCCCATCTTCACCTACTACTGGGCGCCCACCTCGGTGCTCGGCAAATACCCCATGGTGAAGGTCGGCGGCATGAAGCACGACCCCGCGACGTACGCGTGCATCACCAACAAGGACTGCGCCGACCCGAAGCCGAACATGTACCCGAAATCCGCCGTGCTGACCTATGTCGTCGGCGGCTTCGAGAAGAGAGAGCCCGAGGCGTTCAAGTTCGTGTCGAGCGTTTCCTGGCCCAACAGCGTGGTGAACAAGCTGCTGGCGTGGAAGGCCGACAAGAAGGCCGACGCGAAGGAGACCGCGGACCATTTCATAAAGACCGGCGGTGAGACGTGGACGAAATGGGTGTCGGCGGACGTGGCGGCCAAGGTGAAGGCCGGCATGTAGCTGCGGTGCAGGCCCGAAGAACGGCCTGAGCAGACTGTCGGCGGTTCCTGGAGGCAGGGTTGTCTCCAGGAACCGCCCGCCTACGGGTTCCTGGCCTCGGAGCCCGGTTTCTGCAAGGGTTCGGATCCGGTGCCGGGGGCTTCCAGGCGCTGCTTCAGGTCCGGAATGGCATGGATCAGCGATTCCGTCAGCCGGTCTATCCTCTGACCCATGGCTCGAAAGTCATCGCGTACTTCCCTCCGCAACTCACTCATCTCGTTCCGCAACGCCGCCATGTCCTCCCGCCTCTCCTGACGCAAGCGGGCATCGCCCTCCTGCATGGCCGCGAGTAACCGGTTGTCGCCCTCATGTATAGCGGCAAGCAAGCGGGCATCGCCTTCGTACATGGCTCTGCGCAACTCGTCGATCTGGCCGGCCAGACTGCTCCATCCCGCGAACAGGCTCACGAACACCGTCAACCCGATCGCGAGGATAATGAGCGCTTCCTGGGACATCTTCCCGAGAAGGGACTTAACTCTTTCACCCATGGCCGTCGTCCTCCCCAACACGCCGTTCATCGCGGGTCTTGCTCTCGCTGCACGGATCCAACCCCTGTCTCTATCCTTCGGCGTGAGGGGGCATTTCTTAAATAGAAGAACATCGGTTCCAATTCAAAGTCAAGTGTCCTTGCTTTCGGAACGGCGGGCAACGTACAGTCCGCTTCGGAGCCGGGTCGGCACGGAGTTCGTTTGCGAGCCGGTTCCAGCCACGAAAGGAGCCTTGCCATGTACGGCCACCGCGCGCGCATCGGATACACGTCGCCGCCCATCGTCACCGAGGTCTTTCCCTACGAGTTCTACAAGATGGCGCCGCCGGGCATCACCCTGGCGCTAACCACCCTCATGGTGGCCCGGCATTCGGCCGAGTCCGGTGAGGCCGAGGAGAGCTGGAACCACGCGGTGCGGGCCACCCGGGAGATGGCCCGGGCGGGGGTGGACATCATCGTCTTCGGCGGCGGCCCGGTGAACTACTCCGGGGGCGCCCAGCGGGTCGAAGACGCCATGCAGGCGTTGAGGGACGAGTCCGGCATCCCCGTCACCAACAGCACCACCGCCTACCACCAGGCGGACGCCGTGCTGGGCGCGAAGGTCGTGGGGTCGGTCACCTACTCATCGGCTCCGGGAAGCACCGAGCACCTGCCCAACGAGCGCTTCACCGACCCGGACAAGACCGCCCTGGTGGGCCAGAAGTTCGCGGGCGTGCCGTTCATCGAGGTGGGCGCGATCCCCTCCGAGGTGCCGCTGCGGCTGGCTCGGGAGCTCAAGCGGGAGCACCCCGACATCGACACCATCCACCTGGGCTCCCCCCACTGGGCCACCGGCGCCGTCATCGAGACCCTGGAGCAGGAGCTCGGGGTCAACGTCGTGCAGGGCAGCCAGGCCATCCTGTGGTGGGCGCTGCGCACCCTGGGAATCGAGGACCGCATCGAGGGGTACGGAAAGCTGCTGAGGGAGCACTGACCGGCCGGCGTCTTCGGACCTCCCCTGCCCCCCACACCGCCCCTGGACCCCGGATCAAGTCCGGGGTGACGGGAGATGAAGCCCCTTTCCTTCCTCTGCCGACGGGGGTAGATTCCCCTGCGAACTCAGTACCACCGCCCCCCGCGGGAGGCGGAACAGACCGGGAGGGAAGATGCTGCCCGACATGCCACGAGAACAGCGGCTGGAGCTGCTGGGGAAGATGCTCATGATCCGGCGCGCGGAAGAGCACGTCGTCCGGTTCAACGAGGAGCACGAGGGCCTCATCCGGGGCCATTTTCACATCTACATCGGCCAGGAGGCCACCGGCGTCGGCGTCTGCGCCGCGCTGGCCCCCGAGGACTACGTCTTCAGCACCCACCGGAACCACGGGCACGTCATCGCCAAAGGCGGCGACCCCGGCAAGGTGCTGGCGGAGATCATCGGCCGGGAGACCGGCTACTGCCTGGGGCGTGGCGGCACCTTCCACGTGGCCGCGCCGGACCTGAACATGCCCCACACCTCCGCCATCGTCGGCGGCAGCACGGCCCTGGCCTCGGGAGCGGCGCTGGCCGCCCAGTTGCAGGAGACCGGCGCGGTCACGGTGGCCTTCTTCGGCGACGGCGCCATGGACGAGGGCGTCTTCTACGAGAGCCTGAACATGGCCAAGCTGTGGGAGCTGCCGCTGATCTTCCTGATGGAGAACAACTACCGGCGGGCCGGAAGGGTCAACGAGAGCGCCAACGACTTGGCCAACATCCCGCGGGCCCTGAACGTCGAGACCACCACGGTGGACGGCGGCGACGTCGGCCAGGTGTACGGCACGGTCAGGGAGCTGGTCCGGCGCATCCGGGCCGGCGAGGGTCCGTTCTTCGTCGAGGCCAGCACCCACCCGTGGCCGGGCAACGACGGCGCCCATCCCGAGCTGGTGGGCGGTGTCACCGACATCAACTGGGCCTGGGACCCGAGCCCGGTGCCCGAGAAGGTGCGCGCCTGGTACGCCGAGGGCGACGGCATCCTCGCCTACGCGCGGGAGCTTGCGGACAGCGAGGACTGCGACCGGGATGCGGTCGTGCAGGTGGACGAGGAGGTGCGCCGGGAGGCCGACGCCGCGGCGGAGTTTGCGCTGACGAGCCCGCTGCCGGCGGCGGAGGAAGCGGTCAAGTACGCGTACGCGGGAAGGGGTGACTAGCCATGGCGCGCGAAATGACCCCCAAACACGTCATTCCGGGCTTGACCCGGAATCCAGGGAAAGGGTGACCGAGCCATGTCGAGAGAGATGACCCTGGGAGAGGCATTGGTGGAGGCCTTGGCCGAGGCCATGGAAAAGGACTCGCGGGTGGTGCTCATCGGCGGCGGCCTGGTGAGCTCGGGACCCGCCGCGGCGCGGTTCCGCTCGGTGCGCGAGCGCTACGGCAACCGCATCAAGGCGCCGCCCATCGCCGAACTGGGCTACTGCGGCATCGCCGCCGGGGCGGCCATGGCCGGATTGCGGCCGCTGGTGGACATCGGCACCGCGACGTTTTCCTACGAGGCCATTCCGCAGATCAACAACGAAGCGGCCGTCGCCTACTCCAACTCGGGCGGCCGGACCAACGTGCCGGTGACCTACTTCATGCGTTACGGAATCCGGGGCGGCGGCGGGGTGCAGCACTCCGGCAGCCCCCAGCCCTGGTACTGGAACACCCCGGGCCTGCAGGTGGCCATGCCCGCCACGCCGGCGGACGCCAAGGGGCTGCTGCGGACGGCGCTGTTGAAGAGCCAGGACCCCACCATTTTCTTCGCCCACGAGCGGCTGCTGGGAGAGCGCGGACCGGTGCCGGACGGAGAGTACGAGACGGAGTTCGGACAGGCCGTGGTGGCCCGGGAGGGCAGCGACGTCACCATCGTGGCCGCGGGCGTGCAGGTGCCCCGGGCGTTGGCGGCCGCCGAAGCCCTGGCCGCGGACGGCATATCGGCCGAGGTGGTGGACCCGAGGACGCTGGAGCCGCTGGACACCGGCACGCTGCTGGCGTCGGTCGGGAAGACCGGCCGGCTGGTGGTCACCGACGAGAGCCACGACAACTGCGGCGTCGCCGCCGGCCTGGCCGCGCTGATGGCGGACCTGGCATTCGCAAGCCTCAAGGCGCCCATCAAGCGCGTCGCCATCCCCCACGTGCCCGTGCCCTTCGCCGTGCCGCTAGAAGACTACGTCACGCCGACCGCCGGCCGCATCGAGGAGGCGGCCCGGTCGGTTCTGGGCTGAAGGGCCCCCCGGCAAGGCTACTCCGATTCCCGGTACTCCCTGGCGAACTCGCACAGCCGCTCCACGCACAGCTCGAACAGCTCGCCGCCCTTCTCCGGGGTGGCGAGCGTGGAGTCGCCCATGACGCCCGAGGGCGACAGGTCCTCGCGCGGCGTCTGGACGTAGCCCCCTACCCTGCGCACGAAGTCGGGCATCTGCGGGCCGAGGTGGGTCTCGAGGCTGCCCTGGGCGGCCAGCTCCCCGCGCAGAAACTGGTTGATGGACGTCTCCACCGCGCCGGCGTGGCCCACGCGGCCGCCCGGCATGTTCTCGTCCGGGAACAGCCGGTCCATGTCGTCGACCACCAGTCCGAACCAGTTCAGCACCACCACGCGGATCCCTTCCTCGTCCTGAAGCGCCGACACGGTCGCCCGCGACAGCGCCACCTGGCCGCCGTGGCCGTTGAACAGCGCTATGCGGGTGAATCCGTGGCGGTGCACCGACCGGACGATCTCGCGGATCAACGCCGACCAGGTGCCCGCGGTGAGGCTGATGCTGCCGGGGAAGTTCTTGTTGCTGGGGGTGAAGCCGAAGGGCACCGTGGGCCCCACCAGGATCTCCGGGTCCCGCCGCGCCGCCGCCCGGGCCATCTCCTGGGCGAAGAACGCGTCGGTGTCCAGCGGGAGGTGATGCCCGTGCTGCTCGATGACCCCGATGGGAATGATCACCACGGACCCCTTCTCCGCGCACTCCTTGATCCGCGGCCAACTCAACTCTTGCCATATGGGCATCGTGATCCTCCTGACAGGGCGGGGCCGACAGTCCGCGGCCGCGGTTTCGGATTCCGGTCCCTGTCACTCGCTGTTACTTTGTGGCGGCCCGTGGCCGGCGGCGCGAAGTTTCGCGCCTTCCCGCTTCCGTACCGATAACGTCGCCCGTCACCCACTCCGTCATCAACCGCTTGATCTGGGTCTGATATCGCACGTCTTGCAGACGGGCCTTGGCCTTGAACGCCTCCAGCAGGTCTTCGGGGACCTTGATGCTGATGAGACGGGTGCCGCTTCTCCGCGCCGGCGAATAAAGCCTGCGGAACTCGTCCAAAAAACGCAGGATGTCGGCCGGCTTCATCCGTTTGCACTGCTCCAGATACTCGTCCGTGAAGTACTGTACGGGTCTCATGAGCCGATACGCCTCAAAGCCTGAACATCCTCAAGGTCTTGCGGCCGACCGCTTTTCTCTTTCATGCGAATCAGATCGGCCACCGCCACCACCGGCAGCCGGAGCCCTCCGACCGGGACCATGTCCACCTGCATCGTCTCCAGGTCCTCGGTAAGGATGACATCCACGATCTCCGTGGGGTCCGCCGGGTTGACGAAACTCCAGGCCATGAGGTTCCGGTTGCGGATATACTCTTCCCGGAAATCGAACACCTCTTCCGCCTTCAGCGGCAGCCGCGACTGCAACCCCATGCGGTTGAGCGCTGTTTCCGCCGCGGTGAAATTCTCACGAGAGAACGTCAACACCAGATCGATGTCCAGCGTACCGCGTACCGCTCCGTGCAACGCCACCGCGTGCCCCCCGACGATGGCGAAGCGAACCCTCGCCTGCCGGAGGGCGGAAACCACACGCTCCATGAACATATGCCGGTATATACCAGTTATATCCCACGGAACCAAGGAGGCTTTCCCGGTTGCTGCTGCCTGGCGAGGCATCCGGCCCCTGTCGTTGGCGCCGTCAGTCCAGCACGAACACGCACTTGCCGGTGGTGGCGCTGTCGAAGACGCGGAAGGCTTCGACGGCGTCGTCGAGGGCGAAGCGGTGGGTGACCAGGTCGTCCAGGGGCACCTTCTCCTCGACCATGAAGCGGCAGATCTCGATCAGCTCGGACTTGTTGAAGGTCCAGGAGCCGATGATGGTGGCCACCTTGAAGATGACGTCGTCCCGAAAGTTGATGGTGGACGGCGGGCCCATGCCCACGTAGCAGCAGCGCCCGAAGGTGCGCATGGCCTTGAGGATCTGGCTGCGGCACTCCGGGTTGCCCGAGGTTTCCAGCGCCGCGGTCGATCCCAGGCCGCCGGTGAGCTCCTTGATGGCCTCCACCGGATCGGTGTCGGAAGCGTTGATGACGTGGTCGGCGCCGTAGCCTCTGGCCAACTCCAGCCGCTCCGGCACCACGTCCACGGCGATGACGTTGGCCCCCATGTACTTGGCGCACATGGTGCCGCTCAACCCCACCGGCCCCTGTCCGAAGATGGCCACCACGTCGCCGCCGGCCACGTTGATCTTCTTGAGTCCGTTCCAGGCCGTGCCGGTGCCGCAGGAGATGGCCGCTCCGCCTTCGAACGACAGCTCTTCCGGCAGATGCACCAGGAGACGCGACGGCACCAGGATGTAGTCCGCGTTGGCGCCGTGGGCGTCCACGCCGCCGAAGGTCACGTGGCCGTGGGGGCAGGCCTGCTCGAAGCCCTTGGAACAGATCTCGCAGATGCCGCAGCCCTCGTAATGGTGCACCACCACCCGGTCGCCCACCTTGAGGCCGGCCGGGGCGCCGGCGCCCAGCTCGTGGATGACGCCGCAGGGCTCGTGGCCGGTGATGGCGTTGATGGCCACGTCGCCGCGGTAGCGGTGCAGGTCCGTGCCGCACATGCCCGAGGCGCGGATCTTCACCACCGCCTGGCCCGGGCCCGCATGGGGGTCGGGGAACTCGCGTATCTCGCACTCCCGGTTTCCGTTGAACATCACGCCGCGCATAGTGTTTCTCCTGTTCCGTCCGTAAGGATTTGACTAACGCCCGTATCACGGCGCCGGGCGGCAAGGCAACCGCGGGACGGACCGGCGCGGAGAAGCCGCCTGGGGCCCGGGAGCCGGCGCCGCCGCCGGATGCGCGGCTGTCTACCCCGGGCGCTTTGTGTTAATGGCTTGGATGCCGGATGAACGCCGGCAACCCTCGAACACAGGAGGTCGTCCATGGAGTTTGCGAGTCTTGCGGAGAAGGCCGACACGGGGCAGCGGTTCACGCGGCTCTTCGGAACCGAGAAGTCCTGCACCTGGATGCTTCATTTCAAGCCCGGCGACCACACGGACATGCACTTTCACGCGGAGCCGGAAACCTTTCTGGTGGTCGAAGGCAAGGCCAGCGTCAAGGACATCAACGGGGGCGAACGCATCATCGAGCAGGGCGAGGTGGTCTTCTTCCCCGCCAAGGACTACTACCAGATCACCAACGTCGGCACCGGCCGCCTGCTCCTCTACGGCAACCGCCCCGAACCCTTCGGCGGCGTCCACGTCACGGCGAAATAGCCACGGGGCCGGAAGGCCCTCGCAGGAACGCTTATGGAAACCTCGCCATCCAAGTCGCGATACCTGGTGGGCTCGGTGTGGCCGACGAACCGCACCGGCGTGCTCGGGGACAAGGAGTTGGACCCGAAGCTGCCGTCGAGCATCGAGCTGGTGCACCTGAGCATGGAGTTCACCCAGGGCGACCAGGCCGAGTTCCGGGCCTCGATGCCCGGCTACGAGGCCAAGGCGGCCGAGCTGGCACTCCTGAAACCGGACCTGATCCGGGTCATCGGGGCGCCACCGTTCATGCTGCTGGGGTACGAGGGCGAGGGCCAGACCATCCGCGCGTGGGAGAGCCGCTACGGCGTTCCCATGGTGACGTCGGGAATGAACCACGTGCGCGCGTTCCGCACCCTGGGGGTGCGGCGGATCGTGGGCGCGAGCTACTTCCCCGAGGAGCTGAACGCCCTCTTCCGCACCTACCTCACCGACGCCGGCTTCGAGATGCTGGGCATGGAAGGCATCGACGTGCCCTTCGCCGACGTGCCCAAGGTGCCGTCCTCGGAGATACGGCGGCAGCTCACGGACATGTTCGCCCGGCATCCCGGCGGCGAATGCCTGTACATGCTGGGGTCGGCCTGGAAGACCCTCGACATCATCGAGCCGCTGGAGGCCGACCTCGGCGTGCCGGTGGTGCACGCGCTGCCCGCGCGCTGCTGGGAGACCCAGATGCGCGTGGGCGTGTGCCAGCCGATTCCGGGGTACGGGCGGCTGCTGGCGGAGATGCCGGAGCCGGTTTGACGCCGGGCGCGCACGGGAAGACCCCGCCTCCCCGTCCCGTGGACCCGGACCCCGGGTCAAGCCCGGGGTCCGGAAACGGCATCTCGCGGCCCATTGGCTAATCTGGTACACACTTGTGAAGTCCCGTCACGAGACCCCGCGGGGAACGCGGGTCCATCCACGCCTACAGGGAGGAATCTAAATGTCGCTACGACTCATGGTCACCATCAATGCGGTCGAGGGTAAGGGCGCGGAGCTTGCCGATGCGTATCGGGGGCGTTGCGAGGAGGTCATGCAGGAGCCGGGGTGCGAGCAGTTCGAGGTGTTCCGCAGCGTCGTGAACCCGGACAAGCTGGTGCTGGTGGAACGCTGGGTCGACCAGGCCGCCCTGGACGTGCACGCGCAGGTGAACACCACCCGGCCGCCGCTCCTGCCGGAGCTTCGGTCCGGCGCCACCGAGCGCGAAGACTACGAATACAACCGCACCCGCTGAAGCGAAGCCGCTGGAAAGGTCCCGCCCCATGCCCGGAGCACTGGAAGGCATCAAGATCCTCGACATCACCAACTACATTGCCGGCCCCTACGCGTCGTTGCTGCTGGCCGACCTGGGGGCGGACGTGACCAAGATCGAGACCCCCGGCAAGGGGGACCCGTTCCGCACCTGGGACAAGGAGCCCAAGGACTACAGCCCGAGCTTCTGCGCCCTCAACCGCAACAAGAAGAGCCTCACGCTGGACATGAAGGCGCCGGAGGGCAAGGAGGTGTTCCTGAAGCTCGCCCGGGACGCCGACGTGATCGTCGAGAACCTCCGGCCCGGCGTGGTGGACCGTCTCGGCATCGGCTACGACGCGGTGCGGGAGACGAACCCGCGGATCATCTACTGCTCCATCTCCGCTTTCGGACAGGACGGGCCGTACCGGAAGCGGCCCGGCTACGACACCATCGGCCAGTCCCTGAGCGGGCTGCTGAGCGTGCTCACCGAGCTGGACCACCCGCATGGCCCGGGTGCGGCCTTTTCCGATCATCTCGGCGGCATCTTCGGCTGCTACGGCGTGCTGGCGGCGCTGGCCGCCCGGGAACGCACCGGCGCCGGACAGAAGGTGGAGACGTCGCTCCTGGAATCCACCATCTGTTTCCTTGGACTCGGCCTCACGCAGTATCTCTTCAGCGGCCAGGTGCACAGCATGCGGAGCCGCACCAAGACCGCCGGCGTCTACGCGCTGGTAGCGGGCGACGGCAAGCCTTTCGTCATCCACCTCTCGCACCCGCCCAAGTTCTGGATCGGCGTCACCGAGGTCATGGGCCGGCCGGACTTCCAGACCGACGAGCGCACCAAGGACCGTCCCGCCCGGGCACAGAACTACGACTTCATCTCCGAGACCTTCGGCGCCGTGGTGCAGTCGGCGCCCCGGGACCACTGGCTGAAGGAGCTGGAAGCCAGGGACGTCCCCTGCGCGCCCATCAACAACTTCGCCGAGGTGTTCGAGGATCCGCAGGTCAAGTACCTGGACCGCCTGATGGAGGTGGATCATCCCGACTTCGGCCCCTTCAAGCTGGTGCGCAACGGCCTCAACCTGCTGGACACCCCCATCACCCTCCGGCTCAAGCCGCCCAAGCTGGGCGAGCACAACGAGGAGACCCTGACGGAACTGGGCTACGGCCCCGAGGAGATCCGTTCCTTCCGGGAAAGAAACATCGTATGACGGGCGCCTCGTCCCGGCTCCGCGGCCGACGTCCATGAACCCGGTGTCCCCGAGCTACGGCTCCCGCAAGCTCGCGGAGCTGCGGCGGAGCGTCTCCGATCTGCGCCAACGCACGCCCGCGATCCTGACCGCGCTGGTGGCGGGCATCCCGGCGGGATACTTCTGCGACTGGCTGAACCTGCCCATCCCCTGGATGATCGGGCCCATGGTGGTGGTCGCGGCGCTCAACCTGCTGGGCGTGGCCATGGATTCGCCGCCCTACGCGCGACAGATGGGCCAGGTGCTGCTCGGCTCGGCGTTGTCGCTCTACTTCACCCCGCCGGTGGTGACGGCGCTGGCCGCCAACTGGGCGGTGGTCGTGCTGGCGACCCTGTCGACCTTCGTGATCGCGACGCTGGCGGCCGTGATTCTGAGCCGGGTCTCCGGCGTCGAGCCACGCTCGACCTTCTTCGCGTCGATCCCGGGCGGCGCCATGGCCATGGCCAACCTGGCGCACCGGTACGGCGCGCAGATCGCGCCGGTGGCGGTGGCCCACAGCCTGCGCGTCTCCATCCTGGTCCTGGTCATCCCCTTCGTCCTGACCTACGGCGGCATCCCGCTGGAGACCGGTGACTACCAGCCCGAGATCCCTCTCGACATCGGCGTGCTGGTGCCCTGGCTGCTGGCGGGATTCGTGCTGGGCGAGATCTCCGAGCGCCTTCACATGCACAACGGCTACCTGCTGATGCCGATCTTCTTCGGCGCCGCCTTCACCGTCGGCGAGGTGCCGCTCTCGGCGGTGCCGGAGTGGATGACGGACTTCGCCCAACTCATGTTCGGCCTCGTGCTCGGGGCGCGCTACGAACGGGCCTTCTTCGCCCGCCACAAGCTGTTCATCCCGTTCGCGGTGCTGAGCTCCCTCTTCGCACTGGTGGCCTCGATGGTGGTGGGGCTGGCGCTGGCCTGGGGGTTCGGGCTCCCGGTCGCCACCATGATCATCTCCACCTCGCCCGGCGGCATGGCGGAGATGTCCATCACCGCCCAGGCCCTGGGCATCGGCGTCCCCGCGGTCATCGCCTTCCACCTGGCCCGCGTGGTAGTGGTGAACATGGGCACCCAGCACATCTACGTCGGCGCCACCCGGTGGCTGGGCCGCGGGTGACGGGCGATCCCGACCGAGGAGGCATCATGGAAGAGAAGATCCGTTTCTTCAGCGGCCCCGGCTACGCCCTGTCCGGCGTGCTGTCCGTCCCCGATTCCCGCGACCGCTCGCAACCCCGCCCGGGTGTCGTCCTGTGCCAGGGCTACGCCGGCCTCAAGGAGGCGCTGATGCCCGGGGTGGCCGCGCGCCTGACCGCCGAGGGGTACGTGACGCTGCGCTTCGACTACCGCGGCTTCGGCGAGAGCGAAGGGCCGCGGCACCGCCTGATCCCCCTGGAGCAGATCGAGGACATCCGCAACGGCCTCACCTGCCTGGGCGTGCGCGACGAGGTGGACCCCGGGCGGCTGGCCATCTGGGGCACCAGCTTCGGCGGCGCCCACGCCACCTACGCGGCCGCCGTGGACGACCGGGTCCGCTGCATCGTCAGCGTCGTGGGCGTCGGCGACGGCGAGCGCTGGCTCCGTTGCCTGCGCCGGGAGTGGGAGTGGCAGGCGTTCGTGCAGGAGCTGGAGGAGGACCGGGACCAGCGGGTCGTGAGCGGACAATCCCGGCGCGTGCACCCCTACCACATCATGGAGACCACGCCCGAGGGATGGGAATTCTGGAACGAGACCGTGGCCGCCAACCCCGAGAGAGGCCAGGTCGAGATGCCGCTGGAGTGCGCCGACGCCATCATCGAGTACAAGCCCGAGACCATCGCCCACGAGATGACGAGCCCGGCCCTGTACGTGTCCGCCGAGCTGGACACGCTGACCCCGCTCGACGAGCAGTTGAGCCTCTACGACTGTTCACCCGAGCCCAAGCGCTACGAGGTGATTCCCGGGGTCAACCACCACGACATCTACAAGGAGCCGCACCTGACCCACCTGCTGGACCTGTCGGTGGACTGGTTCAACGAGCACCTGTAGGCATATACGGCCGCATGGAGAACCCGCGGGGCGGCCCCGCCGGCATCGCGAACGCCTCCACGTCGATGAGCCTCCGGTTCACGGGATCGATGCCCAGGCCGAATATCTCGAGGGTCACCGCGCCCAAGAGCGGCCGGGTGTCCTCGTCCCAGAACACCACGGGAGAGATGGCCTCCCTGCCGTCGAACCGCATCCAGGTACTGCCGAAACCCCGTTCCACAATGCCGTCCGCAAACACGCATTTCCGGCCTATCGCCCGCCCGGCGGCGCGCCGGCCGCCGGCGCCGAATGGCAGCGCGGCACGGCCAGGCGGGTCTCCCCGGGTTCCGCGCCGGCCCGCGCCGTTTCCAGGACGACCTCGCACGGGGTGACGGCCGTGACCCGGATGCGGCGGCCGTCAAGCCGGGAGCCCGGGTGGACGACGTGGCCCCGACCCTCGGCATCCCTCACCAGCGCCACGGCGGCGTGCTCCTGCCAGACGATGCCCACCGCCCGGTATCGCGGCGCGGGATCGGGCTCCGGAGGCGGGACCGGGACCGCATCCCGCTCCGGCGGGCCGTCCGGCTGCGGCTGCACGGGGACGTCGTAGGGCTGGAACGGGTCCCGTCGAGGCAGTGGCAGCGTTGCCGCCGGAAGCGGCGCCGTCGGGTACGCCGCCTCCGCAACGGCTGCCCCCGCGGGCTCCGGCACCGACGCCCCCGCGTTTGCCGTGCCGGCGGCCTGGCCCTCGTCCGCCGGCGTTGCCGTGCCGCCGGCTTCTTCCTCGGTCGGCGTCCGCAACGTGGCCATGTCCAGCTTGATGCGGAGGACGGCAAGCCCGTCCTCGACCTCGGCCGCCTCGACGGTCAGGTTCCTCGGACTCGTTGAACGGCGCGGTCCCGGGGAGCGCTCGAGGAACTTCAGGAGATCGTGGAAGCTCCCCTGGAGCTCCACACTCATGGGGTGCTCGGTGAAATGCTCGCCTTCGACCGCCGCGCCCGGGTGCAAGCGGATCACCTCGAGCCCGGCCGAGGCCGCCCGCACGGTCACGCTTTCCAGCAGAGACGACGGCTCGGCGGTCGGCGCCAGGCGTGATCGCAACTCGCGCCGCAACCCGGCCAACTCGTCGCGGAGCCGCGGCAGCCGCCCCAGTTCCCGGCGCAGCCGCGCCTCGTCGAGCCGGGCAAGGTCCAGTTCCGCTGCGGCGCGGGCGATGCGACCCGCCTGGGGACGGTGCACCAGGACGTAATCCAGCGCCGCCAGCAAGAAGATTACCCCCAGAACGAACAGTATTTGCTGCGCCAGGGAGCGTTCCAGCAACAGATCGAGGTAGTAGCGCATGAGTCGGCTTGACCGTCGTTCTTCCCCGCCCCGTCCCACCTGGAGCCCGGCCCCGGACCCCGGGTCAAGCCCGGGCAAGCTCGATCCGGAGCCGGTCGTTTTCGTCACCCCGGACTTGATCCGGCTTCCGGAGGCGGCCCGTTCCGCCCGTGGACGACGAAACGCCTCCGGCCCTCGCCCTCCCCGGCCTTGCCCGCCTCCACCAGGGCCGTGGCCTCGAAGGTCCCGGAGAGGCCGCGCAGGAAGCGTGCGATGGACTCGTCGTCCGTCGCCTGTCCCTCCAGGACCGTCGCGCCTTGGGACTCGGCGTAGCGGGTGAGCCACAGCTTTTCCGGGGCCGCCGTGGCGAGCCCACGCAGCACCCGCGGATGCTCCGCCCGCCGATCCAGCCAGGCGGTGACGGCGCGGTTCTTCAAACGCGCCCGCCGCACCGTCTCGTCCAGCGCCTTGACGTCCCTGACCGCCACGCGCATGGCCGCCACTCTCCGGCGCAGCGCCGCCAGGTCGGACTCCAGGGCGGCGCCCCGGCGGTGCTGGGAGAAGTTGCCGGCGGCCAGCGCCGCGGCGGTCAACAGGAGGGCGGCGGCGCCGGACACGAGCGCACGGCGCTTGCGCCGAAGCGCGCGGGTCTCCCGGGTGGGCAGCAGGTTGACTCGGATCACGTGGTCCTCCCTTGCCTCGCTGAACGTGCTTTCCCTCACGCCTCTCACCCGGACGGACCCCTGGCGGCGAGTCCGGCCACCACCGCGAACGCCGGCCCCGGCCGCCGGGCCTCCGGCGAGGCCAGGCCCTCGCCGGCAAAGGGCGGACGGTACACGCGCACGTCGGCGTCCAGCGCCCGTGCCAGGCTCGGACCGAGGCCGGAGAGAAGTGCGCCGCCGCCGCTCAGCACGATGCGGCGCGGCCCGGTCCCATCCCCGAGCCCTCCCAGCAGACCGAGGCCCCGGCCTACATCCGCGGCAAAGCGGTCGCACCAGGACTCCAACAGGCCGGTCACCTCCGGCGGCGGATCGCCGCGCTTGAGCGCCTCGGCCTCGTCGCGGGGCACCCTCAACCGCTCGGCCAGGCTCTCGGTGGACTGCTCCCCGCCCCACGGCAACTCGTTGGTCAGGCCCGGGGGCTCGCCCGCCGGCACATGGAGGGTGGTGGAGCGGGCGCCCACGTGAATCAGGGCGTCGGGGGACTGTTCTCCGGGCGCGTCAACGCAGGCCCGGAGCGCGAAATAGTCCACGTCCACCACGGCCGGAACGAGTCCGGCGGCGTCCAGAAGGGCGATGTAGCCTTCCACCAGGGTCTTCCGGGCGGCGATCAGCAGCACCTCCAGGCCGCCGTCCTCCGAGGCGCCGAGGACGTGATAGTCCAGGTTCACGGCGTCGAGATCCTCGGGAATGGCGTCCATGGCCTCGAACTCGACGGCCTCGTCGAGCTTTCCCGCGGGCCGGGGTGAAATCCGCAACCGCTTCATGATGACTCCCCGGCCCGGCACCGACACCACCGCCCGGCACGGCCGGCCCCGGACGGAACCGGCGAACCCGCAGACGGCGTCTCCGACCACGTCCGGCTGGCGCACGAAACCGTTTTCCACCGTCCCGGGCGGCACCGGCAGCGAACCGGCGCGCAGCACACCCCCACCCTCCGCCACCTCCGCGATCTTGACGGCGCTGGAGCCCACGTCCAGCGCGAACCAGGTACGCGCCCGACGGGACCAGGGGAGTCGTGAGGCAAGGCCGCGCATGGGAGAGGTGTGGTGCAAATGCGGGGCCAGTTTTCGCCGGCGGCGCCCCGAGGCGGACGGAAATCGTGAGCGGCCGGCGGTGCGAGGGCGAAACAGTGTGCGTTGTCGGGGGGTTGCGCGCGGCCCCCGGCCCGGACGACGGCAGCGGTCCCGCGTTACCGGGCCGGACACTCCACGCGCCAGTGCACTGTCATGACCACGGCGGTCGTCAGCGTTCGGACGGTTGCCCTCGTCGTGATGGACCCGGCCGCGGAGCTGGAGGTGAGCGCCTCGGGTCCAGGCGGAGTTGGGGGCGGGGGGCCGCCCGGCGGGGCGTGGCATTCCGGGCCGGTCTCGTGATTAATTCGGGGAGATGAACGCCAGGGGGAAATACGCGCTGGTGGCGGTGCCGGCGCCGCTTCAGGAGCCGTTGACCTATGCGGTGCCGGAGGCGCTGGCGGGCCGCCTGCAGGCCGGGATGCGCGTGCTCGTGCCGCTGGGCCGGCGGCGGGTGACCGGGGTCGTGGTGGGGTTCCAGCGCGAATCGCCGGTGGCGGGGGTCAAGGAGATCTCCGAGGCGCTGGACGACGAGGTGCTGTTCGACCGGGGATTCCTGGACCTGTGCCGCTGGGCGGCGGACTACTACGTGGCGTCCCTGGGCGAGATGCTGGCCACGGCGCTGCCGCCGCTGCTGCGCACCGAGAGCCGGGTGGTGGCGGCCTTCGCCGCCGACCCGGAAAGCTTTCACGGCGACCTGGACCGGGAGGTCCTCGACGCGCTCCGCAAGCGCGGCCCTCTGGCCCCGGCGGCGCTGGGCCGGCTGTTCCCGCGCCGCGGGGTCAAGGCCGCCCTGGACCGGCTGGCGGCGGCCGGCGCGGTCACCCTGGGGGAGCGGCTCCGGGGCCACGTGCGCGAGGCCCGGCGCCGGAAGGCGCCCCGGCCCGGGAACGCGGCGGAGGCGGCCGCGCCCGGCCTGGCGCCGGTGCTCACCGAAGAGCAGCGGCGGGTGCTCGGGTCCATGGAGCCGCGCCTGCGCGACGGCGGCTTCGAGACCCTGCTGCTACACGGCGTCACCGGCAGCGGCAAGACCGAGGTCTACCTCCAGGCCATGGAGCGGGTGCGCGGCCGGGGCCTCCAGAGCCTGATCCTGGTGCCGGAGATCGCGCTGACGCCCCAGTTGCTCGACCGCCTGGAAGCGCGCTTCCCGGGCGACGTGGCCGTGCTCCACAGCCGCCTCACCGCCGCCGAGCGCTGGCGCCAATGGTGGCGCATCGCCCAGGGACTGGCCGGGGTGGTGGTGGGCGCCCGCTCCGCGGTCTTCGCGCCGGCCCGGGCGCTGGGGCTCATCGTCGTGGACGAGGAGCACGACTACAGCTACAAGCAGGAGGAAGGCGTCCGCTACCACGGACGCGACCTGGCGGTGGTGCGCGGCCGCATCGTCGGCTGCCCGGTGATCCTGGGCTCCGCCACCCCTTCGGTGGAGAGCTACCACAACGCCGGCAGCGGCCGGTACCGGATGCTGGAGCTGACCGAGAGGGTGGAGGCCCGGCCCATGCCCGCGGTGGAGATCGTGGACCTCAAGAGCCGGCCCGGTCAGGCGCCCGGCGAGAAGCTCTTCTCCGCGCCGCTGCTGCGCGCGCTCCGGGAGAACCACGAACAGGGACTCCAGAGCCTGATTTTCCTCAACCGGCGTGGCTTCGCCTCGTTCCTCCAGTGCTGGTCCTGCGGTTTCGTGGTCCAATGCCCCCGCTGCAGCATCAGCCTCACCTACCATCTCGGGCGCGACAGCGCCTTCTGCCACCACTGCGGCTTCCGCCAACGCAAGCCCGACGCCTGCCCCGGCTGCGGCAACCTGTCGCTGAGCGAGATCGGGTTCGGCACGGAGCGGGTCGAGCACGAGCTGCGCCGGCTGCTGCCCAAGGCGCGCATCGGCCGCATGGACCGGGACACCACCGGCCCCCGGGGCGCCCAGGAACGGATCTTCCGGTCGTGGGAGAAGGGGGAGCTGGACATCCTGGTGGGCACCCAGATGGTGGCCAAGGGCCACGACGTGGGCGGCGTGACCTTGGTGGGCGTGATCCTGGCCGATTCCTCGCTCAACCTGCCGGACTTCCGGGCGGCGGAGAAGACCTTCCAGATCATCAGCCAGGTCGCCGGCCGGGCCGGGCGGGCGCTCCGGCCCGGCCGGGTCATCGTGCAGACGCTGGTGCCGGGCCACTACTGCTTCGAGCCCGCCAGGGACCATGACTACCCGGCGTTCTTCGCCACCGAGACGGAGTTCCGGCGGGAGCTGGGCTACCCGCCGTTCCAGCACCTGGTGCACCTGCGCATCGACGGCGCCGACGGCGACAAGGTGGCGCGGGGCGCCCGGGACCTGGCCCGGGACCTGCGCCGGAGGGAAGCCCGGGAGCCGGTGGAGATACTCGGCCCCGCGCCCGCCCCCATCGCCCGGCTGCGCAACCGCTACCGCTGGCAGATCCTCCTTAAGGGAGCCAACCGGCCGGCGCTCCTGGCCGCGGCCCGGCGCGCGGTGGCGCTCATGCCCAGGGGCCGGGCCGCCCGGATCCACGTTGATGTGGATCCTTACAACATGTTATAGATTCTCCATCGGGGGAGCGTCCCCGATATTGCAATTCCAGGACGCCGGCCAGACATGATCCTCGACATTCTCAAGTTTCCGGACCCGATCCTGCGCACGCCGGCGCGGCCGGTGGAGGCCATCACCGGCGAGACCGCCGAGCTCATGCAGAACATGCTGGATACCATGTACGCGGCCCCGGGCATCGGGCTGGCGGCGCCCCAGGTGGGGGTTTCCCAGCGAATCATCGTGCTGGACCTCGACCACGAGAACCCGGGCGACAACGTCATCAAGCTGGTCAACCCCGTGATTTACGAGGCCGAGGGCGAGGTGGTCTTCGAGGAAGGATGCCTCAGCGTCGTCGACTTCACCGCGGAGGTGCAGCGCGCGGAGCGGGTGGCGGTGTCCGGGTACGACGACAACGGCGAAGAGGTGGACATCGAGGCGGAAGGGCTCCTGGCGGTGGCGCTGCAGCACGAGATCGACCACCTCGACGGCAAGCTCTTCATCGACCGCATCAGCCGCCTCAAGCGCGATCTCTACGTGCGCCGGCTCAAGAAGTCCATCCGCACGGGCAGGGAGATGCCGGAGAACCGCGGCGTCGTCATCTGACCCCCGCATGCGCATCGTCTTCATGGGCACGCCGAATTCGGCGGCGTCCTCGCTCCGGACTCTGCTCGGCGGCCCCCACGAACTGGCAGGGGTCGTGACCCAGCCGGACCGCCCCTCGGGACGAGGCCAGGCCACCATGCCCTCGCCCGTGCGCCGGGTCGCGGAAGAGCACGGGATTCCGGTGCTGACCCCGCTCAAGATGAAGGACCCACGCCTGCTGGAGCGGCTGCGCGGCTGGCGGCCGGACCTCATGGCGGTGGTGGCCTACGGACGGATCCTGCCCCAGACGATCCTGGACCTGGCGCCACTGGGCTGCGTCAACGTCCACTATTCACTGCTTCCCAAGTACCGCGGCGCCGCGCCCATGCAATGGGCCATTCTCCAGGGTGAGCGCGTCACCGGAGTGACCACCATGCAACTCGTGGCGGAGATGGACGCGGGGCCGGTGCTGCTGGCGGAAGAGGCGGCCCTGGAACCGGGCGACACCGTGACCACGCTGGAGGCGCGGCTGGTGCCCCTGGGGGCGCGGCTCCTGGTGGAGACCGTGGCGGGCCTGGAGCGGGGATCGCTCAGGCCCCGGCCCCAGGATCCCGCCGCGGCCACCTTCGCGCCCATGCTCAGGAAAGAGGACGGGCTCATCGACTGGAGCCGCCCGGCGACGGAGATCGAGCGGCGCATCCGGGCCTTCACGCCCTGGCCCTCGGCCTTCACCTACTGGCAGGGGAAACGCATCAAGGTCCACGGCGCGAGGCTGGCGGACGGGACCCCCGCTCCGCGCCCCGAAACGCCCGGAACGGTGGTGCAGGCCGGCACGGACGGCATCCGGGTGGCCGCCGGGGACGGCGCGCTGCTGCTGACCGAGGTGCAGGCGGAAGGCCGGAAACGGATGCCGGCGGAGGCCTTCCTCCGGGGCGCCGGACTCCGCCAGGGGATGCGGTTTGAGCGGCCCCCCGTCGAAAAATCCGCGTGAGCTGGCACTGGCCATCCTGGACCGCGTCGACCGCGGGCAGGCCTACGCCGACGTCCTGCTGAGCGCGCGCCTGGACCGGGCGGCCCTGCCGGCCGCCGACGGCGCGCTGCTGACCCAGGTGGTCTACGGCACGCTCCGCTGGCGCGGCCGCATCGACTGGGTGCTGGGCGCCCTGCTCCGCAAACCCCTGAACGAGTTGGATCCTCTGGTCCGCAATCTGCTCCGTCTGGGAGGCTACGAGCTGCTCTTCCTGGACCGGGTGCCCGCCTACGCCACCGTCAACGAACTGGTAGGGCTGACCCGCAGACGCGCCGGACCGGGCAAGGCGCGGCTGGTGAACGCGGTGCTGCGTCGGATCGCGGACCGGGAACGGGAGGCCTGGTCGCCGCCCGTGTCGGGAAACGCCGAGGAGCTGGCCGCGCTGCTCTCGCACCCGCCCTGGCTCGCCGACATGTGGCGGGAGCAGTTCGGCGCCGACGAGAGCCGGCGGCTGATGGAAGCCAACAACGAGGAGGCGCCGCTGGTGCTGCGCGCCAACCGGCGGAGGATCGGCCGGGACGAGCTGGTGCGGCGACTGCGCGCCGCCGGCGTCGAGGCCCGGCCCGGCACCTGGTCGCCGCTGGCGGTGCGCGTGCGCGGCGCCGCCTCCCCGGCGGGCCTCGCCGAGTTCCGCGAGGGTCTGTGCCAGGTGCAGGGCGAGGCCTCCCAACTGGTGGGCTTCCTGGCGGCCCCGAAGCCCGGCATGCGGGTGCTGGACGCGTGCGCGGCACCTGGCGGCAAGACCACCCACATGGCGGAGCTGATGGACGACCGGGGCGAGGTGCAGGCCTGCGACACGTCGGAACGCGGCCTCGGCAGGCTGGCGGACAACGCGCGCCGCCTTGGCCTGAGCTGCATCCGCGCCCGCCCCGGCGACGCCGCCCGGGACCTTCCGGGCGAGCCGGAAAGTTTCGACCGGGTGCTGGTGGACGCGCCCTGCTCCGGCCTGGGGACGCTGCGGGCGCACCCCGAGATCCGCTGGCGCCGCACCTGGAAGGACCTTGAGCGGCTGGCGGCGCTGCAGGCCGCTATTCTGGAACAGGCCGCCTCCCGGGTACGCCCCGGCGGTCTCCTCGTGTACGCCACGTGCACGCTCTCGCGGATCGAGAACGAAACGCTGGTGGGGGCATTCGTCGAACGCCACGCCGAGTTCACCCTCGAGGACCCCGCCACCCACCTTCCCGACGCCGCCCGCGCCATGACCGCCGGACGCTACTTCGTCGCCCTGCCCCACCGCCACGGCACCGACGGCTTCTTTGCCGCCCGGATGCGGCGGCGCGGCGGGACCCGATGACGCGGGGCCCCGGGGGTCTCCGGCATGCGTGATTTACGTCTCATCCGCCGTATGTT
This sequence comes from uncultured Syntrophobacterales bacterium, assembly GCA_964630405.1. GTDB lineage: Bacteria > Desulfobacterota > Binatia > UBA9968 > JAJDTQ01 > JAJDTQ01. The sequence goes on along the minus strand of CAZVUC010000005.1, from coordinate 118 downwards.
AGATTTCCTGTCGACGGCCCGGGTTCCACCGGACCGAGAGTCGGGGCGTGGCTCAGCCTGGTAGAGCGCACGGTTCGGGTCCGTGAAGTCGCTGGTTCAAATCCAGTCGCCCCGACCA
>CAZVUC010000004.1:0-3387 GCA_964630405.1 uncultured Syntrophobacterales bacterium | reverse complement strand
GTCCGGCGCATGGCTTCTTCGTCAACCCCTTCCCGCACCGCCGCCTGATTCTTCCCGTTCTTCCCGTGCCGCCCGCCGGAGCCCGATCCCCTTTTGGGTTCTGCTGGCGACGCTCCTGGCGCTGACGCTTCCCGACTTCGTCCCGGACGCCGCCGCGCAGACGACGCAGACCTTCGTCAGCAACATTGGTCAGGGCACAACAAGTGGCTACGCGCGATTCGGCGGGCTCGAGGCTGCAGACAATGGCCAGGCGTTCACGACGGGGAGCCACGGCGCGGGCTACAGCCTGCGCAGCGTCGCCGTGGATTTCCAGACGATGCAGGCCGGGTTTTCCGTGACCGCCACCATCCGGACCAGTTCCAGCGGCCTCCCGGGCAGCGTCGTCGGCACCCTGACCAACCCCGCCTTCAGCAGCACGGCCGGGGTGTACACGTTCAGCACCGCGGGCATCGATCTTGACCCGGACACCACCTATCTGTTCGTGATGGATGTGGCGAAGCTGGTTATTCCACGGCAAACTGACCCACCATTCCACGTCAAACTGACCCACCCATTCCACGGGAAAGTGACCCACCATTCCACAGCAAACTGACCCACCGTTCCACGGAAAGTGACCCACCCCGGAAACGGGGTCTGTCCCCCCTGAGGAGCTGCGCGGCGCATTGATGGCAACCGGCATGATGCCCTCCTTTTCAATGAGGAGGCAACCATGCCCAACAAGAGTCTATCCATGCGCAAGATCAGAGAAGTCATCCGGCTGCACGACCATGGCCGGAGCAAGCGGCAGATTGCGGCAATCTGCCGGATTTCCCGGAATACCGTCAGGAGCTATCTGATTCGTTTCGAACGGTCCGGCCTGAAAAGTCCGCTGCCGGACGACATCACCGACGCCGAACTGGAGCGGCGGCTGTTCCGGCGTTCCGAGCCGAAGCAGGTGACCGCGCATCGGGCAGTTCCCGACTGGGCGTACATCCATCGCGAACTCCGGCGAAAGGGGGTCACCCTGCAGCTGCTGTGGGACGAGTACCGGGAGCAGCACCCCGAAGGGTACGAGTACTCCTGGTTCTGCCGGCACTACCGCAACTGGGCCGGGAAGCTGGACCTGGTGATGCGGCAGGACCACAAGGCGGGAGAGAAGCTGTTCGTGGACTATGCCGGCATGACGGTGGAGATCGTCGACCAGTGGACCGGGGAGATCCGGGAGGCACAGTTGTTCGTGGCCGCGCTTGGGGCTTCGGGGTACACCTACGCCGAGGTGACCTGGTCCCAGGGCCTGGAGGATTGGATCACCTCCCACTGCAACTGCTTCTCCTGGATGGATGGTTGTCCGACGATCGTCGTCCCCGACAATCTACGGTCTGCGGTGACGAAGGCCCACAAGTACGATCCCGACATCAACCCCACCTACCAGGAGATGGCGGACCACTATTGCGTGGCTGTGGTCCCTGCACGCGTTGGAAAACCTCGGGACAAGGCCCCCGCGGAGTTGAGTGTGCTCCTGGCGGAGCGGTGGGTCCTCGCGTCCCTGCGCAACCGGCGTTTCTTCTCCCTCGCCGAGGTCAACACCGAGATCCGGCGGCTGCTGGAGAAGCTCAACAACAAGCCGTTCCAGAAGCTCCCCGGCTCCCGCCGGGAACTCTTCGAGCAGATCGACCGGCCGGCCCTGAAGCCGCTGCCCCGGGAGCCCTACGAGTTCGCCGAGTGGAAGAGGGCCACCGTCCACATTGACTACCACGTCGAGTTCGACAAGCATTACTACTCCGTTCCCTTCACGCTCGTCGGCCAGGAGATCATGGTGCGGGCCACTGCCCGGATCGTCGAATGCCTCCACAAGGGGGAGCGGGTCGCGAGCCACCGCAGGTCCCATCTGCGGGGCAAGCCCACCACCGCCCCCGAGCACATGCCCGAGAAGCACCGCAAGATGGGGGAATGGTCACCGGAGCGGCTGATCGCGTGGGCCGGCAAGACCGGCCCCGCGGCCGCGACGTTCGTCGAGCGGATGATGGCCGCGCGCCGCCACCCCCAGCAGGCCTTCCGCGCCTGCCTCGGAATCATGCGCCTCGGGGAATCCTACGGCGACGACCGGCTCGATGCCGCCTGCAGGCGGGCCCTGTCCCTCAACACCCTCAGCTACCGGAGCGTCGAGTCCATCCTCAAGAAGGGCCTCGACCGGAAAAAGCCGGAGCCCGTCCAGGAATCCATCCTGCCGGATGACCACGGGAACGTCCGCGGGCCCTCCTACTACCACTGACCTGTTAACTTCAATGACAACCGGAGAAACCCGATGATGAACCATCCCACCCTGGACAAGCTCCAGAAACTCAAGCTGACCGGCATGGTCTCGGCGCTGGCCGACCAGATGAGTATACCCGACATCGACGAACTGGACTTCATGGAGCGCCTCGGCCTCCTCGTCGACCGGGAGGCCACCGAGCGGGAAGACCGCCGGCTCACCTCCCGCCTCCGCCTCGCCCGGCTCAAGCACGGCAACGCCGCCATGGAGGACATCGACTACCGCGCCCCCCGGGGCCTCGACCGGAGCCTGATGCAGTCCCTGGCCTCCTGCCGCTGGGTGGCCGAGCATCTCAACCTCCTGATCACCGGCCCCACCGGCGTGGGCAAGACCTGGATCGCCTGCGCCCTGGCGCAGAAAGCCTGCCGGGAGGGATACCACGCCCGGTACGTCCGGTTCCCCGCCCTCCTGCGGGACATGGCCGTCGCCAAGGGGGACGGCCAGTACCCCAGGCTGCTGGCCGCCCTCGCCCGGGTGGACGTCCTGCTGATCGACGACTGGGGCCTCGAGGTCATGAACACCGAAAACCGGCGGGACCTGCTGGAACTCCTCGAGGACCGCTACGGGAGCCGTTCCACCGTGGTGACCAGCCAGCTGCCCGTGGTGCAGTGGCATGAGTCGGTCGGCGATCCCACCCTGGCGGACGCGATCCTCGACCGGCTGGTGCACAACGCCTACCGGATCGGACTCAAGGGCGAGTCCATGCGGAAGAGGAAGCCCAGCGCCCTGACGGGCGATTCCGGGGAGTCCGGATCATGAGCGATCGTGCCCGGGGCGAGTTGACCACCGCCTGCCCACCGGCTTGCGTGAGGGAGGGACGCCGCCCGTGGACAGACCGTGGACAACTCGCCCTGTGCCCGCGGGGAAGCCCGACGCGGAAAACTGGAAATACCGCTGTGCGTGGCGTAAGATTTACCACGGATCGGAGGGAGTGATTCCTTCAATCCGATGACCGTTGCGTCGCTACGCTCCGATGGGGGCAGACCATGGCCCAGGTGGGTCAGTTTTACCGTGGAAATGGTGGGTCACTTTCCCGTGGAATGGGTGGGTCAGTTTGGCGTGGAATCGGTGGCTCAGTTTCCGTGGAATATGCA
>CAZVUC010000003.1:0-37545 GCA_964630405.1 uncultured Syntrophobacterales bacterium | reverse complement strand
GGTCTCCGCCGCCGGCTGTCGGACCTCTACTACGGCTGGCGGATGATCGGCCTGACGGCCCTGGTCCGGACCATCGGCGGCGGACTCCACAGCTTCGGTTTCACGGTCTACTTCCTTCCCATCCAGAAAGAGCTGGGCATCGGCCACGCGGCCACTTCGCTGGCTTTCTCCCTGGCCCGGGCCGAGGGCGCCATCGAGGGCCCGCTGGCGGGCTACCTCATCGACCGCTTCGGCCCCAAGCCCGTGATAATCACCGCGGCGCTGATGTGCGGCGTCGGCTACATCCTCTTTTCGTTCGTCGACAGCTACGCCAGCTTCCTCGTCATCTACGTCGGGGTCATCTCCCTGACCTTCACGGCCGGCTTCGTGCACGCTCCGGCGGTGCTGGCCGTCAACTGGTTCCGGCGCTACCGCGCGCGGGCGCTGACCTGTTTGAGCGCCGCCATGCCCGTGGGCGGGACCGTCGTCACCGTCCTGCTGGCGGTGGCCGTCCACTTCTGGGGCTGGCGAACGGCCGCGTTCACCGCCGGATGCGTGTTCCTGTTCGTGGCCGCGCCCCTGGCCCTGAGGATCCGGCGGTCGCCGGAGAGCATGGGCCTGCAGATATCCTCGGAGACGGCGTCGTCTTCCGCCCCGCCGCCCGGGGAGCGAGAGGACGGGTCGGAGAACGACGGGACGGAGACCCACGGTGACTCCGACTACGACGCCGGCCGTGCCATGCGCACCCCGGTCTTCTGGCTCTTCGTCCTGTGGATGACCACCCGTACCGCCGCCTACACCACCGTCATCGTGCACTTCGTGCCTCTGATGGAGTGGAAGGGCCTGACCCCTCTCGCCGCGGCGCTCCCTCTGTCGTGGTTCAACGGCATGAACATCGTGGCGCACTTCATCATGGGATGGATTGCCGATCAGACCAACAAGGTGCGCCTGGTGGCTTGGTGCATGGTGCTTTCGTTCATCGCGGTCCTCGTCCTGATGTGGAGCACCACGCTCTGGGGGTTGCTGCTGTTCGCCACGCTGTTCAGCGTGCTGGACTCATCGATACCGGTCATATGGGCCGCGGTGGGAGACTATTTCGGGCGGCGCCGCTTCGGCACCATCCGAGGCAGCATGAGCTTCTTCTACATGTGGGGAGGCGTCGTCGGCCCGTATGCGGCCGGCGCCCTCGTCGACCACTTCCACAGCCACGACTATGTGCCGTGGCTGCTCCTGGGCCTGGTGGGAGCCGCCGGAATCACCACCGTCCTGCTGATCGGACCCTGGACCCGGGGGGTGGGCGCCGCGACTGACGGCCGCCCCGCAACACCCCAAGGAGGTTGAATGACGCTCATCATCGACAATCCAACCGTGGAGAAGGTACTCGATCCGTCGGAGGTGAACGACGCGCTGGAACTGGCGGCGCTGGAGCTGGCCACCGGCGGCGCGGTCAATTCGCCGCCGTATCGGGTTTTCACGCCGAGGGACCCCGACGACTACCGTGAACACCCAAGGTTCCCTCAAGGCGGAGGCGACCCCACCCACCACTCCTTCACCTCCCTGAGCGGCGCCATCGCCAAGCTGGACGTCACGACCGACCGCATCGATTCCGACATCATCACCTACTTCGAACAGAACGGCAGAACGCTTCAGAGGCGGGTGCCCGGCCGCACGGACGGGAGGTTCTGCGGCCTCATCTTCGTCTACAGCTCCCGCACCGGCGAACTCCTGGCCATCATCCACGACGGCTACCTTCAGAAGTTCCGGGTGGCGGGCACCGGCGCGGTGGGCGCGAAACACCTGGCCCGGAAGGACGCGCGCACCATGGCGCTCATCGGAACGGGATGGCAGGCCCAGGGTGCCGCTCACTGTTTCGCCGCCCTCGGCAACCTGAAGACGATCAAGGTGTATAGTCCCACTCCCGGCAAGAAAGAAACGTTCGCCGACCAGATGTCCAAGGAAGCGGGAATAGAAATGATACCGGTTCCTTCAGCCCATGAGGCGGTCCGCGGCGCGGACATCGTCTACATGGCCACCAACTCCAAGGACCCGGTGGTGATGGCCGACTGGCTGGAGCCCGGCCAGTTCGTCAGCAACGTCTCGGACGTCGAGCTGGAAATCGCGGGCTGGGAACGCTGCGACGTGCTGACCATGAACCGCCACGGCCGGCGCTGGATGCGGTACGCCATCGGCGGCGCCGAAGCGATCCCCGAGCACGGCAAGGACCAGTACACGCGGCCCACCGCCATCGAGTGGGACAAGCTGCCGCTCCTGGGCGACGTCATCGCCGGGAACCACCCCGGACGCACGTCCGACGACCAGATCACCGGCCTCGTCCTGCGCGGAGACGGGGTGCAGTTTACCGCCGTCGCCCATCTCATCTATAGTCGCTGCAAGGAGAAGGGGCTCGGGACCGAGATTCCCAGCGAGCTGTTCCTCCAGGATGAGAAATACATTCCCTGACCCCGCAGGAGCATGAACAAAGAGAAGCGCACCGCCATCTACCGCCGGCTCCAGGAACGCGACCCCAGCCCCTCCACCGAGCTGGACTGGGTCGACCCGTTCGAGCTGCTGGTCGCCGTGGTGTTGTCGGCCCAGGCCACCGACGTGAGCGTCAACAAGGCCACCGCCGAGCTGTTTCCTGTGGCCAATACGCCGGAGACGATCCTCAAGCTGGGCACCACCCGCCTCAAGCGCTACATCCGCACCATCGGCCTGTTCAACAGCAAGGCCGACAACATCATCAAGACCTGCAGGATCCTCATCCAGGAACACGGCGGCCAGGTGCCGCGCACCCGGGAGGCCCTGGAGAAGCTCCCTGGAGTGGGCCGGAAGACCGCCAACGTGATCCTCAACACGGCCTTCGGCGAGCCCACCATCGCGGTGGACACGCACATCTTCCGCGTCGCCAACCGCACGCGCATGGCAAAGGGGAAAAATCCGCTGGAGGTCGAGACCCGCCTCACCCGGCTTACGCCGCCGGAGTTCCGCAAGGACGCCCACCACTGGCTGATCCTGCACGGCCGCTATGTCTGCAAGGCGCGCAAGCCCGAGTGCCCGCGCTGCGTCATCGCCGACCTGTGCGAGTTCCCGGACAAGACGCAGGAATAACAACTCTCATGACAGGGTCGCCGTAACTTGGCGGCACCTTCGGACTGAGACGCGTGAGCGCCGCGGACTTGTCATTCCCGCGAAAGCGGGAATCCAGGGGCGGTGGTGGGGCGTTACGCCGCTTTCGCGGGAATGACGGAAGGGGTGCGGGAATGACGGGTGCGGAGCCTGTTCAACAAGGACATGAACCGGACACAACGGTACGGGTCACCGGATCACCTCGGCCGCGCGCAGGTCTGCGAGCGCCGCCTCCCCGAGCCCCAGCAACCCGCCCAGCACCTCGTCGGTGTGCTGCCCGATGGCGGGGGCGTCGTCGTGGATGGAGGCGGGCGTCTGCGACATGTGGATCCACGGCGCCAGCAGCGTGGTGGGGCCGGCGGTGGGGTGGTCGCGCTCGATGAAGGCGTTGCGGGCCTTGATGTGGGGGTCGTCCAGGACCTCGGCCTTGGACAGCACCGGCGCGCCGAAGTAGTCGAGGTCACGCACCGCGTCCCAGATCTCCTGCCGGGTACGAGTGCGCGCCCAGTCCCGGACGATCCGGTCCAGTTCGTCCTTGTGCTCCCGCCGGGCCGCCGCGCCGGCGAACCGCGGGTCCGCCGCCAGCTCCGGCCGCCCCATCCTCTCCGTCAACAGCCTCCACCCCTCGTCCCCCAGGTGCGGTATCCGCAACGTGAAGTACCCGTCGGCCACCTGCATGGGCGTGTTGCCCACCATGTTGCCGGTGAAGTGCTCGTGCATGGAGCTGACCATGAAGCCCAGCACCGCCTCCTGCATGGACACCACGATCCTCTGCCCCTCGCCGGTGCGCTCGCGGGCGTGCAGCGCCGCCAGGATGCCCACGGTCATGCTGACTCCCGCGGCCTCGTCGCCGATGCCCAGGGACTTGGTCCCTTTGGCCCCGGCGTACTCCCAGGCCGTATGGGTCCAACCGGTCATGCTGTTGTTGGTGGCGGCGGTGTTACCGTAGTCGGCGTAGGGTCCCCACTCGCCGTAGCCGCGGGAGCAGGCGTAGATCAGGCGGGGGTTCGCCTCCTTGATGGAGTCGTAGTCGAGACCGAAACGCTCCATGGTGCCCTTCTGGTAGTTCTCCACCAGGACGTCTGCCCGCGAGATGAGCCCGTGCGCCAGCTCGACGCCCCTCTCGCTCTTGAGGTTCAGCGCGACGCTCTTCTTGTTGACGTTGATCCACAGGAACTCGTAGCCGTCCTTGCCCGCGTCAGGCGCCATCCACGAGCGCCGGAAGTTGTCTCCCTGGGGCGGCTCGATCTTGATGACCTCCGCTCCCAGGTGCCCCATCAGCATGGTGCAGAAGGGTCCGTTCAGCGCGTGGGTGAAGTCCACCACGCGGATGTCGTTCAGGGGGCCAGGCATTGGCTGCTCCTTTCGGTGGACGATTCATGGTCCCAGCGCGGCAATCGGAATGACGGCGATACCGTCGTTACGGACATAGCCATAGCCGGAACCCACGATCACGCCAAGCATTCGGGGCTCGCCGGCGACGGCCCGGTCCACGCGTCCCCGGAACTTCGACAATGACGCCGCCGCGGCGTCCACCTGTCCCGCGCCGAGCTTCACCTCGAAGGCGCACCAGTCTCCCTGACGGTTCTGCACCACGGCGTCGACTTCCAGGTTGGTGTTGTCGCGGTAGTGATAAACACTCGCGCCGCAGTTACGAGAGTAGACGGACAGGTCGCGGTATACCATGGATTCGAACAGCAGACCGAGGAAGTTGAGGTCCGCCAACAACCGGGCCGGGGTCGCGCCGAGAGCCGCGACAGCCAGGGACGGATCGACGAAGTGACGCTTCGGCGCGCGCCGGAGCAAGGACCGGGAGCGAAGCCGCGGCGACCACGCCGGCTGCTCTTCGTACACCATCAGCCTCCGCAGGGCGGCGAGGTAGCCGCGCACGGTGTCCCCGTCCAGCGGGCCGTCGCCCCCGCCAGCGTCCGTGGCGATGGTTTGCGCGCTGACGGGCGTGGCCACGTTCCGCGCGAGCGATTGAAGCACACGGCCGACGTTCCCGGGATCCCGGGAAATGCCATCGACGCCGGAGATATCGACACGGCAGACTTCTTCCAGGTAGTCGATGTGGGCGGTCAGGCAAGCCTGCTCCGACCGGTCCAGGTCGCCCGGCCAGCCGCCTCGGCTCAGGTGCGAGACGAGATCCGCCAGTGCCGTGCCCTCGTTTGGGCAACCCTCGAAACGACCGTTCATCAACTCCGACAGGGACACCCGGCCGCTGGAGAACCCCTTTTCGAACGAGCTCATGGTGCGCAATCTGAGGCGGGATATCCGGCCCGCGCCCGTGTGGCGGGTAATGTCGTCGGCGGGTACGGCCGAACCCGTCAGTATGAACTGGCCGGGACCGCGGCTCCGATCCACTTCACGCCGGACATGGTTCCAGATGGCGGGCTCGATCTGCCACTCGTCGATCAGCCGCGGCCTGTCTCCCGCCAACACCAGTGCCGGATCGATCGCCATGGCCCGACGCGCGTTCTGATCGACGTCGAGGAGCACCTCGCTCACGGCCCGACGACGAGCGGTCTCGGTCTTGCCGCAGGCCCGCGGACCCTCAATGAGCACGGCCCCGGCTGCTTTCAAGCGATCGTCAAGCTCCTTGTCGGCAATTCTGGGAATGTACACTCCATCCTCCCGCATGGGCTCTCGGAACGACCAGGTATATGAAACGTATACAACCGGCTATTTAGAGATAAAATGACCAGGTATTGACAATCTATACAACCAGCTGTTTGTAATGCATATGACCCGCCGTTTGCAAGGCTTGTTCTGTGTTTTCATCGCTTCCGCCGCTTTCCTTGCCGCCCATCTCCTCCTTCGCGGGTCAAGAGTTCTCGAAACGCCCTCCCGTGTTGACATGACTCCCGCCTATCGCCTACCCTTCCCGCGAAGAAACACACTGGAGAGAGAGGCGGCATCATGACCATACCCACCCAACCCCTGGACCCGGAGAAACAGCCCGCGCTCACGCGCACCGACTCGTACGCCGAGTGGCGCAACCGCGAGGGCGTCCCCCTCGTGGGCGGGGTCTACATCGAGGACATGAAAGCGGTGGACGTGGGCCCGTGGGCCCGCAAGGGCGACGGCGTCAAGGGGGCTCTGTGCTATCTCGACGGCGACAACGGCGGCGACGAGCACATCGTCGAACTGGCCCCCGGAGGCTACACCGCGCCGCTGCGCCACATGTACACCGAGGCCATCTACGTGGTTTCCGGCCACGGCTCCTGCTCGGTGTGGCGCGAGGGCGGTGAGAAGCAGACCTTCGAGTGGGGCCCCGGCAGCTACTTCGTGCCCCCCACCAACACCTGGCACCAGTTCTTCAACGCCAGCCTGTCGCAGCCGGCGCGGTGGTTCTCCGTCACCGACCTGCCGCAACTCTTCCGGCAGTGGAACAGCGAGCACTTCATCTTCGACAACAACTACAACTTCGACGACCGCTACCAGGGCGAGCCGGACTACTTCAACGCCGAGGCCAAGCTGTACCGCGGGCGGGTCTGGGAGACCAACTTCATCCCGGACATCCGCAAGCTGCCGCTCTACGAGTGGAAGAGCCGGGGCGGCGGCGGCACCAACGCGTTCATGGTCATGGGCTCCGGGTTGATGGAATCCCACGTTTCCCGCTTCGAATCCGGCTACTACAAGAAGTCCCACCGCCACGGCCCGGGCGCTCACCTCTACATCATCGAGGGCGAGGGCTACGTGCTCGCCCAGCGCGGCGACGAGGAGCGCGTCCGCTGCGACTGGAAGGAAGGCAGCCTCTACCTCTCCGGCGCCGGCCAAGGCCTGTGGCTGCACCAGCACTTCAACGTGGGCGCGACCCCCGCCACCTACCTGGTGATGAACCAGGGGCTGTCGCGCAAGTACGCCGTCAGCCGCTGGCAGGCCCAGGAATCCACCGTGCTCCGCACCGGCGAGGTCAGCGGCAAGAAGGGCGGCTACCAGGTGGAGTACGAGGACGAGGACCCCGAGATCCACCAGATCTTCGAGGAAGAGCTGGCCAGGCGCGGCATCACCTGCCGGATGAAGAACATGGTGCCGTGGTGCACCGGCGTGGGCGGCGCCGAGGCGGTCAAGGTGCTGTTCCCGGACGAGCACGGCAACCTGCCGGGCGAGCAGGGCAACCTCCCGGACGCGGAGGGGAGCTTCATCGACTGACGGGAACACCCAGGCCATGCACGACATCGGGGACGACCACGATCACGACGGAGGGGCGCCGGAGGAAGAGGAAGACCACCCTCTCTGGAAACTCGACACCATCACGCTCACCAGCGTCGGCATCGACGTGGGCACGGCGACGTCGCAGATCCTCTTCTCGCGTCTGGTGTTGCGGCGTTTGGGGCAGGAGCTGTCCAGCCGCTTCGTGGTGACGGAACGGAAGACGCTCTACCTCTCCCCCATCCGCTTCACCCCCTATACCGCCAACCGCGAACGCATCGACGACGACGCCCTGGGCCGCCTCGTGGACGACGCTTACGAGGAGGCGGGGCTCACGCCGAACGACGTCAACACGGGCGCGATCATTCTCACGGGCGAAGCCATCCGGCGGGACAACGCCCGCGCCATCGCGGACCTCTTTGCCGACCAGCGCGGCGACTTCGTCTGCGCCACCGCCGGCCACAACTTCGAAGCGCTGCTGGCGGCCCACGGCTCCGGCGCCGTGGCCTATTCGGCAAACGAGCGATGCCGCGTGCTCAACATCGACATAGGCGGCGGCACCACCAAGCTCGCCCTGGCCGAAGCGGGGCGGGTCGTCGGCACCGCCGCTTTCCACGTGGGCGGGCGGCTGCTGGCCACCGACGGCGACGGCACCATCACGGTGCTGGAGCCCGGCGGCAAGGCCCTCGCCGGCCACGCCGGACTGGACTGGAACGTGGGCGACCGCACCAGCCCCGCCGACATCGAGCGGCTGGCCGGCCACATGGCGGACGCGGTGCTGACCCTGGCCCGGGGCGGCGGCGGCCCGGAGCTGGAACCGCTGTGGGTCACGCCGCCCCTGAACGGGTCCCGTGAATGCGACGCGGTGGTCTTCTCCGGCGGCGTGGGCGAATACGTCTACGGTCACGAGCGCGAGTCCCACGGCGACCTGGGGGCTCCGCTGGGCAAAGCGCTGCGTCAACGCATCGACGACGGCGGGCTGCCGGGGCCGTTGGTAAGCGCCCGGGAGTGCATCCGGGCCACGGTCATGGGGGCGGCGCAGCACACCGTGCAGGTGTCCGGCAACACCATCTACCGCTCCGACGACGACCTGCTGCCGCGCAAGAACCTCCAGGTGCTGCGTCCGCCGGTGGACCTGGACGGCGACATCGACCCGGCAACCATGGCGCGGACCATCCAGAGCCACTTCCGGGCCTTCGACCTGGCGGAGGGCGAAGCCGAGGTGGCGCTGGTGTTCGTGTGGCAGGGACCGCCCGCGGCCTTCCGCATCGCGGCGTTCTGCCGAGGGTTGATGGAGGGGTTGCCGCGGACCATGGCGCAGGGGCGCCCCATCTACCTGGTGTTCGATCACGACATGGCCGGCCTGGTGGGCACCATCCTCAAACAGGACTTCGGCCTGGCGGGCCACGTGCTCGCGCTGGACGGCATCACCCTGCGCGACTTCGACTTCATCGACCTCGGCAGGGTGCTGGAACCGTCCGGGACGGTGCCGGTCACCATCAAGTCGCTGGTGTTCCAGTTCTAGCGGCTCTGAACAGGCATGTAACCATGGCGGGAATTCATCTTGAGAGAAGCGGCCCGGTAGCGTCCGTGGTCATCGACCGCCCACCCCTCAATGTCCTCAACCTGGCGCTGTTGGGGGAACTGCGGCAGGTACTCGATGACCTCGACCGGGACGCCGGCGTGGACCTCGTGGAGCTCCGCGGCGCGGGCGAGCGCGCCTTTTCCGCCGGCGTCGACGTCAAGGACCACACCCGGGCGCAGGTGCCCGAGATGCTCGACCTGGTGCACGGGGTCATCCGGAAGCTGATGCATCTTCGTCAGCCCACCGTCGCGGTGGTGGACGGCGTCTGCCTGGGCGGAGGCTGCGAGCTGGCTTCGTCCTGCGACCTGGTGCTCGCCTCCGAGGAGAGCGTGTTCGCCACGCCCGAGATCACCGTGGGCTGCTTCCCCCCGGTGGCGCTGGCGCGTTTCTCCTCGCAGATCGGCTACCACCGGGCCGCCGATATGATCCTCACCGGCCGCCGCCTCTCGGCCCGGGATGCCGAGTCCATCGGGCTCGTGAACCGCGTGGTGTCGCGCGACCAGCTCCCCGAGGCGCTCGAAACGCTTCGCGGCGAGTTGCTGGACAAGAGCCGCGCGGTGCTGCGCATCACCCTCCGGGGCCTGCGGGAAATCGGCTTGAAGGAACTCTCCGCCGCTCTGGCCCGTTCCGAGGAGATCTACCTCAAGGAACTGCTGGAAACCGAGGACGTGGAAGAAGGTGTCCAGGCGTTCGTGGAGAAACGCAGGCCGAATTGGCTGCACCGCTAGCGGCCTGCGCGGAGACCAGCCCCTACCTGCTGCAATTCGACTCCTCGAACAAGATTCCAGCGGCGCGTCAAACCGGATCGTTGGAACCAAGCATCCAGATCCAGGCAGGATCGGCCACAACGCCGTCCGGCAACGGGTCGGGTATGCCGTCACGGGTCAGGGTCAACAGACGCATCTCTGCGTCGGGAAATTGCTCGCCTGCCGCCGTCAAGGCTCGAAGCTCGCGTTCAGCGCTGGCGGGTTCGGACGCATCGGCGCAGACCTGAATCAGTTCCCGGCGTCCGTCCGCGTCGCGGGCCAGAAAGTCCACCTCGTATCCCTGCCGGGTGCGAACATAGGTCACGTCGAGCCGGCGCCGTTCCAACTCGATGAGCACGGCGGTTTCGAGCGCGTGTCCAAGGTTGGCGCGGCCCGTGCGGTCGAAAACGGGGATCAAGCCCGGATCCACGGGATACGCCTTGCGTGGATTGACCATCCGCTGGCGCTCGGAACTCGACTCCATCCAGACAACGCGCACGAGAAAGCAGTCCTCGAGGTAGCCGAGGAGCTGGTGGACCGTGTCCCTGCCAATGGCAATGCCCTGCGACCTCAGGGCCGCGTGGAACTTCTCGACGCTGAACGAGCCGCCCGCGTTTCCGAGTAGTTGGCGCACGAGCCAACGGAGCCCGGTGACATTCCCGACTCCGTGACGTTCCACCACATCGCGAAGCACCGCCACGTCCACGTAGTCGCGCAGCAATTGATGCCGAGGCACGGTGTCCAGCCCCTGGGCTTCCGGGAACCCGCCGGCAACCAGCCAAGCCGCGAAGGCCCGCTCCAGGCGCACGCGCTCGCCGCGGGGAAGGACATCCGTCCGTTTCGGAAGCTCCACACCTTGGTGGCGAAGCGCCTCGTCGAACCCGAACGGGTGCATGAGGACCTGCCATGCCCGGCCACGCAACGCCGTGGCGATCTCGCGAGACAGCAGTGCCGCGGAAGAGCCGGTCACGAACACCTCTGCGGCCTCCGTGTCCAGCAAACGGCGTACGAAACGCTCCCAGCCAGGCACCAACTGAATCTCGTCGAAACACCACATGACGGCTGATGCGCCCGGCTCGGTGGTCGAAAGGCGTTGATATTCGTCAAGGAGCAGATCCAGATGGCGCCCCTCCAGGCCGGTGAACCGCTCGTCCTCGAACGAAACGTAAGGCGCTCGTGATGGGTTGGTGCCCGTGGTCAGGGATTCCTGCCGCAATTGGTGCAGAAAGGTGGTCTTGCCGGCCCGGCGCATACCGACCACCGCGGTCGCCTTGCCGGGAAATCGCTTGAGCCCGTGCACGCGGCGGGGCGTGTGGGAGGGAGGCGGCGTTTGCAAAGATCCGGCGAGCTGCTCGGCCAGCACTCGCCGAAAAGTCGTCAAGAGCGCTTCCAAGTCGTTATTCTCCTTGTGATAAGGAGAATATAGTAGATATTTCTCCCTGTCGAAAGGAGAAAATAGGAGCAGTTTCTCCTTTTTACAAGGAGAGAAAGGCTTCGGCTATCAGGAAGGCTGGCTGGACAGCGTCCGGTGGACGGCCGCCACGATCCGTTCCTTGTCGGGGACGAAGTTGTTCTCCAGCGGCGGCGCGCACGGCACCGGGGCGTTGGGGGCGGCGACCCGGAGGATGGGGCTGTCGAGGTAGTAGAGCGCCTGCTCCTGCACCCGTGCGGCAATCTCCGCGCCCACCCCGCCCTGCTCCACCGCCTCGTGCACCACGACCAGCCGCGACGTCTTCCTGACCGACTCCACCAGGGTGTCGACGTCCAGCGGTACCAGGCTGCGGAGGTCGACGACCTCCACGGCAACCCCCTCGCCCGCCAGCGCTTCGGCCGCCTCCAGCGCCGGCCCCACCATCTTCGACACGGCGGCGACGGTGACGTCCGCGCCCGTCCGGAGCACCGCCGCGCGATCCATGGCGAGGCCGCTGCTCCCTTCAGGCACTTCCGCCCGGGTGAAGTAGAGTGCCCGGTGCTCGATGAACAGGACCGGGTTGTCGTCGCGGACGGCGTCCCTCATGAGGCTCTCGGCGTCGGCCGGATTCGACGGCATGACCACCTTGAGGCCGGGGACGTGCAGGAACCAGGACTCCAGGCTCTGGGAGTGATGGGCGCCCATGTTGCCCTGGACGCCGCACTGGACCCGCACGGTCAAGGGCACCTTCAGTTGCCCGCCGGACATGTAGTGGAGCTTGGCCGCGTGGTTGACGAGCTGGTCCATGGCCAGCGTGATGAAGTCCACGAACATGATCTCCACCACCGGGCGCAGGCCCGACAACGCCGAGCCGATGGCGACGCCCATGACGGTGCCTTCGCTGATGGGCGTGTTCACCACCCGGTGGGCGCCCAACTCCTCCGCGATCCCCTGGGTGACCCCAAAGGGGCCGCCCAGCGCCACGTCCTCGCCGAAGACGTATACCGAGGGGTCCTGCCGCATCTCGGCCAGCAGCCCCGAGCGGATCGCCTCCAGATAGCTCAACTCGGCCATGTCCACCTCACGCCCATACCTGGGTCCCGGTCTCCTCGGGCTCGGGCCAGGGAGACGACAGGGCGAACTCCGCCGCCGCTTCCACCAGCGCGCGCGCGTCGCCCTCCGCCGCCTCGAGATCCTTGGCGGACGCGGCCCGACGCCGCTTCAGCACACGCGTGAAGCGGGCGATGGGGTCCTTCTTCTTCCAGTCGGCCAACTGGGACAGCTCCCGGTATTTGCCCGGGTCGCCCTCGTAGTGACCCCGGAGGCGGTAGGTCAGGCACTCGACGAAGGTCGGCCCCTTGCCCGCGCGGGCATTGTCCACGGCCCTGCCCATGGCCTTGCGCACCGCCAGGATGTCGTTGCCGTCCACCGTGGCGCTGGGGATGCCGTAGGTCCCGGCGTGCCGGGCCAGCCGCTCCACCTTGGTGTGGGCGGAGAGCGGGGTGAACTCGGCGTAGCCGTTGTTCTCGCACACGAAGATGACCGGAAGCCCCCACAGGCTGGCGATGTTGAGGGACTCGTGGAAGGGACCGGTCTGCCCGGCGCCGTCGCCGAAGAACACCACCGCCACCCGCCCCTCTCCCCTCTCCCGGGCGGCGAAAGCCGCGCCCAAGGCCAGCGGCACGGTGCCGCCCACCACGCCGCTGGCGGTGACGAAGCCCGTCTCCGCCGCCACCACGTGCATGGAGCCGCCCTTGCCGCGGCAATAGCCGGTTACGCGCCCCGCCAGCTCGGCCATGAGCCGGTTCACGTCCGCACCCTTGGCGATGGCGTGGCCGTGGGAGCGGTGCCCGCCGTAGACTGCGTCATCGGCGTCGAGCAGGCCGCACACGCCCACCGCCACGGCTTCCTGCCCGATGCCGAGGTGGAGCAGGCCGACGATCTCCCGGGCCGCGTAGAGCGCCGACACCTTCTCCTCGAAGGCGCGGATCACCCACATGCGCCGGAGCAGCGACACCAGCTCACGGTTGCCGTCCCGCCGCGCCGCGGCCTTCGCCCTCCCCTGTTTCGCTGCCGTCATGCGCCTCCTCCCGATGCTGCCCGTGCCTTCGGCCCCAGCGGCGCCTTCGGCCCGTCCACGGCCAAGCGGCGGAACCGCGCCCGGTCGATCTTGAACGTGTTCGGATCGGTGTCCGGCCACTGGTAGAACGCATCCGGCACCTTGTAGCGCGGCAGGGTGCGCCCGAGCCATGCCGCCAGCGCCTCGCCGTCGGGACACGCGTCGCGCGGCTCCACGAACGCCACGCAACGCTGGCCGAACTCCTCGTCCGGGATGGGCACCACCACCGCCTGCCTGACCCCGTCGTGATCAGTCAAGGCGCGCTCGACCTCTTCCGGGTGGATGGTCTCGCCGCCGGAGAAGAACCGGTTGTCGCGGCGGCCGATGACCGTCAGGTAGCCGTCCTCGTCCACGCGCCCGAGGTCGCCGGTGGCGAACCAGCCGTCCTCGGTCAGCGGACGCCGCAGCTTGTCGCCGTCCACATAGCCCATGAACAAAGTCTCACCGGCCAACTGGATCTCCCCTTCTTCCCCGATGCGGAGCCGCCGGTGCGGCAGCAGCTTCCCGGAGGTGAGCCGCTGCGCCGTGGTGGATTCCGGCCCCGTCGTGGCCACCTGCGAGGCCATCTCGGTGCAGCCGTAGCTGGCGAACACCGGCAAGCCTCGGGCGGCGGCGCGCTCCAGCAGCTTCAGCGGCACCGGGCTGCCGCCCAGGACGATGTAGCGGAGCGAAGGGTAGCGCACGGAATCGGGCTGCTGCAACAGCCGGTGCAGTTGCGTCACCACCACCGACAGGTGCGTGACGTCGTAACGGCTCAGCACCGCGTCCAGGGCCTCTCCCCGGTGGGGCATCACCACCGTGGAGCCCGCCAGCAGGGACCGGAAAAGAATGCCGAGCCCGCCCACGTGATAGAGCGGCAGGTCCAGCAGCCAGCGGTCGCCCGGAGCCAGCGGCAGGTTCCGGTTGCAGCCGAGCGCGTTGTAGTAGTGGTTGCCGTAGGAGTGGAGCACGGCCTTGGGAACCCCGGTGCTGCCGGAGGTGAAGACGATGGTGGCGGGGCGGCCGAGGGGGATGGTGGAGCCCTGGGCATCCACTGCCGGAGGCGCGGCCCCGGCCGGGTCGCGGTCTCCGGCCACGTCCAGGCCGTTGCCCTGGATGACCCGCAAGTCGTGGTCCTGCATGACCTGCGTGTCGCCCGCCGTGTCGGTGGACCTCTGCCGTTCCGGCTCCCCCACCACCAGCGTGCGACAATCCACTCGGCGCAGGAGGTCCGCCACCGTGCGGTGGGGGAGTCTCGTATTCATGGGACAGCACACCCCCCCCAGGCGGAGCACCGCCAGCAACCAGACGAGGTAGTCGGGGCTGTTGGGAGCGAGAATGGCCACGCGCTCGCCGGGGTTGCACCCCGCCCGCCGCAGCGCCGCGGTCACCCGCGCCACACGTTGGTGGAACTCCGCGTAGGAGACGGCCCGGGCGCCGCTGACGAACGCGGGCCGGTCGCGGTGACGCTCCGCGGCTTCTTCCAGTGGACAACGGATCTCAGTCATGCGGAATCTCGCTCAGCCTCGACCCGTCGATGCGATGCCCATGGGCGGCGGCGTCGCTCCACGCGATGGCTCCGGCGCCGAACGGCAGGCGCGGCTCCACCACGTCCCCGGCGAGCCAACGATAAGTGTCGAGGCCCGCCGGCACCGCGTCTCCCGTGGAGGCCCAGGCGAACGCCGCCAGCGCCAGCAGCCCGACGCCGCTCTCGAAACAACTGCTCACCACGGGGCGGATGTTCAGCGCCGACGCTCCGGCCGCCCATTCCCCGGCCCTTGCGAGGCCGCCCAGGAGCGTCGGCTTCAGCACCACGGCGCCCACCTCGCGCCGTCCTTCGAGGTCGTCCGGCCGAAGCTCCAGAAGGCTCTCGTCCAGGGCCACGGGAATGCCCGTGGCATCGAACAGCTCCCGCAGTTGCGCGGGGTCGCGCAAGGGTTCCTCCAGATACTCGACGCCGTCAGTGCCGACCGCCCGGCCGAACGCCACCCCCTGCTCCAGGCTCCAGCTCCGGTTGGCATCCAGCCTGAGGCCCACCGCGTCTCCGATCACGTGACGCACCGCCCGGGTGAGCTCGACGTCCTCCTCCACCGGCCGCCCCCCCACCTTGAGCTTGACCGCCCGGCAACCCCCGTCCCGGAGACGCCGGGCATCGGCGAGCACCTGCTCGCGGGAACCCGCCAGCAATCCGTTGACCGGGACGGCGCCCTCGAAGCAGGCCAACTCGGCCGCCGTCCCGTCCCCCATCCGGCGCGACAGGCTCGCGAGCGCTGTCTCCAACGCGAAGCGCACGGAGGGTGACGCCGCCGCGAGCCCACCGCCCAGGCATGATTCGAGATCATCGCCGCCTGGATCGAACATGGCGCCCCACAGCCATCCCGCCCAGGCCGTCAGCTCCGTCTCGGCCTCTTCGACACTCTCGCGGCTGAACCCCGGCAGCGGCGCCGCATCACCCCAACCCGAGACACCGGAATCGGAATCGATCCGGACCAGGACGCCGGCGCGCTCGTGAATCACTTGACCCGCCAGCCGCAACGGCGCCGCCAGCGGCAGGCGGTAGCGGAAGATCCCGCAGCGCGAGAGGATGCCGGCTTCCGGACTATCCGCGGTCGTTCTTATGGTATGCTGGCGTTTCATGCACGGGGTTGCCTTGTACCCCTTTGATATCACTACCCCGCGGGCATTTTGAACTCCCGCCGGGAAGCAACCGCCCATGCCCGACCCCGTCTCCAGCCAATTCCGCGCCTTCGCCCGGCAATGCCGTGAGTCCTCGCCGCTGTACGAACGGCTCGCCACGGGTATCGCGGAAGATCGGGAGCTCCTGGACCTGGCCGCCCAAGCCCGAAAAGGCGAGAGGGTGGCGAACCTGTTGTTTGCGGCGGTGCGGTTCCTCCTCCTGAAGGGAACGCCGCACCCTCTGGCCTCGTTCTACAGGAACGGCCCCGCGCCGGTCGGCGACCCCTACCCTGATTTCCGTTCATTCTGTCTCGAGCAAGCCGCCATGATCGCGGAGCTCATTTCGACCCGGACGGTCCAGACGAACGAGGTGAGGCGATGCGCGTTGCTGCTGCCCGCCTTTGTTCTCGTCTCCCGCCAGGCACCGGGCCGGCCGCTCCACCTTCTGGAGATAGGTGCGGCAGCCGGCTTGAACCTGCTCTGGGACCGTTACGGCTACGACTACGGAAACGGTCTGCGGTCGGGAGACTTGAACTCGCCCGTCCGGATCAACTGTTCCCTGCGCGGGCGGTTCACCCCACCCGTTCCGGCGGCACTGCCCAAGGTGGACCGTCGTGTCGGGGTAGATTTGTCCCCCATCGACATCGACGACCGGCAGGAGACGCTATGGCTTCGTTCGCTGATCTGGCCGGGAGACGGCGAGCGGGCAGGTCTGCTTGAGAACGCCTTGGCCGTGGCGCAGCGGGAGAAGCCCGAGATCATCGCCGGCGATGGAGTGATGCTGCTGCCCGAGTTGCTGGCGGAAGCTCCCGGGGACGCAGCCTTGTGCATCGTCCGTATCTTCACCAACCTCTCGCCCGAGGCCCGCGAGCAGTTCAACGCTGCGCTGGCGCACTACGGGGCGCAACGGGACTTGTGGGTCATCTCGAACAGAAGAGGCGCCCGCGACAGCGAAACCGTGCTGGCCCTGGTTTCGTACAGGAACGGCGTGAGGAGCGAGGCCCGTCTGGCGAGCTGCGAGAACCACGGCCGGTGGATTGAATGGTTGGTCGAGAGCTAGTGTCGTGTCCCACGTAGGACGCTGACGCAATGAGCGGGAGCCGTCACAGCACCCAACCGATGGAGAACACGGCGCTGTACAGCAACAGCAGCTTGGCCGTATAGGCGAGGACCGGGTTCAGGAGCGGACCGTCGAGGACGAAGAGACGGCGGAAGGCCGGAAGGGCCACGACCATCACGGCTACGGTGGCAACCGAGTAGGGGCGCCGTCCCGAGGCGAGGTAGAGCAGGAGCGGGAGCAGGCAGGCCGCCACCACGGCGATGATGTATTCGGCGCGGGCGAAGCCGGGCCCGAATCGCACCGCCAGCGTCCGCTTGCCAGTGCGGCCGTCTTCGTCCGCGTCGCGGAGATTGTTGACCGCGAGGATTGCCACCGACAGGAGCCCCGGCGCCAAGCCGGCGACGATCACCGTGGCGTTCACCGTCAGCGCCTGCACGTAGTAGGTCCCGGCCACCGCCACCGGGCCGAAGAAGATCAACACGAAGAGGTCGCCCAGTCCCATGTAGCCCAGGGGACGGGGTCCGCCGGTGTAGAGCATCCCGCACGCCACCGAGAAGACGCCGATGAATGCTGCCGGCCATCCGCCACGCCAGATGAGGTAGAGTCCCCCGAGCAATGTCAGCAGCAGCACCACAAGGATGCCGCGCTTCATCATGCCGGGGGTTGCGAGACCGGCCTGGGTAACCCGCAGAGGGCCCTGGCGGGCCTCGGTGTCGGCTCCCTTCTGGTAGTCGAAGAGGTCGTTGGCGAAGTTGGTGGCGACCTGGATCAGCACCGAGCAGGCCAGCGCCACCAGCGCCGCGGGCGCGTGGAAGCCGCCGTCGCCGAAGGCCATGGCGGTGCCGATGACCACGGGGGCGATGGATGCCCAGAGAGTCTTGGGGCGGGCCGCCAGCAACCAGACGGAGACGGCGCCGGGCGGCTCGGGGAGGTGGTCCTGTGCCACTGGGGTCCCCTTGCCGGTTGTTGTTGTTTCAGGGCCGCCGGGGAAACTTCGAGAAGTCCGGCTTGCGCTTCTCGACGAAGGCGTTCCGCCCCTCCTGCCCTTCCTCGGTCATGTAGAAGAGCATGGTGGCGTTGCCCGCCAGCTCCTGCAGGCCAGCCTGGCCGTCGCAGTCCGCGTTGAACGAGGCCTTGAGGCAGCGGATGGCGATGGGGGAGTTGGCGAGGATCTCGCGGCACCACTGGACCGTCTCCTCCTCGAGGCGCTCGTACGGCACCACCGCGTTCACGAGCCCCATGTCCAGGGCCTGCTGGGCATTGTACTGCCGGCACAGGTACCAGATCTCGCGCGCCTTCTTCTGTCCCACGATGCGCGCCAGGTAGGTGGCGCCGTAGCCGCCGTCGAAAGAGCCCACCCGCGGACCGGTCTGCCCGAAGATGGCGTTGTCCGCGGCGATGGTGAGGTCGCACATCACGTGCAGCACGTGGCCGCCGCCCACCGCGTAACCCGCCACCATGGCGATCACGGGCATGGGGCAACTGCGCATCTGGCGCTGGAAATCCAGCACGTTCAGGCGGTGCACGCCGGCCGAATCCTTGTACCCCGAATCCCCCCGCACCTTCTGGTCGCCGCCGGAGCAGAACGCTTCCCTGCCCTCCCCGGTGAGGATCACCACGCCGATGGCAGGATCGTTCCGCGCCTCGTCCAGCGCCTGGATCATCTCCTCGACCGTCAGCGGCCGAAAGGCGTTGCGCACCTCCGGGCGGTTGATGGTGATCTTCGCGATGCCGTCGGCCTTGTGGTACCTGATGTCGGTGTACTGCCCCGCCTCGGTCCATTCAATTGCAGCCATGGTCAAACCTCGATCCTACGACCCCCGGGGCCGGCCCGGAAGAAGTCCCGCCCACGTCGACTGCGAATGCGTCAGCGACAGGACACCAGAAACTCCCGCAGGGTGCGGGTGAACGCCTCGGGGTTCTCGAAATGCGTGTTGTGGCCCGCGTCCGGGATGGTCACGAGCCTGCCGTTTTCCGAGAGGCTTACCATATCCTGCATGGTTTTTCTGTAGCGGGCGTCGAGCTCACCGGCCACGGCCAACCACGGGAACCCCATCTCCGGGAGTTGCGGCCAGAGGGAATCCTGGGAACCCGTGCCCATGAGGCGCAGGGAGCGGGCGAGGCCCGCCGGGTCGTTATGGCGGCGGCGCTCCATCAGCGCCGCGAAGCGTGCCTCGTTCCGGCGGATGGATTGGAACAACGGCTGCCGGTACCAATCCTCCAGAAAAGCATCCAGCCCCTGCCGTTCCAGCTCCGAGGCCTTGGATTCGTCCCACTCTCGCCGGGCCTCGCGCTCCGAGGCGAGTCCGGGGGACCCCGATTCCAACACTGCGGCGCGGCAACGATCCGGGTGGGTCAAGGCCACGTAGAGGGCAAGCCGCGCGCCCATGGAATAGCCCACCGGCACGCACCGCTCTATCCCGAGTGCGTCCAGCACCGCGAGCAGTGCAAGCGCCGCCTGGGGCATCGGATACAGGCCGGGCGGGCAACCGGCGCTCAACCCGTGACCCGGAAGGTCCACCAGGACGCACCGGCACTCCGGAAGCGCCTCCACCGTCTCCGTCCAGTCGCGGCCCGAGCCCATGAAACCGTGGAGGAACAGCAGCGCCGGCGCTCTGTCCGTGCCTCCATCGCCGCCGCCAAGCTCGTAATGAAGTCGATGGGGATCGGACACGCTAGAGCCCTTCCAGCGCGGCCTTTCGCAGACTCACGTGAAGGTCGTAGTTGTCCCGGCGCTCGGTCTGCACTTCCATCACGGTGGCGCCGGGCCGGCCCCGGGCCTCCCCGTAGGCGTCGACGAACTCGTCCGCCGTCGCCGGTCTGGCGTACTTGAGATCGAACAACGCCGCGGCGTGCTCGAAGGTCATGCCGTGGGATGCGCCGAAGTAGGTTTCGAAGACGTCGACGAAGCCCGCGATGGGAAGGAACGAGAAGATCCCTCCGCCGTCGTTGTTCAGGACGATGATGACGAAGGGGTTGTCGAGGGACCGGCACAGCCTCAGGGAGTTCAGGTCGTGCAGAAACGCCTGGTCGCCGATCATGAGGGTGACGCACTTGCCCAGCCCCCGCGCGAATCCCGTGGCCGTGGCGATGGTGCCGTCCACGCCGCTGGCGCCGCGGTTGGCGGCCACCACCACCGGGGCCGGCCTCGGACAGCCGAAGGTGTCCACGTCCCGGACCGGCATGCTCGACGCGAGATACAGCCCTTCATCCGCCCCGATGTGGCGCGAAACAAGCCACGCGACCTTGGGCTCATTCAGGGCCTGGTCCCGGGACAGCAGTTCATCGAGGCGCCCGCCGACGTGCTCCGACGCCCGCTGCCAGCTCGCGAGCCAACCGGCGTCCGGGGCGCCTCCGGGTTCCCGGGCCGTGGCCGCATTCGCCGCATCGCCCGTTGCTCGAGCATCCGCGACCACCGCCCTCACGGCTCCGCAGAACTCCGCCACCGGGAGTTGGAACCGCTTCGTCGCCCGGTGAATGGGGTCCTGGCGGTCCGGATGCTCGTCCACGACAACGTAGTCTCCGGGCCGCACGGCTTCCAAATGGTCCGGCAGCCGTCTCGAGGTAAACCGGCCGCCGACGTGTATCACGGCCTCGATAGGGTGCCGCCGCATGAACTCTTGGGAGCCCAGCAAGACATCCTGGTAGGGCACAACGGCCTTGGGCCTGCTGTCCAGCCGAAGCCCCGAAGTCACATCGGGGAGGAGCGGCCAGCCCAGCGCCTCGGCGAGATCGGCTACGGCGTCGCACTCCGCCGGACCCGCCAGCCGACCGGCCACCAGGAGGCCGCGGGGACGGCGCGCGACCAGTTCGGCCACATCCGCCGGCAGTTCCGGTTCCGGGCGGACCCGTGCACTCTCGTAACGGGTGTAGGGTTGGCCGGCATCGCGCCACGCCTGCACCGGTTCCAGATACGCGTCGAATTCCTCATCCTGTTCCGTCGGAGCCAGGGGCTCGCGGAACATGCAGTTGATATGGACGGCGCCGCCGGTGCGCCCGCCACAGCGGCTTACCGCCTGGTCCACGGTGGTCAGCACCACCGCCGGATCGACCTCGGCGGAAGGACACGGAAGAGTCGCCGACCACTCGGCGTAACCGCCGAAGAACTTGACTTGGTCCATGGTCTGGTTGGCGCCGGCGTCCTGCAACTCCGGCGGCCGGTCGCCGCTCAGCACCAGCAGCGGCACCCGCTCCAGCGAGGCCTCCACCACCGCCGGCCACACGTTGGCCAGAGCGCTGCCCGATGTCGTGACGACGGCGGCCGGCGTTCCGCTGACCCGCCCGTGCCCCAGGGCGTGGAAGGCCGCGCCGCGCTCGTCGTAGTGGACGATGCTCCGAGCCCGGCCGTTTCGCGCCACCGCCACCACCAGCGGCGTGCTGCGGGAACCTGGAGCCACGCAGAACGTGTCGACGCCGTTGCGGACGAGCTCCTCGATCAACAGCGTCGCCCACAGTTGGTTGAGGTTGGAGGCTTGCGTCATCGCGGAAGGTTGAGGGCCTGGGTGAAGTGGCTGATCTTGTAGTTCAGCTCGTCCCACTCCTCCCCGGGCACCGAGCCGGCGAGGATGCCCGCGCCGGCAAATACCGAGAGCGTCGCCCCCTCCACCAGTCCGGAACGGATGGCGACCGCGAACTCGGCGCCATCACGTCCCACCCAACCCACGGGACCCGCGTACCAGCCCCGATCGAAGGGTTCACGCTTCTCGATCTCCTGGACCGCCAAGCCGGTGGGGTAGCCGCCGACAGCCGGGGTCGGGTGCAGAGCCTCCAGCAGCTCCGCGTCGCCGATGCCGGCGCGGAGTGTACCCTCGAAGCTGCTCATGAGGTGCTGGCACTGGCGCAGCTTCACCACCGACGGATCGACTCCGGCGCTCAGCGACCTGCACAACGGGGCGAGGCTCTCCCGGATTCCCCGGACCACGTAGTCCTGCTCCCGCCGCTCCTTCTCGCTGCCCATGAGGTCGCGCTCCAGTTGCCGGTCCAGGGAGGCACCGTCGCCACGCGTGCGAGTGCCGGCGATGGCGTCGCACAGGATGCGCCGCCCCTCGCGGCGGTACAGCCGCTCCGGCGGCGCCCCGAGAAAGGCCCGGCCGGGCGCCGGCGCGAAGCAGAACCGATAGCAGTGCTCCGCCTCGGGCAACAATGCCTGCATGCAGGAAACGGGATTCAGCTCGGCGCAAAAGCCGAACGTGGATTTGCGGGCGAGGACGACCTTGCCCACGGCTCCGGCGGTGACCCGTTCGAGGGTGCCAGCGACTGCGGAGTCCCATCCGGCCCTGTCGGGCAGGTCCTCGCGGCCCGTTGCCGCCGGGTGGGAACAGACGGCTTCAGAGGGCGGGAACAACAACACATCGACGTCCATCATCAAGGTGTCGACGGCGTCGGACGAACGCAGCCACTGGCACGCGAGCACGCTGTCCGAGCCCCTACGGCTGAGCTCGAACCGCGGCAGCACGAAGCGGTAGCCGCCGAAGTCCTGCCAAGCCGCGTCCGTGGCGCATGTCCCGTTGAAGCGCATGCCGCCAAAGTACCTCGCCGCCGTCTCCCCGGCCTCAAGGCGGCCGTGCAACTGCTCGACCAGCGCATCGACGGCCTCTGATTCTCCGCCCGCCACGGCGTCCGCCACGCCCACGCCCGCCACCTCATCCCGGCCTTCCCGGTCGGCCCAGTACGTCTTGACGGCATGCACCTCCTGCGCACCCAGCCACGCCAAGGCCTCCGTGCGTGGGATGACGGTTTCCACGCGAACGATGCCGGGCGGGCCAAGCCGGGAGCACTCCCGTTCGATCGCTTCCCGCATCTTTCCCCGCAGGCTGTTCGCTCCACGACCCATTCCAACTTCACCAACTATCCGTATTCACTTCGAGATCAACAGCTTCTCAGAGGGACGTTAACAGATCGTGCTTGAAGCAGCGAGTGGCGCATGGCGGAGGTCTTTGGGCGGCCCGTACGGCGAAAAGCTGCACTCGAACGACCTCTACCAACTTCTGGCCCGCCTGAGGAATCGCGAGGCCACCGAGCCGCCGGGGGCTAAGCACGAAGGGCTCCTGTTCTACCCCGCCATTCTTGCCAAATTTTGCCAAGACAGTTATCTTCGGTCCATGAGCACGATGAACATATCGCTTCCCGAGGCGCTCAAGTCATTCGTGGACGATCAGGTCACCGCAGGCGGCTACAGCACTTCAAGCGAATATGTCCGCGAACTGATCCGCAAGGATCAGGATCGTCAGCGCTTGCGCGACCTGCTCCTCGACGGTGCGGCCTCACCACAGGCGGTCACGGCCGATGCGGACTACTTCAACCAGCTACGCGCTCGGGTCCGCGAAGCCGGCCGGCGGTGAGCGGCAAACCGGTTGTCCTGCGCGAGCGGGCACGGCGCGATATCGAAGAGGCGATCGATCACTATCTGGCCGAAGCGGGACCGGCGGTTGCGCGTTCCTTCATCGAGGCACTGGAAGATGCCCGCCGCCATATCGGCGAACAGCCGGGGAGCGGCTCGCCCCGTTATGCGCATGAGCTGGATATTCCCGGCCTGCGCTTCCGGTCGGCCGGCAAGTTTCCTTATCTGGTCTTCTATGTCGAGAGGGCAACAGAAGTCGATGTCTGGCGCGTCTTGCATGGGGCGCGGGATATTCCAGCCTGGATGCAAGAGCCCGGCGAAGGCTGATCCGGAAGGCGCGCAGGCGTCACCCGATCACCGCTCGTGACGCGGGTTGGTGGTGGCCTGGATCTGCCGGATCTTCTCCGGCCAGGTGGAGCGGATATACGCCAGGATGTCCCAGATCCCGTCGTCGGTCAGGTCCTCGGAGGATCCGGGCATGCCGCTTGCGATCTCGGGCAGGCCGCGCGCCTCGAACAGGGCCTTGCCGCCGAGTCTGGTGTAGTCGAAGAGATACTGGTTGTCGTGATGCCAGGTATGGCCGGTCACGTCGTGCGGCGGGGCGGGCCTGATGCCGTCCTTGCCGGGTCGCCGCCAGTTCGGCTGACCTTCGAGCTTGGCCCCGTGGCAGGAAGCACAGTGCACGGCGTAGAGCGCGCGCCCCTTGCGAAGGTCGCGGTTCTCGAGTTCGTGGTCCGCCAATGCCACGGCGGGCAGCAACAGCACGAGGGTTGCCAGAATCTGCTTCACGGAACCTCGGCTCATGTCATGCCCCGGCCCCAGACACGAACGGGCGGCCGGTAGATACAAAGGCTACCGGCCGCCCGTTCATTCGACTCTCGATCCCGGGTCAACGGACTCGGGCTAGTTCGCCGCCAACTCCTTCTTGATGTTGTTGATGAAGGTGTTGAGCATTTGGTCGGCTTTCTTGCGGATGATGGGCTGGCCGAACTCGCCGATCTTGCCGAGGATGTTGACGTCGGTCTCGACGGTGAGCTCGGTTTCCTCGGCGCTCAGCTCCTTGAGCTCCATGGTGGACTTGCCGCGCATGGCGCCGGCTACGCGCCGGTCCTCGGCCTCGGCCCGGAGGGCGGCGCGCCACGCTTCCTGGTCTTTTTCCTCCAGGACGATCTTGCCTTGCAGGCTCAACGCGATGGGACCCACCCGGACCTTCAGGGTTCCCTGGTAGGTTTCGCCGTCCAACTGCTCGACGCCCTCGACTCCGGGCAGGCAGGTGGCGACCCTGGGAATGTCCATGAGAAGCTGCCACAGGGGCTCGCGGCCCGCGGGCACGGTTGCGCTTTGACTGAATTTCAACTCTGTCCTCCGTTCCTGTGATCAGCTCGCGTTGGCGATGGCCTGCTCGAGTGCCCGCCGCACGAACACGGCGGCCATCTGTGTCTTGTAGGAGCCCGAGCCGCGGAAGTCGCTGACCGGGTCGGTATGGTCCTTGGCCTTCTCACCGGCTTCCCGAAGCCCCTCTGCTTTCACCGGCTGCCCCCGGAGCAAGTCCTCGGAAGCGGTGGCGCGGACGGGCGTGGTGTTGACGCTGCCCATGGCGATGCGGACGTCCTGGATGGTGGTCTTGGCGTCGTCCAGGGTGACCGCCGCCGCCGCGCTGACGGTGGCGTAGTCGTCGGCCGAGCGCGGCAGAAACTTGAGGTAGGCCGCGCCACTGTTGGCGCCCATGAGCGGCACGTTCACGCCGGTGACGATCTCCTCCGGCTCGAGCACCGTCTCATAGTAGTCGCTGAAGAAGTCCTCGGCCGCCACCGAACGGGTGCCGCCCGCGGAGCTCAGCTCGAAGCTCGCGCCCAGGGCGATGAGGGTCGGCGGCGGATCCTGGTTGGGGTCGGCGTGAGCCAGCCCGCCGCCCACAGTCGCCATGGTGCGTACCCGCTGCGTGGCCACGTGGTGGTAGGTGGCGCCCAACACCGGGAGTTTGCCCTGCACCACGTCCGACGCGTCCAGATGAGCATGGGTCACGAGGCCGCCTATGTGAACGCTGCCGTTGTTCTCCGAGATGTCGCTCAGCCCCGCCACGTTGCGCAGGCTGATGACGCAGGTGGGCTGCAGCAACTGCTGCTTTATCATGATGACCAGCGCGGTGCCGCCGGCGATGATCTTGCCGTCGGAGCCGAGTTCCTTGAGATCCGCGTAGGCCTCTTCGAGGCTTCCGGGAGTTCGATAGTCAAAAGCGATCATTCCTCAACCCCTTACTTGGCGAACTCGTGCGCCTTCTCGATGGACTCGATGATCTTGTAGTAGCCGGTGCAACGGCACAGGTTGCCCATCATCCAGTCCTTGATCTCTTCCTCGTTGGGCTTGGGGTTCTGGTCGAGCAACGCCTTGGCCGCCACCACCTGGCCCGGGGTGCAGATGCCGCACTGGAAGCCGCCGTAGCGGATGAAGCTCTGCTGCACCGGGTGAAGCTCGCCGTCCTGGGCCAAGCCCTCCACCGTGGTCACGTCGTGTCCGTCGGCGAACACCGCCAAGGCCAGGCACGAGCTCACCATCTCGCCGTCGATGAGCACCGTGCACGCGCCGCACACGCCGACGCTGCAGCCTTCCTTGGTCCCGGTGAGGCCCAGATCGTAACGGAGCAGGTCCACCAACAGCCGGTTGGTGGGCACCTCCATCTCATGCTCCGTCCCGTTGACGCGAAACTTGATCTTCTTGTCCATGAAAATCCGTCTCCGATCGTGAGAATTCGTTACTTGACTCGTTACTTGGCGGGGTCCGTGAAGATACCCGAACGACGCCCTGTTTATAGGAAGAATCCGGTAGCCGGTCAACCCCCGCCCCAGGAGCCTGTCCGAGTAATCAAGAATCTACTGCGAGGCAGGGAAACGGGCCCCTTTCCAGTTGGATTCTCGTCAAATATTCCCGATATTCTCCTCGAATCCAACTGGAAATGGCCTCCGTTTCCCTGCCTCTCGCTACGATTCGATTACTCGGACAGGCTCCTAGGCCCGAGGGCTCTCCGGCGGGACCCCTTCCACCGGCTTGCCCATGAACCCGCCGATGCGCGCCGCGAGCTCGTCGAGCCGCCTGCCGCCGCCCCGGTCGAGCAGCACCGACCGCGAGCCGGCAAGGAGCAGGCGTAGCGAGCGGGCGGGGAAGGACTTCTGCCCGGCCGTGGAGCCGGCCACCGCGAAGCCGCTGTACACCTGGTCTTCGCCGAGTCCCACGGCCCGGACCTCGTCGAACTCCAGGGTCAGCCGGCGCCGCATGAACAGGCTGCTGCGGGACAGGTGGACCTTGCCGGCAAGCCGGTCTATCCGTATCACCCGCTTGAGGGTCAGCAGGAATGCCACGACTCCGAACAGCACGATGTTCATGGCCGGGAAATACCACAGGCTCCCCACCGCGCTGTCGAGCCCGTGGTCGCGGATGGCCAGGAACACCGGCACCGAGAGCAGCAGCAGGAAGCAGGCGATGCCGAGGCACAGCAGGGCGGGGAAGCGGCCCCCGCGCCAGACCAACCGGATCTCGTCGTCGCCCGAGGGTACCGGGCGGAATCCGAGGCGGTTGCCGATGGATTCGAAGTGTCTTGGGTCCCCTGTCATTCGCGCCGCCCGCGCGGGGCCGAACCGCGGTTATTTCTCCGGCTTGCCCCCGTGCTTGCGCAGCTCCCGGTCGGAGCGGTCGCGAATGTCCCGCCGGCTTCCCTGGGCCTGGGCGCGAATCTTCTCGTTGCAGGGCTGGCAGATGCCGCCGCTCAGCGGAGCGACCTTGGCGCACACCATGCAGCGTTGCTGTGGCTGGTCTTCCATAAGCGCGGAGCTTAACCGAAAACGCCGGACGATCCAAGAAAAGCCGGACCATGACAAGTGCCCGGCCGGCGTGCGGGCGTGTCTTGAAACCCGCCCTGCATCCGGCGTTCGGCTGATTTCAAGGCAGCGCCCTGATCTGGGCTGGGCTCTCCAGGATCATCTCCAGGCCGTACTTGGGATCGTCCTTGATCCGTCCGGTGAGCTCCACTTCCTTTCCCCGGAACTGCTTCGGGTGGGCGTTCTCGCGGAGAAAGGCGTCTACCGTGGAGGAAAAGATGACGGCGGTGAAAGCGGATCGGGAAAGGCCGAAGTCCAGGAAGTAGGTATTGCTCTTGGACGAGTGCCCCACGCGAAAGACCCGGCCCCGCACCCGCGCCATCACCCCCGCCAGCTCCCTGAGCCGTTCCACCTCCATCACGTCCACCACCGGCAGGCCGGCTGTTTCGGAAGGGGCGGCGGCGGACAGATCCGTGACGCCTGCCGGCAGCCCCGCGCACGCCCCGCTCCAGCGCCCGTACAGGAGATGAACGAAGAAGCCGGAAAGAAACGCCCCGATCACGAGCGCGGCCAAGGGAAGGGAGAGCCGTCGCAAGAATTCTCGCGCCATATCTCCACTAATCGGCGGGAGGGGCGGAACCCTTAGCGAGGGGGAGAATTTCTTACGGGCGACACATCTCGAGGATCAGCCGCTCCATGACGGCTTGGGGCTGGTGGCCGGACGACTTGAGCCGGACGTCGGTGTCCTGGATGGACCGGAGAAAGCCCTTGAGCTCGGGCAGGGTGAAACGCTCGGCCCGCTGCAGGGTGAGATAGTTGGCGTAGGGGCTCTTGGTGGGAAGCCCCTCGGTGTCGGCGGGGACCCGTTGCTGAAACTCGGTGTAGGACATGCGTTGGTGCCAGACCCGGGCCAGCTCGTGGTCCAGGAGCTGACGGGCGCCGAGCAGCCGGCGCACCTGGCTGGCGATGGCGCCCAGCACCCGCAGCGGGTACTCGCCGTCGGCCATGAGCCGCCTGAGAAAGCCCAGGGCCTCAAGCGCATCCTTCTCGCCCAGGGCGTCCGTCAGGTCGAACACCCAGCTCTCCGACTGGTCCGTGAAGATCTCCTCGACATCGGAAACGCTCACGGTCTCCGCCTCCCCCACGTATAGCAGCAGCTTCTCGATCTCCTGGTGGACGGCCCAGAGCTCGTTGCCGCACCGGGACAGCACCGCCTCCCGAGCCCGCGGATCGATTCGCTTGCGCGCCCGCCGGAGGCGCTGGTCGAGGAAGGCGGCAAGGGACTCCCGGCGGATGCGACCGCTCCGGTCCCGTTCCACCGACAGGTCCAAGACGCAGCCGTGACGGCTCAACTGCTTGTAGCCGCGCCCGCGCTTGTCCACCTGAGGCGCCAGGAGCAGCAGGCGCGCGCCGTCCGGCAACCCCCGCTCCAGCAGTTGCAGGATCCTCCCCTGCTCGTCGGCACGGGGATTTCCGGGGACCATCTCCTGCTCGCGGCAGTATAGCCAGACGGCCCCGATCTCCCGTTCGTGCGCCCGGTAGTCCTTGAGCGTGCCCGCCAGCTCCGACGCGTCCGCCGCCTCCAGCCAGCGCTCCCGCGTCCACCCTTCCGATCGCAGCAAAGCCATGAAGGCACGCCCGCTGTCGTCGCGGCGGCCCTCCTCCCAGAGACCCAGGCACTTGTCCAGCAGATCCACCTTGCGTTCGGCGGGGGCGAACCAGGGAACGTATTCCACCACCACCGTGCAGGCGGGGGA
Source organism: uncultured Syntrophobacterales bacterium (assembly GCA_964630405.1). Classification (GTDB taxonomy): domain Bacteria; phylum Desulfobacterota; class Binatia; order UBA9968; family JAJDTQ01; genus JAJDTQ01. Next base: position 8,800 of record CAZVUC010000003.1, on the reverse strand, counting down.
GAACAGCGACGGGGTCATCAGGGCGGCCTCGACCTCGTCCCATGGCGCGGTCCGGCCGTCGAACGTCGAGGTGCCGAGGACGCGGTCGGAATCAGGGGCGATGAGGTTCAGGATGGCGCGGCGCGCCCCGCGGACTCGGAACTCGTCGCCGTGGAGCAGGAGGATCGAAGGCCCCTTCCCTTCGCGGAGGCCCTCCAGGAGCTTTTCGAGGTCTTGCGCCATCCAACCACGGGCCGTCAGCGCTTCGACACCCACATCTGGTTCTTTTCGCTCCAGACGTAGTCCGACTTCCAGAGCTTCAAACCCACGGTGAAATCCCCGCCCGAGCGCGTGACGAAGACCTTCTGTGTGGAATGGGGAATCTCCGTCCTGGCCACCAGCATGACCTGCCTGCGCAAGTCGCCCTTCACCAACACGCGGTCCCCGACCTCCATGGCGGCCCGCTGTCCCTTGGCCTTTTTCACACGAGGAAAGGTACCATCACCTACCCGGCCGCGCAATTTCGCGGGCGCCGGTGGCGGGTTGACAACGGTACGGCGCTTCTCCTATGAGGATATGGCGCTTTTTCCGGGCGCCAGTCCACACGGATATTCAGAGGAGGCGGGAGAGGCCCCGCGAGAGTTCCGGCCGAGAGACCGGAAGGGAGGAGAGTTCGTCGATGCGCTTCGTCACCTACAGTCTTCGCAGCAAGACCCGCCTCGGCATGATGACCGAGGACGAACAGATCATCGATCTCCGGGAGGTCAGCAGGCGCTACCTGCCGGGAAGCACCGCCTCGTATCTGGACAGCATGCAGACCTTCATCGAAGCGGGGGCCAAGGCCGTCACCACGGCAAAGAAGGCGGCCCGGTACGTGGAGGGGCTGGATTCCAAGGGCATCCGGAGACTCGCCCAGGCGGAGATGCTGGTGAAACGGAACCGCGTCCGGCTGCTGTCGCCGATCCCCGCGCCCCGGAAGAACGTCATCTGCCTGGGGGTCAACTACCAGGAGCATATCGACGAAGGCGTGCGCGCACGGGGAGTCCAGCTCAACACGCCCGAGGTGCCGGTGTTCTTCACCAAGCCCGCCACCGCGGTCATCGGAGACCAGGGCAAGGTCCTCGCGCATTCCGCCACCAGCAAGATCGACTGGGAAGTGGAGCTGGCCGTGGTCATCGGCCGGAAGGGCCGGAACATCCCCCGCGCCAAGGCCAACGACTACATCTTCGGCTACACCGTCTGCCTGGACATGACGGCCCGCGACCTCCAGCGCCGGCACCTCCAGTGGTGGAAGGGCAAGTCCCTGGACACCTTCTGCCCGCTGGGGCCCAGCATCGTGCACAAGAGCGCCATGCCCGACCCGAAGGCGGTCAGGCTGCAGTGCCGCGTCAACGGCGAGACCATGCAGGACGGCAACACCCGGGACATGATCTTCGACATTCCCGCGACCATCGAGCACCTGTCCGACGGCCTGACCCTGGAGCCCGGCGACATCATCAGCACGGGAACACCGTCGGGTGTCGGGTTTGCCCGCACTCCGCCCATCTTCCTCAACGTGGGGGACAAGGTGGAAGGAGAGGTGGACGGGATCGGCGTGCTGGAGGTAAAAATCGCCGCGGCGCGCTAGTGTCCTGTCTCGTTAGCTAGTATCCTGAAAGACTCCAACCAGGGAGTCTGCTGTGGTCATCCGTATCAACGGCAAGGACAACGAAGTGACGCCGGACTTGAGCGTCGCCCAACTCCTGGAGGACCTTGAGATCCGGCCCGGACGCGTGGTCGTCGAGCTCAACGCCGAGGTCGTCTCCCGGGACGCGCACGGCGCCACCCAATTGAAGGAAGGCGACGAGGTGGAGATCGTCCAGTTCGTCGGGGGCGGATAGAGCCATGACCGAACCCAAACCGCAAGTCCCAGAGGCGGCATCGTCCGATTGCCTGCGGCTGGCCGGGAAGGAGTTCCGGTCGCGGCTGATCGTCGGCACCGGCAAGTACCGCGACTTCGAGGAAACCCGCAAGGCCATCGAGGTGTCGGGGGCGGAGATCGTCACGGTGGCGGTCCGGCGCGTCAACATCACCGACCCGGACCAGGAAAACCTGCTCGATTACCTGGATCCCGGGAAGTTCACGATCCTGCCCAACACCGCGGGCTGCTACACGCCGGAGGAGGCCGTGCGCACCTGCCGCCTGGCGCGGGCCGCCGGGGTCGGCAGCATGGTCAAGCTCGAGGTCATCGGCGACGACAAGACCCTTTTCCCGGACACGCCGGGGACCCTGGAGGCCGCCCGGCTGCTGATCGAGGACGGCTTCACCGTGCTGCCGTACATCAACGACGACGTGGTCACCGCCAAGAAGCTCGAGGACATGGGCTGCGCCGCGGTGATGCCCCTGGCCGCACCCATCGGCTCGGGCCTGGGCATCCGCAACCCGTACAACATCCGCATCATCCAGGAGAACGTATCCATCCCGGTGATCGTCGACGCCGGCGTGGGCACCGCCTCCGACGCGGCCATCGTCATGGAAATGGGCTGCGACGGTGTGCTCATGAACACCGCCATCGCCGGCGCCAAGGACCCCGTGCTCATGGCCGACGCCATGAAGCAGGCCGTCGAGGCCGGGCGCAAGGCGTTCCTGGCCGGCCGCATTCCCAGGAAGCTCTACGCCACCGCCTCCAGTCCCATCGAGGGACTCCTCCACTGACCCAAGGCCGCGAGAGGCCCTCGGGCGGCAACCCTTGAGATTCGCCGACTTCGTCCGTGCGGCACGAAACCCTTGAGCTCCATCGACTTCGACCTCTATCTCGTCACGGACCGCCACGCCACGGCGGGCCGCGATCTCCCATGGGTGCTGGAGCAGGCACTGGAGGGCGGCGTCCGGGCCGTGCAACTCCGGGAGAAAGACCTGGGCGGACGGGAACTGCTGGAGCTGGCCCGGCAAGTGAAAGAGCTGTGCGACCGCCACGGCGCCGAGCTTTTCATCAACGACCGCGTGGACGTGGCGCTGGCTTCCGACGCCGCGGGCGTTCACTTGGCGGCGAATTCCCTGCCGGCCAAGGTCGCACGCGAACTACTCGGCCCGGACCGGAAGATCGGCGTCTCCACCCATTCGGTGGAGGAAGCGCGAGCCGCCGCCGGAGACGGCGCCGACTTCGTCCTCTTCGGCCCCGTCTACCGCACCGCGTCCAAGCTCCCCTTCGGCGATCCCCAGGGACCCGTCGCGCTCAAGGCCGTCACCGACGCCGCGTCCGTCCCGGTCTTCGCCATCGGCGGCATAAAGCAGGGACACATTCCCGAGCTCAAGGCCCACGGCGCCTCGCACATCGCCCTCATCTCCGCCATCTCCGAGGCCCCCGACCCCGCGGCCGCGGCCCGGAACCTGCTGGCGGCGCTGCGGGCATGACACCCGGCCCCGGGCGAGGTGGCCTGACATCACGCTAAAGAATGCATGTGGAGCGCCGATAGTCCTTTACATGACCATTCTTGACTTTACCGCCGTTTACTGGTGTCGTGTTCTGGAACGAACCGTATATGCCCGGACAACGCATCTGGAGATGCAATGATGGGTCTGATCGTTTCCGAAGTCTACGATGCGCTGATCGAAGCCGGAGCTTCCCCGGAAACGGCAAAGGCCGCGGCGGGCGCTGTACCACCAGCCGAGAACATGGCGACCGCAGAAGCCTTGGCCAGGCTCGAAGCCCGCATGGCCACCAAGGAAGACTTGGCCAAGCTCGAAGCCCGCCTCGACAAAGTTGAAGCCAATATGGTCACCACGCAAGAGTTCTCAAGACTTGAAAGCCAGATCGCCGTCCTCCGTTTCGCGGTGTTCAGTTTCAGCCCGGCCATCCTGGCCTTGCTGGTCAAGCTGACCTTCTTCCCATAGATCGGACCAAGGGTAGTCCGGCAACCGTTCCCCGCTCCGCCCCGGACCCACATTTGAGTGTCGTCCTCCGTTTGGTATATGGTACAGCCCGAGGAGGCACTACACATGCGAGACTGGGAAAAGATCGTCCCCGAATATGACCGCCGGATCTACGAGAAGGCCGGCTACAAGGGCAAGCAGCCCTTCGGCGAGCGGCCGGCGCTGCTGATCATCGACGTCATCACCGCCTTCACCGGGACCAGGCCGATGGAGACCCTGGACGCCATCGACGAGTTCCGGTCGAGTTGCGGCAAGGCCGCGTGGCAGGCGCTGCCCCACATCCGGAAGCTGCTGGTCGCCTGCCGCAAGAGCAAGGTGCCGGTGATCTATTCCACCAGCGACCCTGACTTCAAGGCGGTGTTCGGCAACGCCACCAAGCGCGCCGCGGAACCCACCACTGCGAGCGACCTTGCGGTGCAGTTCCCGCAGATGATCCGTCCGCGCAAGGACGAGTACGTGGTGCACAAGGCGCGCGCCAGCGCGTTCTTCGGCACCCACCTGACCACCTACCTGACGCGCAAGGGCGTGGACTCGCTGATCGTCACCGGCGCCTCCACGTCCGGCTGCGTCCGCTCCACGGTCATCGACGGCTATTCCAACGGATACACCGTGTTCGTGGTTGAGGAAGGCACGTTCGACCGCTCGCCGTTCTCGCACCTCGTGAACCTTTACGAAATGAACAGCAAGTACGCCACCGTGGTGACCCGGGCGGAGGCCCTGGCGCACGTCGAGTCGATGCGAGCCGTCCCACAGCTCCGGACGGCCCAGCGGTAAGAAGCTGACGCGTGAGGATCAGGTGTTCCGGCCCGGCTCACGGGGCTTCCGGAGCGCAGGAGAAATTCAAATGAGAGATCTCGGACTCAAGGACAAGGTGGTTCTGATTACCGGCGGCGCCGGCGTGCTCGGCACCGCCTTTTCGCAGGGCTTCACCGATCACGGCGCCAAGCTGGCCATCAACGACCTCAAGGAAGAGAAGGCCCTCGAGTGCATCGACAAGCTCACCGGGGACGTCACGGCGGTTCCCGCCCCGGGCGACGTCTCCGACGACGCCGACGTGGCCCGCATGGTGGCCGGGGTGGTGGAGCGCTTCGGCACCATCGACGTGGTGGTCAACGCCGCGGCCGTCCAGATCTACCCGCCCAAGACCATCATCGAGATGGAGCCCGGAGAATGGGACTTCGTGCTCGACATCTGCCTCAAGGCCGCCTACCTCAGCACGCGCCACGTGGCCCCGGTGATGAAGCGACAGGGCGGCGGCAAGATCGTCAACATCGCCTCCATCGCCGGACACCGGGGCAGCGCCGGCGGTTCCGCCTACAGCGCCGCCAAGGGCGGCGTCGTCATGCTCACCCGGCAGATGGCCGTGGAACTCGGCCGGGACAACATCAACGTCAACTCCGTCAGCCCCGGCTTCACCCCCAACCGCCTCACCACCATCTACGAGTACGAGGCCATCTCCAAGGGCGCCAGCGAGGGCCCCGAGCCCGACCACACCGCCGGCGAGTTCACCCCGCCCGCCCTCGGCCGCAAGGGCGAGGTCGAAGACTTCGTAGGTCCGGTGCTGTTCCTGGCCTCCCGCTGGGCCGACTACATCACCGGCGCGGACCTGCCCGTGGAGGGGGGACGGATGGCGGCGCGGTGACGGCCGAGTCATGTTCCGCGCCCCCTCCGTCATTCCCGCGAAAGCGGGAATCCAGGGGTGGTGGCGGGCGCCGTGTGCTGCGAGGCTTGCCGACGTGCGCAACCGGCTGTTAAATTGGTGATTCCCCTCCTCGGCAACTATCCTGGCCACCCTAGCTCAGATGGTAGAGCAACTGATTCGTAATCAGTAGGTCGCCGGTTCGAGTCCGGCGGGTGGCTCCAGTCTCTCAAGGAAACCCTAAAACGATGGCCAAACTGACCGACTACCAGGTCTTGACCTTCGACTGTTACGGCACACTGATCGACTGGGAGACGGGGATTTGGGATGCGCTGCAGCCGCTCATCAAGCGGAGCGGCCGCTCGGACGTGACCCGGGATGACGCCCTCCTCGCCTTCGCGAAGCACGAGCATCGACACCAGTCCGAATCACCCGGTATGCGCTACTCGGAGCTGCTCGCGCACGTGCACCGAAGCATGGCGGAGAGCTTTGGCATGGCGACCAGCGAGACGCTCGACGAGGCGTTCGGCGAATCGGTGCCCCTGTGGCCGGCATTCCCCGACACCGCCGACTCCCTTCGTATCCTCAAGCGCCACTACAAGCTCGTCATCCTTTCGAATGTGCACCGCAACGGCTTTGCGGCCTCCAACCGCAAACTCGGCGTCGACTTCGACGCCATCTACACTGCGGAGGACATCGGATCCTACAAGCCCTCCGATGCAAACTTCGAGTACATGCTCGCGCATCTCGAATCCGATCTGGGAATGAACAGAACCGACGTTCTTCACACCGCCCAGAGCCTGCACCACGACCATACGCCCGCGAAACGTTTCGGCCTCGCCAACGCCTGGATCGACCGTCAGCGGCTCTCCGAGGGTGGAAGCTGGGGAGCGACGGAGAAAGTTGAAAGCATCCCGGAAACGGACTTCCGGTTCTTCTCCATGGACGAGATGGCCAAGGCGGTGCAGGCCGAAACGGTGTGACCCGTTTGCTCAACCGGTGATCCGTCAAGCTCCGGGGAGTGGCAGGTGCGCTCGAAGCAACCCTCAGTAGTACTTGGTCTCCAGATCCACCTCCCCCCAGCTCTCCGCATCCATCATCATCGCCCAGCGGGCGTAGAACTGACGCAGGCGCTTGCCGCCGCCGAAGGCGCCGGACTTCTCCTCGTGGCCGAGGTGGGCCTGCATGTTCTGGGGGTAGCGGCGGGCGATGACGCCGCGGGCGGTGCCGGTGCACTGCTCCCAGTTGTTCATATCGTCCTGCTCAAGGTTGCCGCTGGGGCCGAAGGTCTGGGTGAGGTGGCGGCGCATGGCGGTCTTGATCTCCGGGGGCGCCTCCTTGTCGACGACGCAGTAGGACCAGATCTCCGTCTTCTCCGGGCCCCGGGGATGCCAGACGCGGATCATGTGGCGGATGAAGTTGGGGGAGACGTTGGGAAAGACGGTGGTGACGAGCCCGGCCTGCTGGGCGAGGTCGGGGCCGATGCGCTCCACGGCCTCGTCGAAGTGGTCGAGCAGGTAGTCCCGGATGATGCCGCCGGCGACCCTGGTGAAGCCGATGTCATCGGAATAGGGACGGGGCTCCTCGTTGGTGCGGGGGTAGGACAGGTCGTCCACCGGCACCTCGCGCACGGAAACGTGGGTGACGGTGTGGTGGCCGTCGTCGCCGAAGAAGTTGTCGGCGGCGTACTTCCAGTTGGCGTTCATGACCCACTTGTGCACGCCGCCGATGATCTCGGTGCCGCCGGCGCGGCGGTCGAACATGACCCCGAGCTCCTGCTCCTGGCCGCCGAGGTAGTCCAGCAGCGGCGGCGCCTTGGGGTCGAAGGTGGCGAAGATGAGCCCCTTGTGCACGTCCAGTTGGGCCACTTCGACAAGGCCCCACTGCGTCATGTCCAATTCGCCGCTGTAGATCTCCTTCATGCCGGGCACGCCGATGAGCTTGCCGTCGTTGCTGTAGCACCAGCCGTGGTAGGTGCACATGAACGAGCTGGCGTTGCCCTGGTCGGCGCGGCACACCCGGTTGCCCCGGTGGCGGCACATGTTGAGGAACGCCCGGATGGTGCCGTCTCCTCCCCGGCAGAGCAGCACCGGATCCTCGCCCATGTAGGTGGCGAGGAAATCATTGGGATCGGGGATCTGGGTCTCGTGGCCGAGGAAGAGCCAGCAGCGCGCGAAGATCCGCTCCAGCTCCTGCTGGTAGACGTCTTTGGAGACGAAGATCCGGCGGTCCAGCAACCCTTGCCGGGTGTCCACGAGATCGTTCAGTTGGTTCATCCCGCTACCCCCTAAAAGAAGATGCTCAGGTTGGGCGACTGGAGCACTGCCTGGTCCAGCACGATGGTGCGGCGGGCGATCTTCCACCGGTCGCCGACCCTTCGCAGCACGTCGTCCCGCTCGCCGACGAACACGTCCTGGCTGTGCTCGAGCTGGGTCCGGTAGACCATGAAGTAGGAGCGCACCCGCAACTCGGACTCGTTGGCGCCGGGCTCCACCTGCACGTTGGTCACGAGGTGGCGCGTGCGGGACGGCGGCACTTCCGACCACGCCATGCCGGTGGCGAGGCGGGCCACCCGGGTGCGCAGCGTCTCCTTGGTCTCCTCGAAAAGCGCCAGCTCCCCGGGCTTGGACATGCTGTCCGCGGGATCGTCGCTTTCCCAGGGATTCGTCCGTTCCGGCATCCAGTAGACGATGTCGTCGGTGAAGAGGTCCAGCCATTCCTCGAACGCGCGGTCGTCCAGAAGCCGCGCCTCGCGGACGAGGAAGTCGTTGATCTCATGCCAAAGATCGTGGTCGTTCACGTTGCTTCCGCCTTCCCTGTTGTCCCGTGCGCAGGAGCTTGCGGGGGCGTCACCAGTACCGGGTCTCCAGGTCGACCGCATCCCAGCTCTCCGCGTTCATCATCATCTCCCAGCGGGAATAGAAGGCCCGCAGCCGCCGGCCGCCGCCGATGGGCGGGCAGCGGTCCTCGTGTCCGAGATGGGCCTGGATGTTCTGGGGGTAGCGCTTGGCCACCACGCCGCGGGCGGTGTCGGTGCACTGGATCCAGTTGTTCATGTCGTCCTGCTCCAGGTTCCCGGCCGGGCCGAAGGTCTGGGTCAGGTGCAGGCGCATGGCGGTCTTGACGTCGTCGGGCGCGTCCTTGTCCACCACGCAATACGACCAGATCTCGGTCTTGTCCGGGCCCTTGGGGTGCCACAACCGGATCATGTGCCGGCTGAAGTTGGGCGACAGGTTGGGGAACACGGTGGTGACCAGCCCGGGGCGTTCG
>CAZVUC010000002.1:0-6365 GCA_964630405.1 uncultured Syntrophobacterales bacterium | reverse complement strand
GAGCTTCTCGTGCTCGTTGATGGCGCGGGCCTCGATGCGGATCGCCATCTCCTCCCCCTCGCTGCGATAGCGGGCGGCGATGCGGGCGCGTTCGGAGATCATCCGTTGAATCACGCTCGGCCGGTTCGACACCGGCAAGGTATACTCGACGATTCCCGTCCGCAGCACGTCGATGCCGTAATCCTTCTTCGCGACGGGCGCGATCAGCCCCTGAATCCTGTTGGCGGCCGCGGTCAGGTTCTCGTGCTCCAACCCCAGGCTGATGAAGGCGTCCTGGGCCTCGTTGCTGATGACGATGCCGCTGCTCGACATGTAGAGGTCCTTGAGTCGCTGGATGGCGCTCTGGCCGGTCCGGATCGCCTCGACATAGAGGATCGGGTCCCGGACGCGCCACAGAAGATATCCGTCGACATGAACGCTCTTCTGGTCTTCCGTGATCAATTCCTGTGTCAGCCCGGTGATGGCGTGAATGCGCCGATCCACCTTGTATATCCTGGATATCGGCCGGGGCCATTTCAGATGGAGTCCGGGTTGCCTGACGGGAGGCGAGATCTTCCCGAAGTGGGTCAACACGCCCTGCTGCGTCTCGTCGATGGTGTAGACGGAATCGTACGCTATGACGAGCAGGGCGATCGCGGCAATGGATGCGGCGACTTTCCTTGATCTCGAGGTCATCTCGCTTCTCCCCGCTTCTCCCCCGATTTCTCCGGCTGCTCAGGGCTGGGGGTCCCCTTGCCCGGGGCGCCGGCGAGTTTCCGGGGTTTTTTCGGCTCGCCCTTGTCGCCGCTCTTTTCGCCGTGGTCCTGAGGGCCGGTCGAGCTCTTCTGTCCGTCCTTCTCGCCAGGGGTCATGCCCTTGGCGGATTTTTCGGGTTTTTTCTCCTCGGCAGCCCCGTTGCGATGGCCCATGCCGGCGCCCGGTCCGTTCCCTCCGTGCGCCGGACGCATGTGTCCGTCACCCGCCGCCGATTTCCTCTTCCACAGCGCGACCTTGGCCAGGCGGTCCTTGTTGGGGACGATGATCTTTGGATTGTGGGCAAGCGCGATTTCCAGCTTCTCCCGCCACAGCATGTTCCGAAGCACCTCCGGCGAGACTTGCATGGCCTTCGCCACCCTCCGGATCGCATCGGCTTCCGCGCCCGATGTCGCCACCCTCGAATACGCCCGGCCGGCGGCTTGCTTTACCTCGTAGTCGGCATTGCCGTGCGTCTGGGGAATCATCGACACCAGGAGCCGCTGCGCGTTGACGATGATCCGCTCCTTGTCCTCCTGCGCGGCGGATACCTCCCGGAATGCGCTCGTGGTCTCGGCCACGGGGCGGATCTCCGACAGGCTCACCTTGACCAGCTCGACGCTCTCGAACACCGAGGGCCCGGCGTCCTGTCCTGAATCCCTCCCCGTGAACAAGGCGCCGACGTGCCCTTCGAGGGTTCCGCGATGGACGGTGAGCAACTGCTCCAGCGGTCTGGCGGATACGAAGGAACGCACCTGGTCCCGGACCGCGTCCCGGATGAGGCTGGGCGCGTCGATGATGCGGTAGTGGTAGGTATACGGGTCTTTCACTCGATACTGCACGTTGACGGTGAGGGAAACGAGGTTCAGGTCGCCGGCCACGAATTCCCGTGATTCCCCGCCCATCATGGACTTCACTTCCCGCACCGGCCATTTGTCGATCCGGGCGAAGGGCGGGGGAGCGAGGTAGTGCAGTCCCGGCTGCAGGTCCTTCCAGTGGACCTTGCCGAAAAGGCGGCCGTAGCCGACCGAGCCGGGGGGGACGACCGCAAAACCGTTGGCGAGGTAGACCGCGACGATCAGGGCGAGGACCATGATGCCCAGAGGCGTCTTGGGGGAGATGGCGCCCAGCGCGGGACGGCCACGGCTCAGTCGCGTCCACGTCCGCCTCAAGGGTTCGGACATGTTGCGGAGGTTCTTCGTCAAATCCGCCCAGCCGGTCCGCAGCGCGCCGGCGCGGAACCGCCAGATGACCAGGACGATGAAGGCGAAGGTGCTCACGTACTGCATGAACAGGATGTTCGGCGAGGTCGAGGCGCTCAGGTTCAAGGGCAGCGTCAGGGCGGCGGCGGCCATCAAGACGTCCACGAGGATGGCCACGATGACGGTCACCACGATGACCACGGTGACATAGATGGATGCGAAGCGCGTGCCGAACTGGTGCATGATGACCGCGATGGTTCCCGAGTTCGTGGCCGGGCCGGTCATGAGAAAGATCAGCGCCGCTCCGGGACTGAAGCCCTTGGCGAGCAGCGCGGCGGCGATCGGCGTGCTTGCGGATGCGCAAATGTAAAGCGGAACGCCGATCAGGACCATGATCGGGTAGGACGCCCACTGGGCGTATTCGCTGTCCATCAGGGTGTCGGGAATCGCCAGATAGAGCAGGCCTCCCACGGCGACGCCGAAGAGCAGCGAGAACAGGATGTCGTCGGCGATTTCCACGAAACCGTAGTGGAAGATGTGCCTGACGATGGTCTTGAAGCTGGGCAGGTTGTACCCCGCGGGCAGTTCGACGTCCGGAGTGTCGAGCGGCTCGTCCTCGACCGCCAACTCCTCGCGATAGAATTCCGGCTTGACCCAGAACGTGATCCTCCGAGTGGCGACCTTCGCCAGGAGCGTTCTGAAGCCGTACCCCATGGCGATTTTCAGTTGTGAAGGGCTGATGCAGCAGTCGTCTTCGCTTGGAATGAGATGTTCGTGCGGGCCGTGATCGTGGTCATGGTCGTGATCGTGGCTGCCGTCGTGTTCTTCCCTCAGGGTACCGCCGTCGCCTCTGATGAGACCGATGCAGAAAATGCCGGCTACGACCGCGGTGATGAAGCTGATGACGGGCCGGACGATCGCCGCCACCCATCCGAAGAAGGCGTTGGTGACGAGAATCGAATCCGCTCCCGTTTCGGGAGCGGTGATCAGGAAAGACATGCAGGAGGAGCGGGAAGCCCCCTTCCGCCGCATCTCGGTGACCACCGGCACCACCGAGCAACTGCAAAGCGGCACGGGCACGCCGACGGCCGCGCTGACGCTGACCGACTTCAGACTGTCGTCACGAAGCCAACGGAAAACCGCCTGGCGGGATATGAAGACGTGGAACAGTCCCGAGAGGAACAGCCCGAGCAGGAGCATGGGCGACAACAAAAGCAGCGACATCCACAGGAAGTGGAAGAAGTCGACCAGCAGGCTCCACAACTGAATAGACACTTTGAATTACCAGTCCTTATCCGACGAACGGACCGCCCCGGCACCCTTGATGGACAAGGCCACCATTGATAGACAAGGCTATTCCGAATTCATAACGGACAATCAATCCCCCAATATTGATATTGAAAAATCGCTATACATTAAGTTCTTTTTCAGGTTATTATCCGGAAAATACATTAAGTTCTTTCATGTTTTGTGACAAGCAGTATTTCATCGTTTGAGGAGAACGTTTCAACGGTTACAGGTCGGGGGAAATGATATGAACGGCAAGCGAGGGAGCCAGGAGATCGCTGAATCATCCGAAGCGCGGACTCCCCTCGTCGCCTGGTGCGTCGTCGCCGTGATGGTCTACCTGCTGTTGCTGGCGGTCGATCTGATCAACCATGGCTTCAAGCAGGCGACCGGCGGCGGCGCAAGCGCCCAGGCGCTGTTCGCCTTCGCCACGAACCCGTTCATGGGCGTCGTGTTGGGCGGCCTGGTCACGGCGCTCGTACAATCGTCGAGCACCGTGACGTCGATCATCGTCGGAATGGTGGCGGGAGGACTGCCCGTCTCGGTCGCCATCCCGATGGTGATGGGCGCGAACCTCGGCACGACCATCACCAACACCCTGGTCAGCTTCGGTCATGTCGGCAACCGTGAGGAGTTCCGGCGTGCGTTCGCGGCGGCCACCGTGCACGATGGGTTCAATCTCCTGAGCATTCTCATTTTCCTGCCGCTGGAGATTGCCTTCGGCGTTCTGGAACGGCTGAGCGGGGCGCTCGTAGGTGTGGCGAAGATGCTGGGCTCCCAGGATCTGGAGGGGCTGGACTTCGTGGAAGCCGTGGTGGAACCGGGCACTGATCTCATCGAGTTCCTTGTGTCTCCCCTTCCGGGGCCCTGGGCCGGCGTCGCGCTGATCGTCCTGGGCGTGGCCCTCATCCTGCTGGCGATCATCCGGCTGAGCACCGCGCTCAGGGAGGTGATGGTCGGAAAGGCGAATCAGCTCCTGCACGCCTCGATCGGGCGGGGGCCCATCTCGGGCATCGTGTCGGGGACAGCGGTGACGGTGGTGGTGCAATCTTCCTCTACCACCACCAGCCTGATGGTGCCCCTTGCCGGCAGCGGCGTATTCAAATTGAGCGAAGTGTATCCGTTCACCCTTGGCGCCAACATCGGTACCACCATCACGGCGTTGATGGCCGCGACCGTGACCGCCAGCGGCAACCTCGAGACCGCCCTGCAAATCGCGCTGGCGCACCTTCTCTACAACCTGCTGGGTGTCATCGTGATTTACGGGATACCCTGGCTGCGGACGCTGCCGATGCTGGCCGCGGAGTGGCTCGCCCGGACCGCGAGCGAGCGCAAGGGATTGGCGATCGCCTATACCATCGGGATGTTCTTCGTCGTTCCGGGCGTTCTCGCTTTCGTCGGCACGCGGCTCTTCTGAGGAAACGGGACATCGGGGACAGCGTTTCGAGGCGGGGTGCCGGCTCGCACCGGCGATGCTGGTGCGTCAGCGCTCCTTCGCGGCGTTGCGGCCGGCGATGCGGCCGAAGGCCAGCACCTCCGTGAGGTTGCCGGCGCCGGGGTAGTTCCGGGACCACATGGAGCCCAGCTCGCCGGCGCCGTAGAGGCCCTTGATGGGATCCCCCCAGGCGTCCAGCACCTGGGCCCAGGCGTTGCGCCGGGGGCCGCCCTGGGTGTTGAATAGGCTCGGCCACAGCGCGGCGCCGTAGAACGGGGGCCGGTCCAGCGGCCGCAGTGTCCCGGAGGACCGCCCGAACGTCTCATCCCGGCCCTCGGCGCAGGCGCGGTTGTATTCGCCCAAGGTCCGTTCCAGCGCCTTCGCCTCCAGGCCCAATGCGGCCGCCAGCGCTGCAGGGGTATCGCCCTTCTCGATCCAACCCCTGGCCACCTCCGCGGCGTTGTCGCCGCTCCAGTCGTAGCGGCCTGCCACCGCGCCCCGGCCGGTGTTGGCTACCGGACCCGCCAGGCGGGTCTCCTCGTCGAACACCACGAAGCAGGGTACCCGGGGCCGTTCCATGGTCTCCAGGTCCAGCTCCGTCACCATCGAGCCGACGGCGTGGGCGTCCATGGCGGTCTCGTCCGCGAAACGGCGGGCGCTCCGGTCCAAGTATATGAACCCCGGACCCGGCATGGCGTGGATGACGGCGCACTCGAAACCGTCCACGCGATAGCCGAAGCCCGCGGCCACGGCGTTCATGTGCCACAGGGCCGCGCCCACGTCCGCGGCCATGCGGACGCCGTCGCCGGTGTGCCCGGACGCGCCCAGGGACCAGTACCGCTGGCCCAGGAACTGGAGCTGCATGTCGGGGTCCCACTCGTAGCCGCCGCAGGTGAGGACCACCGCCTTGCGCGCACGGATGACGATCTCCTCCTCGCCCCGGCGCGCCACCAGCCCGTTGACGGCGCCGTGCTCGTCCCGGGTGAGCCGGGCCGCCGGGCTTTCGAAAAGCACCGGGATGCTCCGCGCCTCGACGTTCCGTGACAGCAGCTCCCACAGGTCCCGGCCGTTGGCCGTGGTTTCGCCCTTGATCCGCAGGCGAGGCCCGACCCCGTCCGCCCCGGGCTGCTCCGGCGAAGCCGCGCCGGTGGGATAGATGGGATAGCTCGTGGGCGCGGCCTCGATGGGGTCGATGACCACCTCGCCGCCGAGGGACCGGAGCCACGCCTCGTTCCGGTGGCTCTCGCGCACCAGCGCCTCGATCACGTCCACATCGGTGGTGCCGCCGCACAGGAAGGTGATGTGCTCCACCGCGCGGTCGAGGTCGCCGAAGGTCCGCACCGAGCCGGCGGACAGGCGGGTGTTGCCGCCGCCCTCGGCCCCTTTCTCCAGGATCAGGACCTTGGCTCCGAGGTCGACGGCGGTGATGGCCGCCACGGCGCCGGCGCCGCCGTAGCCCACCACGGCCACGTCGGTCTCGCGGGATGACATTGTTGTCATGTGCTGTGAATCCGCACTGTCGGCGGGCTCATTCCGGCTTCACCAGCCGCCCCTCCCCCACCAGCCGTTCGATGATCTTGCGGGCCTCGGCGCGGGTCTCCACCGTGTCCTGCAGCTTGCGGTCCCGCCAGCCGTCGTTGGGCCAGCGCCTGGCCTTGGCGTACACCGGGGCGTACATGTCGCTGCGCAGCTCGATCAGGAAGTTCCAC
>CAZVUC010000001.1:0-56365 GCA_964630405.1 uncultured Syntrophobacterales bacterium | reverse complement strand
CGAGCGTGCGTTGAGTTCCGCCACCCCCTTCCGCAGGCGCCGGAACTGGTTCAGATAACGGAATACCTCAGCCAGCTCCTCGGGGTTCCGGAACCGGTTCTGGCGGATCAGGGCGGCGTCGCGCTGCACCTCGCCCGCGGTTATCCTAGGGCCGCGCAGCGGACTGCCTTCCGGTGGTACCACCGGCGGGTCGAACAGCACCAGCGCATCCCAGTGCCAGACGCCTTCGATGACCGCGAGCAGGACCGTGATCGCAGACATGGAGTGGAAAACGCCGATGGTGGTCTTCTCGCCCCATTCCCGGGCGATCGCGTAATGCACCGCCGCGCTGTCGCGTGCGAATTGGGGATAGTGGTGCGTCTCCCCCGCGTGGAACGGGTTCCGCCCGCAGTTGCGAAAATCGAACAGGGCAAGGTCGAAACGCTCCAGCATCAGCCGCCAGAACGGGAAGTAGGAATCGCTCGCAAAGCCGGCTCCGTGGCTCAGCACGACACGCGGTCCGGACGCGTTGCCGTGACGCACGACGCGTATCGGCGCGCCGTCGTCCATCGTGAGATCGAGGGTTGCGGTGGGCTCGGGCAGCACGAACCCGACCGTTTCCCGCCGGGCCTCCGGGGTCGTAGCCAACCATTCACTCCGTCGTCCGGTGCCGGCGATACGGTCCATTTGATGCCGTCCGTCTCTCTCGTTTTGGTAGTTTGAGCGCTTGGCGGTCAAGCCGCTCGGAGCACGCGTTTGGCTGGCCAGATATAGCACCTCCAAACAGCCGGGTTAAGCGCCGTTCTTGACGACCCTGCCAATTGCTTGAATCGAACCGGCTCGGCCATTGCAGTTGGAAAGTTTATTTCGCGTGCATCGCGGTTTCCGAGAACGCCGGTGCCAAGGACACATGACGTTGACCGCGGCCCGGGACGATTGACGCCGACACTCGCGCGGTTTCGTTGGCAATTTGTCCGGCCCAAAGGTATACGTGTAGGTGTATTCAGGCCCGTGGTCCTCAGTCGATGCCCCAGTTGATGCCTCAGTTGATGCTTTTCCAGCGCCGACGACTCGTCGGCTATGCAGAATGAACGAGAGCGCTTCCATTCTCGCCATCGGTGATGTCCACCTCGGCACGGCGTGCTCGGGTGTGCCCGGCGCCGTTTCATCCTGGGGAGTGGATCCGGGAGAGCTGACTCCCGCAACGGCACTCCGACGGTCCGTTGATTTCGCCATCGAACGGCGGCTCGATGCGGTCCTGTTTGCCGGGGACGTGGTTGAAGCCACCAATGCCAGACTCGAGGCGATGCTGCCGCTCGAGGAGAGCGTCGGGCGTCTGCTGGACGCCGGGATCGAGGTCCTCGCCGTTGCCGGCAACCATGACGTCGAGGCATTGCCGCGGCTCGCGGCCCTGATCGACGGGTTCACCCTGCTGGGTGCCGGCGGCCGGTGGGAAGCAAGGACGATATCGAAGGGCGGGTCTCCCGTGGCGCAGGTGGTGGGCTGGTCTTTCGGTGACGGGCATGTGCGTCAGAGTCCGGTGGCGGAACTGCTCAGGCAACCGATCCGGACGCCATCGTCTCCCGTGCCCAGGATTGGTCTGCTGCACGCGGACCTGGACGCCTCCGGCGGACACTACGCGCCTATCACACAGGCCGAGCTTGACGATACCGGCTACGACGCCTGGCTCCTGGGCCACATCCACAAGCCTTCACTCGAGAGTTTGTCCACGTCAACGGGAACCCGGCGCTGCGGCTATCTCGGCTCGCTTGTCGGGCTCGACCCGTCGGAAACGGGCCCTCACGGTCCCTGGCTCCTGACCGTGGCCAATGACGGCGGCGTAGACCTCAAGCAGATCCCCCTCGCGCCGTTGCGATGGGAGCAACTGACGGTGTCGGTGGAGGGGCTTGAGCACGTCGAGGACGTGCATGACAGATTGTTGAGCGAAGCGGAGAGACTCGTCCGCCGGCTTGGAGAAGACGCCCCCCTTCCCCATGCGCTCGGTCTGCGCGTGCAGCTCACGGGGACAAGTGTCCGTCACGAGGGAATCCGGCAGTGGATTGGCGGCGGCGAGTGGAGTTCGATGGGGCGGATCGTTGACGGCACGGCCGTCTTCTTCAACAGGATCGCCGACTCCATGGAATTGCGGCTGGACCTCGCGGAAATCGCGCAGGGTGATGATCCGGCGGCACTGATGGCGCAGCGGCTTCTGATGCTCAGGGATGACGATGACCGGTCGAGGGCGCTGCTCGACAAGGCGCGCGCGGCGTTGAGCGAGACCGCCCGAGAGGATGTCTGGCTGCCCGTTCAGGATCATCGCAATGCAACCGACCCTCTGTCGAACGACGCCCTGCGCGATCTTCTGTTCCGTTCGGGGAAGGTGGCGTTGAACGCCATGCTCGCCCGCCGCCAGGAGAGCGGTCCGGCGTGAAGCTGAAGCGGCTTGCCATAGACCGGCTCCCCGGAATCAACCGACCCTTTGAAATCGAAGCGGCGGGAGCGGGTTTCCACGTCGTGTTCGGTCCGAACGGCATCGGCAAGTCGAGCGTCTGTCGCGCGGTGGAGGGCTTGTACTGGGAGGACCGCGGTCCGTCGCGGCCGACGTCGGTAACCGGCCAATTCGAACTGGACGGAGAAACGTGGTGGGGCGAGCGCGAAGGGGCGCGTATCCGCTGGCAGCGGGGCGACGAGAACAATGTTTCTCCAAACCTGCCGCCATCCCATCACTCCCGCTGTTTCTTTCTCAACCTCCGGGATCTGATCGATCCGTCTCGGGACGGCACCGCCGACATCGCCTCGGAGATTCGGCGGCAGATGTCCGGCGGGTTCGACCTGGACAAGATCGCCGCGGACCTGTTCGCCGGCGTGACCAAGCAACGCAGCCGCCACGAACGGAATGATTTCAACAAGGCAGCGGAAAACGTCCAGGAGGCGGCGGGACGGCACGCCGATCTCCAGCGGCGCGGGGACGAGCTTGGAGAATTGCGGACGCAACTCCATGACGCGGAAACCGCCGCCCACCGGCTCACTCTCGTCGAACGCGCCGTCGGACTTGCGCGCCGCCGGGAGGAACTTGCCGGCGTCGTGGAGAGAATCAAGGCCCTGCCCGGCGCCTTGGCGAGCCTGACCGGCAAGGAGGTCGAGGAGATCGAGCGGCAGCAGGCTCAGGTGGACAGGTTGGCCGAACGGGCTCGTTCCCTGGAAAGTGAGTTGGGTGAAGCGCGCGAGGCGCGACGGGAGTCCGGACTTGCCGGCCCCCTTGAGCAGGCCGAGCTCGCGGTCTGGCGCGAAAATGCCGACGAATTGGGACGTATCGAAGTGGCGCTCGAGGCGGCAAGGGCCGAACGCGGCGTTACCCGGGGCAAGCTTGCCGCGGCGCTGCACGCAATGGGCGGGGGCGATGTCGACAAGGTGGCGCTGGCTCTGCCCGAACATGCACAACTGTTCGAGTTCCTGCGGTCGAGCGAGGCACACGCTACCAGGGTGGTCGCCGTCGAGGAGAGACTGCGCCTGCTGGGACGCGTCGATGCGCCGCCAGACGGCCAGCGGGATATCGAGACGCTCCGGGACGCGACGGAGGCCCTGCGTTCCTGGCTGCGCGCGTCCGAGCCCGACAATCCGGCCGTCAGGGTCCGCGCCCGCTGGCCCTGGCTCCTGGCGGCCCTCGCCCTGCTTTCGGCAAGCGTCGGACTGGCCGTGCTGGTGGATCGGGCGCTGATCCAACTCGCGGCCTGGGGTGTCGGCATCGCCGTGGCGGTACTGGTCTTGGGCAATCACCGAACTTCCAGAGCCGCGAGAAATGCCGCGCGGGCTGCATTTGAAAAGCTGGGCCTCGAAGGGCCCGACGAGTGGAAAATTCCATCCGTGGAGTCACGACTGCGCAGCCTGGAAGGCGAAACAGGAGATCTCCTGGCGTCCTTGCAGCGGGCCCGTGACCGGGTTGTGGAGCGACAGGCGCTCGAAAGCGAACTGGAGCGTCTGTCGGAGCAGCGACGCGCCCTCGATGCCGCCAGACAGGACCTGAAAGCCAGACTCGGCCTTGATACGCTTCCGCCGGACGCGGAACTGGTGGATTTCGCGCGGGCGCTTGATCAACTTCGCCTGGCCCGTGGCGACGACGAAGCTACGGCCGGCAAGGTCGGCGGCCTTGAAGAGCGGCACGCCGCTCTTCTGGCGGAGTTGGCCCGTGTTCTGGAACATCATGGCGAGCCGCGGCCGACAAGCGCCGCGGCCGCCCGGGCGCGCCTGAACAATCTCGCGGACAGGAACTCGCGGCTGGTGCGGGCGGTCTCCGACGAAAGGGCCGTTGCGCGCCAGATCGAGGAAAACTCCGCCGCCGGTCAAGGGGCTCTCGGTTCGATCAGAAAGATCTACTCCGAGGCGGCACTGACGGAAGGGGACCTGAGCGGCCTCATTTCGCTACTCGGTTCATTGCAGCGCTATCGCGAACTGAACAGCGAAAGGACGAGCCTCGAGGGCCAGATCGGTCTAGATTGCACCGAGCTTGTAAGGGCCGGCGAACCCGAATTGGCCGAATGCGACGGTCTGTCGCTGGTTCCGCTAAAGGACAGCCTGACGAATCTGGCCCTGAGAGCGGGCGGACTGAGAAGCGAGATCGCCGAGATCACTGCAAGTATCAACGAAGCGAAGAGGGGCTACGCCTTGCAGGACTCCATCGCCGCTCGCGAGGAAGCCCGCGCGAAACTGCAGGACCTCCGCGACGAGGCATTGTACGCAGAGGCAGGGAGGTTTCTCATCGACGCTGTCGAAGAGGAATACGAGCAGACCCGGATGCCGCGCGTCTTCGAACGGGCCCGCCACCATTTCTCCGGGTTCACTTATCACAACTATGAACTGCGGCTGGGCGAGGACGAAGGGAGGCCTCGCCTTGTTGCCGTTGAGTTGCGCAGCGGAGAAGCACGGCAGCTCGATGAACTCTCGGACGGCACGCGGGCCCAGTTGCTGCTGGCGGCGCGAATCGCGTTTGCCGAGCAAGTGGAGCAGGAGAAGGTCCTACCGTTGTTTCTCGACGAAGCGTTCGACCAAAGCGACCCCAGTCGATTCGAGGCCATCGTGCGAAGCCTCGGGCGCGTCGGCAAAGACCAGGACCGCCAGATCTTTTACTTCACCAGCGACCCTCTCGATGTCGACCGTATTAGGGACGCGCTCGGCAAGGAGGACTGCGAGATCGCTGCGGCGATCGACTTGGGCCGGATACGGACGAACGCGGTCAGCGTGGGCGGGCCGCGCGTGCTGGACGTTGATCCGGGACCGGCGGTTCCGGCGCCCGAGGGGTTGTCTCCCGAGGACTATGGAGCGGCTCTCGGAGTGCCGGCCTTCCGTCCGGCGCTCGGTCATACGGAGCAGCATTTCTTCTATATCCTGTGGGACGATATCGACCTGTTGCACGATCTCCTGTCGAACGGAATCGAGCGGGTGGGACAGTGGAAAACGGTTGCGGGTACTCCGCTGGCCGAAAGGCTGGGCTCGCGTTCGGTCGCTCCGCCGGAGATACGGTTGCGGTTGGACCTGCTCGAGGTCTTCTGCGAGCTGTGGAAACAAGGGAGGGGCCGGCCCGTGGGCCGGGACGCGCTCGAAGACAGCGGCGTCCTGACCGAACGCTACCTTGATGACGTGGTTGCCGTTGCACGGGAACTCGATGGCAACGCGGAGAGGCTCGTCGCTGCCCTCAGGAAGAACAGGAACCCGCGTCTGCGAGGTTTTCGGAGTAGCAGCTTCGAGGGGCTCAAGCGTTATCTGATGGAAAACGGTTATCTCGACGACCGCGCCATTCTCACCGAGGCCGAACTGCAACTCCGCGCGCTGACCAGCCCGGCGGCCAACAGTTTACCCATTGAGGTCGCGAGGAGTTGCCTCAAGCATTGGAGTGAATGGGCGCGGAAAACCGCTGAACCAGAACTGAGATAAGGGGCGGGTCTACCGAGACCGCCGGCTGTTCAAGGTGCGGACCTCCGGCTAGGCGGTTGGGACCGCGCCACTGCCGACACGCCGAATTCCGGATAGGCGTCGTTGCCGTGCTCCGTCGCGTCCAGTCCGGCCAGCTCTACCGCGCGTGACACCCGCAGGCCAACCGCGAACTTGATGACGTTGAACATCACCAGACCGCATACCATGCAGAAAGCGAACACACCCACCACGCCCACCACCTGGGCCATGAGCAAATCGGCTCCGCCGCCGTAGAGCAGCCCGGATTCCTTGTGCAAAAGCCCCAACAGGACCGTCCCCGACGCGCCGGACACGCCGTGGACGGATATGGCGCCCACGGGGTCGTCGATCTGCATCCGATCGAACATCAACACGGAGAAGACCACGACGACTCCCGGAAGAAATCCGAAGAAGAGGACCGCGGCCCAGGGTTCCACGAAGGCGCATGCGCCGGTGATTGCCACCAGGCCGGAGAGGGCGCCGTTGAGGGCCATGGTGACGTCCGGTTTGCCGAACAGCAACCACGCGCACACGGTGGCGCCGATGACGGCCGCGGCGGCCGCTAGGCCCGTGTTTGCGGCGATAGCCGAAATCCCGTTCACGTCGGCGCCCATGATGCTTCCCGCGTTGAAGCCGAACCAGCCGAACCACAGAATGAACACCCCGAGCGTAGCGAGCATCAAGTTGTGACCCGGGAGGGCCAGGGGCACCCCCAAATCGCTGTATTTGCCGAGCCTGGGGCCGAGCACGATCACGCCGGCCAAGGCGAACCACGCACCGGTGGAGTGCACGACCGTGGAGCCGGCAAAGTCAAGCATGCCCAGTTGTGCAAGCCATCCGCCGCCCCAGATCCAGTGCCCCACCATGGGATAGAAGATCAGTGAGATGAAGAAACTGAATACCAGATAACTCAAGAACTTGGTGCGCTCCGCCATGGCGCCGGCGACGATGGTGGCGGCGGTGGCACAGAACATCAGGTGGAAAAACCACGCTGTCAGGGTCGGAACCGATGTCCAGCTCAGAGACTGGTACAGGTCGCCCGTGTCCGGCGAAACGAAGAAACCCGTCGTGCCCAGGAAGGCATTGCCATTGCCGAACATCACGCCGAAACCCAGTATCCAGAAACCCAAGGCGGCCATGGAGAAGTCGCCGACGTTCTTCATCATGATGTTGGCGACGTTCTTGGCGCGGGTGAATCCGCCCTCGACCATGGCAAAGCCCGCCTGCATGATGAACACCAGTATGCCCGCGATGCAGGTCCACAAGGTGTCCACCGTTACCTGCAACTCCGGCGCCGGCTTCCCGTCGACCCTGCCGTCCAGCGCATACGCGATGGCGGGCAAGAGCAGCGGCACCAGCCCCGTGGAAGGCAGGCATTCGTCTCAGCATGGATTCATCCTCCGGGCCGCATCCATCAGCCGTCCCCTCGCGTCATCAGCGCAACGGAATGCGGATGACGACACCGCCCATGACATCCCCCGCCTTGAAGTCGTTCCGCGGACTGTCTTCGTGCGCGTTGTGGCACGTCACGCAGGAGGGTGAAACGGCGACGTCGGCATACACCGCGGTGAAATACTCGGTGTCGCCCACTGTCTCCCGGCCATAGAAGGGCTTCGACGGGTTCTCGGCGACGCTGTCCAGTCCGGCGATTTCCACCTCGGTCTTGGGAGCGCTTTCCTTGTTGAGGGGCCACTTCGACAGCAGCGAGTAGCTGAACGCATCGGTCTGCTTGGCCACCAATCCCGCGCTCATGCGGAACATCTGGGCCGGCAGCGGCAAGGCCTTCTGGTTGTCCCAGTGTTCGCTGGCCTTGATCACCTCCTCAACGTCCTGCAGGCGATAGACCACCTCGTTCGAATAGACGGTACGGTCGGCTGCCATAACGGCAAATAGCGCGTCCGCCATCCTGCTCGGGGAAACCCCCGCCGATTGGGCGCCGCCGCCCGAGGGCTTGCTGTCACAGGCCGCCAGCCCCGTAACGAAGACGACGGCGGCGGCGAGGACGAGAAGAGTCCGTGTGGTCGGCAAGTGTTTCATGGCTGCTACTCCCTTTTGCCCGGCGGACGGAAGCCTTTCTTTTCCGCGCCAACACCATGTCGATGCTCCGGACCCACCTGCCGAACCCGGCGACCACAAGTCGCCGGCGCTCTACGCGGGGAGTCTGTCCTGTTTTCCGGGCAGTGTCGCCGTGGCGCTCATCGGAGCATCATGAACGCCGATAACGGCAAGGAAACGATGCGCGGGACATCCACGGTATCCGGAACAGCACTGAGCAACGATAATCTCAAAGGGTAGATTTTGCAAGAAGCAGAATTTCGTGTGTTGTGTTGACGAAAGTCTGCTTGGCGACTTCCACAACTTTCAGGTACGACTCAAGTCTAGCCATACTTCGGAGAATTTGATAGCATTTGGCGTCTTATTGCGACATGAAATACATAGTCGCGATACAAATTACACAAAATATATACTGAATTTATGAAATATACGAAACACACGTAAAGGCACGCGAAGGCATCCTGACCGGACGCCGCGCATGCAAGCAAGGAGAGCTTACTCAAACTGTTTCGACCGTGTCGGCTTTTGCTGCCTTGTCAGCCGGATTTCGCGCCGAGGTTCTACCGCAGGCGCAAATCCCGTCGAGGCCGGCACTCGGGGGCTCCTCTATGGAACGCAAGGAGATGGAAGACAGAGAACCACGGGACGGACCCGATTCCCCTGAACAAGCCGCCGCTCCGGTTACGGACGATGCGGCCCGCGGCGGGACGGAGGACGTCGTCGGTTCTCCCTGGTGGGAAGGCGGTTCGGGGCATGAGGAGGCAGCCGTTGAGGAGCCCGAAACGCACAAGGGCACGGGATACATCTACAGGGGAGTGCGGTACGGCGAGCCTGCTCCCGAGCCCGAGCCCGCGGGAGAACCGGTCGACGACGATGACCCGGTGAACATGGCTGTCCTGGCCGTGATGTCGGAGGACCAACCCCCCGCCGAAGGGGAGGAGGCCGATGAACCCGCCGGTGCGCCATGGTGGCAGGCCGGCCCAAGGCGGGAGGAAGAGGCCGAGGAGGAGCCTGGCCGGGGCCAGACCGGGGAAACACTCCTGGGTGAACAGGACAGGATCAGCGAGACGGAATACGGCGAGCCCCCGCCCGAGCCGGAGGTCCAAGCGCAGGAAGAACCGGACGACGGCAATGATCCGGTGAACATACCCCCACCGGCCACCATGTCGGAGGACCAACCGGCCGTCCCTCCCGCCGAAGGGGAGGACGCCAAGGAACCTGACGTCGGAGTCCCATGGTGGCCGGCCGGCCCAGGGCTGGAGGAAGAGGCCGGGAAGGAGCCCGGCGCCGAGAGCGACATGGGGACCGAATACAGCGAGCCCCTTTCCAAGCCGGAAGGGCCGGACCACGGCAATGACCCGGTGGACCTGTCCATGCCGGCCACCATGTCGGAGGACCGGCCGGCCATCCCTTCCGCCGAAGGGCATGAGGCGGATGAACCTGTCATCGGTGGTCCCTGGTGGCCGCCCGGCGCGGGGTTGGAGGAGGAACGTGTTCCCAAGCCGGAGACCCCAGCGCCGGAAGAGCCGGACCGCGGCGATGACCCGGTGGACCTGTTCACGCCGGCCATGATGCCGACGGACCAGCCGGCCGTCCTTCCCGCCGAAGGGGAAGAGCCTCCCGGTTCGCCAGCCGGCTGGACCCGTGAGGCGGAAGCGCTGTCGGAACGTCCGCCCGCCGAACTGATTCGCTCTATTGTCGTCGAGGTCTGTCCCGACGAGCTGCTTCTGGTCGAAGCGGCCGTAGCTCCATTGCCGGAGTGGACTCGCGCGGCCCTGACCGCGGCCCGGAACGATCTGGACCGGCGTTCGGCCGAACGCAAGCCGATCGATGCCGGTGAGTATCTTCGATTGGCTATCGTTGAGAACGCCATGGGCCTTCACGACGAAGCCGACACCCACCTCAAGGAAGCGCTGCCGCGAAGCGACCGGTTCGGGCCTGTGCTGAACGCACTGGCCGTCACGAGCCTGGCGCGCGGAAAAATCGCTCCAGCCATCGTCTACTGCAAGGAGGCCCTCCGCGAGACCGGTGGAGACGATTTCGTCCGCGCGGCCGCTTCGTCCAACCTGGGAGATCTTTACGATCTCCAGGGAGATGCAGTCCAGGCGGCCGAGGCTTACGAAACGGCCATCCAGTGCCTTCAGGCACAGGAGGACCCTCGCTGGCTCTCACGGCTGCATCTACGCTCCGGCCGTCTCTACCGGCGCCTGGGCCAGGCGGACAAGGCGCGCACGCACCTTTCCGACTCGGTCGGGCTGTTCAAGGACTCCGGCGACCAGGCCGGACAGGTCCAGTCCCTCGCGGCGCTTGGCTCGGCCTTGACCGAGGCAGGCTTGCACGACCTCGCTCTCAGAAGTTTCGAAGAGGCAGTGCGGATTTGCCTGAGGACCGGGGACAAGCCCGGCGCCGCGCTCGTGCAGGACGAACTGGGGGTCGCCTACATGGCCCAGGACCAGTTGACGCGCGCTCTGGCGTACTTCGAAAGCGCCCTTTCGCTTCATCGCGAATTGGGCAACCGCCAGGCTGAGGCCGCTGCCTTGAGCAACATGGCGAAGATCCATGATTCCCGGGGTGACATCGGCGCGGCACGGCAACTGTATGAGTCCGCCTTGGAGATCGACCCCGAGGTAGGCCACACCGGCCGGCCACATCCTGAAAGCGGTGAAAGCGGTGATCGGGAAGGCGCGCGCGCCAAGCTTCTGCAGGCAGAGGAAATCCTCAGCCGCGCCGAGTCGGCAGAGCAGAAGGAATACGCGCAGCGGATGATCGAAAAGCCCGGGCCGGGGACTGAGGGTCTTGGGTGACGGGGAAATAGGAAGCCGCAGGAGGTACCCTTTCGCATGACTCATTCTCTTGGTGTTCGTTTCGGGCTGGCCGTGTTCCTCCTCGTGTGGGTGCCACTGCTGGCTGCGACGGGATGGGGGGCCTACTGGTTGTGGCTGCGGGCGGAAAGCCGTCCTCCCGTCGCTCTCCAATCGCTTGCCTTGCGCGGCGACGCATTGAAGCTCACCGAAGCCGCTGCGGGTCTGGCGGAGGCGATCGACCGGTTCCTGCTCGACCGCATCGTCGAGGCGCAGACTTGGGCAACCTCCCCGGTCGTGATATCCGCGGTGCACAAGGCGCGGGCCGCCCACGCAAAAGAGGGTTTGGACAAACTCACGGTTCAGCAGGTCGAGGGCAGGTTCCGGACCAGAAAGAGTCTGGGACTCGCGCCCGGGGCGCGCGCGTACTTGAGCGAACAGGTCCGGGCGTCCCCTCATTTTGCCGAAGTTTTCTTCACGGACGAGTTGGGCTTCAATGTGGCGGCGACGAACCCCACCTCGGATTTCGTCCAGTCGGACGAGGGCTGGTGGCAAAGGGCGTGGTCGGCCGGGGTTTCCGTAGGCGAGATCGAGTTCGACGCCTCGGCCAATGTATGGGCGCTGGACCTCTCGGTGCGCATTCATGACAGCAGGACCAGGAACCCCATCGGCGTGATGAAGTCGGTTCTGTCGGTACGCTTCACCCAGTTGTTCACCGACCGTGTCGCGCGCCGCCTTTCCGCTCCCGGCCAGCTACTGCATGCTCAGGTATCCGGTCCGGCGCTCGACGGCCGCACGCCCGAATCGCAGTTCCTGGTTGTCACCCGCGATGGGTTGTTGATCGCGGAGACGCGCTCCGCGCATGCGCGCGGGCGCATCATGCAGCCGGAGGTCAGCCTGCTCACGGATCCGTCGCTCACGCACTTGAGCCGGTCCTATGAGGGCGACCGGTCCGGCGCCTTCATCGCCACCCGGACCGACGCCCAGGATCGCCGGGATGGCGCGTCCGCGCCTGGTTATCTGGTCGCTTTCGCGCGTTCGGCGAGTGGTGGCTTTTACGCGCCGGTCATCGAAAACTTCCCCGGTTTCGACTGGATGATCATCGTGGAGGCGCCGAATCTAAGTGGTCACAATGTTTTGCCGGAACTCGCCGGGATACAGTGGGAGGATCAGCGGGGTTGGCTACAGGATGTCCTGTGGCTCGGGGCGGCGCTATGCGCGGCGCTACTGTTCTCTTCTATCATACTGTGCTGGCTGTTCGGCAGGTGGGTGCTGGTGCCCGTACGCGCGTTGACCAGTCGCGTGCGACGAATGGAGCAGGGCCACATCGCCGGCAGGATCGAGCTTTCGTCGAAAGGCGAGTTGACCGAACTTGCCGCCGCTCTCGATCGGATACGCAATATGATCACCAAGATGGCGGACAGTCTGCAACGGACGGCGTCGGAGCGAACGCAACCGAGAACGCTCGAGGGCGATCCGACGCGCCGGACCGGACCCGCCGGCACCTAGCCACGACAGTCCAGGCATGGCGAACCGGCCGGTCCGGGAATGGCTGCGATGAGCGGGATACTACCGGAAATCCAAAGGTTCTCCTGTATTGCCCGCTTGGTGGCGGTGACGGCAGCGCTCACCTTGCCCCTCGGCGCCTGCAGCGGTTTGGCGGTGAAGGAACAACGCAAGGGCCAACTCGGGGCCGCGGAACAGCGACAATTGAACAGCAGTCTGAGAGTGGCGTCGGCATCGGCCGAGGCCGGGCAGCTCGAGGCAGCGGAACGGCTGTATATGCAACTCTCCCGTCATTTTCCGAGCGCGCCGGAGCCCAGGCTCGGGCGCGCCTACCTGGCGTTGGAGGCGGGTGATTTCACCCTTGCCGAAAGGCTTTTCACCGAGGCGGACGAGAGGTCCGTGGCGCCGGCTGCCAAGGCCGAGGCGCTGCTCGGCGCCGGCCGGGCGAGTCTTGGCAAGGGAGACACGGCCGGGGCGAAGATCCATTTTGTCGCCGCTTCCGAATCGGCCAAGGGCACGCGGGCCGAAGCCTGGGTGGCCAACGGCCTTGGCGTGGTGGCCGCTATCGAAGGCGACCATGCACGGGCGCGGACGCACTACGAGGAGGCTTTGAAGCTGTCGCCGTCGCATCCGATGATCACGGCGAATCTGGTGCGCGCGCTGGCCCAATCGGGCTCGGGGAAAGAAGCCAGGCAACTCTACGCCAAGTATCCCGCTTCCCATTGGTTGGACGGCGATGGGGCAGATCTTTCGCGTTTGCTGGACGAACGGAAGGGCGCGGATGCGCCTTCGGTCGCCAACGCACCGCTTTACACCGCGCCTGAAGCCGAAGCGGCCGCGGCGGGGGGCGCCAAGGTGCAGCTTTACTCGGCGCGCTCGCGCGACCGGGCGCTGGCGGCCTGGAGCCGGCTCTCCTTCGAGGAAAAGGAGTTGCTGGGTTCCCTGACGCACCGCGTGGTGAAGGCCGAGATTCCCAAGAGAGGGGTGTTCTACCGTCTCCAGGTGGGCCCGTTGGCGGACAGAGCGGCGGCCAGGCGTTTGTGCGGGCTCTTGAAGGGCCGCGGCCGGGACTGCTTCGTCCCGGCAGGAAAATGGACGGGCGGCGTCCAGGAGATCGCCGCCTCCCCGCCGCCCGCGGTCACCCAAGAGGCGCCTGGAGCCAAGGAAACCGCGGCGGGGGAGGCCAAGGTGCAGCTTTACTCGGCGCGCTCGCGCGACCGGGCGCTGGCGGCCTGGAGCCGGCTCTCCTCCGAGGAAAAGGAGTTGCTGGGTTCCCTGACGCACCGCGTGGTGAAGGCCGAGATTCCCAAGAGAGGAGTGTTCTACCGCCTCCGGGCGGGCCCGTTGGCGGACAGAGCGGCGGCCAGGCGTTTGTGCGGGCTCTTGAAGGGCCGCGGCCGGGACTGCTTCGTCCCGGCAGGAAAATGGACGGGCGGCGTCCAGGAGACCGCCGCCTCCCCGCCGCCCGCGGTCACCCAAGAGGCGCCTGAAGCCGAAGCGGCCGCGGCGGGGGGCGCCAAGGTGCAGCTTTACTCGGCGCGCTCGCGCGACCGGGCGCTGGCGGCCTGGAGCCGGCTCTCCTCCGAGGAAGAGGAGTTGCTGGGCTCCTTGACGCACCGCGTGGTGAAGGCCGAAATTCCCAAGAGAGGGGTGTTCTACCGCCTCCGGGCGGGCCCCTTGGCGAACAAGGCGGCGGCCAGGCGTTTGTGCGGGCTCTTGAAGGGCCGCGGCCGGGACTGCTTCGTCCCGGCGGGAAAATGGTAGGAGTCCCATGCCCGAGTTGTTGATACTGACCGTCTGTTGCGCGTTGCTGGGGGCGGCGGTCGTTTTCGACCTCGTCAGCCGTCAGATCCCGAACGTGGTTCCGGCCGCTTTGCTCGGCCTGTTCGCGATCCAAGTCGCCGTCGCCGGCCACCGGGAGATGGCGCCGCCGCTCTGGGCGCACGTCGCCACCGGCGCGGTGCTGCTGGCAGTCGGCTTCGTGTTTTTCCTGATGGGCGCGCTCGGCGCCGGCGACGGGAAACTCATGGCAGTGGCGGGGTTATGGGTAGGGCCGTCCGGAATCGGCAGCTTCCTGTTCGGGATGGGGCTGCTCGGTCTCGCCCTCGGCCTCTTCTCCTTGTTGCCGTTTGACACCACGCGCCGGCTGCGCCCCGACCTTCCTTTCGCGGTGGCGATCTCGCCGCCGGCTATCGCGCTCCTGGCGCAGCGGGCCTTTGCCGTGGGTGGGAGTGCGTGATGCAGAAGGCCCGCTTCGCATTCGTCGTCCTTCTCGTGTGCGTTATCGCCGTCGCCGTCTTCGGCGGCGCGTGGCTGTACCTCCGCCCGGCACCCGTGGCGCCCGCGCCCAAGGCGGCAGCGCCGCCGCCCAAGCCCCTGCCGGTGGTCCTCACCGCCTCCAGGAACCTGGCGGTCGGGAGTCTGATCACCGCCAACGACGTCGTCTGGTCGCCGCTTGAGAACGGCGTCATCCTCTCGGCCCACATGCTCAAGGGCAAGACCAAGCCGGACAGTGTGGTGGGAGCCGTGGTGCGGAGGATGGTGCACAAGGGCATGCCGCTGACCTGGTCGTCGATCGTACGCCCGGGCCAGTACGGTTTCCTTGCCGCCGCCCTCAGGCCCGACCACCGCGCCGTCACCATTCTGGTCAACCGGGCCACCAGCCAGGCCGGATTGATCTATCCCGGCGACCACGTCGACGTGATCCTCACCGTGGAGGTCAGCGACGAGAAGACGCGCAAGACCAATACCTTCACTGGAACGATTCTCGAGGACATCCGCGTGGTCGCCGTCAACCGGCAAGTGGAGAGCAGCGTAAGCGCCAGCCAGGGGACGGCGAGCAGGAAGCCTTCCCGAAGCGGCGCCAGCACCGTCACTCTCGAGGTGCTGCCGTCGGAGGCCGAACGTCTGGTGCTGGCCACCTCCAAGGGGGACATCTCGCTCGCCATGCGCTCCCTCACCGACGGCGCGCGGCGCGACCAGCGCACGCCCACCGGGCTGGAGAACCTGCTCTCGCTGCCGTTGACCGAGGCCAAGCCGGAAGAAACCCCATCCGCGCCCACGCCCGCGCCGGTGCCCGTCGCTGCCCCTGTGCCACCGCGGAAGGAATCGAGCGAGGTGCGGGTGCAGATCTTTCGAGGCGGTGAGCGCGAGGAAGTGACGCTGGAGAAATAGCGCGCAACGCCCTCACGCATCCCCCGGCTTTGCCATGCGGTATCCGACGCCGCGCTCGTTGAAGATCCAGGCGGGGTTCGCCGCGCTGTCGCCGAGCCGGCGGCGGAGGTTCCTGACGAAGTTGCGCACCGCGTTCGCATCGGCGCCATGGCGCCCGCTCCAGACCCGACGCAGCAGCGTGTCGTAGGTCAGGACCCGTCCCGCGTCGAGCGAGAGCGCGCACAGGAGCTCGTACTCGGTGGCGGTAAGCTCGACCGCGTTTCCGGCGACCGTCACGCGGCGCCGCCCGTAGTCGATCGTCAGCTCGCCGAGCACGAACGGCTCCGGTTCCTCGTGGCGGCGGAGCGCCGCCCGGATCCGGGCGACCAGCTCGGTCGACGAGAACGGCTTGACGACGTAGTCGGCGGCGCCGGCTTCCAGCGCCCTGGCGACGGTCTCGTCGCGGCCGTAGGCGGAGATGAAGATGACCGGCAGGTCGGAGAGCTCGGGGACCTCGTTCATCAACGTGATGCCGTCGCTGCCGGGAAGCATCAGGTCGAGCAGGACAAGCCGCGGCTTCTCGGTGCGGATGGTGTGGGCAAGCTCCCCCGGCTCGCCGGTCACCAGCGGGGCGTAGCCGGCCGCGGAAAGCGCGTCGCGCACGAAGCGCAAGGTCTGCGGGTCGTCGTCGACCACGAGGACGCGCGGCGGCTCCCCCGGCTGCCGGGCCGGCGGCTCGGCCGCGGCTTCGCCGGGCTCCCCGGCCGCCGGGAGGGTGAAGGTGACCGTGGCGCCGAGGCCGGGGCCGGGGCTCTCGGCCCGGATGCGGCCCCCGTGGGCCTCCACCAGCCCCTTGCAGATCGCAAGGCCCAGGCCGTACCCGGCTTTTGCCCCCTCTCGTACGCCGCCGTGCTTGTCGAAGAGCCGCGGCAGCAGCTCCGGCGCCACCCCGCGGCCCTCGTCGGTGACCGAGACCGCGACGTGGCCCTCCGCGCGCGCCGCCGC
This sequence comes from uncultured Syntrophobacterales bacterium, assembly GCA_964630405.1. GTDB lineage: Bacteria > Desulfobacterota > Binatia > UBA9968 > JAJDTQ01 > JAJDTQ01. The sequence goes on along the minus strand of CAZVUC010000001.1, from coordinate 39,920 downwards.
GACCCGGATGGACGACGACTCGGGCGCGTGCCGCGCCGCGTTGGCGAAGAGGTTGTTGAGCACCTGCACGATGCGCCGTCGGTCGGCCATCACGGGGGGCATGCCCGAAGGAAGGTCGAGGGCGATGCCGTGGCGGCCGCCGCTGCCCAGGAAGGTGCTCCTCGCCTGCTCCACGAGCTCGGCCACCTCCGTGGGCTCCGGCGAAACCGAGAGCGCGCCCGAGTCGATGCGCCCCGCGTCGAGCAGGTCGCTGATCAGGCCGCGCATGTGGTTGGCCTGCTGGGAGATGATGCGGTGGAACTCGCGCATCTCGGCCGGGTCGAGCGCCGCCGAATCCTCCAGCAGCGTCGTCGCCGAGCCCTTGATGGCGGCCAGCGGCTCGCGCAGCTCGTGGCCGACGAGGCCGAGGAACTCGGTGCGCAGCCGCTCGACCTCGTCGAGCGGGGCAAGGTCCTGCATGGTCACCACCACCGAGGCCACCGTGCCGTCTTCGGCCTGGATCGGCGTCGCGTTGATCAGCGTCCTGACGCTGCGCCCGTCGGGCAGCGAGAGCACCACCTCCTCGGCGCGCACGGTCTCGGAGTCGACGAACGTCTGTGCGATGGGAATCTCCCTGAGCGAGAACTCGCGCCCATCCCCGCGCCTGCAGGTGAGCACCTCCAGGAGATGCTCGGTCGGATGGCCGGGCATGCGCAGGCCCTCCGCGATCCGCCGCGCCTCGCGGTTGAACGACACCGGACGGCCGCGCTTCGCATCGAACACCACGACGCCGACCGGCGAAGTCTCGACCAGGGCCTCGAGATCGGCGCGAGCGCGCTGTTCGTTACGGTGAGTGCGAGCGTTGGCGATGGCGGTCGCGGCGTGGGATGCGAACAGCGTCAGCACCTCTTCGTCCTCGTCGGTGAACTCCTTGCCGTCCGCCTTCCCGGCGAGGAAGAAGTGGCCGACGTCGACGCCCCGGTGGCGCATCGGCGTGCCCTGGAAAGTGCGAGAGAGGGTGGACGTGAAGTCCATGCCGAGCGCACGGACATAGGCCGGGAGATCGGCTAGCCGCAACGGTCCCGGCAGGTTCCGCAGATGCTCGAACAGGCGAGCATTGCCGGGCCAGGCGAGCATCTCCTGCTGTTCTTCGGCAGTGAGGCCCGAGAATACGAAGCCCACGGTCGCGCCCGCTTCGTCGAGGGTGACGATGAAGCCGTAGCGGGCGCCGGTGAGCCCGCGGGCGCTCTCGACCACGTCGCTGAGCATGGTGTCGACGTCGAGGCTCGCGTTGATCCGCAGAATGGCTGTGTTGAGGGCGGCGCTGCGCGCGCGCAGCGCCTCGTTCTCCCGTCTCAGGTCGTCGAACTGCGTCAAGGCCCCTCCTTCGCCCGGCTTGCACACGGCGAGCCCGGGCGCCGGATTCCCAATTGGTGTCACCGCGTCTCGGGCGTCGCGCGGGTCAGGATAAACGTCTTTATGCAAATAATATCGAAAAGAGGCAAATTTGTACACACAGTTGATAGAAGAAGTCCGACGGTCGGGCCAAACTAGGTGTCTGGACGCAGACTGGCGGCATGGATGTGACGCTGAGCGCCGCGGACACGGCGGCGCCGACGTTCAGGGCTCCGTCGGTTCGCACGGATCTGGTGTTCTCGTTTGTGGTCAACGACGGGGTGTTCCCGGCAGACCGGTGGCGGTGCACCCGCCGGGGAACCCGACGTGCATGCATCCGAAGCCGGCGGACGTGTCGTTTCAGCCTACCGACGTTTTGGACGGCGTATCCGTCACCGACGGCTCCATCCCGTTCAGCGGCAGCGGGACCGCGATTCGTTTGAAACACCCCTACGGGAGAGAGACGAGATGGCATTGAGATCTTTCGGACGCCGCCCGAAGGCGGCCGAGGAGGACCAAAGCCCGGGGCCGGCGCTTCCCGCGGCTGCGGCCGCGACCCCCGCGGCCGCGGTACCCCTGCGCCCGCAGACCTCGGATGCGATGATCGCCGACCTCGCGGCGCGGGTGCATCCGACCGTCGCCAAGGCGCTCGACATGTCGCAGGCCGTGAAGCTGAAGCCGGAGGACCTGGCGGCGCAACTCCAGGCGTTTCTCGAAACCGAGGAGGCCGGCGTCACGGACCTCACGCCGCTGGACCGGCGGCGCCTGGTCGCCTGCCTGATCAACGACATCAAGGGGCTGGGGCCGCTCGAGCCGTTGTTCCACGACCCGACCATCTCCGACATTCTCGTCAACGGCATGCGATCGGTCTACGTGGAGCGCCGCGGCAAGCTGGAGCCGGTGGACATCAAGTTCCGCGACGGCCAGCACCTGCTGCGCATCGCGCAACGCATCGCCGGCTGGATCGGACGGCGCATCGACGAGGCGAGCCCGACCGTCGACCTCAGGCTGCCGGACGGCAGCCGCGTCAACATCATCATCCCGCCGCTTGCCATCGACGGCACCACGATCTCCATCCGGCGGTTCCTGATGACCGGCGTCAGCCTCAAGGACCTGGCGGCGCAGGAGATGCTCTCGCCGGTCATGGCCAGGCTGCTGAGCATCTGCGTCAAGTCGCGGCTGAACATTCTGATCTCCGGCGGGACCGGCGCCGGCAAGACGACGCTGATGAACACGTTGTCGCGCGAGATCAGCGACGACGAGCGGCTGGTGACCATCGAAGACGCCGCCGAGTTGCAGTTGCAGCAGCCCCACGTGGTGCGGCTGGAGACGCGCACCATGAGCGCCGAGGGCACGGGCGAGGTGACCATGCGCGCGCTGTTGATCAACGCCTTGCGGATGCGGCCCGATCGCGTCGTCGTCGGCGAGGTGCGGGGTCCGGAGGCGATGGAGATGCTGCAGGCCATGAATACCGGCCATCCGGGCTCCATGTGCACGATCCACGCCAACACGCCCCGCGACGCGCTGACGCGGCTCGAGAACATGCTGTTGATGGGGGCGGTAGAGATGCCGTTGGCGGCGATACGCCAGCAGGTGGCGTCGAGCGTCGATCTGGTCCTGCAGGTGGCGCGGTTGCGCACCGGCCGGCGTTGCGTCACCAGCATCACCGACGTGGTGGGGATGGAGAACGAGATCATCACCACCGAGGAGATGTGGCGCTTCACACCGGGCGGCTTCGAGGGTTCGGGCCGGCAGCCGTCCTGGATGGAGGCGGTGGACCGGGCGGGGTTGCGGGCCGAGTTGCTGGAGGTGCTGCAGATGGCCAACCAAGACGCCGAGGCCCGGCGATGAGCGCTCTGATGATTGCGGTGATCGCGTCCAGCCTGTTCCTGACGGCCGGAGTCTACGTCGTCGTGCGGACGGCCTCCCGGCTCGACGCCGATCTCGAGCGCAGGGTGGGCAGGGTCGCGGCCGTGCTCGGCGCCGACCCCGGCGCCGCGGCCGCGGCCGCCGATGCCCAGGCCAGCGTCTTCCGCACCCGGCCCAGCAAATCCTGGCTGCACGAGCGAATCGAACGGCGATTCTCCCTGCTCGACGGCCGCCGGGTGTTCCCGAAAGCGGTGGCGCTCGGTTTCCTGGCCGCGGTCGCGGCCGTCGTGATGGCGGCGTTCATGCAGTTTTGGAGTTTTGTTCCGGTCTTGGCGCCGACGGCGTGGGTGGCGGGAAGCTGGGCCTTTCTCGCGCTCTCGAACTCGCGGAGGCGGACCGAGTTCATCAAGCACTTTCCCGAGGTCGTGGACCATGTCGTGCGTCTCACCCGCGCCGGGCTGCCGGCGATGGAGTCCATCGCGGTGGTCGCCGAGGACGCGCCGGAACCGGCCAGGAGCCTCCTGCGGGAGGTCGCCGACGAGTTGTCGTCCGGCCTCGATCCGGAAACCGTGTTGCGCGGAATGGCGGCGCGCGTCCGCATTCCGGAATTCACGCTGTTTTCCGCGGCGCTGTGCCTGCAACGGACCACCGGCGGCGGCATCTCGACCGCGCTCGGCAATCTTTCCGCGACGCTGCGCGCCCGGTTGGAGGTAGAGATGAAGGCACAGTCCTCTACCGCGCAGACGCGGATCACGCTGCTGGTGTTGTCGGGGGTTCCGGTGCTGGTGCTGGCGGCCCAGAGCGTCACCAACCCGCAGGCGGTGGAGACGCTGTTCGACAGCCCGCTGCTGTTGCGCTGGGGCGTCGGGCTCATCGTGGGGGGGCTGGTGATCGCGCACGGGATCGCTGCCCGGTTCGGCAAATGACCTCCTGGCTGCTGGCGTTCGCGGCTCTGGCGTTGTTGGCCGCGTTGGCCGCCGCGATCCGTTTCCTGTTCCAGGAGAGCCGCAGGGCCCTCGCCCTCGACCGGCGCCTGCAGGCCGTGCGGGCGCAGGCGGCGACCGCGCGCGGCGAGTCGGGAAAGCTCCAGGACGGCGCGACGCCCGCCGTGTCCTGGCTGTCCCTGGCCGCGGCCGCCGCGCTCGAGGTTGCCGCCATGCTGGTGCCTGTGGGCACGTCCGAGCGCGCCAAGATCGGCGACCTGATCCGGCAGGCCGGCATCCAGCAACGCGACGCGCTGGCGATCTTCCTGTCGCTCAAGATGGTCCTGATGCTGACGGCCGGCGTCTTGGCCGGCTTTCTCGTGGCGGGGGTGGAAGCGGTCGGCGGACGCGCTTTCCTGATCGGCTTCGCCGGTCTGGCCGGGGCGGTGATGGGCGGGCTGTTGCCCGAAGCGGTGCTGCGGCGCCTGGGCGTGCGAAGGTGCCGCAAGATTTCCCGCGCGCTCCCGGACGCGCTCGATCTCATGGTGCTGTGCGTCGAGGCCGGATACACCTTCGAACGCGCCCTCTCCATGGTCTCGCTCGAGCTCCGGCCCCTCGCGCCCGAGCTGGCCAGGGAGCTGGCGTCGGTGGAGGCGGAACTTCGCCTCGGCGCCGACCGCAGGAGCGCGTTGCAGGGCCTCTACGAGCGCTCCGCGGCCGACGGGCTGCGCGATTTCGCCGGCACCGTCATTCAGGGAGAGCGCTACGGCACGCCGATGGGCCAGTCGATCCAGAACATCGCCCGTAACGAACGCCTGCAGCGGGCCGCCCGCATCGAAGCCGCGGCCGGGCGGCTGCCGGTCATCATGAGCCTTCCGATGCTGCTGCTCGTGGTGCCGGGCATCATCCTGCTGATGGGCGGCCCGGCGTTCATGATGGCGGTGAACGCGCTCAAGGGAATCGGCTCCGGATGAACGCCGTCTCGTGAATACGACGGGACTATCCGCTTGACAGAGCAAGGCGCAAGAAACCTTTCGTCCCAACGTAGAGAGGGCAACGCGATGACGGATGCGAGGGTACTGGTGGTCCGGAGCGCCGGTCCCGACGCCGCGGGTTTGGAGGAATGCCTGCAGGGTCTGGGCTACCACGTATGCGCGGTGGCGGCGTGCGCGGTCGAAGCTGTTGAAAAGGCGTCGGAAACGGCTCCCGATGCGGCCTTGATCGATCTCGACGCCGGGGCGGGCATGAACGGCCTGGAAGCGGCCGAACGGATCGGGAGCGAGCTCGGCATCCCCGTGGTCTGTCTGACGGACGGCGCGGAGGGAAACCCGTTTCCGCCGGTTCCAGCGGCCTATCCATTCAGCTATGTGCTGAAGCCGTTCGACGAGCGGCAACTGCGCTTGAGCCTACTGACCGCTCTTTCCCTGCGCGAGCGGGAAGGGCGGCATCGAGAGATCAGGAGCCGGTTGGAGCGCGAGATCGCCGAGATACGGGATCGACTCCATATGATGGACATCATCTTCAACAGTATGGAAGAGGGCGTCGTCTCCGTGGATCAAAACGGGGACCGTCTGATGTTCAATGCGGGCGCGGTACGGATCGGCGGCGAGCGTGAACCCACCAACGAGGTCGATCAATGGGCCGCGCTGCACGGCGTTTATCGTCTCGACCAGGAAACGCTCCTGCCGGTGGACGAGAATCCGCTGGTGCTCGCCATGCGCGGTCAGGAGACGGACGGGACCGAGGTCTTCGTGCGCAACGAGGAACAGCCGGAGGGCATCCATGTCAGTGTCACCGGACGGCCTTTAAGGGACTCCCGCAACGTGCAAAGAGGAGGCCTGGTCGTTTTTCGGGACATTACCGAAAGGAAGGCGACGGAAATCCGCCTCCAACAAACCGTAGTTGAGCTTGGGGAGCAGAGCGAGCTGCTGCGGACCATTCTTGACAGCATCCAGGACGGCATCATCGTCAGCGATAAAAGCGGAGAGTTCCTGTACGTCAATCCCGGCGCCAAGGCGATTCTCGACCAGGAATACTTCATCAGGCGGCAGGGCAAATGGTCGGAAAAATCCAAACACATCTATTACTATCCCGATCGTGTGACGCCCATCGACAACGAGAACCTGCCGCTTCCCCGCGCCATCTTCAACGGCGAGGCCACCGACGACATGCACATATTCGTACGCAGGCCGAACCACGCGAACGGCGGCATTTATCTCCTGACGTCCGCCAGGCCGCTCCTGAATGAAAGCGGCGGGATCAGGGGGGGCGTCATCGTTTTCCGCGACGTCACCCATAAGGTGCTCGCTGAAGAGGCATTGACACAGGCGTTCGCGCAAGGACGGTTGGAGGTGGTCGATACGGTCCTGCACAACATCGGCAACGCCGTCAACAGCGTAACGACGGGAACCGAGACCCTTTACCGGGATGTCTCGAACGGTCAGTTGGTCCGCCGCCTCCTCGCCCTTGCCGACGCCATAGAACCGCACGGGGATGACTGGATCGAGTACATCCGGAACGACCCGCAAGGCCAGAAGGTGAGGCCGTTCATCATCAGCCTCGCCAAGGAATTCGGCAGACACAACAGGAGGTTGGCAAAGACGGTCGAGCGCGTCAGAGACCGGGCGCAGCACATCGCCGACATCGTGCGCACCGAAAGGTCGCTCGGCGGTTCGGGCATGGTCCTGAAGGACATCAACCTTCGGAACGCGCTCTCGGATGCCATCAAGGTAGCGCGGGATTCGATGGACAACGGCGGGGTCCGGGTGGATGTCGACTGCGCGGAGGCGCCGAAGGAGATCAGGACTCAGGAGAGTCAGTTTCATCAGATGATGATCAATGTGATCAAGAATTCGGCGCAGGCGATTCACGAGCTTGCGGAATCGGGCGGACTCGAGGACGAACCCCGCATTCGGATACGGGCGCGCATCGACGGGGGGTTTCTCAACCTTGAAGTGAGCGACAACGGCGTCGGGTTCAGCAGCAAGGACACCCGGAAGTTCTTTGCCGCCGGCTATACCACGAAGGAATCAGGCACCGGGCTCGGCCTCCATTCGGCCGCCAATTTTGTCGTTGGCTCGGGTGGACGGATCGAACTTTCGAGCGAGGGCGCCGGCAAGGGAGCGACCGCGCGCATCAAGCTGCGGCTCCCTGCCGGGTCGGCGACGTAAACACCTGTGCTCCCGTATACCACGACGAGGATGGCACCATGGATTTCAAGGAATACGCCAACAGGCGCGTCTTGATCGTCGACGATCAGAAGGAGATCCACGACGACTTTATCGAGATGTTGACGCCCCAACCGTCGGAGGCGTCGGCGAAGGAGCTGGCGGCGGCGTTCATCACCGAGGAGGAGCAGTCCTTCTTGCCCGAGTTCGAGTTGCTGCACGCGCGGAGCGGCGAGGAAGGCTGCGACATCGTGAGGGCCGGAAAGGCACGGACCCGTTCCGTTGCCGTGGCCTACATCGACATCCGGATGCCTCCGGGCGTCGACGGTATCGAGACGATCCGCCGTATCAGGGAGGTCGACGGCGACGTCGAGATCGTCATCATGACCGCTTACACCGACAGGTCTCTGCCCGAGATCATCCAGAACGTGGAGCCGCTTCACAAGGTGCTCTATATTCGAAAGCCCTTCGCGCGTGAGGAGATCCAGCAGATGACGCTGTCTCTGGTCGGCAAGTGGAACGTCGAACAGGAGTTGGCGGAGAAAAGGCGGCAACTCGTCATCGGCCATCAAAGGCTGGGAGCCGTGCTCGACGCCACCGGCGAGGCCATGGCCATGTACGACCTCGACGAGCGCCTGGTGTTCGCCAATCAAGGCTACGAGAAGCTGGCGGAGTTGACGGAATGCGAGTTGAAGGGGCTCTCGCCGGAAGCTCTCGCCAAGCAGTTCCAGGAGCGGTTTCAGGAGCCGGACCTGAAGGACGTCAAGAGCCGGTTCATCCTCAAGGACGAGGGCGGCGACCTGGTGGAGGAAAGCGGCGCGGGCACGGTGCCGGAACAGCGGCTGTTCTATCGGACGACCGCGCCGGTGCATGACGGTCAGGGAGAGGTCATGGGCCGCCTGCGACGTATCCAAGGAGGTGGAGGCGGAGCGGATGAAGGCCGAGGTGTTGCGCTTGCGCACCGAGCTGGAGACCAGCCATTCCTTCGAGGACATGGTCGGCGACAGCCCTCCCATGCAGCAGGTGTATGCGCTGATAAGGCAGGCTGCGGAAAGCGAGATTACGGTGCTGATCCGGGGCGAGAGCGGGACCGGCAAGGAGTTGGTGGCCAAGTCGTTTCATTTCAACAGCCCGCGGAAGGACAGGCCGTTTCTGGCCATCAACTGCGCCGCCATTCCCGAGTCCCTCATGGAAAGTGAGTTGTTCGGCTACGAACGGGGGGCTTTCACCGGGGCCACGAGGCAGAGAATCGGCGCCTTCGAGCGCGCCACGGGGGGGACGATCCTCCTCGACGAGATCGGCGACATGCCGTTGGCGCTGCAAGCCAAGCTGTTGCGGGTGCTGCAGGAGCGGGAAATACAGCGGGTCGGCGGGGGCGTCACCATACCCATCGACGTCCGGATGATCGTGGCAACCAACAAGGACCTGGAGGCCGCGGTCACGGCAGGGGAGTTCCGGGCAGACCTGTTCTATCGCATCGCCGCGTTCCCCATCGTGGTCCCACCCCTCAGGCAACATCGGATGGACATCCCCTTGCTGGCCGACCATTTCCTGAACAAACACGCCGAACGCAGCGGTCGGACCATGAGCGGCATCTCCGCGGCGGCGTTGCGTCTGCTGCTCCAGCACGATTGGCCCGGCAACGTGCGCGAGCTCGATCACGCAATCGAGCGCGCCGTTCTCTTGGAGAAGACCGACGTGCTGCAAGCGGAGAGTCTCCCGCCCCATCTCTTCAGGACCCATGCTTCCGCGAGCGATCACCCCACCCCGGCGCCAGTCCTGCCTCTGGTGGAAGTCGAGCGGCAGGCGCTGGTCCAGGCGCTCGAAGCCTCGGGCAACAACATCACGCAGGCGGCCCAGGCATTGGGAATCAACCGGGTAACCCTGCACCGAAAACTGAAGAGATACGGCCTGCCGCAGAAGGATTGAACCTGATTCACCAGCTTGGGCGTGTTGCGGTTTGCAACTTATATTGCAAACTGCAACATCGCGCTTATTTTTGGATAATATCATAAAATCAAACAGTTACGGCCTTTCCCAGGGACCGCGGTGTGCTCGCCTGATCATTCTGCAAGACAGCAAGGCTTCCGGTCGCCATGCGCCGGCTCTCAAATGGCCTGAATCGTAACAATTCGCCCGTGTTCCGCATTCGTGGCACGACTTGTGCTTACTATATCTGGCATGTCGTCCCTGTTTTCCGCCTGCTCGACTCTACGCTTTTGGTCCGCGCGGCGAGCATCGGTTGCGTTGGAGAGCGTCTGCAGCCTCTGCTTCGCAGTCGTCATGGTGGGCGGCGTGTTTGAAGTCGTGAATACGCTGTTCGTCAACGACTTCCTGGATCGGGCGGCCCACGCGGTGGCGAGAGACAACGCGCTGCAAGACCCCGCGGCGACCGAGGATGCGTTGATCGAGCGGGCGCGGCAGGTCGTACAGGCCGAGGTCGGGGATAGGCTGGATGCCGCTCTGTTGAGGATCGAGATCGAAGCCTACGACAACCCTTCGGCGATGCTGCTGGGCGAGTCGTCCACAGGCGGGTACGGCCGACGTGGTGGGGACGGAGGTGACATGGTGGTGGTCCGCCTGAGCTTCGAGCCCCAGACGCCGCTTGGCCGGATGCAACAGGAGCTCCTGACCGGCGACGTCGCCTTCCGCGCGTTGGCGGTGACACGGAACGAACGCACGGCAGGCGTGCCGGAACCCGCGCCGGCGGAGCCCGAGATCGTATTCGCGGAAGTTCCATGAATACCTTGTTGAGCACACTGGCGCGCCGGTTCTCCGGAAGCCTCTCGTCCTGGACGCGGGACAGGCGGGGCTCGGTCAGCGTCGAGTTCGTGATCGGCTCCGTTCTCATCATCATGGCGACGGTGGGAGGCCTGGATCTTTACCGGATGACCGAGGCGCAGTCGTTGGCGTTGCACGCGGCGTCTACCATGGCGGACTACGTCTCGCTGGAAACGGCTCCGAACGAGGCGTTCATCAAAGATCTGGCCAAGTTCCTGCATCGCAACGAGATCGCGCCGCCGTCGCAGGCAGCCTTCGTGGTGTCGGCGGTCAGCCGGTCCGTTGCGACCGATACGGAGCCCGATCCTCCGGTCGTGGTGCGGTGGAATCGTGAGATCGCCGTCGGTGAAGACTCCGACTCACCCCCCGTGGAGCTTGGCGAGTCCTGTGGACGGTTCGGGGACCCGGGTGACGTAGCGGTGGGGCTGCAGACGCTGGGGATGGAGCCCGGCGAGATGGTCATCGTCGTGGAGGTCTGCGTTGCGTTGCCGCCCGGGGCGTTCGTGAGTGGCCCGTTGCTGGCGGGCAACCTGTTCCCGACGCATTTCTACCAACACCAGGTCCTTCCCGTGCGCGGCGACCGTATGCCGGAGGAGCCGTCATGACCGCGGGGAACGGATCCATGAGGGAACGGTCGCGCCGGAGAGTCCGGCCGGTCGATTTTCTCCTGGATACCCGGGCCGGCGCGGTCGGGCTTGCCTCCGTGTTCATCGCCATGATGTGCTTCGCGGGCACCGCATTGGTCAGCGATCATGCCGTCGTGCTCCGTCATCGCGACACGCTGCAGGCCGCGGCGGCGGCGGCGAGCCTCGCGACGACGCAACGGATGGCCAGGCTGGATTCCGGTCTGACCCAGGAGGAACTGATCCAGGAACTGAAGCCGATGGCCACGCGCTACATTCTGGCCAATCTGCCCGAAGGGTCTCGTGAGTTGGCGGCAGACACGCTGGAGCTTGCGATTACGCCGGACCGTGACGCTGGCATGGTAGGCGTTGATGCGTCGGTCGACCTGGGAGGAGCGGTTGTGGGCCGCTATCTATGGGGCACGCTGGTCGAAAACGTCAGAGCCGCGGGCGGCGCCGAGCGCATCGCGGCTCCCGTCGATCTGGTGCTGGCAATCGACGTCACCGCCTCGATGAACGGCAGCATCTATACGAGACGAGCGAGCAATGTCCCTAAAGAAGCGCGCCGGATCAACGTCGTCCGGAAAGCGTCGCAGCTCCTCATCGATGCGCTGTACGACCAGAGAGGTGGCACCGGGCACGTGTCGGTGGGGCTGGTGCCGTTCAACTCCACCGTCAATGTCGGCGCGGCGCGACAGGGTTGGGTGAGCGATCTGGGCCAGGGACACAAGGTGATCCCGGCAGGGTTCGGTCCTTGGCGCGGCTGCATCGAACACCGGGCCATGGAAGACGATCTGGATCTCTCGCTGGATACGCCCAGCGAGGAGCCTTTCACGTCATGGTTTTCGCCCAGCACTCTGACATACCGCACCACGGAGCGCGAGGCGCTTGCCACGGAGATCGGGGCGGCGGTGAGGGGGGAGAACGATTGGTCCGCCGACAACGCCCACACGGGTTATTCACCCAGCCCGCACCGTGGCTGTCCGGGCGACGAGATCATCCCGCTTACGACCGACCGCGATACGGTGGACGGGGTGATCGAGAATCTGAAGACCTGGGGCGGCGGCGGCACCATGACGCATCTCGGGGTCGTGTGGGGAAGGCGGGTTCTGGCTTCCGGATGGCGAAGCGCCTGGGGCCTTCCGGAGGAGGATGCCGAAGGGTTGGCCAGGCAGAAGGTTCTGGTCCTGCTGACGGACGGCGTCAACGATGCCTACGACAACGGCAATACCTACCCCGGGAATTATCGGCACAACAGAAGAAATGTCCGTACGGATTACGGCTCGCAGTATACGGGATACGGCCGCGCCGGCAGCGGTACCATCGAAGAAGGCTATCGGACGGGGACCCGGTTGACCGGATTGAGCAGGGAAAGAGATGAGCTCGACGTCCTCGACGAGATCCTGCTGAAAGCCTGTGGGCTTGCGAAAGCCGACGGCATCACCGTGTTCACTGTTTCGGCGGTGCCGGACGACCAGCCCAGGAAGGCACATTTGGATGAACAGCTCGTCGCCTGTGCAACGTCCGCCGACCATGCCTTCGTCAGAAACAGCAATCCGACGGGCATGCAGGCGGCATTTCGCCAGATCGGCAGGATGGTGCAAGGGGTCCGAAGGACAGCGATGGCAGGGTCTGGGTAGAGAGCATCAGCAGAGTAGTCGTTGGTCGAATTTATTGGTTGTTCCGTTCGGGGAACAGAAAAAGGAGGATGAGAGATGAACATGGTCAAACATTGTGCGTGGTATCTGATCCGTTATCTGCGCGGCACGCGGGGCGTCGCCGCCATGGAATACGCCATAATCGTCGGGGTGGTCGTCGTCGGGATGGGAACGGCGGTGGCTCTGTTTCAAGATGAGGTCGTGGACCTGATTCAGGGTGTGACAGCCGATCTCGTGACACTGGACACCAGCATAGACACAGCTCAAACAGACGACTAACCGACGCGCTGTCGATGTTCCCGGGCTTAGAGGAAAAGACAAAAAGGGGGGTGGCAGTGTAGTGCCGCCCCCCTTGCGCCCTCCGTTTGCGTAGAGTTGGCGCACTCGTAGAGCGAGGCTGGAGGTCTGAGTGTCTTGGGTGAAGAGCGCCGCCCGCATCCTGTGCCGGCTTGGTGTTTCCCTCGCCCTGGCCGTTGTGTTTGCGGGGAACGGCCACGGCCAGGAGGCGCGCGGCGGCGTCCCGTTGACCATTCAGGCAGGTCAGAGCCGGATGATACGGCTGGGCAAACCGGTCGCCTCGGTTTTCGTCGCCGATCCGGCGACCGCGGACTTGCAGGTGGTCTCGTCGCAGGTGCTGTTTCTGTTCGGCAAGGCCGCAGGCCGGACTTCGGTGGCGGCGCTTGGAAGCGACGGCGCCGTGGTGGGACGGTGGAAGGTGACGGTGGCGATCGACGTCGAGCCGGTCCGGTCCGTGTTGTCGGAAGACCCGGACCTGCGGAACGTTCAGGCCCGGCCATTGCGCCAGGGGGTCGAGTTGAGCGGCGTGGTGGCGTCGACGGACGCCGCGGACCGGGCGTTGCAGTTGGCCAGGGCGGCCCTGCCCGAGAAGACCGCCGTGATCAACCGGATCTCCGTGTCAGGCTCGCAGCAGGTGAACCTCGAGGTGCAGATCGCCGAAGTGCAGCGCAACGTGAGCGAGTCCCTCGGCATCAACTGGGAAGCGTTCGGCACACGCGGTGACGAGCTTTTCGGCTTCCGCGTCGGACGGATCGTGGGCGACACGTTCGCCGGGGCGCTCTTTCCCGACGGGCAGGCGTCAACCTTGTACGGCTCCCATTCCGGCTCCGAGGGTTCGGTGACGGGGCTGATTGACGCTCTTGCGACCGCGGGACTGGCGACCGTGCTGGCCCGGCCCAACATCACCGCGGTCTCCGGCGAGACCGCGAGCTTCTTTTCCGGCGGCGAGTACCCGCTGCCGACCGGCGTCGAGAGCGGGCAGGTCACCTTCGAGTACAAGAAATACGGCGTGCTGCTCGACTTCGTGCCGACGGTGATCGACAGCAAGCGGATCGCCCTGACCGTGCGCCCGGAAGTGTCCCAGCGCCTGGGCACCGACTCGCTCAAGATACTGGACACCGAGATACCGGTCATTGACGTGCGGCGCGCGGAGACGACGATCGAGGTCGGGAACGGCGAATCGATCGTCATCGCCGGGCTCTACCGCGACCAGAGCGATTCGACGGAGGCCGGCGTGCCGGCGCTCAAGGACATCCCGGCGTTGGGCGCGTTGTTCGGCACTCGGATGGAGCGCTCGAACTCGACCGAGCTGATCGTCGTGGTCACGGCGCGGTTGATCGCCTCGACGCCGGCGCGCGCGGAGAACGGAGAGGACGCGGAGAAGCGGGCACACGGCCGCCGCGTAGACGGTTACCACTATTGAGCGTCCGAAGACTCACGAGACGCCAGGAACGACCAAGCCGAACCTGCGAGGACCACCGGGGGCCGCCGTAGCGGGGGCTTCCTGGACGAGTTCCCGGTCCAGGAGACCTTACCATGTACGTAGTCTTACGAATCGCCCGGGGCGCTCTTGGACTGGCCGCCTCGGGATGGGTAGCGGTGTCGTTATCGGGCTGTGCGCCGTCGTCCATCGACGCCGAGCGGTCGCGCTTCATCGAGCCGCCGGCCATCGCCGCGCAAGCCGCGGCCGAGGCGCAGCTCTCGCTCGTCCATAGCCAGGCCCAGTACGGGTTGCATCTCGCGGCCGGTGCTGCGCCACGGCCCGCGGCTTCCCGCGGGACGTTCCACGAAGCCTACCGGCGGTGGGCCGAGGGGAAAGTGCGGGAGTTGCCGAAGGCCTCCGACACGGCTTCCCAGGCGGGGCAATAGTTCTCGGGGGGGTTGCCCGAATGAGCGGCGAGGAACGGGAAATATGCGCGTTCGCGGCGGATGCCGGCACCGAGCGGGTGCTGCATGAGGCGTTGGACGGCGACGGGAAGGCGAAGGTCCACCGCGGCGACATGGCCGCGGCGGTCAAGCATCTGACCGGGGCGCCGTCGCCGCAAGTGGTGATCGTCGATCTCGACGGCAGCAAGTTCCCCGCCGGCAGCATCCATGAGCTGGCCGGCGTGTGCGAGTTCGGCACCAGCGTGATCGCCGTTGGGTCGAACGATACCGCGCGCCTTGCCCGAGAGTTGCTCACCGCCGGCGTCAACGACTACTTTCCCAAGCCGTTCTCGGCACTCGAGATTCGCGAGGCCGTGAAGACGGTGCTGGACGGGGAGGCCGCGCCGCCGCGCCTGCACGCCGGCCGGGTGATCGCCTTCGCCGGCTGCGGCGGCGGCTGCGGCGCAACCACGCTGGCCGCGGTCACGGCGCAGGCCTCGGCGGCGCGGGGCAGTTACGTGTCGGCGCTCGACCTCGGGCGGACCTTCGGCGCGCTGCCGTGGATGCTCGACGTCGAGCCCGCGGCCGGACTCGACGAGTTGTTCGGCCTGGTCGTGCCGGATCAGCCGCCGGCCGCGGAAATGATCGACTCCGTGTCCGTGGCCGCGGGCCCGCGAATCTCGGTCTATGGCTACCGGCCGGGCGACGGGGCGCCGCCCGCTCCCGACCCGGTCGCGGTCCACTGGCTGACCGAGCAACTCGCTAACCGTTCGCACCTGGTGGTGGTGGACGGAATGGCGGATGCGGACACTTTGTTTGCGGTGTTCGAGAACGCGGATGAGCGGGTGCTGGTCTATGAACCAACTCTGGTGAGTCTCAGCCACGTCGCGCACACGCTCGCTCTGCTCGGCGAGGGGCGGGACGTCGTCCTGGTGGAGAACCACACGAGGGCGCCGAAGAGCGCGCTTTCGCCCAAGCAGGTCCGCGATGCGCTGGCCGGGCGCGAGCCGGACTTTACCTTGCCGTTCGAGCCGAAGCTGCCCGCCGCGACCAATCGCGGCAGCCCCGACGAATCGCTCGGAAAGACATACCGCAAGGCCCTCGGCCGCCTGGTGGAGAGCCTCACAAGGCCGGCGGTATCGTTGGCGGAGGCCGTCGCCCCGGACCCGGCCTGAGAGCCTGCAGGCGCAAACTCGCCCTCGCTTCTCGCCCGCTCAACAGCGGCTGAGGCCCCGAGCAGAGGTTTCGGCATCCCGGACCACGGTGTGGGTGGAGTTGATTCGTCCCATTGGAGCGGATAGGATTCGTCTTCATCCAATCCTCGAAGGTGTCCATGAAAGTACACGAACGCATGCTCACTCCCGAAAGGGACGGCATCTACGGTTATCTGGCCGCTCCGGAGCGTGACAACCCGGGCCCGGCGTTGCTCATGACGCATCAGAACACCGGGCTCACCGACTACCTCAAGGTCGAGGCGTTGAAGTTCGCCCATCTCGGATACACCGTGGTGGTGCCCGAGCTGTACTCGCTGCTCGGCTATCCCGACGTCACCCATATCCATACCGGCCGGCAGATTCAGGCCCGCACCAAGGATGGGGATTTCGTGCGGGTCATCCGGCAGGGCTGGGACTACCTCACTTCCCGGAACGACGTGGACGCCGGCCGGGTGGCCGTGTCCGGCTACTGCATGGGCGGGCGCATCGCCATCCACTTCGTCGCCGCCACTCCCGAGGTCCGGGCCTTCGTGGGCTACTACCCCACGGTCCGCGAAGAGCCCACCACCGAAATCCGGCCGGTGCACCCGTACGACGCCGCCCGCAAGATCCAGTGTCCGTCCATCATCCTGTACGGCGTCGACGACCGCATCTCCACCGTGCCCATCCAGCAAAAGGTGTGGGAAAGCTTCCTCGCCAACGGGCAGCCGCTGGAATGGCATTTCTTTCCCTTCGGCGGCCACGGCTTCGTGGACCCCGGCACCGAGGGCTATCATCCCCACACGGCCAAGCTTGCCTGGCCGCTGGTGGTGGACTTCATGGACCGTGAGCTCGACAACGAGCGCGACGGGCTGACGTTCTCCGAGAACTGAACCTCCGCTCCCTGCTTCCGAACAGCCATGCGGCACCTCCGGACCGGACTCACGATCTTCGACGAGGCCCGGGCGACGCCGGGCTATACGATTTTCAGCCCGCTCGGCCGGAAAGCCACTCATTTGATCGACATGCACGGCCGGGTCGTGCACGAATGGCGTCTGCCGGGCTTTGCGGGGATCTATGCCCACCTTCTGCCCAACGGCAATCTGCTGGCGGCGGTTCAGACCACCGACGGTCCGCGCGACATGCGCGGCAAGGGCGGTCGCATCCTGGAGCTCGACTGGGACGGCAACACGGTCTGGGAGCACGTGGATCCCTACCACCACCATGACCAGCGCCGCTGCGCCAACGGCAATACCGTCTACGCTTCCTGGAAGCTGCTGTCCGGCGAACAGGCGCGGCGGGTGAAGGGCGGGCGCGAAGGCACCGAGCACGCGGACGGCATCTACGGCGATGTGCTGCGCGAGATCGACCGGGAAGGCAACCCGGTCTGGGAATGGCAGGCCGCTTCATCGGAGGAGATGTACCGGTACCCCCTCAACCCCATCGTCGCGCGCGTCGAGTTCAGCCACGCCAACTCGGTCTGGCCGCTCGACAACGGCGACCTGCTGGTGAACTTCCGGTACAACCACCTGATGGCCATCATCGACCGGGAGACCAAGACGTTCAAGTGGGAATTTTGCGACTGGTCCTTCGGCCAGCAGCACAACGTGCACATGCTCGACAACGGCAACCTGCTGTTCTTCGCCAACGGCGCCGACGTGCTCTACGGCGGACCGGGCGCGGGGTCGCGCGTGGTCGAGCTGGACCCCGGCGCCAGGGAGATCGTCTGGGAGTATCGGGGTTCTCCCCCGGGGACTTTCTTCAGCTGGTTCATCAGCGGCGCGCAGCGCCTCGAGTCGGGCAACACGTTGATCTGCGAGGGTGTCTGGGGGCGTTTCTTCGAGGTAACCCCGCCAGGCGAGATCGTCTGGGAGTACATCTCGCCCTACTTCTCCGAAGACCATCCGAGCTACAAGGGAGGCAACTACGTCTTCCGCGCCTACCGCTACGCCGCCGACTCGCCGGAGATCGCCGGACGGCTCGGCCGGTGAGGGGTGCGCGCCGTCGGCGACCCGGTGACGACCATGGAGCAGCTCAAGACGATCCCCAACGGCGAGAAGGTCAAGCCGACTTTCTCCGCCGGAGAGATGGACCGCCGGCTCGCGGCTCTGCGCGCCCACATGGCGGCGAAGCAGATCGACGTCTGCCTCTTCACATCACACCACAACATCCACTACTTCAGCGACTTCCTGTATTGCTCCTTCGGGCGTCCCTACGGCCTGGTGGTCACGCAGGAAGGCCAGACCACGATCTCGGCCAACATCGACGCGGGGCAGCCTTGGCGGCGCACCTACGGCGACAACCTCGTCTATACCGACTGGCACCGGGACAACTACTTCGTCGCGGTGAAGCGGCTGATCCCGGATGGTGGCAGGGTCGGCATCGAGTTCGACCACGTCAACCTGGAAAACCTGCGCAAGCTTCAGGGAGCCTTGCCCGCCGCGGACCTGGTTGACGTGAGCAAGCCGGCCATGCGCATGCGCATGGTCAAGTCGGACGAGGAGATCGCCTGGATCCGCGAAAGCGCCCGCATCGCCGATATCGGCGGCGCCGCCTGCGTGGAGGCCATCGGGGTCGGAGTCCCGGAATACGAGGTGGCCCTGCACGCGACCCGGGCCATGGTGCGCGAGATCGGCCGGAGCCAACCCCACGTGGAGCTGATGGATACCTGGACCTGGTTCCAGTCCGGCGTCAACACCGACGGCGCCCACAACCCGGTCACCTCGCGGAAGATCGAGCGCGGCGACATCCTGAGCCTGAACTGCTTTCCCATGCCGGCCGGCTACTACACGGCGCTCGAGCGTACGCTGTTCGCCGAAGAGTGCTCGGACGAGCACCTGCGGTTGTGGAAGATCAACGTCGAGGTGCATGAGGTGGGCATCAGCCTCATCAAGCCCGGGGCGCGCTGCTGTGACATCGCCGCCGAGCTCAACACGATCTACGAGCGCTACGGCCTGCTCGGAAACCGCACTTTCGGCTACGGCCACAGCTTCGGCGTGTTGAGCCACTACTACGGCCGCGAGGCGGGCCTTGAGCTTCGCGAGGATGTCACGACGGTGCTCGAACCCAACATGGTGGTGTCCATGGAGCCGATGATCATGATTCCCGAGGGCCGCCCCGGAGCCGGCGGCTACCGGGAGCACGACATCCTGGTGGTGAAGGAGGACGGCTCCGAGGACATCACCGGTTTTCCGTACGGGCCGGAGCACAACATCGTGCGCGGTTGATGCCGAAACGCGGTCCGTTCCTCCCTTGTCGTTGCACCATGTCTGTTATAGGGTCATGGCTCATTCAGCGGGGTGGGCTCATGGGGTGCAGATGCCGGTCGTGGCGTGGCTGAGCCTGCCTGTCGCTCGCGCTTGGCCGGGGTCCATAGCCGAATGGTTGCATCCAATCCCAGGATAGTCAGGTTCGACCGGGTCCAGAAGAGCTATGACGGCGAGACGCTGGTCATCAAGGATCTCAACCTGGACATAGAAGCCGGAGAGTTCCTGACCATGCTGGGGCCGTCCGGATCGGGCAAGACCACCTGCCTGATGATGCTGGCGGGGTTCGAGCCGGCGACCCACGGCGAGATCTACCTCAACGATCGGCCCATCAACCATGTCGCGCCGCACCGGCGCGATATCGGCATGGTGTTCCAGAACTACGCGTTGTTCCCGCACATGACGGTGTGCGAAAACCTGGCGTTTCCCCTGCAGGTCCGCAAGCTCCCCAAACGAGACATCGAGGCCAGGGTGGAGCGGGTACTCGACATGGTCCGGCTGTCCGGCTTCGAGAGCCGGCGGCCCGCCCAGCTCTCCGGGGGCCAGCAGCAGCGCGTGGCGGTGGCGCGGGCGCTCGTTTTCGAGCCGGCCCTGGTCCTGATGGATGAGCCCCTTGGCGCACTGGACAAGAACCTGCGCGAGGAAATGCAGTACGAGATCAAGCGCATTCACGAAAACCTCGGCGTCACGGTCATCTACGTGACCCACGACCAATCCGAAGCGCTGACCATGTCCAGCCGGATCGCGGTCTTCAACGACGGCGTCATCCAGCAACTGGCAACGCCCAGCGTACTCTACGAGAAGCCCGAGAATGCCTTCGTGGCGCAATTCATCGGTGAGAACAACCGCCTGCGGGGTACGGTGGTGTCCATTGACGGGCACTATTGCGAGGTGGTGCTCGAGGATGGTGCGACCGTCCGCGCCCGAAAAATCAATGTGGTCGGCAAAGGGGCGCCGACCACCCTGTCCCTGCGCCCCGAACGGGTTGCCATCGAACCGACGGATGCTGCCGAAGAGAATGTCGTCAGCGGCCGCGTGGAGGAGTTGATCTATCTGGGGGACCACATCCGCGCCCGGCTGACGGTGGCCGGAGATGATGAGTTCATCGTCAAGGTGCCCAACGCCCCGCGTCAAGCTTCTCTCCGTGAAGGCACGCGGATTCGTCTCAGTTGGGCCGCCGAGGATTGCAGGGCGCTTGAGTGTCCGCTCCCGCATGACGGGGAACTCGAGGAAACGTCCGGCGGAAGGAGCGTGGGGACGGAGTAGAGACAGGGACGTCCCGTCGACGACGACAGGGACCCTAAGGAACAGGAGGAAACCGATGAAGCGAATACTGAGTTCCGTAGCGATAGCGGCGGCCTTTGCGCTGGCGGCCGGGAGCGCCCGGGCCGAGAACCTGACCATCGTGTCGTGGGGCGGCGCCTATACGGCCAGCCAGCAGAAGGCCTACCACGAGCCCTACATGGCGAAGAACCCCAAGGTGAAGATCATCAATGACGATTCGGCGGCGGAGGGGCTGGCGAAACTGAGGGCCCAGGTCGAGTCCGGCAAGGTGACCTGGGACATCGTCGACATGGTTGCCGCGGATGCGATCGTCGCCTGTGACGAGGGGCTGATCGAGGCTGTCGACCCCGACACCTGGCTGGCGCCCGCTCCCGATGGCACCCCGGCATCCAAGGACTTTTTCGCCGGAACCCTCACCGTCGGGGGAACCAACTGCTTCATCCCGCAGATCGTCTATTCCACGACGTTCGGTTACCGCACCGATACCTTCAAGGGCCGGCAGCCCTCCACCATCGCCGACGTGTTCGACCTGAAGACGTTTCCCGGCAAGAGGGCGCTGGAGAAGAAGCCGATCAACAATCTGGAATGGGCGCTTATCGCCGACGGCGTTCCCGGCAAGGACGTCTACAAGGTGCTGAACACTCCCGAGGGCGTGGACCGGGCGTTCGCCAAGCTCGACACCATCAAGGACCATGTGGTCTGGTGGACCAAGGGGGCGCAGCCGCCGCAGTTGCTGGCGGACAAGGAGGTCGCCATCGCGTCGGCGTACAACGGCCGGCTGTTTTCGGCCATCGCCGAGAAGAAGCAGCCGTTCGCCATCATGTGGGACTGGCAGGCGTTCGATCTGGACGGTTGGGTGGTGCCGAAGGGAGTCAAGAATCTCAAGGCGGTGAAAGCCTATCTGCGCTTCGCCACCGACACCCAGAGGCTGGCCGACCAGGCGAAGTACATTTCCTACGGGCCCGCCCGGTACTCTTCCGCTCCCAAGGTCGGCAAGCATGCGGAGCTTGGGATCGACATGAAACCGCATATGCCCACCGACCCGGCGAATTCGAAGACCGTGCTCGCCTTCGACTACGTCTGGTGGGCGGACCATCGGGCCGAGCTCGACGAGCGCTTCAACGCCTGGCTCGCCAAGTAGGCATTTCCTTGCCCGGCGGGAAGCGCAAGGGCTTCCCGCCGGGCAAGCCTTGCCGTCTTGCCCGAGGACCGGCCGATCCGCATGTCCATGACAACCGATGAGGTGATGCGAACGGCTGACGGTGTGCCGCTGAAGATCAGCCTTCAGAAGGCGCTCCTGCGCAACCGGCTCCGGGCGCTGCTGCTGGTCCTTCCCTTGCTGGCCTTTGTCCTGGTCTTCTTCCTGTTCCCCATCGTCCACATGCTGTTCCGCAGCGTCGACAACCGGATCGTTGCGTCCGTCTTGCCGCGCACCGTAGCGTCCATCCAGGATTGGGACCCCGATCGCGCCGGGTTGCCGGACGAAGCCGTCTTCGAAGCCGCGGTCCGCGACATCCAGGCGGCCTTCAGGGACAAGACGCTGGGCCGTGCCGGGCGCCGGCTGAACTACGAGAAGCCGGGCATGTCGAGCCTGTTCCGGAGGGCGGGCAGACGAGCGGCGCGCATCACCGGACCGCCCTACCGGGACCAGCTCATAAGGATCGACAAACGGTGGGGAGACATAAGCACCTGGCGGCTGATCCAGCGGGAGTCGGGCGTGTTGACGCGCTCTTACTTCCTGGCCGCCGTCGACCTGAAACTGAGTGACCGCGGTGCCACCGTCAGGCAGCCGGAGCCACGCCGGATCTACCTGACGCTGTTCTACCGGACTCTGTGGATGAGCGGGTTGATTACTGTGCTGTGCCTGCTGCTGGGCTATCCCGTCGCGTATCTTCTTGCCACGCTGCCGCTCCGCCTCAGCAATCTGTTGATGATCCTCGTCCTGTTGCCGTTCTGGACCTCTTTGCTGGTGCGGACGACGGCCTGGATCGCGCTCCTTCAGACCGAAGGGGTGCTGAACGACATGATGGTCTTTGCAGGGCTCCTGTCCGACGACGGCCGGCTGCAGATGATCCACAACAAGTTCGGCACGTTCGTGGCGATGGTCCATATCCTGCTGCCGTTCATGATCCTGCCGCTCTACTCCGTGATGAAGACGATTCCTCCCTCCTTGATGCGCGCCGCCCGCTCGCTCGGCGCGACGCCGTTCACCGCCTTCGTGAGGGTGTACATGCCCAATACGGTCTCGGGCGTCGGGGCCGGTTGCATCATGGTATTCATCCTGTCCATCGGCTATTACATCACGCCGGCGCTGGTGGGAGGGCGCACCGGCACCTTCATCTCCAACTTCATTGCGATTCATGTCAGTGAAACGCTGAACTGGGGCCTCGCGGCCGCGTTGGGAGCCCTGCTGCTGGGTCTGGTCCTGGCGCTCTACCTGATCTACGACCGGATCGTCGGAATCGACAACATGAAGCTGGGTTGAGGCCGTCCAATGTCTCTGCCGATATACGCATCGCCGATGGAGAGGGTATGGCACTACACCTATCGTGTGATCTGTGCCGCCATCTTCGTGTTCCTCATCGGCCCCATCTTCGTGATCATCCCGTTGAGCTTCAACGAATTGCCCTACTTCACCTTTACCCCGGAAATGCTTTCCCTGGATCCCGCCGGCTACAGCACTAAGTGGTACTACGAATTCTTCACGGAGGATTCCTGGCAGGATGCGGTGCGGAACAGCCTCGTCATCGCCGTCTTCGCAACGCTGATCTCGACGGTGCTCGGAACCTTGGCGGCCCTCGGCCTGAGCCGGTCCGATATGCCGTTCAAGACCGCCTTCATGGCTCTTCTGATATCGCCGATGATCGTGCCGCTGATCATCTCGGCCACGGGCATGTACTTCTTCTATGCGCTCATCGGAATATCATCGACCCATTTGGGCGTCATACTCGCCCACGCGGCGCTGGGCACGCCGTTCGTGCTGATCACGGTCACCGCCACCCTGGCCGGTTTCGATCATTCCCTGCCCCGGGTCGCGGCCACCCTCGGCGCCAACCCCGTACAGACATTCTTCAAGGTGACCATGCCGCTGATCCTTCCGGGCGTGGTATCCGGCGCCCTGTTCGCCTTCATCACCTCCTTTGACGAAGTCGTCGTGGTGTTGTTCGTCGGTTCCGTGGAACAGCGCACCATCCCGTGGAAGATGTTCTCGGGCATCCGGGAAGAGATCCGGCCCACCATCCTCGCGGTGGCCACGCTCCTCGTCTGCGTCTCGGTCCTGCTCCTGACGACACTCGAACTGTTGCGCCGGCGCAGCGAGCGGCTGCGCGGCATCAGGGCGGGCTGATCCAACTCGTTATTCCCGCACCCCCTTCCGTCATTCCCGCGAAAGCGGGAATCCAGGTTGGGGGCCGGAGGGGTCAGAGCTTGGAAAGCCGTTCGCGGCGCACCCGCTCGGCCTTGGAAAGTCGCCGCGGGTTGCCTTTCTTCCGGTTGGTCGGGCCGCGCGGGGGGGCCTCGAGACCGTCGTCAGCCTCGACGACGTCATGCCCCGCCGGGTCCGTCCGCATCTTCGCGAGGAACTCGCCGACGTACACCGCCACGGCGCCGCTGCTCTCCACGCTGCGGCGCAGGTCCCGGTCGGAGGTCACCACGATGCACGTGGCCCCGATCTCCCGGGCCAGCCGTTCGATGACCGCATCGGCTTTCTCGCCGTGACGGGAGAACACCACCGTTACCTCTCCCACCTGCTGTCTCGTCTCGTCGGCCCGGCCGTTCCGCCACCCGTCGAAGACGGTGGTCAGCGAGTGGCCCGTGCGTTCCTGGTATTCCGTAACCTCCTTGACGAGGCCGGCTCGCTTCTGTTCCAGGTCGCCGCGCAGGCCTTGTTCACTGCCGATGACGTTGTAGCCGTCGACCACGATATGGAACGGCATGATGGTTTCTCCGCAAGAGTTGGACGTGGAATCCTGCAATATATCCGTTTCCGCTGACAGGCGCGAACCAGGGGATTCCGTCGATGTCAAGAAACCGAAGGTATCTCCCGGGTCTCGGGAGCCGGGGGAGTTCACTCGCCCTAGGGAAATGTTGTAAGCTCGCTTCTACCAATACTGTCCCGGCTTCGGGCCCACGCGGAGGAACCGCCGGGAGGCCCGGACCACAGACCCCGCAAAGTAGAAAGCGAGTCAGCAGCGATGTTCAACAAGGCTCAACGCATCCAGGAGTTGCCGCCGTATCTGTTCGCGGAGATCGACCGGAAAAAACGGGCCGCGCAGGCCAAGGGCGTGGATCTGATCGACCTGGGCATCGGGGACCCCGACATTCCCACGCCCGGAAGGATCATAGAGAGACTGACCGAGACCGCCACCAAACCGGCCAACCACCGCTATCCCAGCAGCTCCGGCATGATGGAGTTCCGCCAGGCGGTGGCCGACTGGTACGCGCGCCGGTTCGGCGTGACGCTGGATCCCGCCACCGAGGTGGTGTCCCTCATCGGCTCCAAGGAGGGCGTGGCCAACATGGCGGTGGCCTACGTGGACCCCGGCGACGTGGTGCTGGTGCCCACCCCGTCCTATCCGGTGTACGCCATCGGAACGCGGTTCAATGGCGGCGACGTCCACTTTCTCCCCTTGACGCGTGAGAACGGTTTCCTGCCCGACCTCTCCGGCATACCCGCGGACGTGCTCGAGCGGGCGAAAATGCTCTGGATCAACTACCCCAACAACCCCACCGGCGCGGTGGCGGACGAAAGCTTCTTCAAGGAAGCGGTGGAGTTCGCCCACCGCCACAATATCGTCCTGTGCCACGACGCGGCCTACACCGAGCTCGGCTTCGACGATTACTGGGCTCCGAGCATCCTCCAGGTGGAGGGAGCCAAGGAAGTCGCCATCGAGTTCCATTCGCTGTCCAAGACCTTCAACATGACCGGCTGGCGCATCGGCATGGCCGTCGGCAGCGCGGAGCTGGTCGGGACCCTGGGACAGGTGAAGTCCAATGTGGACTCGGGGGTCTTCCAGCCGGTGCAGGAAGCGGCCATCCTCGCCCTGGAGCACGCGGAGGAGTTCCTGGGGCCCATCCGCGAAGTGTACCAGGAGAGGCGGGACACGGTGGTGGACGGACTCCGCCGCGCCGGCTTCGAGCTGCCGACGCCGCAGGCGACCTTCTACGTCTGGCTACCCGTGCCCGGGGGGTGGACCTCCGCGGACTTCACCGCCCGGCTCCTGGACGAGGCCGGCATCGTCACCACTCCCGGCAACGGCTTCGGCGAGCCCGGCGAGGGCTTCATCCGGCTGACCCTGTGCTCTCCGGCCGACCGTCTGAAGGAAGCCGTGGAGCGACTCGGGAAGGTCAGCCTGTAGCGGGACCGTGCGGCATCGCGCCTACATCGGGGTGGGCTCGAACCAAGGGAACAAGGAGGAGAACTGCCGCCGGGCCGTCAGGGAGATCGGGCGGATGCCGCGGACCAAGGTGCGGCAGGTCTCGACCTGGTTCGCCACCGAACCGTGGGGCGCGGCCAGCACGGAATGGTACGTCAACGGAGTCGCGGCGGTTGAAACCGGCCTGGGCCCCGAGACCCTCGTGAAGCACTGTCAGGCCGTCGAACGACAGATGGGCCGACGGCCCAGCCCGGTGCGCTGGGCGGACCGGGTCATTGATCTGGACATCCTGTTCTTCGATGATATGGTTTTGGAAGGACCCGGGTTGGTCATTCCGCACCCGGAGCTTCACCGCCGCCGGTTCGTGCTGGCTCCGCTGTGCGAGATCGCGCCGGACCTGAAGCACCCGCTCCTGGGCAGCGGCGTCCGGGAAATGCTCGACCAGGTGGAAGACAGCGGCCGGGTCCGGCAAATGGCCTCCTCGTGAGGCGAGTCGACCGCGAGCGTCATTGACGGTGCCACTGCCATGTTCCTCAGGTTTCTCATACTGGGCTTGCTTGCCTATCTGTTCCTGGTGCTGATCTACTCGAGCATCAAGCGCAAGGGCAAGGGGAGCGCCGCCGACCCGTCTCAGGGCGAGTCCATGGTGCTCGATCCCCACTGCAAGAGCTACGTCCCCAAGAACGAAGCCTACCGGTCCCACGGCCACTTCTTCTGCAGCGAGGAGTGCGCCCAAGCGCACGCGGCCCAACAAGTCTAGGGGCTACAGGTAGCAGTCCAGAAAATCCTTCAGCAGGGTCTTGCCGGTCTCGGCGAGGATCGATTCGGGGTGGAACTGGACGCCTTCCACTGGATGGCGGTTGTGGCGCACGCCCATGACCACGCCGTCCCGGGTGCGGGCGCTGACGCTGAGCCCGTCTGGCAGGCTGTCCGGGTCGAGCACCAGGGAATGGTAGCGCATGGCCGGGAAGGGGTTTTCCTGAGAACGGTAGATCGTCCGGGAGTCGTGCAGCACCTCCGACATCTTCCCGTGCATGATCTCGTTGGCCCGCACCACCCGCGCGCCGTAGGCGGCGCCGATGCATTGATGGCCCAGGCACACGCCCAGGATGGGGGTCCGCTCGCCGAACCGCCGGATCACCTCGCACGAGACGCCGGCCTCGTTGGGGGTGCAGGGACCCGGTGACACGACGATGGCGTCCGGCCGGAGCGCCTCGACCCCGTCCGCGTCGATGCGGTCGTTGAGCGCCACCCGGACCTCCGCGCCGAGCTCGGCGAGGTAGTGGTAGAGGTTGTAGGTGAACGAGTCGTAGTTGTCGATGAGCAGGATCACGCTACCGCTCTTTTCTCCAGGACTCCGCCAGCTCGATGGCCTTGAGCATGCCGCGGGCCTTGTTGAGGGTCTCTTCGTACTCCGTGGCGGGATCGGAGTCCGCCACGATGCCGGCGCCCGCCTGAATGACCGCGGTACCGTTGTGGACGGTGATCGTGCGGATGGCGATGCAGGTGTCCAGGTTGTCGTTGAAGCTCAGGTAGCCCACCGCGCCGGCGTACAGCCCCCGCCTCTGCGGCTCCAGCTCGCTGATGATCTGCATGGCCCGTACCTTGGGCGCGCCGGAGACCGTCCCCGCGGGGAAGCATGAGCCGAACAGGTCCAGCGGCGTCTTTCCCCGGGCCAGCTCGGCCTTGATGTTGGAGACGATGTGCATGACGTGGGAATAGCGCTCGATGGTCATGAGCTGGTCCACCTCCACCGAGCCCACCTCGGCCACCCGGCCCACGTCGTTGCGCCCGAGATCCACCAGCATGATGTGCTCGGCCCGCTCCTTCGGGTCGGCCAGGAGATCCTCCTCCAGGTCCCGTTCTTCCCGCGCGTCCCGGCCCCGGGGCCGGGTGCCGGCGATGGGGCGAAGCTCGATGTTCCGGCCGGTGAGGCGGACGAGGATCTCCGGGGACGAGCCGATGATCTTCAGGTCGTCGAGCTCGAGGAAGAACATGTAGGGAGAGGGGTTGGTGAAGCGCAGGGCGCGGTAGATCTCGAACGGTTCGACCCGCGTGCGGGCCTCCAGCCGTTGGGACAGCACCACCTGGATGACGTCGCCCGCCGCGATGTATTCCTTGCCCTTGCGCACCATGCCCTGGAACACCTGCGGCGAGACGTTGGAGCGGTACTTGACGCTCGATCCGGACCCCGTGAGGCTTCGGGCCTCGAGGTTCTTGGGCGATTTCCGCAGGGACGACCGCAGGTTCTCGATGCGGGAGACCGCTTCCCCGTAGAGCACGCGCAGGCGCGCGCCGTCTTCGATGGGCACGTTGTCGATGATCGTGATGGTGTGCTTGAGGTTGTCGAAGCTCACCAGCGTGCGCACCAGCAGGAAATAGATGTCCGGGAAGCGGCCGGCCCGTTCCGCCGGGTTGGGAACGCCGTGCAACATCTCCACCGCGTCGTACGCCACGTAGCCCAGGGCGCCGCCGGAGAAGGGGAGATCCGGCACGGTGGCGGCCGCCCGGTAGCCGTCGAGGATCTCGGTCAGCGCCGCCAGCGGGTCGTCGCAGGTCCGCTTCTCCGTCTTCCGGCCGCGGGTGATCTCGACCTCGCGGCCCCAGGCCTTGAAGACCAGCTCCGGCGCGGTGCCCAGGAACGAATAGCGCGCCCAGCGCTCGCTGCCCTCCACGCTTTCCAGCAGAAAGGAGTGACGGCTCTTCTTGAGGCGGTTGTAGAAGGAGACCGGCGTCTCCAGGTCCATGAGGATCTCCTCGTAGACCGGGACCACGTTCCCCTGTCTGGCGAGCTCCGCGAACTCGCGGTACGAAGGTTGGACCATGGGTCATCTGCGTAGCATGAAAGGGTGGGTGATGGAACGGCGGGTCCGCCGAAAGGGCGTCTGCACGCTGCTTTGCGCATTTCTGCTCGGGGCCCAGGCCGCCTGCGACGGCGTCCCGAGGGTGGTCTTCGAGGGTTCCGGGGGAATCAAGGCGAGTTTCAGGGTCGAGGTGGCCGACACCCCTCAGGCGCGGCGCCGGGGGCTGATGTACCGCCGGGAGCTGGGAACGGACGAGGGGATGCTTTTCGTGTTCCCGAAAGAGAGGAATCAGTCATTCTGGATGAAGAACACCCCTCTGTCCCTGGACATCATCTTCATGGACCGGCGCCGGCGGGTGGTGGGGATCATCCACGACACCGTGCCGTTCTCCACCCGTTCGGTCAGCGTCGGGGTTCCCAGTCTGTACGTACTGGAGGTCCGGGCCGGCGCGGCACGCCGAAACGGCATCGTCGCGGGCGACGTGGCCCGCTTCGAGCGCGTCAGATCTCCCTGAAGAAGTAGGGCCGGATAGGCTGCAGGCGCTCCTCGTAGGTATCCGGATTGAGCAGCCAGAGGGTGGCCGCGATGCTGCTCAGGAGCGAGTTGCCGTCCTGCGACGTGAAGCACATGCCCACCACCTCCCGGTCCCCGCGCAGCGCGATGCTCTGGGTGACGATGGCCGTGTGGTTCAGGATGCGCCCGAACAGGCCGTGGTCCCGCCCGAACGAGAACACCGACGCCGACGACTTCTTGTTGGTCACGGCGATGCGGCGGTTCGACCGGATCCGCTGCATGAGCTGCTCCATGGCGATGGCGCGCTTCAGGATCAGGTTGAAGTGGATGGTGTGCATGTACTGGGTGTTGATCTTGAGAGCGGACGAGTAGATGTCGAGGTCCAGCCCCAGGGACTTGAACAGGTAGTAGGCGTCGCGCCCCTGATGGGTGCCGAACCGTTCGTCATCGTGCCGTCCCACCTCGGGCGCCGGTATGAAGTCGCCTTCCTGGCTGATGTCGTTGGCCCGCCGCATGCAGACGAACCGCCCGGCCTCGAGGTTGTCTTCCTTTTCCGGCCCCAGGGCGAGGGTGTCGATGAGCACCGCCAGGTTGTGGGTGTTGCAGCTCACCACCTGGATGAAGCGGTCCTCTTCTCTGCGGAGCGCCGCGTCGTTGATGCCCCGGGCATACATCTTGCCGAATCCGAACTCGCTGCCCTGGGCGATGAATCCCTTGCCGTTCGTCCCGGCGTAGTGCTGGTAGTGCTTTTCCTTGTTCTGGTTGCCGACGGGGGTGCAGTCGATGACCACGGAGGCCCGCTCGATGGCGGCGGCCGAATCGAAGGCCGGGTTCATGCCGAGCTTGGCGAACTCGTCCCAGTGGTCCTTTTCGACGCTCAGCCTGGCGCCCTTGCCTTGAAGCGCATTTACCTTGGAGCGGTCGGTGACCCGGGGGGTCTGCTTGTTGAACGTCACCTCGTCGATGCCGAAGGCTTCCCGGAAGCTCGCCAGGATGCCGATGAGCGGCTCGCCTATGGTCCCCGTACCGACAACGTGAACGATCTTCTGATCCATCGGTTCAACTCCTCGAAGCTGCCGCCGGCGGCATCGCGATACGTCCTTCCATGTTTGACTTGTAGTGGTACACTGGTTGTGTGGCCATGGCAGGAGCAGCCGCCTGAAGGGTCTCCTTCTTAGCATACAAGCCGGCCTCATGTAAGGAAAGGGGGGCGTTTTGGACAAGAGCCTTGCCGACCGGCCCGCGTTCTCGGCGGCGGCGTTCTTCGACGAACAGTTCGGCGTCACCGCGCGGGACCTGGACCGGGTCCTTGGCCGCGCCATGGCCGCGCAGGCGGACTACGCCGACCTCTATTTCGAGTACCGGACCAACGACCAGGTCCACCTCGAGGAGGGTCTGGTGAAGCACGCGTCGGTGTCCACCGCCAATGGCGTGGGCGCCCGGGTGCTGTCCGAGGACAAGACCGGATACGCGTTCACCGACGACGTGACCATCAAGAACCTGGATTCGGCGGTGCGGACCGCCAACGTCATCGCCAGCGACCGGGGTTCGGACCTGCCGGCGCGGGCTCCCACCCCGGCCGGCCCCCGGCACGACCTCTACCCGGTGTCCGGGTCTTTCCCGGACGTTCCCCTGGAACGCAAGATCGCCCTGTTGCAGGACCTGGACCGGTTCGCCCGGAAGGCCGACCCCCGGGTCAAGGGGGTGTTCGCCTCCTTGCTGCTGGAGAACAAGATCGTCCTCATCGCGTCGTCCCAGGGCTGGACGCTGGGGGACTTCCAGCCCCTGGTCCGCTGCAACGTCCGCTGCATCGTCGAGGACGGAGGCAGGCGGCAGGCCGGCTACTTCGGATGGGGCGGACGAATGACCTTGGACGACTGCACCGATGCCGAGCGCTGCGAAGCCCATGCCCGGGAGGCGGTGCGCCGGGCGCTGGTGAACCTCGATGCGGTGGCGGCGCCGGCGGGCCCCATGGACGTGGTCCTCGGCCCGGGCTGGCCCGGCATACTGCTCCACGAGGCCATCGGGCACGGGCTGGAGGCCGACTTCAACCGCCGCGGGACCTCGGCCTTCTCGGGCCGCATCGGCGAGCGCGTGGCCACGGAGCTGTGCACCGTGGTGGACGACGGCACCATCCCCTGGCGGCGGGGCTCCCTCAACGTGGACGACGAGGGCACGCCCACCCGGCGCACGGTGCTGATCGAGAACGGCATCCTGCGGGGCTACATGCACGACCGTCTGAACGCGGCGCTGCTGGGCATGGAGCTCACCGGCAACGGCCGGCGCGAGAGCTACGCCCATGTGCCCATGCCGCGCATGACCAACACCTTCATGCTGGCCGGAGACGAGGACCCTCAGGACATCATCCGCTCCGTGAAGGACGGCCTCTACGCGGTCTCCTTCGGCGGCGGCCAGGTGGACATCACCAGCGGCAAGTTCGTCTTCTCGGCCAACGAGGCGTACCGGATCGAGGGCGGACGGGTGACCCATCCGGTGCGGGACGCCACCCTCATCGGCAACGGGCCCGACGTGCTCACGCGGGTCAGCCGGGTGGGGTCGGACCTTGCCCTGGACGACGGCATCGGCACCTGCGGGAAGGACGGCCAGGGCGTGCCCGTGGGGGTCGGACTGCCCACCATCCGGGTGGACCAGCTTGTGGTGGGCGGCACCACCGTGCGCGGCGCGGGCGCCTTTCAGGGCTAGTGTCCTGTCTGGTTAATTCGCATCACAAGATGCGCAGGATTTTTCGTTGTCGGCAAGGCGCGATGACGAGCAGTGGGGGGCACCACGCGAGGAAGAGCAACGCAGCCGACGGCGAAAAAGACCAGCAGATTATGATGCGAATTAACCAGACAGGACACTAGGGCCATGGAGCGTTTGCCGGTGGATCGGGAGCTGGCGGCGGGGCTGCTGGCCCGGGCGAAGGAGAAGGGCGCCTCCCAGGGCGACGTGACCTTGGTGGAACACGAGGGCGTGCGGGTAAGGGTGCGGCTCGGGAAGGTGGAGACCGTGAGCCAGGCCCACGAGACCCGGCTCGGCCTGCGGCTTTTCTTCGGCCGGAGCTCCGCGGCGACTTCCACCTCCGACCTCTCGCAAACCTCCCTGGACCGGCTGCTGGAAGAGACCTGCGCCATGGCCCGGGCCACGGCCAAGGACGAGTTCGGCGGACTGCCGGAGCCCGGTGAGCTGGCCGCCGAGCTGCCGGACCTGGATCTGCTGGACGAGGAGGCGCGGGACATGCCGGTGGAGCGCGGTATCGACGCCGCCCGCCAGGCCGAGGAGCACGCGCTGCGGTACGACGCCCGCATCACCAACTCGGAGGGCGCGGAGTTTCGCGGCTCCTTCAACCGGATCATCCACGCCAACTCGGAGGGCTTTGCCGGCGAGTACGCCGCCTCCGCGTTCCACCTGTCGGCGTCCCCGGTGGCCGCGTCCAACGGCTCCATGGAGCGGGACCACTGGTCCTCGGCGGCGCGCCGCCGCGACGGCCTGGATTCTCCGGAAGCGGTGGGCCGCGAGGCGGGCCGTCGCGTGATCCGGCGGCTGGGCGCCCGCAAGGTGCGGACCCGCGAGGTGCCGGTGGTGTTCGACGCGGCCGTCGCGGGCACCCTGGTGCGGCACGTGGGCCAGGCGGTTTCCGGCTACGCGCTCTATCAGCGCGCGTCCTTCCTGTGCGACCGGCTGGGGGAGCGGGTGGGTTCCGGGCTTGTCCGGATCGTCGATGACGGCACGATTCCGCGGGCACTGGGCTCGCGGCCGTTCGACGGCGAGGGCGTCGGCGTCCGGCGCAAGGACGTGGTGGAGGCGGGCGTCCTGAGGAGCTACCTGCTGGACGCCTACAGCGCCCGGAAGCTCGGCGGCAAGTCCACCGGGAACGCGAGCCGTGGCGCGGGCCAGGCCTCGGGGGTTTCGCCCATGAACCTCTACCTCACCCCCGGCGAGCATGGCCTTGAGGATATCATCGACTCGGTGGAGGATGGCTTCTACGTCACCGAGCTGATGGGCTTCGGCGTCAACCTCGTGACCGGCGACTATTCGAGAGGCGCCGCCGGCCTCTGGATCGAGAAGGGCGAGCTGGCCTACCCCGTGTCCGAGCTGACCATCGCGGGAAACCTCAACGACATGCTGAGCCAGGTCGAGATGGTCGGCAACGACCTCCGCGCGCAGAGCCCGGTGGCCGCCCCCACGGTCAAGGTCTCGCGCATGACCGTGGCCGGGGAGTAGCGGGCCGCCCACAGTCCGACGTCCCGAGCTCGCCGCCGCAACAACCCGTGACGACCTACCCCCCGCCTCAACCCCACGATCCCATCCGGACCCTGACCGACCGCCTGCATGTCGTCCGTGGCGCCATGCGCATGAATGCCGTGCTGCGCCTCAGCCGCAACATGGTGATCGTCCGGCACGGCGGCGAGCTCACCTTGGTCAACCCCATACGGCTCAGCGCCGAGGGCGAGCGCGACCTCCGGGAGCTCGGCACGGTCAAGCGCATCCTCCGGCTCGGAGCGCTTCACGGCATCGACGACCCCTGGTACCGGCACCGCTTCGGCGCCGAGCTCTGGCGTCAGCCGGGCGGAGCCGCCTATCCCGAACCGCCTCCGGACCGGCCGTTGGAACCGGACGCCGAGTTGCCGTTCCCGGATGCGGAGCTGTTCTGCTTCAACCGCACCCGGCAACCGGAAGCCGCCTTGCTGATCCACGACCCTCCCGGCATCCTCGTGACCTGCGACGCCGTCCAGCACTACGGCGACTACTCTCACAACAACTTGATGGCCCGCCTGGCCATGCCTTTCATCGGATTTCCCAAGACCACCGTCCTGGGCCCTTTCTGGCTCAAGATGATGACGCCGGAGAGCGGGTCCCTGCGCGGCGAATTCGACCGTCTCCTGGAGTTGGATTTCGACGCCCTGATCGCCGCGCACGGCACGTACCTGCCGTCCGGGGCCAAGGCCGGCGTCCGGCGGGCGGTGGACAAGGCATTCGGACGTTCGGCACGAGAGCAGGACGACGCATCGTTTCGGTGACGCTAGTGGAGGGATAATTGCCCAATTTGCACTTGGATACATAAATTCGTCGGGATATTTCAGTTTTCGGGTGCATTTTGCCTGATATTGCCCTATTCAACCTGGGCGACTCCTTGCAGCCAGGCCATCTGCCCGCTCGATTCAACGAGGCGGACCCGGCGAAGTACCTCAAGGACTACGTGCAGACGTACCTGCGGGAAGAGGTCATGCAAGAGGGTCTGACGCGCAACATCGGTCATTTCTCGCGGTTCCTGGAAGCAGCGAGCTTTTCACAAGGCGCCACCTTTAATGTCGCCGCCGTCGCCCGCGAAGCACACGTTGACCGCTCGGTGGCAGAGAAATGGGGGCGGATACGCTTAGATCCTGTTTTACACGCGTCGTGTCTCTTTGATGATCGGATCATCCAATTGACATGATACGATTTCACTTGACGAGACGGAGCAGCAGGAACACACCGACGACAAGGACCAGTCCGACCACCGTAGCCGCGCGCAGGTGGCGTTCGATGAAGGCGCGGACCTGAGGGCCGAAGTACCAGAGCAGCGCTGCTTCGACGTAGAAACGGAAGCCGCGTGAGAGCAGAGACGCCAGGAAGAAGACGCCGACGTCGAGTTGGGCGGCGCCGCACGCGACCGCCACGAGCTTGTACGGAAGCGGGGTGAGTGCGCCGGCAACGACGATCCAGCCACCCCACTCGCGCCGGTAGGCCTCGAATACTGCGATCTTCCCTTCGTATCCCCACAGCCCGAGCAGGGGCTCGCCTACCGCTTCGTACAGAAAGTACCCGATGGCATACCCGGTCAGCCCGCCGGCCGTCGATGACAGGGTGGAGATGGTGGCGAACAGCAGCGCCTTGGCCCGGCGCGCCAGCACCATCGGGAGGAGAAGCAGGTCCGGCGGGACCGGCAGGACGATACTCTGCAGAAAGCACACCCCGGCCAAGGCCCAGACGGCATGCCGCGTCCCGGCGCTTCGTATCGTCCAGTCGTAGAGGCGTTGGAGTGTGCGGGAGTCGTCCCCTGCCGCGGTAGAGTCCGTCACGTGTTGTCTATCGGATCATACGTCCTTTAGAGCACCTTGTATCCCTTGCCCAGCACCACCCGCATCAGCGCGTCGACGCTGGTGACCTCGGGGTCGAACTCGATGACGGCGACCTTCCGCTCCACCGAGAAATCCACCTCGGTGACGCCGGGGGCGCTCTCGAACGCTCCGGTCAGGTCCGTTGCCACCGCTTCGGTCAGGTCTTCGATGGAGATGATGGCGGTCTTGGTGTTCATGGCGTGTCGGGCCCAGCGTCGCCGGCGGCCTTGCCCGAGTCCAGCAACCGCTTGATCTCCTGGCCGGCGCGCTCGGCGTCGATATCGGGCACGAGCATCTCGAAGGCGGCGAAGAGCTGCCTTTCCTCGCTCCGGATGTGCTGTTCCAGCAGGTCGCCGAAGTCGAAGAGGAACTTCCGCAGTCCTTCGGCTTCCATCGGTCCCGCCACCAGCTTGCGGAATTGCCGGTGCTCGTCTTCGAGCCGCGCCACCAGCTCCTGGCATTCTTCATAGGCTGTCATCAGCGGGAAAAGGACCGTCTCTTCGGCGTCGAAATGAGCCGTCAGGTTTTCGTTGAAGAAGCGCGATACCTCCGCCGCGCATGCTTCGAGGGCCGCGGGGTCGCCGGGGTTGAGCTGCCCCAGGGCGTACTTGCGGCAGCGCAATGCCAGCGCCAGCCCGTGGTGGTGGTCGTGGGACAGCGGTATCAGAGAGGGGTGTCGTTTGGCCATGGAGACCTGCGCAAATTGACGGTGTCGGGTCGATGGGCTACCCTTCGCGTCACAAGGATCCTGGAGGTTGATATATGGCAGATGACATGATCGTCAAACGCGAAGTCGTCATGGAGGCCGACGCCGAGATGATGGGGCGGCAGCAGAAGCGCGGCGAGGCCCGCGGCTTCACGGTGATGTGCGACGAAGGGGGACACATCGGCGGCGACAACACGGCGCCTCCGCCGATGGCTTATTTCGCGCTTTCCATCGGATTCTGACTGCTCACCCAGCTTTCCCGGTACGGGGAAATGATGAAGGTGAAGATCGACAAGGCGCGCGTGCACGTGACCGCGCGCTTCAGGAACGAAGGCTCGGTGTTGCGGGAGACGGTGCAGGCGGAGGGCGTGGGCGTCGAGACGAAGCTCGACGTGGAGTCCGGCGAGCCTCCGGAACGCGTGGCCGCGGTGATCCGCAACTCGGAGCAGGGTTGCTACATCATGCAGACGGTCATGAGGCCGACGCCGGTGGAGACCCGGGTGACGCTCAACGGGGCCGATTTCGACCCGAGCAGGCGGTAGAACGATGGACGAAGCTACGGAGCCGCTGGTCTTCGACGTCGACCAGTCCGAGTTCGAGGCCCGGGTGCTGGAGCGCTCCAGGGAAACCCCCGTGGTGGTGGATTTCTGGGCGCCTTGGTGCGGCCCTTGCAGGGTCTTGGGGCCGGTGCTGGAACGGGTGACGGAGGAGTACGGCGGCAAGGTGCTGCTGGCCAAGGTCAACGTGGACGAGAACCAGGAACTGGCGGCCGGCTTCGGCATCCAGGGGATCCCGGCGGTCAAGGTCTTCAAGGACGGCGCCCTGGCCACGGAATTCACCGGCGCGCTTCCCGAGCCTGCCGTCCGCGAGGCGCTCGCCCAGGTCGTGCCCTCACGGGAGGACGAGCTGATCGTCGAGGCGGACCGGTTGTGGTCCGCGGGCGAGGCCGGGAAGGCTTTGGAGATCTACGGGCAGGTGGTGGAGGAGTCGCCGCACCACCCGGGGGCGCTCCTGGGACTGGGGCGGGGGCTGCTGGATACGGATGCGGAGCGCGCGATCTCCTTTCTGGAGAGGGTCCCTCCCGGCGGGCCGGAACGTAACGAGGCCGACCGGCTGATGGCCCGTCACAAGCTGAGCGAAGGCGACGGCGCCGACGTGGAGTCCCTCCGGCGGGAACTCGAGTCGGCCCCGGACCGCATCGACGTGCGGTTCCGGCTGGCCCAGGCGCTGGCGGCGGCGGAGCGCTACGAGGACGCCCTCGGCGAGTTCCTCGCGGTGCTGAAACAGGACCGCGGCTTCGAGGACGACGGCGCCCGCAAGGCGATGGTGCAGATCTTCGAGGTCCTGGGGCGCAGCGAGCTGGCCGACCGGTTCCGGTCCGAGATGGCCAAGGTGCTGTTCAGCTAGCGGCCGCCTCCCTCGACGCCACCGCGGTGGCATCCAGCCGCGCCCGCAGCCGCGGGTAGAACCGCAAGGGGTTCTCGAACAGGATCTTGTGCTTCAGCTCGTCGCTCATGTCCTCGCGGCCCATGAGGTGCGGGATGTCCTCGCTGAAGTCCCTTTGGTCCCGTTCGTGGGGATAGTCCGAGGCCCAGAGAAGGGTATGTTCCGGCACCAGCCGGGCGGTCTCGGGCAGCAGCGTCTCCTCCACCTCGGCGGCGAAGTAGATGTTGCCTTCCCGGAAGTACTCGCTGGGTTTGCGCTTGCAGTTGGGCGAGTACTGCCCCTTCCGTTCGTACTCCTCGTCCAGGCGGTCCATCAGGTAGGGGACCCAGCCCGCGCCGCATTCCAGCACGCCGAACCGCAGCTTGGGGAACAGCTCGAACACGCCTTCACAGATCATCGCCACGATTTGCCGGAACTGCGCGAACGGATGCTCCAGAGTGTGGGCGACCATGAAGTTCCGGGTGTCGTCGATGCCCAGGTCCGGAAAGCTCATGCCGCCGTGGGGCGACACCGGCACGTCCAACCTCTGCGCCTCCTCCCACAACGGGTGGAACTCGGGTCCGCTGAAGAGCTTGCCTCCCGGGGTGGCGGAAGGAAGCACCGCGCCCACCATCCCCAGTTCCTCGACGCTGCGGCGGAGTTCCTTGACCGCCTCGTCGATGTCCTGGATGGGCAGCAGCGCCACCCCCACCAGGCGCGGGCTCACCCGCATGAACCGGTCGTGCAGCCAGTCGTTGTAGGCACGGGCCATGGTGATGGCCCATTCGTGGTCCCGGATGGCCGCGTGGGTCAGCCCCTGGGTCGGGTACAGCACGGTCAGCTCGATGCCGTTCTTGTCGAGGAAGTCGAGCCAATGCTGGGCGTTGGGTCCGGTGCCGGCGCCGACCCAGCCGCCGGGCTGCCTCAGCGAGCGAAGGTAGCCGTCCATGGTGAGCCCCGGCCAGAAGCTGTAGGACCGATGCCATTCCAGTCCGGCGTAGGGCCCGCCGATGTAGTCGCGAAGCTCGTCGTCGAGCTCCATCACGTGCCCGTCCGCGTCGATGATTCGTGGTTGGGACATGGCTTTTTCCTCTCGTTGTAAGGTTCGCACGAGTTGGTAGATACTAGCCCGGAACCCGCCCGCGGGCAAGCCGGCGGCGAACCGCCAGGATGCCGTACGCACCGGTGCGCAGCCCCCGGGCGGCGGTCGAGAGTCCGCGTTTTTTACCTGTTGTTCGTCGGCGGAAGACAGCCTATATGTTCCAAAGAGGAGGTACGTGTGATGTCGATACTGCGAGTGTCCATCCTGACGGCGACGTTCCTTTTTGCTTGCGTGGCCGTGGTGTCCGCGGACCGCGGCGCCGACGGCGAGCTCCGGATGCTCTACTGGCAGGCGCCGTCGGTCCTGAACCCGTTCCTCTCCGGGGGAACCAAGGACATCCACGCCGCGGCCTTCGTCATCGAGCCGCTGGCGCGCTACGACGACAACGCCAACATGGTTCCGGCGCTGGCGGCGGAGATCCCCACCGTCGAAAACGGCGGGGTCGCGGCCGACCTCAAGTCCGTCACCTGGAAGCTCCGGAAGGGCGTGACGTGGTCCGACGGGACGCCGTTCACCGCCGCGGACGTTGCCTTCACGGCGGCCTACTGCATGCATCCGGACGGGGGCTGCAATGCCGCCCCCCGGTTCGAGAACGTGGCCGCGGTGGAGGCGGTGGATGAGCACACCGTAAGGATCTCCTTCGAGGTCCCGATGCCGTTTCCCTACGGGCCGTTCGTGGGCTCCACCTGTCCGGTGATCCAGAAGAAGCAGTTCGAGGGTTGCCTGGGAGCCAAGGCGCCCGAATGTACCGCGCAGAACTTCGGCCCCATCGGCACCGGCGCCTTCAAGGTGAAGGAGTTCCGGCCCAACGACGTGGTGCGCTACGAGATGAACGAGCGGTACCGCAACCCGGACCAGCCGGCCTTCTCCTCGGTCCTGGTGAAGGGCGGCGGCGACGCCGTGTCGGCGGCCCGGGCGGTGCTGGAGACCGGCGAGTTCGACTACGCCTGGAACCTCCAGGTGGAGCCCGAGATCCTCGCCGCCATGGAGAAGGCGGGCAAGGGCAAGGTGGTGTCGGCCTTCGGCACCCTGGTGGAGCGGCTGATCGTGCAGCTCGCCAATCCCGACCCGTCGCTGGGCGACAAGCGGTCCACTTACCGGGACGGAAAGAACCCCCACCCCTTCCTCTCGGACCCGGCGGTGCGGCGCGCGCTGTCCCTGGCCATCGACCGCAACATCCTGGTGGAGGCCGGCTACGGCCAGGCGGGCCGGGTGACCTGCAACGTCCTGCCGGCGCCGCCGGTCTACGCCTCCACGGCCAACGACTGGTGCAAGACCCAGGACGTCGCCGCCGCCAACAAGCTGCTGGACGAAGCCGGCTGGGTGCGCGGTTCCGACGGCATCCGCGCCAAGGACGGGGTGCGCCTTTCGATCCTCTACCAGACCTCCACCAACTCCGTGCGCCAGGGCACCCAGGCGCTGATCAAGCAGATGTGGCGGCGGATCGGCGTCGAGACCGAGCTCAAGAACATCAGCGCGTCGGTGTTCTTCGGCAGCGACCCGGCGAGCCCGGACACCTACCAGAAGTTCTACGCGGACATCCAGATGTACGCCAACCAGTTCAACGGCACCGATCCCCAGGCCTACATGCAG